>NZ_JBVKCA010000004.1:0-628836 GCF_055656965.1 Streptomyces sp. NPDC111656
CACCGTCGGCCTGGACATCCTCGGCGGCATCGCCGCCCTGCTGACCGCCATGCTCCTGACCGCCGGCTTCCGCGTCGTCCACGTCCCCGGCCTGGCCGTCAACCGTGCCCGTCGCGCGACGAGGGGCGGCGAGAACAAGTCCGACCCCCGTGACGCCAAAGTCATCGCCGAACAGGTCATGCTCCGCGACGACCTGCGCACCGTCGAGCTGCCCGACGACAGCGCCGTGGAGCTGCGGCTGCTGGTCAGCCACCGCACCACGCTGGTCAAGGAGGCCACCGCCCGCACCGCACGGCTGCGCGACCTGCTCACCGGTATCCACCCCGGCCTGGAACGGGCCGTCGACCCGACGAACCAGTCCGGTCTCATCCTGCTGGGCCACTACGTCACACCGGCCGAGATCCGCCGCGCGGGCACCGCACGGATCGCCGGCTACCCGCACCGGCACGGGGTCAAGACCACCACCGCGCAGCCGCTGGCCGACGCGGCGCACACCGCCGCGCTCGCCCAGCACGCCGTCCTGCCCGGCGAACGCCGCACCGCCCAGCTCATCCGGGAACTCGCCGACGAGCTGCTGGCCGGCAAACACCGCATCAAGGCCCTGGAAGCCGAGATTGAAAAACTGGTGACCGGCCACCCTGACGGGGCCCTCATCCGCAGCCTGCCGGGGATGGGGGCCGGCCTCACCGCCGAGTTCATCGCGGCCGTCGGCGACATCCGCCGCTTCACCAGCGGCGACGCGCTGGCCGCCGCCTCCGGACTGTCCCCGGTACTCTCCCAGTCCGGCAAGATCCGCTACTCGCGCAGCGCGACCGGAGGCGACAAGGCCCTCAAACGGGTCTTCTACCAGGCCGCGTTCTGCTCCATCCAGCGCGACCCCACCTCGCGCGCCTTCTACGACCGCAAACGATCCGAAGGCAAACGACACCATCAGGCCCTGATCGCCCTGGCCCGGCGCAAGATCAACGTTCTCTACGCCATCCTGCGCGACCGACGCCCCTACGAGGCCCGGCCACCTCTCCGTCTCGTGGCTTGACAACAGCATTAGGCAGCGTCGACCTCCGCGGTCAGAGTGGTGAGCCGGGCCGCTGTGGTGTCCATCCAGCGGAGATCGGCGTCGAGGTGGGTGAGGGCGTAGTCGGCGGAGAGCACGGTCGCGAGATCGGCGCCCGGGCTCGTCTTCACCGCGGTCAGCTCGCGCATCCGCGCCATGTGCGCGGCACGCTGCGCCCGCAGATAGCCGGCGGCGTCCGTCGAGGCGAGGATCCCGACGACGACCTTGGCGAAGATCTCGTTCGTCACGAAGGGTGCGGGCGGGGCGATCTCCGTGGCCCAGTGGGCCAGTTCACGGGTCCCGTCCTCGGTGGAGCGGTACATGGTGCGCTCCGGGCCGCCGTCCGAGTCGGTCCCGTCGAGCTCGGCGAGTCCGTCGCGGACCAGGCGCTGCAGGGTCGTGTAGACCTGCCCGTAGGCCAGCGGGCGGGCCTGCGGAAAGCGTTCGTCGTGCCGTCGCTTGAGGTCGTAGCCATGGCTCGGGCCTCCGGCGAGCAGCCCCAACAGGATGTGACGGGTGCTCATACAGATCAGTATGCACTCGATATATGTACTGAGTGAATAGTGATCGTCGAAAAGCTCTCGGGGAACTCAGGAAGCTCGGGGAGTCGGGCTCCACCCGAACAGAATGTGACCAGACACACGTTGTCCGTCCGCATACGTCTGCCCCGGCGCCCGCTGGGTAGAGCTGCGATAACCCGCTTCCCGCCGTACGACGACAAGGAGACCCCCGTGGCCGCATCGGCACACCTTTTGCTCTCGGCCCTCTCCAAACGCCCGACGGAGCCCTCCGTCGAGCCCCATGTGTGCGTCTTCAGCGCCGAGGGCGCCTCCGTCGAACCGCCGCTGACCAGCGAGCCTCCCCTCCCCGATGCCGAGCCGCTGACCAGCGAACCGCCGCTGGCCGACGCCGCGCACCTGACCAGCGAGCCCGTCTCCACCGGCGCCGCCACGGACATCTCGGGGGTATAGATGGCGCCTCGCCCGCCCGCGGACCCCTCGCCCGCCGGCTCCTCGCCGGCCGGCCCTCCCGACCCGCACGCACCGCTGGCGCGGCTCGCCGCACTGCACGGCGTCGCCACCTCCTACAGCCCCTCCCCGGACCGTACGGTCGCGGCCACGGACACCGCGGTCGTCGCGGCCCTGGCGGCGCTCGGCGTCGACGCGAGCACCCCGGACGCCGTCCGCGCGGCCCTCGCCTCCCGGGAGGCCGAGACACGGGAGCGGCTGCTGCCGCCGACGGTGGTGTGCTGGGGCGGCAGCCCGCCCGCCGCGCTCGCCGGACTGCCGACCGGCACCCGGCTGCGCATCACCACCGAACAGGGCGAGACCCGCGCCGCCGCCGAGCAACTCCCGCCCGGCGTCCACACCCTGCACGCCACCGCCCCCGACGGCCGCACCGCCGAGGCCCACCTCGTCGCCGCCCCCGCCCGGCTGCCCGCGCCGCCCGGACGCACGTACGGACTCCTCGTCCAGCTCTACTCCCTCCTCTCCCGGCGCTCCTGGGGCATGGGCGACCTCGGCGACCTCGCCGAACTCACCGCCTGGGCCGGCCGGGCGCTCGGTGCCGGATTCGTGCAGGTCAACCCGCTGCACGCGGCCGTACCCGGCATCCCCACCGACCCCTCCCCGTACCGGCCCTCCTCCCGCCGCTTCCCCGACCCGGTCCATCTGCGGATCGAGGACATCCCCGAGTTCGCCTACGTCGACGATCCGGGCCGGGTAGGGGCGCTGCTGGAGCGCGCCGAGCGACTGCGCGCATCCGTGCTCCACAAGGGCGCGTTGATCGACCGCGACGCCGTGTGGGAGCTCAAGCGCGAAGCGCTGGAACTGGTGTGCCAAGTGCCGCTCGGGCCCGGCCGACGCGCCGCCTACGTCGACTTCCTCGCCGACGAGGGCGAGGCACTGGAGGACCACGCCACCTGGTGCGCGCTCGCCGAGGCCTACGGCCCCGAGTGGCAGCGGTGGCCGGTGGGCCTGCGTGACCCGCGCTCACCCGAAACCACCCGCGCCCGCGGTGAGTTGATGGACCGCGTCGACTTCCACAGCCGCCTCGCCTGGCTCACCGACGCCCAGCTCGCCACCGCCCAGCGTTCCGCGCGCGACGCGGGGATGGCGGTGGGCCTCGTGCACGACCTCGCGGTCGGAGTGCATCCCGGCGGAGCCGACGCCTGGGCGCAGCAGGAGTACTTCGCGGCGGGCATGTCCGTCGGCGCGCCCCCGGACGCCTTCAACGCACGCGGCCAGGACTGGGGCCTGCCGCCCTGGCGCCCGGACCGCCTCGCCGCCTCGGGCTACGCCCCCTACCGCCGCCTCCTGCGCGCCCTCCTCCGACACACCGGCGCCTTGCGCATCGACCATGTGATGGGCCTGTTCCGGCTCTGGTGGGTGCCGCAGGGACAGCCGCCCACCGAGGGCACGTACGTCCGCTACGACGCCGAGGCGATGCTCGCGATCCTGACCCTGGAGGCCTCGCGGGCCGGGGCCCTGGTGATCGGCGAGGACCTCGGCACGGTCGAGCCCGGCGTGCGCGAGACGCTGCACGAGCGCGGGGTGCTCGGCACCTCGGTGCTGTGGTTCGAACGGGACTGGGACGGCGACGGGAAGCCCCTGCCCTCCGAGCGCTGGCGCCCCGACTGCCTGGCCACCGCCACCACCCACGACCTGCCGCCCACCGCCTCCCGGCTCACCGGCGACCACGTCGAACTCCGCGACCGGCTCGGCCTGCTCACCGGCTCTCTGGAGGACGAGCGGACCGCGGCCACGGCGGACACGGGGGAATGGCTGGCGCTGCTCGCCCGCCTCGGGCTGCTGCACGGGGCGGGCGACGCGGGTTCGGCGGTGTCGGAGGAGGCCGAGATCCAGGCCGTGTACCGCTTCCTGCTGCGCACCCCGGCCCGCATGATCGGCGTATGGCTCCCGGACACGGTCGGGGACCGGCGACCGCAGAACCTGCCGGGCACGTGGGACCAGTACCCGAACTGGCGGCTGCCCATCGCCGACGCGGATGGCCGCCCGGTGACCCTGGAGGAGCTCGCGGCCTCGCCCCGGCTGTACGCGCTGATCGACGTGCTGCGGGGACGGTCCGGGGATCGCGGCGGGCGTGACGGAGGCGGGTGAGCGGGCGTGACCGGGGTGTGTGAGCGGGGCGTCCGGGCGGGGGTGCGGCCTCCGTACGGCACCCCGGGCGCGCGACTCATTCAGGTGTTCGCTACGTTTGCACCGTGGACAAGAAGAACGCCCTGCGCGCCGGCGCCCTGGCTTCCGGTACGACGCTGATGATGCTGCTCATGTCGTCCCCCGCGCTCGCGCTGACCCGCGACGACGGTGACGACCCCGGCAAGGGCCTGAGCGTGATCGAAACGCTCGGCCTCTACGTCGTGACGCCGATCGTCCTGTTCCTGGTCATCGCGGGCCTCGTGATGGTCCTGGACAAGTCCGACAAGCAGCCGAAGCGGACCTGATCCCGGCTCGCTTCCTGAAGCCCCGGCCGCGCGCCGAGGCCTGGATCCTTCTCGATCGAGGGAGTCCGCGCACCCACCGGGTGCGGGGACTCCCTCGATGTGTTTTCGGAGTCCCTCGGCGTGTTCTCGGGGGACTCTTTTCGGGGCCCGTCACGGATGCGGCGCCGTGAGATACCGCTGCACCGTCGGCGCCAGCCACGCCACGACCTCCTCGCGGGGCAGCGCGACGGCGGGCGGGAACCGCAGGACGTAGCGGGCCATCGCCATGCCCAGCACCTGTGAGGCGGTCAGCGCGGCCCGTGCTGGCGCCTGCTCCGGGTCGGGGCAGACGCGCAGCGCGACCGGCATGAGCTGGTCCCGGAAGATGCCCTGCATGCGCGCGGCGCCGTCCGGATTGGTCACGCCGACCCGGAGCAGCACGGTGAGCACCTCGTTCTCCTCCCAGAGGTCGAGGAAGTGGCCCACCAGGACGCGGCCCACCTCGTGCGGGTCCAGCCCGTCCGGGCCCGGAAGCCGCAGGTCGACGTCGAGGACCGCGGCGAACAGTCCCTCCTTCGAGCCGTAGTAGCGCATCACCATCGACGGATCGATCCGTGCGTCCTTAGCGATCGAGCGGATCGTGGCGCGCTCGTAGCCGTCGGCGGCGAAGCGTTCGCGCGCGGCGGTGAGGATCGCGGTGCGGGTGGTGTCCGAGCGGCGGGCCGCGGGGGACGGGGCGGGTGCGGGGAGTTCCTTGTCGGGCATGCCAACAACCGTAGGCCAACAGTTGTTGACAGTCCAGAGCGGGCTCTCTATGTTGGTAAACAAGCGTTGGCCAACAAACGTTGACCAACGAGCGTTGGCATCAGGAGGCCGCCATGAACGACAAGACGAACGGCCATGTGAACGGCGCCACCGTGCCCCGGAACGTGATCGTCGTCGGCTCCGGCCCCACCGGCCTTCTGCTGGCCGGGGACCTCGCCGCCGCCGGTGTCTCCGTCACCCTCGTCGAGAAGCGCCCGCACGGGATCAGCAACCTCTCCCGCGCCTTCGTCCTGCACGCCCGCACCCTGGAGCAGCTCGACGCCCGCGGTCTCGCCGACGAGCTGGAGAGTCACGGCCGGACCGTCGACCGCATCCGCCTCTTCGGTCGGCTCTCCTTCGCCCTCGACACGCTTCCCTCCCGTTTCAACCACCTGCTCGTCATCCCGCAGTACGAGGTGGAACGGGCCTTGGAGCGGCGGGCCGTCGAGGCCGGGGTGCGGTTCGTGTACGAGACCGAGGTGACCGGACTGCGCCAGGACGCGGCGGGCGTCACGCTCGAAGTCCGGGGTGCGGACGGGGCGGCGGGGGAGTTGGCGGCCGCGTACGTCGTCGGGGCGGACGGGATGCGCAGCGCGGTGCGTGAGGCGGTGGGGCTGCCGTTCCCCGGGAAGTCGGTCATCCGGTCCGTCGTCCTCGCCGACGTCCTGCTCGCCGAGGAGCCGGAGTCGATCCTCACCGCCAACGCCGTCGGCGACGCCTTCGCCTTCATGGTGCCCTTCGGCGACGGCTACTACCGTGTGATCGGCTGGCACCGCGGCCGCGACGTCCCCGACAGCGCGCCGCTCGAACTCGACGAGGTCAAGGAGATCGTCCGGCTCTCCCTCGGCCATGACTACGGCATGCACGACGCGCGCTGGATGTCCCGCTTCCACAGCGACGAGCGCCAGGCACCCGCGTACCGGGTCGGGCGGGTCTTCCTCGCCGGTGACGCCGCCCATGTCCACACCCCGGCCGGCGGCCAGGGCATGAACACCGGCCTCCAGGACGCGGCGAACCTCAGCTGGAAGCTCGCGCTGGTCGTCCACGGCCACGCGGACGCGGACCTGTTGGACACCTACCAGGCCGAGCGCCACCCGGTCGGCAGGGCGGTGCTGCGCAGCAGCGGCGGGATCGTCCGGCTCGCGATGGCCAAGCATCCGTGGACGCTGGCGCTGCGCTCCGCGCTCACCACGGTCCTCAACGGCGTCGGCCCCGTAGGCCGGAAGGCGGCGGGCCAGATCACCGGCATCGGCTTCGCCTACCGGGCTCCGCGCGGCTCTCACACCCTCGTCGGCACCCGCGTCCCCGATGTCGCCCTGAAGAACGGCCGCCTCTACGAGGCCCTGCGCGGCGGCCGGTTCGTCCTCGTCGCACCGACGGCGGCCGTCCGGACGTACCGCCTGGACGACCTCAAGGCGCGCAAGGACCGTCTCACCGTGGAGAGTTGGGCGAGCGACCGGCGTACGACCGTGCTGGTGCGGCCCGACGGATACGTGGCCTGGGCCGCCGAATCCCCCGACGCGGCGGCCGTCGAGCGGGCGTTGGCGGCGGCGCTGGGCGGGGATCCGTCTTCGAACCGATCTCGCCCGGAGGGGGAGTGAGGCGAGGGTGACCGCCGCTTCGTAGAAGCGTCGGGACATCAACACCGCGTCGGGTGCGGTATGTCACCGCGTGCGACGTTGAGTCGAACATGACCGATGGTAACGGTTTACGGTGATTACGACCACGCGTTCGACGCGATGCGTGACGGCGAGGGCAGGGACGTCCTCGTGCGCAAGGACGGGAAGATCTTGGTTCCGACGCATGACAGGTACCGGCCGTGACCGCGTTCCGGATGTACCTGAGAGTGGTCAGCGAGTCCCTGCAACCGGAGGAGATCTCCGCGCGGCTGGGGACCGGGCCCGACGAGGCGACCGCGATCGGCAGCCGTAGGCGCCCCCAGTCGCCGCCGCGCGCGCATGCGACCTGGATCCGGCACGTCTCGGCCGCGGGCGGACCCGGGCGGCCGGAGGATCTCGAACCGGTGGTCCTCGGCTGGGGACCGGAGTTCGCCACGACCCTGGGGCGGCTGGCCGCTTCCGGGGACGCCGACGTCTCCCTGGTGGTCGTCCAGGAGCTCACCGATCCCGAGGACCCGCGGCAGAAGGGCATCTTCCTGGGCGCGCCCCTGCTGGCCTGGTCGGCCGAGGCCGGGGCGTCGCTGGACATCGATCAGTACGTGTACTACGACTGCGACGACCAGCGGGGCGACGGCGACCCCGGCCAGTAGTGGTCGAGCCGCCCGACGCCGAGGACGGCGGCACGCGCCTGGATCTCAACCCGTGGGTTGAGGCGGAAACCCACCCTGGGCTCCACCCTGGAGCCGAGGTGGTTCCGCGTCGTGAAGCGCAAGCTCATGGGCATGACGACGACCGATTACGTGATCTCCGCGTCCCTCATCCTCCTCGTGATCCCGCAGATCCGAGGCGTCCGGCAGACGCTGCACAACACGCTGCTGCCGCTCGTGGCCGTCGCCGCCGCGGCCGCCTACTACCTCAAGTCCTTCCCGACCCAGGGGCACGACCTCGGACTCGACATCGCCGGTGTCGTCGCCGGCGCGGTCCTGGGCGTCGCCTGCGGCGCGGCCACCCGGCTGAGCCGCGCCTCGGACGGGGTCGCGTTCGCCCGCGCCGGGGCGCTCGCCGCGCTCCTGTGGATCGTCGGCATGGCCTCGCGCGCCGGATTCGAGTACTGGGCCACTCATGGCGGTTCCGGGAGCCTGGCGCGGTTCAGCCAGGACAACCTGATCACCGGTGCCGCCGCCTGGACCGCCGCGCTGCTGCTGATGGCACTGGCTCAGGTTCTGGGCAGGCTCGCCGCGATACGCGTCAGGTCGAGCCGGGTCGCCACGGCGGGCTGAGGCCCTCAGGGCCTGGTTCGGGGGCCCGGTCGAGACCCTAGGCGCCGGTGCCCATCAGCAACTCACGCAACAGGGCGGCCAGTTGACCGGCTCGTTCCTCGTCGAGGTGGGCCAGGGCCTCCGTCTGGACGGCGAGCCCCGCGCCGACGGCCTCATCGATGAGCCGCAGCCCCTTGTCCGTGAGCGTCACCTGGAGTCCGCGCCGGTCGTGCGGGTCGGGGGAGCGCCGTAGCAGCCCCGCGCGTTCCAGCTTGTCCAGGCGTCCGGTCATTCCGCCGGTGGTGAGCATGAGCGTCGCCGAGAGCTGCCGGGGCGAGAGGGTGTACGGGGCATCCGAGCGACGCAGGGTCGCGAGCACGTCGAACTCCCCGCGCGAGATCCCGTAGGGCGCGTACGCCTTCTCCATCCGGTCGCCCATCGTGCGGGCGAGCCGGAAGACGCGGCCGAAGACCTCCATAGCGGCGGTGTCGAGGTCCGGCCGGACGGTGGCCCACTGCTCGATGATCGCGTCGACGGGGTCCTGGGGCGTCTTCATGGGGGCGAGTATCCGCCGAGGGGTCGATTGCCCGCAAGAAAGTAGCTGACGAGGAAGTAGCTGGCAAGGGAGTTGCTTGGGGGTGAGTCGCTTGGGGGTGAGTTGTTCAGTGAAAAGTAGCTTGACCAAAAGTCGCTTATGGCTAAGCTACTTCCCACTGACCTACTTTGGAATCGGGTGCCCCCATGGCCGCGAACGCGAACCGTCCCGCCCTCATAGCCCTGACCGCACTGGCCCCCATCTCCTGGGGCAGCACCTACGCCGTCACCACGGAGCTCCTCCCCGCCGACCGCCCCCTGTTCACCGGGGTGATGCGAGCCCTGCCCGCCGGGCTGCTGCTCCTCGCGCTGGCCCGGGTGCTGCCGCGCGGCGCCTGGTGGGGGAAGGCGGCGGTGCTGGGCGCGCTGAACATCGGCGCCTTCTTTCCGCTGCTGTTCCTCTCCGCGTATCGGCTGCCCGGCGGCATGGCGGCGGTCGTCGGCTCGGTCGGGCCGCTGTTCGTCGCGGGCCTCGCGGCGCTGCTGCTCGGTGACCGCCCGACCCTGCGGACGCTCCTCACCGGTATCGCCGCGGCCCTCGGTGTCAGCCTCGTCGTGCTGAAGGCGGCGGGCGCGCTGGACGCGGTGGGGGTCCTCGCGGCGCTCGCCGCGACCGCGTCGATGTCCACCGGCACGGTGCTCACCAAGCGGTGGGGCCGGCCGGACGGGGTCGGTCCGTTGGCGCTCACCGCCTGGCAGTTGACGGCGGGCGGGCTGCTGATCGTCCCGGTCGCCCTCCTGGTCGAGGGCGCGCCGCCCGCGCTGGACGGCCGGGCGGTCGGCGGATACGTCTACCTCGCGTTGGCGAACACGGCGGTGGCGTACTGGCTCTGGTTCCGGGGCATCGGCCGGCTCAGCGCCACCCAGGTCACCTTCCTCGGCCCGCTGTCGCCGCTGACCGCGGCCGTCATCGGCTGGGCGGCGCTGGGACAGGCGCTGGCGCCGGTGCAGGTGGCGGGAATGGTACTGGCGTTCGGGGCGACGGTGTTCGGCCAGCTCGGGCCGCGTGGCGGGCGGCCGGCTCCCGCTGACCAATCCCGCCGGGCGACTCGGGGCCACCCTGCTGGGGGCACAAGGGCGCCGGGTGCGGCTCACGGGCGCGGCTGAGCTGGTGCTGCGGCACGCGGAGGCGGTGTTCGAGCAACTGGAACGGGCGGACGCCGAGTTGAGTGCGTACGAGCACGCGGAGGTGGGCGAGGTGCGGGGGATTCCTGGAGGCTCTTGTGGTCGACGGCGTGTGTCCTGGCTGCGGGAAGCAACCTGGCGATGGAACTGGGGCCGCGCGGGGTGCGGGCCTGTGGGCGGCATCACCGGCACCTTCGTCGACGTCACCGGCGGGATCCCGGGCCAGGAGGACTGACGGCCGCGGCGGTTGCGCCACCATGTGCGGGCCCACACAGCGCAGACGGCCGACCCCGGAGGCGACCAGGCTCTGCGCGGCGTACCCGCCCGTGCCGCCGACGCCGACCAGCAGCACCCGGGCCCGGCGCAGCCGGAGCTGGGCGTCCCAGGTCCTAGTCCGGGGGCCGAGGTCCATCCAGCGCAGCAGCGGCACTCCCCGGCTGTAGCGCAGCCGTTCCCGCTCGGACACCGGCACGGGCGCCGCCGCGTCCTCCATGAACCCGGCGTCGAGCAGGTCCGCCATGGCCTGCCGGGCGTCCTCGGGCGTGAGGTCGGGAAGTTCGGGATGCGCCCTCAGCACCTCGCCGACCACCGCCGACGGCTCACGCGTTCCGTCCGTCGTCTCGACCAGCGTCCAGACCCCCCTGCGGGTCCGCGATCCAGGCGCCGATGCCGTGGATGACGCTGCCGATGCGGACGTTGCCGTCGATCGTGCGGTACGGCCGGTGCTCGGGCTTGATCCGGGGCCTGCGGAGCGTGTCGACCGGCACCGTCACCAGGACCCCTTCCCGTTACAGGTACATGCCTTGACACTCTGGTCCCCCGAGTCGAGCCTTGACAGGACGCGGTCGGCGATCGCGCCCGCAACGCTCAACGTCCCTACCGACGGGAGGAGTTGGGGTGCCCACCAAGATTGTGATCCGCCCGTTGGACAAGAAGGAGACCACGGGCGACAGCAGCGGAGGCAACGGCGGCTGATCCGTTTCGCAGGACAGGTACTCGGCCACCGCAGAGCCCACACAGAGAGGGGGCCACATGGCCGCCAAGATCGTGATCCGTCCGCTGGACAAGAAGGAGACCACCGGGGACAGCAACGCGAACGGCACCTGACCGGAGCCCGGCATGCGGGGAACCCCGTATCCCACCCTCGGTGAGCTGCTGCGACGCGCTCGCGCGACGGTGGCGGCACGGCCCGGTGCACTGCGGTTGCGTGCCGTCGGGACCTCGCGTGCCGGCCGGCCGCTGTGGCTGCTGTCGGCCGGACACGGCCCCCGGCACATCCTCACGGTCGCCGGCGCGCACGCCAACGAACCGGTGGGCGGGGTCACCTCGCTCTCCCTGGCCGAGAGGTTCGCGCGGGAGCCCGCGCTGCTCCAGGAGTCCGGCTGCACCTGGAACTTCCTGCTCTGCCTCGACCCCGACGGCGCGAGCCTCGCCGGGCGATGGCTGACCGGGCGGTCCGGCGAGCGGCTGCCCGGCGAGGGGCTGCCCGGCGAGGGACCGGCGGCCGAGGCCTCGCCGACCCTCCGGGGTTACTACCGGCGCTTCTACCGGCCCGCCTTCGCCGCGCAGCCCGAGTTTCCGCCCGTCGCCAGTGACCCGCGTCCGGTGATGCCGGAGTCCGAGGCGCTGGTGCGGCTCATCGACGAACTGCGCCCGGTCGTGCAGTTCTCGCTCCACGGCGTCGAAGTGGGCGGATCCTTTCTGCAGTTGACTCGCGCGGTGCCGGGGGCGGCGGCCGCCTACCGCCGGATCGCGGCGGACCTCGGCATTCCGCTGGAACACCGGCCGTTCGACGGCATGGGATGGCTGGCCGAGAGCCCGGGCGTGCTCGTCCTGCCGGACAGCAGCCCCACCGAGGAACGGGACCCGTCCGGCTTCACCTCACAGGCGACCTGGCTGTACGCGATGCGGCACGGAACCGTGTCGGCGGTCGTCGAGGCGCCCTTCTGGAGCGTGGCGGGCGTCAGCGATCCACGGCCCGTCGCCGAGCCCCGGCGCGAGGTCGCGGAGGCGAGCGAGATCCTGCTCGGCCGGGCCAAACAACTGGAGGCGGTGGTCGGGGAACTGGGACCCAGGTCACCGGAGACTCCAGAAGAGATCGCCCACTTCACCGCCGCCCGCGAGCTCATGGACATCGGCCCCGGAGTCGTGGACACCTGGAACTCCGCCGAACTCGCCACCACCGTGGGCAACTCCGTCTCCCTCGGCGTCGCCGCCCGGCGCATCCCGCTGCGCGCTGCGGCCATGATGCGGCAGGCCCTGGACGGCGCCCCCGCGCTGGACACCCTCGTGGAGACCTGGGCCCGTGAGCTGGCGAGCACCTTCGACGCCCGCTGGGTCCCCGTGGCCGACCAGACCGAGCTCCAGACCCGCACGATGCTCGCACTCGCCCGCGCCCTGGCGTGACCCCGGGCGCCCACCCGCGCCCACCCGCGCGCTCATGCGAAAGGGGGCTCCCGGCACGACGCCGGGAGCCCCCACTCACGTACGACGGACTACGCGGACGCCGCCGCAGCGTCCGCCGCCTGGGCCTTCAGCGCGCGCTCGACCCCGGAGCGGGACTCCGAGATCAGGCGCCGCAGGGCCGGGGTGGGCTCGGCCGAGGCCAGCCACGCGTCCGTCTTGGCGAGGGTCTCCTCGGAGACCTGGACGGACGGGTAGAGACCGACCACGATCTGCTGGGCGATCTCGTGCGAACGGGCGTCCCAGATGTCCTTCACCACGGAGAAGTACTTGTCCGTGTACGGGGCGAGCAGTTCGCGCTGGTCGGTCTGCGCGAAGCCGCCGATCACCGCTTCCTGCACGGCGTTCGGGAGCTTGTCGGACTCGACGACCGCGGCCCAGGCCTCCGCCTTCGCCTCCTCGGTGGGACGCGAGGCCCGGGCCGTCTCCGCGTGCCGCTCACCGGCCGCCGTCTTGTCGCGCTCCGCCTCGGCGCCGATCTCCGCCTCGTCGTAGCGTCCGACCGCCGCGAGCCGCTGGACGAACGCCCAGCGCAGCTCGGTGTCGACGGCGAGGCCCTCGATGCTCTCCCGGTCCTCCAGCAGGCCCTCCAGGAGGTCCAGCTGCTCCGGCGTACGGGCGGTCGTCGCGAAGGCACGCGCCCAGGCGAGCTGGTGGTCGCCGCCGGGCTCGGCGGCCCGCAGGTGCGCGAGCGTCGCGTCCGTCCAGCGGGTCAGCAGCGCCTCGCGGGCCGTCGGATCGGCGTACAGCTCGATCGCCAGCTTCACCTGGCGCTGCAGCGACTGCACGACACCGATGTCGGACTCCTTGCCGATGCCCGACAGGACCAGGGCCAGGTAGTCGCGGGTGGCGAGCTCACCGTCGCGGGTCATGTCCCAGGCCGAGGCCCAGCACAGGGCACGGGGCAGGGACGACTCGAAGTCGCCGAGGTGCTCGGTGACGAAGGCGAGCGAGTCCTCGTCGAGGCGGACCTTGGCGTACGACAGGTCGTCGTCGTTGAGCAGGAAGACCGCCGGGCGGCGCCCCCCGACCAGCTCCGGTACGGCCGTCAGCTCGCCGTCGACGTCCAGCTCGACGCGCTGGTCGCGCACCAGCCTGCCGCTGGCGTCGTCGAGGTTGTAGAGGCCGATCGCGATGCGGTGCGGGCGCAGCGTCGGCTCACCCTTGGCACCCTCCGGGAGCGCCGGAGCCTCCTGACGGATCGCGAAGGAGGTGATGACCCCGTTCGCGTCGGTCTCGATCTCCGGCCGCAGGATGTTGATGCCCGCGGTCTGGAGCCACTTCTCCGACCAGGTCTTCAGGTCGCGCCCGGAGGTCTCCTCCAGGGCGCCCAGCAGATCGCTCAGGCGCGTGTTGCCGTAGGCGTGCCGCTTGAAGTACGCCTGCACGCCCTTGAAGAACTCGTCCATGCCGACGTAGGCGACGAGCTGCTTCAAGACGCTCGCCCCCTTCGCGTACGTGATGCCGTCGAAGTTGACGAGGACGTCGTCCAGGTCGTTGATCTCGGCCATGATCGGGTGGGTGGAGGGCAGCTGGTCCTGCCGGTACGCCCACGTCTTCATGGAGTTGGCGAAGGTCGTCCAGGAGTGCGGCCAGCGCGACTGGGGGGCGTAGGCCTGGCAGGCCGCCTCGGCGTAGGTGGCGAACGACTCGTTCAGCCACAGGTCGTTCCACCACTCCATGGTGACCAGGTCGCCGAACCACATGTGGGCCAGCTCGTGCAGGATCGTGGCGGCCCGCACCTCGTACGCGGCGTCGGTCACCTTGGACCGGAACACGTACTGGTCGCGGATCGTCACCGCGCCCGCGTTCTCCATCGCGCCGGCGTTGAACTCCGGCACGAAGAGCTGGTCGTACTTCTTGAACGGGTACGCGTAGTCGAACTTCTCCTGGAACCAGTCGAAGCCCTGCCGGGTGACCTCGAAGATCGCGTCCGAGTCGAGGAACTCGGCGAGTGAGGGCCGACAGTAGATGCCGAGCGGCACGCTCTGTCCGTCCTTCTCGTACACGCTGTGCACGGAGTGGTACGGCCCGACGATCAGCGCGGTGATGTACGTGGAGATCCGCGGCGTCGGCTCGAAGACCCAGGTGTCGTCCTTGGGCTCGGGCGTCGGGGAGTTGGAGATCACGGTCCAGCCCGTGGGCGCCTTCACGGTGAACTGGAAGGTGGCCTTCAGGTCGGGCTGCTCGAAGCTCGCGAACACCCGGCGCGCGTCCGGGACCTCGAACTGGGTGTAGAGGTAGGCCTGCTGGTCGACGGGGTCGACGAAGCGGTGCAGGCCCTCACCGGTGTTGGTGTACGCGCAGTCGGACACGACACGCAGGACGTTACGGCCCTCCAGGAGCCCCGGAAGCGCGATCCGCGAGTCCTTGAACACCTCGGCGGGATCGAGAGGGTCCCCGTTCAGGGTCACCTCGTGAACGGCGGGAGCCACCAGGTCGATGAAGGTCTCCGAGCCGCTCTCCTCGACGTCGAAGCGCACCGTGGTAACGGACCGGTAGGTGCCGCCCTCCTGCGCGCCCGAGAGGTCGAGATCGATCTCGTACGAGTCAACGGTGAGCAGCTTCGCGCGCTGCTGCGCCTCTTCGCGGGTCAGGTTTGTGCCAGGCACGCGGTCATCTCCTCGTTATGTGACGGTTGCGCCATCCTTCCATGGGACCTGCACGGATGCGATGTCCGTTTCCCGCCGGTGCCAGGCAGGCGCGGGCGCGAGCCTGGCGACATGACGACGCACACGACCACGGACGCGACGACGTACACGGCACGTCCCATCGATCCGGCGGTCCTGAAGGATCTCCGCACAGCTGACGACGCGGACCGTCCGATGGTTCCCTTCGCGGACGAGGAGGGCGGCGCGCCGCTGCGCTGCTGTCTGCGGCGCAGCGAACCGGGGGAGCGGATCGCCCTCGTCTCCTACGCGCCCCTGCGCCGCTGGGCCGCCGGGACGGGCGTCGACCCGGGCGCGTACGACGAACTGGGCCCGGTCTTCGTCCACGCCGACGACTGCCCGGGCCCCGACCTGCGCGGCCACCCCTTCCCGGGCGCTCACCGCACGGTCCGCCGCTACTCCGCCGAGGGCCGCATCCTGGGCGGCCGTCTGGTCGGGAACGCCGAGGCCCTCGACGGCGCCTTCGACGAGGCCTTCGCGGAGGCCTTCGCCGACCCGGAGGTGGCGCTCGTCCACGTACGGGCCGTGGAGTACGGGTGCTTCCTCTACGAGGTGCGGCGGGCGTGAGAAGGGGCGGTCACCCTGCGGTGACCGCCCCTTGGGCACGTGGTGCGGGTGTCAGCCCTTGGGCTCCGTCAGCCCTTGAGCTCCGCCGCCACCAGCTCCGCGATCTGGACCGCGTTCAGTGCGGCGCCCTTGCGGAGGTTGTCGTTGGAGACGAAGAGGGCGAGACCGTGCTCGGCCGTCTCGTCGGCGCGGATGCGGCCCACGTAGGACGCGTCCTTGCCGGCGGCCTCGAGCGGGTTCGGGATCTCCGAGAGGGTGACGCCCGGGGCGCCGGCCAGCAGCTCGGTCGCGCGCTCCACGCTCAGCGGACGCGCGAAGCGGGCGTTCACCTGCAGGGAGTGGCCGCTGAACACCGGGACGCGGACACAGGTGCCGGAGACCTTGAGGGCGGGGATCTCCAGGATCTTGCGGGACTCGTTGCGGAGCTTCTGCTCCTCGTCCGTCTCGTGCAGACCGTCGTCGACGATCGACCCCGCGAGCGGGAGCACGTTGAAGGCGATGGGGCGCTTGTAGATCCCCGGCTCGGGGAAGTCGACCGCGCCGCCGTCATGGGTCAGCTTGTCGGCGTCCGCGGCGACCTTCAGTACCTGGCCGTGCAGCTCGGCCACGCCCGCGAGGCCGGAACCGGACACGGCCTGGTACGTCGCGACGACCAGCGCCTCGAGCCCCGCCTCCTCGTGCAGCGGCTTCAGGACCGGCATCGCGGCCATCGTCGTGCAGTTCGGGTTGGCGATGATGCCCTTGGGGCGGTCGGCGATCGCGTGCGGGTTCACCTCGGAGACCACCAGGGGCACCTGCGGGTCCTTGCGCCACGCCGAGGAGTTGTCGATCACGACCGCGCCCTGCGCGGCGACCTTCTCGGCCAGCGCCTTGGAGGTCGCGCCGCCCGCGGAGAACAGCACGATGTCCAGGCCGGAGTAGTCCGCCGTCGCCGCGTCCTCCACCGTCACACCGTCGAGCACCGTCCCGGCCGAACGCGCCGAGGCGAACAGCCGCAGCTCCTCGACCGGGAACTTCCGCTCGACGAGGATCCTGCGCATGACTGTGCCGACCTGACCGGTGGCTCCGATGATTCCGACCCTCACGGCGACTCCCTTAGCGTGCGTTTTACGTGGTCCAGCGCTTCCATCATGCGTCTGACCCGTCCCCGCGTGTCCAATCCTTTGCCCGTGCCGCCCGAGGAATGGGACACGTCCGCCGTACGGCATTGCTGCGGCATCCGAAAGAAAACCGTCCGCCGGCCGCCGGGGACCGCAAGCCGTACGGCGTGGGCGTCCTCACCGGCCCCGGCCCGGTGTGACGTACGACTCCTTCGCGTGCGGCCGAACGTTTTGGCCCGCGTCGGCGTCGTAGAGGAAACGCGGGAGGGGAGGGGCGGAGTGCTGCGCAGAAAGGCACGCCGGGTCGAGGGGGCGGACGATCCCCTGGACGCGGCCCAGGAACGCCGGGTGCGGGCGGTGCTCGCGCTCGGTGGCGTACCGCAGGCGGACCTGCCGGACGGGGTGCAGCAGGTCCGCCTGCGGTTGCTGGAACGCGCGGCGAAGGGGGACGAGGCGCCGCGTGACGTGTCCGCGTGGGCGGCGGTCGTCGCCTCGAACCTGGCGATGGACTGGCACCGGGCCAAGCGGCGCCAGGAGCGGCTCGGTGAGCGGCTTGCCTCGCTGCGGCAGCCCGCGGACGCCCGTGACGAGGACTCCAGCGTGCTCTCGCTCGCCGTGGCGCAGGGGCTGGACGAGTTGCCCGACGCCCAGCGCCAGGTCCTCGTCCTGCGCTTCTACGCCGATCTGTCCGTGCGCGGGATCGCCGAGGAGCTCGGTATCCCGGAGGGCACGGTCAAGAGCAGGCTGCACTCGGCGGTCCGCGCCCTGCGCGCCCGCCTGCACGAGGACGAGGTGGTGTGACGTGGCCGAGTATGAGGGAGTGGACGCGCTGTTGGCCGCGATCACTGACGAGGCTCTGCCCGAAGGGGCCGGCGACGACCCGGAGTTCATGGCCGAGCACCGGTCGGCGGTGGCCGATGTGGCGCTGCTGCGGGAGCAGTTGGCGGTCATCGGGGACGCGCTGGCTGACCGTGCGGAGGAAGCGAAGCCGGTCCCGGTACGGGCCCCCAGGAAGCGCGCCCGCCGCCCCGAAGGCGCCCCCAGAAATCGCGGGCGCCGTCCCCTAGCTCTCGTCGTGGGCACCCTCGTCGCGGCCACCGTGGCCGCGATGGTCGTCGGCATGGGCTGGATCCTCGCGCACAACGGGGTGGGCGCGTCGGATACCAGCGGGGCCAAGGCGGCCGACAGCGGGACCGCGGGCGGCAGTGCCTCGCTCAGCGCCCCCGGCTATCTGGCCTGCGCCCGGCTCGTCGCGGAGGGCACGGTCGCCGACGTCGAGCCGCTCCCCGGCACCACGGAGAACCGGATCACCCTGCATGTGGACCGCTACTACAAGCCCGAGAAGGGGAAGGCCGAGGTCGTCCTCGTCCTGGACGAGGAGGTGGCTCCCCGGCCGCGTGAGGGCGAGCGGGTACTCGTCGCCCTCCAGGACGATCCGGCGACAGGGACCGGCTGGACCACGGGGGAGAAGGCCATCGCCGACGAACGGGCGTGGATCGTGAAGGCGCTGCCCGCGTCCCGCACCCTGACGTGCCCGTGAAGAAGGCACGTGCCCGTGAAGAAGGCACGTGCCCATGAAGAAGGGCGGGCGCCCGTTTCCGGACGCCCGCCCCTCGTAGGTCGGCCGGTTGCTACGGCGTGACCTTCTCGATCTTCACGCTGCCGAGGCCGGCGGCCGTGCCGCGGGCGTTCACCAGCTGGACCTGGCCGAAGAACTCGCGTCCCTCGGGGGCCGGCGCGGCCGCGGTGACCTCGCCGGACACCGTCGCCGTACCGCCCGTGGCGAGCTTCACCGGCGTCGACTCGTCGACCTTGACCGAGCCGAGCGCGGAGGAGAAGAACACGTCACGGTAGTCGTACGCGGTCGAGCCCGACGGGACCGAGTAGCCCACGACCTCGATGGTGTACGTACCGGCGGCGGGGTTGGGGATGGAGACCGCCTCCTCCGAGTCGCCGTCCGCGGACTGCGCGACCTGCTTGCCGGCGGAGTCGTACACCGTCAGGTCCAGGTCGGCGGCCGTGTCCGAGACGTTGCCGATGGCGACGTCGAGCGACGCGGCGCCGGCCGGCACCTCGACCGTGCTGGTCTGGGTGGCGCCGCCCGCGATGGTCGGCCGGGCCGTCTTCGAGGAGCCGAGCGGGCCGCCCTTCAGGGTGCCGTCGAGCGCCGCGAAACCGTTCGCCACCTTCCAGGAGGCGGTGACCGGCGTGCCGACCTTGGCCTCGGGGACCGTCACCACGGCCGGGTCGAAGGCCGCGCCGAGCACGGTGGCCTCCAGCTTGTACGGGTTGTCGAGCAGCGGCGAGGTACGGCGCGCCTCGACCTCGACCTCCCAGACACCGGGCTGCGGGTCCGCGTACGCACGCACGTCGGGCCTGCAGCCGTTGGTGTTCGGGTAGTTGCTGTAGCAGTACGGCGTGCCGGTGTCCTCGACCGGGACACCGTAGGGGTGGATGGAGATGAACCGGGTCTGGCTCAGGTCCTTCAGCCCGCCGATCGCGACCTCCAGCGCCTTCGCGCCCTCGGGCACGGTCAGGAAGTACGACTTGGTGCTGTTGCGCTGCACCGAACTCGACGCCGAGTAGCTGTACTTGAGCGGCGTGGAGACCGCGACCGTCGTCAGGATCTGCTTGTCGAGGCCCTCGGTCCGCGGGTCGTCGACCTCGAGGATCGCGCTCTTGATGCCGGCCGAGGAGGCCTTCGCGGCGACCTTGACGGTGACCGGCTTGTTCAGTTCGAGCTTGACCTCGTCGGAGCCGACGATCCGGAAGGTGTCACCGGCGTTGTTCTCGAAGTGCAGCTCGTGGCGGATCGCCTTGTCCGGGCCGGACGTACGCGTGATGGTGATGTCGTACGACTTCTTCACGCCGACCTTGAGGCCGCCCTCGCGGTCGTAGAGGCCGGTGCCGAAGCCCGGGGTCTTCAGGGCGTAGTCGATCGCGGTGTCGACGGGGGCCTTGACGGTGTAGTCGTGGGCGGTCGCGTCGTCCTTGATCGACTTCCACGCGTCCACGATGTTGATGAGGCCCGCGCCCTCCTCGTACGCCTGCACACCCTTGATGTGGTCGGCGGTCGAGGTGAGGGCCGTGCGCAGCTTGGCGGGCGTCAGGGCGATGCCCTTCTGCTTGGCGGCGCTCAGCAGCAGCGCGGACGCGCCGGCGGCCTGCGGGGAGGCCATCGAGGTGCCCTGAAGCATCGAGTAGCCGGCCGGCAGGGAGTAGCCGGCCTGGGCGACCGGGGAGCCCGGCAGCCAGGTCTGCGTGGTGTTGATCGCGGCGCCGGGCGCGGTCAGCGTCGGCGTGAAGCCGCCGTCCTCACGCGGACCGCGCGAGGAGAACGGCATCATCGCGTACTTCTTCTCCACGACGGAGCCGTAGTTGGCGGCCCAGGTGTCCTTGGAGATGGACGCGCCGACCGAGATGACCTTGTCGGCCAGGCCGGGGTCGCCGATGGTGTTGGCACCGGGGCCGGAGTTGCCCGCGGAGATCACCAGCTGGACACCGTAGGTGTCGATGAGACGCGTGTAGAGCTCGGAGCGCGCGTTGTTGCCGTCGTTCAGCGCGGGCAGGCCGCCGATGGACATGTTCACGATGTCGACGCCGTGGTTGACGACGAGATCGATCATGCCCTCGGTGAGCGCGACGTTGGTGCAGCTCGGGCCGAACACGCAGGCGCGCGACGAGACGATCTTCGCGCCGGGAGCGGCGCCGTTCATCTTGCCGCCGAACAGGCCGTTCGCGGAGGTGATGCCGGCGACGTGCGTGCCGTGCTCGCTCGCGATCAGCCCGATGTTGACGAAGTCGGCCTTCTTGCCGACCCAGTCGCCCCCGAAGGGGTCCATCGGCACGTCCTTGCGGATCTGCACGACGAACGGCTGGCTCTCGACGACGTCGGTGGCCGGGTTGTCGGTCCCGAAGTGACCGATCTGGTAGCCGTCCTTGTACGGCTTCATCGCGGTGTCGTCGCTGAAGTCGTGGTTGTTGTTCACGTCGACGGTGACGGTGCCGGCCGCCGGGTCGTACAGGACGCCCCACGCGTCGGTGGTGTCGCCGTCACGGTTCACGTCGCCCGCGGCGTCGCCGCCCGCGGTCGCGGACTCCCGGAACGTGCTGATCTCGTACGAGCCCGCCGGGGACGTCCAGCTCTGGCCGCCGTAGGTGAAGGCGGGCCCGGAGACCGCGCTGACCATGGGCCGCCAGCTCAGGTCGTTGTCGAGGATCGGGTCGGTCGAGGTGACCCAGTCGACGATCTTGCGCTCGCCGGTGGTGGTCTTCTGCAGCGCCGGGTGGCTCAGGTCCACACCGGAGTCGAGGATGCCGATGGTGACGCCCCGGCCGTCCGCCTTCGGGTTCTTCTTCACGAAGTCGACGGCGCCCGTCTCGAAGGACGGGTTGTACGGGTTCTCGGCGGGGGTGTTCTTGTCGGGCGCGGCGTAGGTCTTCGTGGCCTTCGAAGAGGCGCCCTTGGCCGTGTCGGCGCTCGGCGTCGGGTCGTCGAGCGCGATGTCCTGGCGCAGGTCGATGCCGTGCACCGAGGTCAGCTTGGTGGCGGCGGCGATGGCCGCGTCGGCCTTGGCGGTCGGGACCGTGGCCCGGACGTAACCGACCTTGTCGTACGTCTGGCCGACGGACCCGCCCTTGACCGCGTCCATCTCCTTGGCGACCTGTTCGGTCTGCCCGGGAGCGGTGGCGATCATCATCGTGACGTTCTTGGCGCCGTCGGCCTTGGCGTCGGCGAGGAGGTCCGCGTCGTCCGAACCGAGCTTGGCGCTCGCGGACTTGGTGCCCGGATCGGGCGTGGCGGGTGCGTGGTCCGCGGAGAAGGCCATGGGTATCGGCCCGGCCGCGGAGAGCGCGGCCACCAGGCCTGCGGCCACGGCGATGCGGGCCACGCGTCTCGCGCCCGATATCGGTGCGCGCTGAGGATCGGTCATCAGCATCCCTTGTAGGTAAAGGAACGAGCGTGGAGTGACCGGTCCCGACGTTCCCACGGGACACGATCACATCAGTCCGGTATGTGGACCCGGATGACCGCTCAGCTTTACCTAAGGGACAGTTGTTTGGGGAGAGTTGACCGGGGCGGGATGGAGCCATGGCGTACTTCCGCCATGCGTCACGACGGTCAAAGCTCAATATGACAGGACATCGACAAGCATCGTCAACCAATCCGTGGTCGCCCGTCGCCCGCGCCCGGCCGCTCAGGCCTCCCGTGTGCGCGCGTAGTGGCGGGACGCCTTCGCGCGGTTACCGCAGGCCGCCATCGAGCACCAGCGGCGGGTGCCGTTCCGCGAGGTGTCGAAGAAATGCAGGATGCAGGTGTCGTGGGCGCAGCGGCGGATGCGGTCGGGGGCGGTGGCGAGCAGTCCGAGGTAGTCGCGGGCGGCGAGCCAGGCGGGCCCCCAGGACGGGTCGCCGAACTCCGCCTCCTCGCCGGGTCCCTGGCCGGTCAGCGTCAGGCGGACGCGGCCGTGCGCGAGGACGGCGTCGATCCGGGCGGCGGCTTCCTCCAGGGTGCCGTCGACGGCCGAACGCAGGGCGTCACGGGCTTCCCGAGCATGCAGCAGCACGGCGTCGTCGGCCGGGAAGTCCAGCCCGTTCGCCGCCAGCCACACCGCCAGGCCCTCGGTGTCCGTGAGCAGGTCCTGCGTCACTCCCTCGCGGTTCCAGCGGGTGTTGAGCAGGTCGAGCGAGACCGGCTCCCCGGTGAGCGGGCGGGGATCGGCGGTGATGGACATGAGGAACTCCTTTCCGCGCTAACCGCTCAAGAGTAAGTCACTGGTTGACTCTCCCTAGTCTAACCTCTAACCTCGATGACAAAGGTTAGCTCTTCTGTGGGGCGGCCAACGGCAGACGGGACCGTCATGACCTTGCGCACCGGCCACATCGGCCTGAACGTCACCGACCTCGACCGTTCGCTCGCCTTCTACCGTGACCTCCTCGGCTTCGGAGTGATCGCCGAGGGCAAGGAGGAGGAGCGGCGGTACGCGTTCCTCGGCTCCCTCGCCGGAGACGGCCGCCCGGTGCTCACCCTCTGGCAGCAGGCGCAGGGGTCGTACGACAAGGCCCGCGCCGGCCTGCACCACCTCGCCCTCGAAGTGGACTCGGTCGACCGGGTCAGGGAGTACGAGACGGCCCTGCGGGACTACGGCGTCGACTTCGCGCACGAGGGCGTGGTCGCCCACCGTGAGGGCTCGGCGTCCGGCGGCATCATCTTCCACGACCCCGACGGCACCCGCCTCGAGATCTACGCGCCGAGCGGGGCAGAGGGGGCCCCGGTGCCGTCCGCCACCGCCCCCACCTGCGGTTTCTTCTAGGAGCTGTGGAGAGCGGGGCGTGTCATGACGTACCACTTCGGCTCACGGGCCGTACAGGAGCGGGTGGGTGTGCGCGAGGCCGCCGACCATGTGGGGCAGTCCGTCGGACAGGACATCCGCCCCGTGGCCGCCGCCTTCCTCGAACTCCAGCCGATGCTGGTGCTGGGCGCGGCCGACCCGGTGGGCGGAGCGGTGTGGGCCTCGCTGCTCACCGGCGAGCCCGGGTTCGTACGGGCGACGGGTGTCCGGCAGATCTCGGTCACGGGCGGCGGTCCCCGCGAGGGCGACCCCCTGGCGCGGGCGCTCGCCACCCCGGGTACCTCCGTCGGCACGATCGCGCTCGACCCGCGCACCCGCCGACGTATGCGCCTCAACGGCCAGGCCCGCCCGACCCCCCGCGGCTTCGCCGTCGAGGCCGACCAGGTCTTCTCCAACTGCCCGAGGTACCTGCAGAAGAGGGAGTCGTACGAGAAGGCCGAGCGTCCGCCCGGCACCCCCCGCCGGTCCGCCGCACTCTCCCCCGGGCAGCGTCGGTTCGTCGAGTCCGCCGACACCTTCTTCCTGGCCACCGTCCACGCGCACGGCGCCGACGTCAGCCACCGGGGCGGCAACCCCGGTTTCGTCCACGTCACCTCGCCGCACGAGCTGCATTGGCGCGACTACCCCGGCAACTCCATGTTCCTGACCCTCGGCAACCTGGAGACGGACCCGCGGGCGGGGCTGCTCTTCCTGGACTGGGCGGCGGGGACGGTGCTGCAACTGACGGGCACGGCGCGCACGGAGTACGCGGCCGACGGGGAGCGCACGGTCGGTTTCACCGTCACCGAGGTCGTACAGACGCCTGCTGCCAGCCCGATCCGCTGGTCGCCGCCGGAGTACTCGCCGGCCAACCCGTCCCTGCCGTAGGCGACTTGCCGCGCCCCCGTGCCGTAACGTCTGGGCATGCCGAAGCAGTTGAGGGTGGCGGCCTACGCCGTATGCGTGCGGGACGGGCGGATGCTGCTGGCCCGCTGGGTCGCGGGTGACGGAAGCAGGCGGTGGACCCTGCCCGGCGGCGGCATGGACCACGGAGAGGACCCCTACGACACCGTCATCCGCGAGGCCGAGGAGGAGACGGGCTACGCCGTCGAGCCCCTCGCGCTGCTCGGCGTCGACTCCGTACTGCGTTCGCACCCGCGCCGACTCGGCTCGCCCAACGACTTCCACGCCCTGCGGATCGTCTACGAGGCCCGCGTCACCGGCGGCGAACTGCGCCACGAGACGAACGGCTCCACCGACATGGCGGCCTGGCACCCGCTCGACGAGGTACCCGCCCTCGACCGGGTCGCGCTGGTCGACGTGGGACTGCGGCTGTGGCGAGAACGACCGCCCCTCGGCCGCGTCGGCTCCGAAGAGGCGGCGGAGTAGCCGCAGGGGAGAGCAGTGGCGGCGGACTCGTCCCCTACCCCGGAAAATGAACACGGAGTGACCGCGTCCCGGCCGTTCGGAGAGGGGTCGTGGACGCGCAGGGTGTTCCAGGATCCACGTACGGTGATCGGCGTCGGCCGTTGCCGCCTCGTTAACGTCCAGGTCACCCCCGGTGTCAACGATCCAGTATGAGCGGGGAGTTACCGCAACGAGCCCCCGCGACCACTGCCGACGCGTTCGCACTCGGGGAGATCGCGCCATGTCGCGCATACGCTCTGTCGCCACCTCCGCCGCCATGAACCGCCGTACCCTGCTCGCCGCCACCGGGGCGGTGACCCTCTCCGCGGGCATCGGCTACGCCCTGCGGCCCGACTCCGAGGCGCACGCCGCCACCACCGACACCGGTGAGTCCGCCGTCGCCGTGTCCCTCCCCCACTCTCGGCTTCGCTCGAGCGGGGGGACCCCCATGGCGCCCGCCGCACCCCTCGCTCCCTACGAGCGCGGCACCACCCTGGAGAGCGTGGCCGCGCCGCGCTCCGGCTCGGGCGACTACCGGCGGCTCGGTGACGGCCCCGCCTGGAAGCGGGTCGTTCGCAGCGACCTGGCCGCGGCCAAGTCGGGCCGGGCCGACCGGCGCACCGCACTCGCCGCGTTCGTGCAGTTCACCGACCTGCACCTGATCGACGTCCAGCACCCGCTGCGGCTCGAATACCTGCGCACCGCCGCGGCGGGTACCTGGCGTCCGCACGAGTCGCTGACCGTCGCCGGCGCCGTCTCGCTCGTCGAGCGGGTCAACGCGCTGCGGGGCGCCCCCGTCACCGGCTCCCCGCTGCACTTCGTCATGACCACCGGGGACAACACGGACAACAACTCCAAGACGGAGCTGGACTGGTTCCTGAAGGTCATGAGCGGCGGCCGGATCAGCCCCAACAGCGGCGACCCGCGCCACTACGAGGGCGTCCAGAACAGCGGCCTCAAGCTGTACTGGCAGCCGGACGCGGCCCTGCGCGACGCCGACAAGCAGCGCGGCTTCCCGCACCTGCACGGCTTCCTCGCGGCCGCCATCCGTGAGGTGCGCAGCCCCGGTCTCGGCCTGCCCTGGTACTCCACGGTCGGCAACCACGACGCACTGCCGCTGGGCTGCTACCGCCACGGCGACTCCTTCCTCGCCGAGTTCGCCGTCGGCGGCAAGAAGCTGATGACGCTGCCCGCCTCGGCGAGCGTCGCCCTGCGTGCCGCCATCAAGAACGACAAGGACCCCAAGGGCCTCCAGCTCAGGGACCTCCTCAAGACGCACGCGCGGCAGCTGCGCTCGGTCACCCCGGACGAGTCGCGCGCCCCCTTCACGCCCGCCCAGTACCTGAAGGCGCACCTCGACCCCGCGCACACCGGCCCCGGCCCGATCGGCCACGGCTACTCACAGGCCAACCTCGCCGCGGGCACCCAGTACTACGCCTTCCGCATCTCCGACGACATCATCGGCATCAGCATCGACACCACCGACCCGGGCGGCCACTACATGGGCTCCATCGGGACGACCCAGCTGCGCTGGCTGGACAAGACGCTGAGCGACAACAAGGACTCGTACGCCATCGTCTTCAGCCACCACACCAGCAAGTCGATGACCAACCGCCGCACCGACCCCGCGCACCCGAGCGACAAGCGCCACGGCGGCGAGGACGTGGTCGCCACGCTCGCCAAGCACCGCAACGTGCTGGCGTGGGTGAACGGCCACACCCACAAGAACGAGATCATCGCGCACTCCGCGCCGAACCACGGCTCCTTCTGGGAGATCAACACCGCCTCCCACGTCGACTTCCCGCACCTCGCCCGCATCATCGAGGTCGTCGACAACAAGGACGGCACGCTCTCCCTCTTCACCACCCTCATCGAGTCCGCGGCACCGCACCGCACGGACTTCTCCGACCTCAGCCAGACCGGCCTCGCGGCCCTCTACCGCGAGCTCGCCTTCAACGCCCCGGGCCGCAACACCGAACTGGCCGGCGCCTCGCGGGACCGCAACACGGAGCTCGTGCTGAAGAAGGCCTGAGGAAGCCCGAAGAACGGCCGAAATCCACTCAACTGACATACAGGCGGGCAACCTTCACTTCGGTCCGTCGAGTCCCTCCCCCCGACCAGGGGTCTCCGGTGAAGGGGAACGACATGTCAGTGCGTACGGGACTGGTGGCGGCGACGGCGGTGGCGCTCGCGGCCGCTCTGGCGGGGCCCGCGGTGGCGGCTCCCGCCGGGGCCGGCCACCACGGCGCGACCCGCGCCGCCATGGACGCCGCGGTGAAGGCCGGGGTGCCGGGCGTGACGGCGACGGCGCGGGACGCGGGCGGCAGGTGGTCGGCCACGGCGGGCGTGGGCGACGTGCGGACGCACACGCCGCGCGGCACGGCCGACCGCTACCGCGTGGGCAGCATCACGAAGACGTTCGTGTCGACGGTGCTGTTGCAGCTGGAGGCGGAGCGGCGGCTGTCGCTGGACGACAGGGTGGAGAAGTGGCTCCCGGGCGTGGTCCGGGGCCACGGCCACGACGGACGCCGGATCACCGTCCGTCAGCTCCTCAACCACACCAGCGGCATCTTCAACTACACGGCGGACGACGACTTCGCCCGCACGTACTTCCTGAAGGACGGCTTCCTCGAACACCGCTACGACACGAAGACACCCGAGCAGCTCGTGGCGATCGCGATGACCCACGCACCGCTCTTCGCGCCGGGCACGTCCTGGAGCTACTCCAACACCAACTACGTGCTGGCCGGCATGGTGATCGAGAAGGTCACCGGCCACTCCTACGCCACGGAGATCCGCCGCCGCGTCATCGAACCGCTCGGCCTGCGCGCCACGTCCGTCCCCGGCACCAGGACTACGCTCCCACGGCCCAGCAGCCACGCGTACTCGAAACTGTCCCGGGCGACGACGGGCCCGACGTACGACGTCACGCGCCTCAACCCCTCCCTGGCCTCCTCCGCCGGGGAGATGATCTCCGACTCCGCCGACCTGAACCGCTTCTACGCGGCCCTGCTGGGCGGCCGGCTCCTTCCCCCGAAGCAGCTGCAGGAGATGAAGACCACGGTGAAGGCCGACGAGATACCGGGCGCCCGCTACGGCCTGGGTCTCATCGACCGAGAGCTCGGCTGCGGGGTCCATGTGTGGGGCCACGACGGCGGCATTCACGGCTCGACGTCCTCCGCCGTGACGACGGCGGACGGCCGCCACTCCCTGGCCTTCAACTTCAACGGGGACTGGTCGGGGGACAGCGATGCGGTGATCGAGGGGGAGTTCTGCGGCAAGTAGGCCCCTGAACGGCCTTCTTGACGCAGGTCCGAGCCCGACGCAGCTCCGAGCCCGAGGTTCCCCACGGGTACCCGCACGAGGAGGGGCCGCCGGATCGCCGACGGCCCCTCCTCTCCCCTCCTGGTGCCGCCCCGGTCCGTCACTACCGGGGCAGGACCACGACATACGCCGCCGGATCCCGGTCGTTCGCCGCCATCAGCGCGGTGCGGACCACCGTCGCCTGCTGATCCATCGCTTCCCGCAGCTTCCTCGGAGTGATGTGGACGACCGTGATGCCCAGCCGCTCCAGGTGCTCGCGCTTACGGGCGTACTCCGACCAGAGCGCGTCGTCCTGCCGATCGCCTTGCCTGGGCACCCGGGTGTCCAGCTCGACGGCCACCGCCTGCTCGGGCCAGTACGCGTCGAGGCCGCCCAGGTGGGGCCCGCCCGGCAGGCGCAGGTCGACGTTCCAGACCGGGTCGGGCAGGCCGTACTCCCGCACCATCCGGTAGAGGCGGTCCTCCGCGATCGCCCGGCCCGCCGCCAGCAGCGAGTTCACCGCGTCCACCACGTGCGGCCGGCTCAGCAGCCGCGCCTGCGCCAACTCCCGCACCACCACCGGCGCGTCACAGTGCCCGGCGCGCACCGCCTCCGCCAGCAGCCGCCGTACCGCACCCGCGTCCGACAACTCCGCCACCGCGTCGGCGAGGGCACGCGGCACCGGGGCGACCGGGACACCCGTGAGGTACGAGGGTGCGGGCAGCGACGGCGTACGGACGATGTGGGCGCAGCCGTGCGAGCGCAGCCGGCGCAGCCGGGGGACCAGGACGTCGATCTTGTCGAGGGAGGTCAGCGGAGGCGCCGAGGTGAAGCCGTGCAGGGTGAGTGCGGCCAGGCCCGTGATCAGCGCGTCCGCGTACGGCTGCGGGGCGTGCGGTTCCTCGGCGCCCGGCTGGACGGGGATGCCCGACGTCGGCCGGTGCGCGGGGGTGCGGCCCGCGAACAGCAGGACCGCGTGCAGGCGTTCCTCGGAGGTGGGCGGCCCCGGGTGGAGGAGGAAGACGCCGGGGAGGATCTGCTGCCAGGGGCCGCCCGGCCGGCACTGCTCGGTGGTGTCGGCGGCCGTGACGCCGTGGGCGCGCAGCTGAGCGGCGGTCAGGACCCGCCGCTGCGTGTGGGACAGGTGACGGAGGGGGCGGGGGGACAGTGGGGTGTTGTGGTTCATGACCGGGGGTTTTCCGCGCCCGATCCGTCCCCTAACCGCTGTTACACACCCGTCGACAAATCCGGACAAGCTCGTCCTAAAGTACGGGCGTTCGACTGCCGAAAGACGCTGGTCCGGATCGGGGTTACGGGGCCCGGTGCGCGGGTTCCGTAACGGGGCTCCGGGCGGCCGCATGGGCGACCCGGGGCCCCGTCACCTCCCGGCCTTCGTCGCTACGAGCCCGCCGCCGTGTCGCACGCCTGCCCCCGCAGGGTGCGCGCCAGGTCGTCCCGCGCCTCCAGGACCAGACGGCGCAGGGCCGGTGCGGCGTCCTCGTGGGCGGTGAGCCAGGCGTCCGTCGCGTCCAGGGTCTCCTGGGAGTCCCGCAGGGACGGGAACAGGCCCTTGACCACGTCCATGGCGATCTGGATGGACCGCTCGGCCCAGACGCGCTCGATGGCCGCGAAGTACTTCGCGGCGTAGGGAGCAAGCAGCTCCCGCTGGGCGGGCTGCGCGAAGCCCGCGATGGTCGCCTCGACCAGCGCGTTGGACAGCGCGTCCGACTCGACGACCTGCGCCCAGGCCTGGGCCTTGACCGCCGCCGAGGGGCGGGCGGCGAGGCAGCGGACCTGGTGGCGCTTGCCGGAGGCCGTGTCGTCGCGGGCCAGTTCGGCCGCGAGGAGGGACTCGTCGGCGATGCCGTGCGCGGCCAGCGGCTCCAGGAACGCCCAGCGCAGCTCCTGGTCGACATCCAGGCCGTCGACCTTGGCGGTGCCCTCGAGGAGGTGCAGCAGCAGGTGCAGATCGGCCTGGTCGGAGGCGACCGTCGCGAAGAAACGGGCCCAGGTCAGCTGGTGCTGGCTGCCGGGCTCGGCGAGCCGCAGCTCCTTCAGGGCGCCCTGGGCGAGCAGCCGGCCGCCCTCCGCACGCCAGTCGGGGGCCGCGTAGTGGACGAGCGCCGAGTGCGCCCAGGCGTGCAGCATCTGCAGGACGCCGATGTCGGACTCGCGGCCCGCGAAGCGCAGCACCAGTCCCACGAAGTCCCGGGCCGGCATCAGCGCGTCCCGGGTGAGGTTCCACAGCGCCGACCAGCACAGCGCGCGGGCGAGCGGGTCGGTGATGTCGCCGAGCCGCTCGCGCAGCGTGGCCAGCGAGTTCTCGTCGAAGCGGATCTTGCAGTACGTGAGGTCGTCGTCGTTGACGAGGACCAGCTCGGGGGCGTCCGCGCCGACCAGCTCCTCGACCACCGTACGGGGGCCGACGACGTCGACCTCGGCGCGCGCGTACCGCACCAGGGAGCCGTCGGCGTCCTCACGCCGGTACAGGCCCACCGCCACGCGGTGCGGGCGCAGTTCGGGGTGCGACTCGGGGGCCTCCTGGAGCACGGCCAGCTCCGTGATGCGGCCCTCGGCGCTCAGGATCACCTGCGGGGTGAGGGAGTTCACCCCGGCCGTCTGGAGCCAAGCGCGCGACCAGGTGGCCAGATCGCGCCCGCTGGTCTCCTCCAGCGCCGACAGCAGATCGCCGAGGCGCGTGTTGCCGTACGCGTTCCGCTTGAAGTAGCGGCGCGCGCCCTCCAGGAACGCGTCCTGGCCGACGTACGCGACGAGCTGCTTGAGCACGCTCGCGCCCTTCGCGTACGTGATCCCGTCGAAGTTGAGCTTGGCGTCCTGGAGGTCGCGGATGTCGGCCGTGATGGGGTGGGTGGAGGGCAGCTGGTCGGCGCGGTACGCCCAGGCCTTGCGGCGGTTGGCGAAGGTGATCCAGCCGTTCTCGAAGCGGGTCGCCCCGACCAGCGCGAACGCGCCCATGAAGTCGGCGAAGGACTCCTTGAGCCACAGGTCGTCCCACCACTCCATGGTGACGAGGTCGCCGAACCACATGTGCGCCATCTCGTGCAGGATGACGTTGGCCCGGCCCTCGTACGACGCCTGCGTCACCTTGCCGCGGAAGATGAACTCCTCGCGGAAGGTGACGAGCCCCGGGTTCTCCATCGCGCCGAGGTTGTACTCGGGCACGAACGCCTGGTCGTACTTCCCGAACGGGTAGGGGAAGTCGAAGTGGTCGTGGAAGAAGTCGAGCCCCTGCTTGGTCACCAGGAACACGTCGTCGGAGTCGAAGTGGGGCGCGAGCCCCTTGCGGCACATCGCGCCGAGCGGGATCTCCAGCGTCGTACCGTCGTCGAAGGTGCGCGCGTAGCTGTCCGTGACGTAGTGGTACGGGCCCGCCACGAACGCGGTGATGTACGTGGAGATCGGCTTGGTCTCGGCGAACTTCCACACACCGTCGACGAGTTCACCGACGCCGTTGCTCCAGACCGTCCACCCCTCCGGGGCCCGCACCTCGGAGCGGAAGGGGGCCTTGAGGTCCGGCTGCTCGAAGTTCGCGAAGACGCGTCGGGAGTCGGCGGGCTCGTACTGGGTGTAGAGGTAGACCTCGCCGTCCTCGGGGTCGACGAAGCGGTGCATGCCCTCGCCGGTGCGGGAGTAGGCGCACTGCGCGTCGACGACCAGCTCGTTGTCGGCCCGGAGGTCCTCGAGGCGGATGCGGGAGCCGTCGAAGACCTCGCCGGGGTCCAGATCCTTGCCGTTGAGCGACACGGCGGTGACGCTCGGTGCGAGCAGGTCGGCGAAGCTCGTGGCGCCCGGCTCCGCGCAGCGGAAGCGGATCGTGGTCACCGAGCGGAACGTGCGCGGCTCGGCCTCGAGGTCGCCCAGCGCGGAGCGCAGGTCGAGGGAGACCTCGTACCCGTCCACGGACAGCAGCGCTGCCCGCTCCTGGGCCTCGTCGCGGGTCAGATTCTCACCGGGCACGGGCGGCACTCCCTCGGGGCGTCATGGAATGGACATGGGTACTGCGGAACGGACAGGAGCGATCCTGCCATGTGCCCCTGACGTGGGACACCCGGGAATGAGGCGTGACACCCGGGAATGAGGCGAGCGGCCTCCGGTGTTGCTGCGGGAAACACCGCTTTCCGAGGAGAACCATGCCCGAGACCCTCTCCACCAAGACCCCCGTCGACTTCTGGTTCGACCCGCTGTGCCCCTGGGCCTGGATGACCTCGCGCTGGGTGCTGGAAGTGGAGAAGGTCCGGGACATCGAGGTCCGCTGGCACATCATGAGCCTCGCGGTCCTCAACGAGGACAAGCTGGACCAGCTGCCCGAGGAGTACCGGGACATGCTGGCCACCAAGGCCTGGAAGCCGATCCGGGTGGTCACCGCCGCCTGGCAGAAGCACGGCGAGGACGTCCTCGGCCCGCTCTACACCGCGCTCGGCACCCGTATCCACAACCAGGGCGAGGGCCCGACCATCGAGGCGATCGCGGGCGCGCTCGAGGACGTCGGCCTCCCGGCCTCCCTGCTCGACTACGCCGACCAGGAGAACTTCGAGTTCGATGCCGAGCTGCGCGCCTCCCACAAGGAGGGCATCGACAAGGTCGGCCAGGAGGTCGGCACCCCGGTGATCGCGCTCCCCGGCGACGACGGCGAGCAGATCGCCTTCTTCGGCCCGGTCGTCACGCCCACCCCGCAGGGCGAGGCCGCGGCCAGGCTGTGGGACGGCACGCTGCTGGTCGCCTCGACCCCCGGCTTCTACGAGATCAAGCGGACCCGCACGAAGGGCCCGGACTTCAGCAACCTGTAGGGGGCACCAGGAGTCATTCCGGGTTGGGCATCTTCTGGGGCGGGTCGAACGGCTTGACCCTCGACGCCGTGCGGATGTTGCGGCAGTCGAAGTCGGTTCGCCCGCAGATCCAGTAGTCGTCCACATACGCGTTCGTCTTCTGGAGGTTCGCCAGCTTGCGGATGATGTTCCGCTCCCGGTCGTCCCGGGGCTGGCGGTGCGGCTGGTAGGACCCACACGTGTAGCAGGGGTACGTCATTTCCCTCGGCATCCCGCAAACGATGCCCCGGAAGCCCGCATACCGTAAGGCCCCGTGAGGCTCCTTTTCGCTCCTCACGGGGCCTTCGTGGTACTCCTGACAGACCCGGACGGCGGGCTTCCGTCGGAGCGCACACGTGGGCGCGCCCCGACCGGGATACTGGCGGGTCATGAGTACGACGAGCATGACCCACAGCGCCGTGAGTCCCGCAGCCTCAGTCAGCACGACCCTGCTGCTCGCCCGGCACGGCCGGACCGTCTGGCATGCCGAGAACCGCTACGCCGGAGTGAGCGACGTCCCGCTCGCCGACGAGGGCCGTGCCCAGGCCGAGGCCCTCGGCCGCTGGGCCGCCGCGCACCCCGTGGACGCCGTCTGGACGTCGACCCTCTCGCGCGCCGTCGCCACGGCCGAGCCCGCCTGCCGCGCCCTCGGCCTCATCGCGCACCGCGAACCCGCCCTGCGCGAATGCGACTTCGGGGTGGTGGAGGGCCATACCCTCGCCGAGTTCGAGGCCGAGAACCCGGCCCGGGCGAAGGCGTTCCGGGTCGACCCGGTGTCGTACCCCTTCCCGGAGGCGGAGGACCCGCGCACCGCGGCGGCCCGCGGGGCGGCCGTCCTGCGCCGGATTGAGGCCGCGCACCAAGGCGAACGCGTCCTGGTCGTCGCCCACAACACACTGCTCCGGCTGGTGCTCTGCTCGCTGCTGTCCATCCCCCTGGGCGAGTACCGCAGGGTCCTGCCGCGGCTGCGCAACGCCGCGATCACCGAACTGCGCATGACGGACGGGACCGCCGCGCTGCTGTCGCTCAACGTGCCCTGCGCGTGACGCGGGCCGTGTGCACAGGAGGGCCCCCGCGAGTCACGTCCTCGCGGGGGCCCTCCGTTTCTCCGCCTGCCACGTGAAAGGTGAGAAGACGATCACGAGCAGGACGTTTCCTGTCTGCCTCAGGGGGTCGGCAGCAACACGTTCGCGCGGGACCTGGCCGCCTCGTGACGCCGGGCCACGTCCTGCCAGTCGACGACCTGCCACATCGCGTCGATGAAGTCGACCTTCTGGTTGCGGTACTGGAGGTAGAAGGCGTGCTCCCAGGCGTCGAACACCAGGATCGGCACCGAGCCCTGCCCCACGTTGCCCTGGTGGTCGTAGATCTGCTCGACGACGAGGCGACCGCTGAGCGGCTCATAGGCGAGGACGCCCCAGCCGGAGCCCTGGGTGGTCGCGGCGGCCTTCGTCAGCTGCGCCTTGAACCCGGCGAAGGAGCCGAACGATTCGGTGATCGCGTCCGCGAGCTCTCCCAGACCGTCCACGGCGAGGGGCTCACCGCCGCCGTTCCCGGTCATGTTCGTCCAGTAGATGCTGTGCAGGATGTGGCCGGAGAGATGGAAGGCCAGGTTCTTCTCCAGGCCGTTGACCGCCCCCCACGACTCCTTGTCACGCGCCTCGGCGAGCTGCTCCAGCGTGTCGTTGGCCCCCTTCACATACGCCGCGTGGTGCTTGTCGTGGTGCAGCTCGATGATCTCGGGGCTGATCACGGGTGCGAGCGCGGCGTAGTCGTAGGGCAGCTCAGGGAGCGTGTAGACGGGCATGGCGGGGTCCCCTCCGGCCTCGTAAGACCTTATTGCACATAGCTTGCAATTGCACGTTAGCAACAAAAAGGCCCTCGTGCGGGTCGCACGAGGGCCTTTCGGGGAGCGGGAACGGTCGGCGGTCCGGGGCGCCGGAACGGTCAGCGGGCCGCGCGTGCCCGCTGCCAGGCGTATCCGACGGCCGCCAGGAACAGCGTCATCCCGCCCGTCGAGTACAGCTGCACCCGGGTGTCCGGCTGCCGGGCCATCAGGACGAAGATCGCGGCCATGCCGGCCAGCGCCACCCAGGTCAGCGCCGGGAACAGCCACATCCGCACGACCAGCTTCTCCGGTGCCTCGCGCTCCACCCGGCGCCGCAGCAGCAGCTGCGAGACCGCGATGAAGATCCACACGACCAGGATCACCGCGCCGATCATGTTCAGCAGCCAGGGGAAGACGTCGTCCGGCCGCCAGTAGCTCAGCAGCACGCACACGAAGCCGAAGACGCAGGAGACGAGCACCGCGACCCGCGGGACCCCGGCCGAGACCCCGCCGAGGGCCTTCGGGCCCTGGCCGCGCTCCACCAGCGAATAGGCGATGCGCGAGGAGCCGTAGATGTTGGCGTTCATCGCCGAGAGCAGCGCGACGAACACGACCACGTTCATCAGCTGACCGGCGCCGGGGATGCCCAGGTGGTCGAGGGCGGCGACGTACGGGCCCTTCTCGACGACCTCCTTCGAGTCCCAGGGGACCAGCGTGACGATGACCGCCATGGAGCCGATGTAGAAGAGCGCGATGCGCCACATCGCCGTACGGACGGCGCGCGCGACGCCCTGGACCGGGTTCTGCGACTCGGCCGCCGCGATGGTGACCGTCTCCAGACCGCCGTACGCGAAGACCGACGCGAGCAGACCGACGACCAGCCCCTCGCTGCCGTGCGGGAGGAAGCCGCCCTGGCCGGTGAGGTTCGCGGTGCCGGGGGAGTCGGTGCCCGGCAGGACGCCCGCGACGGCCAGTACGCCAAGGACCAGGAACAGGCCGATCGCGCCGACCTTCAGCGCGGCGAACCAGAACTCGAACTCGCCGAAGTTCTTCACGGCGGCGAGGTTCGCGACACAGAAGACCACCATGAACAGGGCGACCCAGGCCCACTCGGGCGTGCCGGGCAGCCAGCCGGTGACGATCTTCGCCGCCCCGATCCCCTCCAGCCCCACGGCCGTGCAGAGCAGCACCCAGAAGGACCACCCCGCGGTGAAGCCCGCCCACGGTCCGATCGCCCGCTCGGCGTGCGCCGAGAACGAGCCCGAGGACGGATACGCGGCGGACATCTCGCCGAGCATCCGCATCACCAGCATGACCAGCAGGCCGGAGACCGCGTACGCGATCACGATCGAGGGTCCGGCGGCGGCGATCCCCGCGCCGGACCCCACGAACAGACCGGCGCCGATCACACCGCCGAGGGCGATCATCGACAGGTGGCGCTGCTTGAGGCCGTGGGACAGCGGGGCGTGTGCGTCGGGAGCGTTGGGTGGGGTGTCGAGGGTGGTGCGGGACATGAGAGCGGGTGGTCCCTTACGTGCGAGTGGGCAAAAACGCCCACAGTCTGGGCAGCCTCTCCGCTCAGGGGGAGAGGCTGCCCAGTATGCGGACACCCGCGGTACGGAGCGTGAGATTCCCTTTACTCGGCCACGGACGTGCGGTGCGTGTTACCCGGCCACGGACGTGTAGTGCGAGGCGTCGCCCTCGATCGCGTAGCTCTCCTTGCCCTCGACGCCGACCGGCACGTCACCGGCGACGGTCACCCGGTGCAGGCGGCGCGGCCGGCCGTCGTAGTTGTCGATCGCGTAGTGCTGGGTGATCCGGTTGTCGAACAGGACCAGCTGGTTCGGGGACCAGCGCCAGCGCAGGATGTTCTCCGGCCGGGTGACGTACGACTGGAACAGGTCGAGCAGCTTGCGGGACTCGCCCACCGACAGCCCGGCGATCCGCTGCGCGAACCCGCCGATGAACAGCCCGCGCTCACCCGTCAGCGGGTGGACCCGGACGACGGGATGGGCGGTACGGAACTTGATGGACGTGAACTGGGCGCGCTGGGCCGCCTGTTCCTCGTCGATCTGCTCGTCGGGCACCGCGTAGTCGTAGTCGTTGGTGTGCTCGGCCCACAGGGTGTCGGCGAGCGCGCGCAGCGGGGCGGGCAGGTCCCGGTAGGCGGCCGCCGAACTGGCGATCAGCGTCTCGCCGCCGTACGGCGGGACCGTGATGCTGCGCAGGGTGCTGGCCTGGGGCGGGTTGAGGACGAAGGTCACGTCGGTGTGCCAGTGGTTGGCGCGCCCGCGCTCGCTGTCGACGGGGAGCACGTTCGGGGCGCCGTCGACGGCGGCCACCGTCGGGTGGGCGGTGGTGAGGTCGCCGAAGTGGCGGGCGAAGGCCTGCTGGCCCTCGTCGTCGAGGTGCACGTCGTCGAAGGCCAGGGCCTTGTGGACGTTGAGGGCCTCGTGGATCGCGGTGACCTGTTCCTCGTCGAGCGGCTTGGAGATGTCTACGCCGGAGACCCGGGCGCCGATGTTCGCGGTGACCTTGCTGATCTCGATGGACATGCGGGGTCGTCCTCTCAGACCGTGGCGAGTGCGGGAGTGAGGTACTGGTTGGCGGGGCGGGGGAGGCCGTAGCGCTCCCGGAGGGTCCGGCGCGGTCCGTACTCCGTGCGGAGCAGGCCGCGGGCCCGCAGGATCGGGACGACGTGGTCGACGAACAGACCGAGACCGGAGGGAAGTACGGCGGGCATGATGTTGAAGCCGTCGGCGGCGCCGCGCGTGAACCACTCCTCGATCGCGTCGGCGACCTGCTCCGGCGTGCCGGCGAAGGTGAGGTGCCCGCGCCCGCCGCCCAGTCGCCCGATCAGCTGCCGTACGGTGAGCCGTTCGCGGCGGGCGAGTTCGACGACGAGCGTGTAGCGGCTCTTGGCGCCCTCGATGACGTCCTCGGGCGGCAGGTCCGCTGGCAGCTGGGCGTCCAACTCCAAGGTTCCGGATTCCAGTTGCAGCAGGTGCTCCAGACGGGCCACGCCGTGCGTGTACACGATGTGGTCCTCCAGGACCTGTTCGTTCGCCCGCGCCTCGGCCTCCGTCGAGCCGAGCACCGGGACGATGCCGGGCAGCACCTTGATGTGCTCGGGGTCCCGACCGGCAGCCGCCGTACGGGACTTGAGGTCCGCGTAGAAGGCCTGGGCGTCGGCGAGGGTCTGCTGCGCGGTGAACACCGCCTCCGCGTAGCGCGCCGCGAACGTCTTGCCGTCCTCGCTCGACCCCGCCTGCACGAGCAGCGGGTATCCCTGCGGCGAGCGGGGCACGTTCAGGGCGCCCTCGACACTGAAGTACGTGCCCTGGTGGCGCGGCGGGTGGATCTTGGCGTCGTCGCCCCACACGCCGGCCGCCTTGTCGGCGACGATCGCGTCGTCCTCCCAGCTGTCCCAGAGCTTGAGCGAGACGTCCAGGAACTCGGCGGCGCGCGCGTACCGTTCGGCGTGCGCGGGCTCGGCGTCGAGGCCGAAGTTGCGGGCGGCCTCCGCACCGGCCGTGGTGACGATGTTCCAGCCCGCCCGACCGCCGCTGATGATGTCGAGAGAGGCGAACTTGCGGGCCAGGTTGTAGGGGGAGTTGTAGGACGTGGACGCCGTGGCGATCAGGCCGATGTGCTCGGTGGCCGTCGCCAGTGCGGTGAGCAGGGTGAGCGGTTCCAGGGCGCCGGCCGGTCGTTGGGCCAGGTTGCTCCACAACTGGGGTCCGTCGGCCAGGAAGAGGGAGTCGAAGGTGCCGCGTTCGGCGATCCGGGCCAGCTCGACGTAGTGGTCGAGTTCGACGTGGGCGTACGGGTCGCTCTCCGGCAGCCGCCAGGACGCCTCGTGATGGCCGGTGTTCATCAGGAAGGCGTTGAGGTGGAGTCGGCGGGTCATGCGTGGTCCTCCGTCACACCGAGGGCGGCAAGAAGGCGCTCCCGGTATTCACTCAGTACCGGCTCCCGGTAGGAGCGCGGGTGGGGGCGGTCGATGGTCAGGTCGAGACCGATCCGGCCCCGGTCGAGCACGAGCACCCGGTCGGCGAGCACGATCGCCTCGTCCACGTCGTGGGTGACGAGCAGCACGGAGGGCCGGTGGCGCTCCCACAGCTCGCGCAGCAGGACATGCATCCGGATCCGGGTCAGCGCGTCCAGCGCGCCGAACGGCTCGTCGGCCAGCAGGAGTTCGGGCTCACGGACGAGCGAGCGGGCCAGGGCGGCGCGCTGGGCCTCGCCGCCGGACAGCTCGTTGGGCCAGGCGCGTTCGCGGCCTTTCAGGCCCACCTCGGCGAGGGCTTCGCGGCCCTTCTCGGCCGCTTCCTTGCCGTTCGTGCCGAGCAGCACGTTGTCGAGGACCCGCCGCCAGGGCAGCAGCCGGGAGTCCTGGAAGACGACCGACACCCGCTCCGGTGCGGTGAGCCGGCCGCTTCCGGCGACCTCGTGGTCCAGGCCCGCGATGGCCCGCAGCAGCGTGCTCTTGCCGGAACCGCTGTGCCCGAGCAGGGCAGTGAACTGTCCGGCGGGCAGGTCGAGGTCGATGTCGTCGAGGACCGTGCGGCCGTCGAACGACCGTGTAAGACCCCGGAGTCGGACGGCGGGGGCGGTTGTCAGCTGCTGAGTGTGCGGCGCCATGACAGCACCCTCCGTTCGACGAGACGGACCGCGCTGTCGGAGAGCAGGCCGAAGACGCCGTAGATCAGCAGGCCGACCAGGATGACGTCCGACTGGCCGTAGTTCTGGGCCTGGAACATCAGGTAGCCGAGTCCGCTGGTGGCGTTGATCTGCTCCAGGACCACCAGGCTCAGCCAGGAGCCGGTCACCCCGAGGCGCAGTCCGACGAAGAAGCCGGGCAGTGCGCCGGGGATGACGATCTGGCGGACGAACTGGAGCCTCGACAGGCCCTGGACCTCGGCGAGTTCGACGTAGCGGTGGTCGATGCCGGACAGCGCGGCGTGCAGGTTGAGGTAGATCGGGATGTAGACGACGATCGCGATGATGGCGATCTTGAAGGTCTCGCCGATGCCCAGCCAGAGGATGAACAGCGGGATCAGGCCCAGGGTCGGGATCGCCCGGTTGAGCTGCACGGTCCCGTCGATCAGCGCCTCGCCGATCCGGCTGAGCCCGGCCGCCAGCGCGAGGACCACACCGGCGGTCAGGCCCAGCGCGAAGCCGTATCCCGCGCGTTCCAGGGAGGTGCGGACGTCGGTGGGGAGCGTGCCGTCGGTCCACAGGTGACCGGCGGTCTTCAGGACCGTCCAGGGCGCCGGGATCGCACCCGGGTCCAGCTGTCCGGCGGCGGAGGCGGCCGCCCACAGGGCGAGGAAGAGGGCGGGGCCGATGAGCCGGGAGGCGGGCAGGCGCTTGCCGGGAGCGAGGCCGCGGCGTCGCCTGCGCCGTACGGCAGGTGTGTCCTCGGCGGCGGTCACCGGCACGGTGGTCGTGGTCGTGGTGGTCGTCATGGCCGTCACTTCCGGTACTCCGCCGGGACGGCCTTCGCCGCGATGCCCTCGAAGCGCCGGTCGAAGAGCGAGCCGACCTTGAACGCCTTCACGAAACCGCCCTCGGCCAGCAGATCGGCGGTCTCCTGCTCCCACTTCACCGCCTCGTCCCAGCTGGGCGGGAACAGCGGCTTGTTGGCGAGCTCCGTGATCGACCGGGCCTGTGCGAGCGTGAGGTTCTGCGTCTTGACGTAGAACTCCTCGTTCCAGGCGTCCGGGTGCTCGTACGCCCACACCTGCCCCTGCGCCCAGCGCGGGATGTACGCGGCGACGGCCGCCGCCTTCGCCGGGTCGGCCAGCACGGAGGTGGGCGCCCACAGCAGGTTGAGCAGGTCGACCACGTCGGTGGTGATCGCGCGGGCGCCCTTCGACTCGTACTGCTTGAGGTACGCCGGTGTCTGGCTGTTGGCGAGCGGGGCGATGTCGACCTGGCCCGACTGCAGGGCCGTGAAGAACTGGTTGCTGGTCAGCGGGACCAGCTTCACCTCGTCGTACGCGAGCCCGGCCTCCTTCAACGCCCTCAGCAGGACGACGCCCTGGGCCTGTCCCTGGGAGAACGCCAGCTTCCTGCCCTTGAAGTCCGCGAGGGTGTGGATGTCGCTGCCGGGCTTGGTCGCGAAGAGGTAGTTGGGCTTGCGGGTGACGTCGATCGCGACGATCTTGGCGTCGTAGCCCTGGTAGTGCGCCTGGATCGGCGGGATACCCGCGTTGTTGGCGACGTCCAGGGACTTGGCGCGGAAGGCGTTGATGACATCGGGGCCGGCGCCGATGTTCACCCAGCTGGAGACGGTGAACGGCAGGTCGGTGAGGCCCGCGAGCTTGAACTGGAGCTGCTGGACGTTCTGGTACGAGGCGATCTTGAGGCTCGTACCGGAGGGGACCTTGGCGGACAGCGGGGCGGACAGGGACCCCTTGGACTTGCTGTCGGCGGCACTGGCTCCCGCGCAACCGCTCAGTCCGGCCGCGGCGGCCACGCCGAGCAGGGAGGACAGGAACAGCCGCCGGTCCACACCGGGCGCGATAGGGGACGACGAAGGAGACAGAGGTGACATGGGAGGACTCCGGGGATCCAAGTGACGGAAATGCGCGCGGAATTCCGGGCAGGGGGAATTCACCGAGGGAAGGAAGTGAAAGCAGCGAAATACGCGCGCATGAGGAGACGGGAGGCGCACGCCGAGGGCGCGGCAGAAGAAACCGGGTGATCGTCTACGCGTCGATGCGTCAACGCGTCAGCAGGTCAAGGCGCCGACGCGGCAGTGACCCGGCGTCAGCAACAACGCGTGCGTGCGACCCGCATAAGGTCGACGACGCGGCACTTGGTCAGCGGAACCTGCACCCGCGAGCTGCTCATGAGAAGGATGCTCCTGTCCTCGGACGACCGCTGTCAACATTCCGAGTTTCTGAATTAATTCGTCCCCGGTGACAGGCTCAGCGGATCCCGGTACACCACGTCGAGTGCCACCGATCCACCCGCCACGGCGAGGACGGATTCCGGGAAACTGGTCGGCAGGACGGAAGCCGCCCGGTCCGCACCCACCTCCGCGCGCAGCGCCCCGAGGCAGTCCTCCCGATGCACGGTCCCGACCTCCGCGACGACGACCGTGTCCGGATTGAGCACGTCCAGCAGCAGCCGGGCCGCCCGCCCGACCGTCCGGGCCCGCTCCAGCAGCAGACGTACGGCGACGGGGTCGCCGTCGGCCGCGGCGCCGACCACGTGCATCGGGTCGGCGATGGTGATGACCCCCGCCTCCCGTGCCCGCCGGCACAGTGTCCGCTCGCTCAACTCGGCCTGAAGGCAGCCGGTCCGGCCGCAGTCGCACCGCTCCGAGCCGCCCGGCAACGGCAGATGGGCGATGGTCCCGGCCTGGGAGCGGGGACCGTGGTGCACCTCGTCGTGGGTGGCGAAGGCGGCGTCCACCACGTTGCCGACGAACAGGTGCAGCACGCTGCGGCTGCCGCGCGCCCGCCCGAACAGCCGCTCTCCGTTGACCAACGCCCGCGCGTGCCCGTCCACATGGACCGGCAGTCCGCTCCGCGTGCCGAGCGCGCCCCGGACGTCGACGTCACGCCAGCCGAGCAGCGCGTGTTCCACGATCATCCCGGAGTCGCGGTCCACCCAGCCGCCGGCCGCGACACCGACGCCGAGGGGGGTGCGGCCGGGGTGGTCGGTGAGCAGGGCGGCCAGCCCGGCGGCGGCGTTCGCGAGTACGCGGTCGGGCTCCGTGCCGTCGTCGTGGGCGAGCCGTCGCTCCGTGACGACCCGGCCGCGCAGGTCGAGCAGGGCGACGGTGGTGTAGGGGACGGCCACGTGGACCCCGCCGACCACGAACCGGGAGTCGTCCAGGTGGATGGGGACGTGAGGACGTCCGACGCCGTTCGACTGCCGGGGCGTCGGAGCCTCCCGGATCAGGCCGAGCGCGGTGAACCGGGCGCAGTAGTCGGTCACCGAGGCGGGGGAGAGGCCGGTCAGCCGGGCGACGGTGCTGCGGGCGACCGGGCCGTGTTCCAGCACGGAGCGCAGGATGACGCTGGCGCTGGTGCGACGGCGGTCGCCTGCGGTGGCGCGGTGGGGTGTCGTGGGCGGGGAGGGGGAGAGGGAGGCAAGGGAGGTACGAGGCATGGCGCTTCCTGGGGAGCGTGTCCGAAACGGTCGCGTCTCGGCGAGCCGGATGCGCTCCGCCCGCCCTACCCGGGGCGACAGGTGGCGGTGCCCTGGCGTCGCAGGTCGACATAGCGACGCGACGCGAAGTTCTCAGCCTGGGCAACCATGCCCTGAAGGGTAGGTCTTACCCCCGATTCCGGCCAGAGGCGCCGTCCTTCGGCCGTCGGCCGACCCGGGGCTTTCAGGGGCGCGGGGAACTGCGCGAACGGCCCCCACCGGGCCGCAGCCGAACGAAGACGCCCGACGGGGTCCGGGGCGGAGCCCCGGAGGGATGGGACGGGTAGGGGCGGCGGGGGCGAATTGGCGAGACCCTACAGAGCGCGCTCGAAGCTCCCCCGGGACAAAACCATCCCACCTCAGTGACCAGCATCACGCCCCGATAGGTGTACGCGGCCTCCTTTGTAAGGGCTCCACCAAGTCCCGGATCCCCGCTTTGTCGATCGCACACGGTGATCCACCCGCCCCCCTGGGATAGCGTCACCGTGTCCCGACCCCCCCCGTCACCCGCCGGAGTCCCCATGAGCACCGCTGCCGCCACCCCCCGCCAAGGCATCCGCCCCGGCGAGGTCCTCGCCGACCTGCTCCCGGCCTCCCGCGTCAGGGACATCACCCTCGTACTCGGCGGAGCCGCCCTCACCGGCCTCGCCGCCCAGATCTCCCTGCCCGTGCCGGGCTCCCCGGTCCCGGTGACCGGACAGACCTTCGCCGCCCTCCTCGTCGGCACGGCCCTCGGCGCGGGCCGCGGCTTCCTCTCGCTCGCGCTCTACGCCCTGGTCGGCATGGCGGGCATGCCGTGGTTCGCCGACGGCGGCTCCGGCACCGCCGCCCCGTCCCTCGGCTACATCCTCGGCATGATGTTCGCCTCCGCCGCCGTGGGCGCCCTCGCACGCCGTGGCGCCGACCGCTCGTTCCTGCGCACCGCGGGCACGATGCTGCTGGGCGAGGCGATCATCTACGCGGTCGGCCTCCCGTACCTGGCCGCCGCCACCGGCATGTCGCTGAGCGCGACCCTCGCGGCGGGGTTCACCCCGTTCCTGATCGGCGACGCCCTGAAGGCGGCGCTGGCGATGGGCGTCCTGCCGACCGCCTGGAAGTTCCTCAACCGCTGAGGCCGTAGTCCCCTCGAAAGAGGTTCGCAGTCCCCTCGCAAGAGGCTCGCCGGGTCGTACTCCGACTTCGACCCGGCGAGCCTCTTCCGCGTTGTGGGGAAGGTGGGCCGGGGACGCCGCGCACACGGCGTCCCCGCCCACCCGGTCACGACTGCGGCTGCCGACGGGGCCGCCGCTGGGCCCACCACATTCCCGCCACCCCGACGGAGACGAGCGCCGCCCCCGCCGCGCCGAGCGGCAGCAGGTCACTCCCGGCGCCGGTCTTGGGCAACTGGTCGCCGCCGGGTGTCACCGGCTTGTTCTCGGTGTCGAGCAGCAGCGGAGTGGCCGGGGCGTTCGGCGACGGGTTCGTCGTACCGAACGGCACCGGGCCCTGCTGCCAGAACGTCTTCTTTCCGTCGCTGTCCTGTACCGGCAGGCAGATCTTTCCGGTCTTGCTCAGATCGAAGGTCGCGGCGACGGCGTACGACTGCGACTTTCCGGCCGCGAGATTTCCGACATCGCACACGAATCCACTGTTCGAACCCTTGGGCAGATCCTTGTCCGCCATGGCGGAACAACCCTTGACACTCTTGACCTGTAGGCCGTCGAATCCGACCACCAGTAGCCGGATCTTTCCGCTGTCCTTGGTTCCCTCATTCTTCACCGTGGCGGTCAGCGCCGTTTCGTGCGAGCTGTTGTCCACCGAGATCTTCTCGGGCAGCAACGTGGTCAGCTTCACCCCCGCCGGCGCCGGGTCCATGGCCTTTCCCCCCTTGCTGCTCCCCGGTCCCTGGTCGTCCGCGACGGCGGTGAAGGAAAGGATCATCACGGCCGAGAAAGATGCCGTGAGCAGTGATCCTGCGATGGTCATCGTGTGACGAGAACTCATGTTCGCCCCCCTTGGCTGCGCCTGAATTCGCAGTACTTGAAGAGGTACCACAAGATTTCTCCGCACTATGCTGGTACGGCATGAAGTGTGACCATTGTGTTTCTGCTGTGTCGGACGATTGTGGCGGGTGTTGAGGGGGTGCAGGGGATTGACGGGGAATACGAGTGGTGGTGTTCCGGGATTATTGGTGACGGGTCGATATCGGCTGGCCGAGAGTATTGGCCAGGGGGGAATGGGACGGGTGTGGCGAGCCACCGACGAAATGCTCGACCGGCAGGTCGCCGTCAAGGAAATGCGGATCGACGGACTCGACCCGGAGGACACCCGAACCCGCCGCGAACGCACCCTGCGCGAAGCCAGGGCCACGGCCCGGATCGACCATCCCAATGTCGTGCGCATCTACGACGTCGTGGACCAGGGCGAGCGGCTGTGGATCGTCATGGAACTCGTCGCCGGCCGCTCTCTCGAACAACTCGTGGTCGAGGACGGACCGCTCGACCCGCCCACCGCGGCCCGCATCGGACTCGAACTGGTCGCGGCCCTGCGCCAGGTGCACGCCGGGGGAGTACTCCACCGGGACATCAAGCCGGGCAACGTCCTGGTCGAACGGCGCGGACACCGTGTCGTCCTCACCGACTTCGGCATCGCCGCGCTCCAGGACGCGGAGGCGCTCACCATGGTCGGGATGCTGGTCGGCTCCCCTGACTACATGGCACCCGAGCGTGTCTCCGGACGCCCCCAGGGTCCGCCGTCCGACGTCTGGTCGCTGGGGGCGACGCTCTGTGCGGCCCTCGGTGGCCGCTCTCCGTTCTCCCGTTCGACCACGCTGGCGACGTTGCACGCGGTCCTGTACGAGGAGCCCGAGCTTCCTTCCACGGCGGGTGACTTGGGGGAGATCCTGGCCGCCCTGCTGGAGAAGGAGCCGTCGACCCGACCGGGTCTGGCGGAGCTGGAGACGGCGTTGCGCCCGATTGCCTTCCCTCGACCGGAGGAGACCGAATCTCCGGAAGCGGGGCTCGTCCCCGAACCAGCGGCGGATTCACCGGATTCACCGGAAGCGCCAGAGACACGGGAACCATCGGAAGCGGCAGAGGCACGGGAGGTACCGGAGGCATCCAAGACGGCGGAGGCATCCAAGACGGCGGAGGCATCCAAGACGTCAGAGGTGGGAGGGACGGCTGAGGCTCCGGATGCAGTGGAGGCACCGGAGGCATCGGAGACACCGGAAGCCGCGCCGCCCCCCGTCCCCCCTTTCCACCAGGAGTCGCCCACGCGCGCGCTCCTGGACGTGAGCCTCATACGCGCGGCGCAACACCTCCCGCCCCAGCGGGCTCCCGAGCCGACCCCCGCACCAGACTCCGAGCCGGACCCCGTACAGGACGCCATCCCGGAGCCCGTTCCCCTACCCGATCCAACCCCCGAACCCCCACCCCCACCAGCGCCCACCCCTGCCCCCGAACCAGCCCCCGAGCCCCTCGCACCCCCGCCGCTTCCCGAACCCCCCTCCCTCGCCACGCACACCACGGTCTCCCGCGCGGTGGTCATGCCGCCGGGCGAACTCCCCGGCCCCGCCGTGCCCGCCGTCCCACGGCGGGGCCGGCGCCGGATGGGCCTGGCCGCCGCCGGTGGCGTGGTGATCGTGGGAACCGTCGTCGGGCTCGTCATGACGCAGACGGGCGGCTCCTCCCACGACACGACCGGCGCGTCGACCTCGACCTCGCCATCGGCCTCGTCGACGTCACCGAACTCCGCGCAGAACCCGTCCACCACCCCCTCCTCCCCACCCCCCACCGTCGACGGCACATCACGCCCGCCGAGCCTGCCGGCGGGCGCCCGGAAGGAGGCCGGACTGTACGCGTGGGTGCCGCCGCAGGGTTGGCAGCGGGTGGCGCAGAGCGGTTCCGAGGTGCACTACACCTCGCCCGACCGTGCGCAGGAGATCGTGGCCAACGCGACCCCGGCCCGTGGTGACCTGCTGGCGCAGTGGCAGCAGGCGGAGGTGAGTACGAGCAAGGGCCTGAACTACCGCCGGATCCGCCTGGAGCGCACCACGTTCCGCGGCGCGCCCGCGGTCGTCTGGGAGTACACCGTCACGGCCAGGGGGCGGCTCTGGCACGTCCGACTGCTCGGCTTCCGCTCCGGCGGCACGTCGTACGAGATCAGCACCTGGTACCACCCCGACATCGAGGCGACCGCGCTCCCCGTCTACGACGCGGTCAAGAAGAGCTTCACGCCCCTGTGAACGGGGAGGGGCCCGGCGGCAGCTGCCGCCGGGCCCCTCCCCGCTACCGATTCCGTCTTACCGATTCCGCCGGAATCCGCGTCCGTGTGCTCAGGCCTCCGACGCGGCGTCGACCGGCTCCTTGGCGTCCACCGGCGCGTCGACGCCCGCGGGCTCGGTCGCCGCGGAGCCGCCGAGCCTCTGCTTCACGAAGGCGATCGCGAGGACGATCGCGGCGACGAGCAGCGACAGCAGCACGGTCTCGCGTCCGTCGTGTTCCGTGTCGGTCAGCATGTAGCCGAGGACGAAGACGATCAGCGCGGCCGTCGCCCAGGTCAGGTAGGGGTACAGCCACATCTTCACGACCAGCTTCTCCGGCGCCTCGCGCTGGATGATCTTCCGCATCCGCAGCTGCGAGAAGCAGATGACCAGCCAGACGAACAGGGCGACCGCGCCGGAGGAGTTGACGAGGAAGAGGAAGACCGAGTCCGGGAACTTGTAGTTGAAGAAGACGGCGACGAAGCCGAAGACGACCGAGACGACGATCGCGGCCATCGGGACACCGCGCGAGGTGGTCTTCGCGAACACCTTGGGCGCGTCGCCACGCTCACCGAGCGAGAACGCCATCCGGGAGGCCGTGTAGAGCCCGGAGTTCAGGCAGGACAGCACGGAGGTCAGCACGATGAAGTTCATGATCTCACCGGCGTGCGCGATGCCGAGGGAGTCGAGGGCGGCGACGTAGGAGCCCTTGTCCTTGATCGAGGGGTCGTTCCACGGCAGCAGGGCCACGACGACGAGGATCGAGCCCAGGTAGAAGACGCCGATGCGCCAGATGATGCTGTTGGTGGACTTGGTGACGGCCCGCTGCGGGTCCTCGGACTCGCCGGCGGCGAGGGTCGCGATCTCGCTGCCCATGAAGGAGAAGACGACCAGGAGCACACCGGTGAGGATCGCGCCGGGCCCGTGCGGCAGGAAGCCGCCGTGCTCGGTCAGATTCCCCAGGCCGGCCTTCGGGGCGTCGACGCCCGGCAGCACGCCGAAGATCGCGAGCCCGCCGACGATGATGAACGCGCCGATCGCCACGACCTTGATCCCGGCGAACCAGAACTCGAACTCACCGTACGAGCCGACGGAGACCAGGTTGGTCGCGGTGAGCACGATCATCACGATGAGCGCCCAGCCCCACTGCGGTACGCCGGGCATCCACCCTTCGAGGATCTTGGCTCCCGCGGTCGCCTCGACGGCCAGCACGACCACCCAGAAGAACCAGTACAGCCAGCCGATCGAGAAACCGGCCCAGCGCCCGAGCGCGCGGTCCGCGTGCGCGGAGAACGAACCGGAGGTCGGGTTCGCGGCGGACATCTCGCCCAGCATCCGCATCACCAGCACCACGAGCGTGCCGACGAGGGCGTAGGAGAGGAGGATTCCGGGGCCCGCGGTGGCGATACCGGAGCTGGAGCCCACGAAGAGGCCGGCTCCGATGACGCCACCAATGGCGATCATGGTCAGATGACGGTTCTTGAGTCCGGCCTGGAGGCCCGAACCGGGTTCTCCGGGGCCTCCGTGGCCGCTTGCGGCCTTTGTGGGGGTCGGCTGCGAGGTCATGAGGGGGATTCCTTTGCGCCGGGTGAGCAGATTCCCGTACGAGCGGTGTACGGACCCGAGCGGGCCCTTGTAGGGACCCTGTAACGAGCCGGTCCAGTGAATCGGAGGCAAAGGAATTCGTGAACCTTTGAATCCAGATCGTTACTTGAGGTTTCCTTGAGGTTTGTAGCCTTGCTCACAGTTTTCGCCAACGACACCCGGCGAGGTCCATCCGAAACGGCCGTGTCACACTCGGACCATGCGCGTGTATCTCGGCTCCGATCATGCCGGTTTCGAACTCAAGAACCACCTCGTCGAGTGGCTCAAGGCCGCCGGGCACGAGCCCGTCGACTGCGGGCCCCTCATCTACGACGCCCAGGACGACTACCCGCCGTTCTGCCTCCGCGCGGCGGAGCGTACGGCGGCCGATCCCGAGGCCCTCGGCATCGTGATCGGCGGCTCCGGCAACGGGGAGCAGATCGCGGCGAACAAGGTGGCCGGGGTTCGTGCCGCGCTCGCCTGGAGCGAGGAGACGGCGTCGCTGGGGCGGCAGCACAACAACGCCAACGTGGTGGCGGTGGGTGCGCGGATGCACTCCGAGGAGGAGGCGACGAAGTTCGTGGAGGTCTTCCTCTCCACGCCCTTCTCCGGTGACGAGCGCCACATTCGCCGCATCGACATGCTGTCGGCCTACGAAAAGACCGGCGACCTCCCGCCCGTCCCGCCCCACCACCCCCAGCAGGCCTGAGCCTTCGGCCGCGTGGGGGTTGCTCGCGCCTAGGGGTTCGGGGCTGCGCCCCGGATCCCCGGCCGTGCGAAGTTCTTCGGCCTCGGGTGGGTGGGGGTTGCTCGCGCAGTTCCCCGCGTCCCTGAGGGATCGGGGCTGCGCCCCGGATCCCCCGTCCGCCCGGAGGTCTTCGTCCGCGGGCCGGCGGGGGCTGGTCGCGCAGTTCCCCGCGCCCCTAAAAGCCCCATCCCATCCGGCGCCGGAGAACAAGCCCCCGCCCCGACCCGCACCTCCGGTCCGTCCGGAGCCTGAGGACAAGCCCGAAGCCGATGCCCCACCCGCCCCGGCCCGCGTCTCCAGCCCGTCCGGCGTTTGAGGACGAGGCCGTGCAGGCCGATGCGGGACGTCCGGGGCGGAGCCCCGCAGGGGTCCAGGGGGCGGCAGCCCCCGGCGGGGTGCGCGGGCGGAGCCCCGCGGGGGATTCGGGGGCGTGCCCCTGGTGGGGTGCAGGGGCGGCAGTCCCGCGGGGGTTTGGGGGCGGAGCCGCCGGTGGGGTTGAAGGGGCGGAGCCCCTGGGGATGATGGGGGTCCCCCCTGCTCGAGCGAAGCCGAGAGCTTGGGGGAGGGTAGGGGCGGCGGGGGCGAGACAACCCCCGAGCCGTCGACGCCGTAGAAGACACTGCTGCACGAGGAGGACCCCGTGCCCGAGGGGCACACGATTCACCGGCTGGCCGAGGACTACGAGGCCAGGTTCGCAGGCGGGCCCACCCGCGTCACCAGCCCCCAGGGCAAGTTCACCGACGCCGCCGCCCTCCTCGACGGCACCCCCCTCGAACACGCCGACGCCCACGGCAAACACCTCTTCCTCGCCTTCCGCACCGCCGACTGGATCCACATCCACCTCGGCCTCTTCGGCAAGGTGAACTTCGGCGACGCCCCCGCCCCACCCCCCACCGACACGGTCCGCCTCCGCCTCGCGAACGCCACGTCGTACGTCGACCTCCGCGGCCCCACCACCTGCGCCCTGATCACGGACGACGAGAAGCACGCGATACACGCCCGCCTCGGCCCGGACCCCCTCCGCGCCGACGCGGACCCGTCGGCGGCGTACCACCGCGTCTCCCGCAGCCGTACGACGATCGCCGCCCTCCTCATGGACCAGAAGATCATCGCGGGCGTAGGGAACGTCTACCGCGCTGAAGTCCTCTTCCGTCACGGCATCGATCCGTACCGCACGGGGAAGGACATCACCCCGACGCAGTGGGACGCGATCTGGACGGACCTGGTGGCACTCATGCGCGAGGGCGTCCGCAACAATCGCATCGACACCGTCCGCCCGGAACACACTCCGGAGGCCATGGATCGCCCACCGCGCGTGGACGACCACGGCGGCGAGGTGTACGTGTACCGCAGGGCCAACCTGCCCTGCCACATCTGTGGCGGCGAGATCCGCACCGCCGATCTCGCCGCCCGCAACCTCTTCTGGTGCCCGACCTGCCAGAACAGGTAGAGCAGTTGGAAGAACAGAACATGCAGTTGGAGCAACGGAACAGATGAACCGGGGTCCCCCCGGGGGCTAGAACCCGTGCGGCAACCAGGGCGCGACCGCCGACGAGAAGCCCACCGAGGCCTCCGCGAGCGCGCCCCGCCGCAACTCCCGCACCCGCCCCGCCGCCGCGAGCGAGGCCAGGGACACCCCGCCGAGATACGCCGCCCCCAACTCCCGTACGGACAGCGCGAGATCGGCGGCGTCCGACGTACGCACACAGGTCGCGCCCTTGGTGTCCCCGGTGAGCCGCCAACGCCCCTCGTTCCAGGGGCAGAACACGTCCTCCACCTCGAACACCACGTCCACCGGCGCCTGATACGTCCGCGCCTCCAACGCGACACCGACGTCCACGAGCCGCACATGCAGCGCGTCCCGCATCCGCACCGCGCAGCGGCGGATGTCGGACACCATGTGCTGCCACGCCTCGTCGACGGGGCGGCCGTGGGCGCGCAGCGTGGACGTCAGGTCGATCTCGAAGAGGAACCGCCACAGCGCCGCGTGCGACGCCGGGTCGAGCGCCTCCAGTTGGTCGAGGCGGACGGTGAACCCGGCCCCGCGGTGGTCGCCGTCCTGCTTGATCCGGTACCGGGCGTAGCCCACGACCTCGTCGTCCCGCTCGGCGACCACGCACTGCAACGGCGACGCCCCGTCCCGCTCGCTCTCCGGGTCGAGCAGCATCGCCCGGTCCCAGCCGGGCCGCCGCGCCAGCATCCCGGGCCGGCCCGGGACCAGCCGCGCGTACACCGCCTCACAGGCGTCGAGCACCTCGGCAGGCGTGGCGTACCGCAGACGTACGTCATCGGTGCCGGGCGGTACGGACAGCCGTACCCGGGTCGTGTCGATCTCGACGTTGTACTGATGGGTCGCGATGCCGTAGCCGAACCGGCCGTAGATCACCGGCTCCGACGCGGTCAGCACGGCGAGCGGTTCGCCCCATGAGCGGATGTCGTCCAGCTGCCGCCGCATCATCGACGTCAACAGCCCGCGCCGGCGGTGGGTGGCCGCGACGCTCACCATCGTGATGCCCGCGGCCGGTACGGAGGTGCCGCCGGGGACGGTGACCCGGAAGGAGAACGCCCCCGCGGTGCCCACACACTGGTCGCCGTCCCAGATCCCCAGGAAACGGTCGTACTCTGTGAGCGCGTTCATCACTTCGCGCTCCTCGGACGACTCCGGTACGCCCCCGAACGCGCGGACCAGGTTGTCGTACCACGTGTTCCACTCGGGCTGCCGCAGCACCCGCAAGTCAGTCGTCATACGCCATGCCTACCAGGGCAATGCGGTACGAGCGAGGGAATTTCCCCCACCTCCGGAGGCGCCGTTCACTGTGATGTTGAGCGCTCGGACGGGGGACAAGTGGGACCTCCCGTGCCAAGCACCTGGTCCGATGGATAGGGTCCCGAACTAATGGCAGCAGGACGAGAGCGGCGCGCGGAAGCCGAGACGTTCACGGCCCGGTTGAAGAAGCAGTGGCACCGGGCCCGCACCGGCGTGCGCAGATCCGCCGTCGACTACTTCCGCGGCGACGGTTCGGACTGGATCGCACTGGCCGGTCTGCTGCTGACCATCCCCGTGATCGCGGCCACGACGCTGATGAACTCGGTCTGGTGCTCCCCGGCCGCGCTGGTCCTGCCGATCGTCGCGGGCGGCCTTCTGCTGCGCCCCGCCAGCCTGCTCGGCCTGTACGCGGCCGCCGCCACCGCGCTGATAGTGGAGTCGGTGAAGCTGGGCCCGTACACCGAGGGCCCCTCGCGGGTCACCCCGGGCGTGGTCCTGGTCGTCGCGGCCTGCGGCTTCTTCGGCCTGCTGATCGCCCAGTTCCGCAGCCGGGTCGGCGTGCCCTGGCGGCGCGGCGGCACCATGCTCTTCGACCTGCGCGAACGCATCCGGGTGCAGAGCAAGCTGCCGGGCCTGCCGCTGGGCTGGCACCGGGAGATGGCGTTGCGCCCGGCGGGCGGTCAGTCGTTCTCGGGGGACTTCGTCGTGGCCGCACGTACGAACACCGGCCGAACGCTCGAAGTCGTCCTGACCGATGTATCCGGAAAAGGTATGGATGCGGGTTCGCGCGCCCTGCTCCTCTCCGGAGCCTTCGGCGGCTTGTTGGGATCGCTCCCACCTCACGCCTTCCTGCCCGCCGCGAACGGCTACCTCCTGCGCCAGGACTGGGACGAGGGCTTCGCCACGTCGATCCACCTGGTCCTGGACCTGGACTCCGGCGACTACGAACTCTTCTCCGCCGGGCACCCGCCGGGCCTTCAGCTCAGCGCGGGCAGCGGGCGCTGGGAGGAGAAGGCCGCGGAGGGTCCGCTCCTCGGGGTGTACGACGGTGCCCAGTTCGACCCCGTCAAGGGTTCCCTGCGGCCCGGGGACGTCCTGATGCTCTTCACGGACGGTCTGGTGGAAACCTCCGACCGTGACATCGTCGAGGGCATCGACCGTCTCACCGGCGAGGCCGACCGCTATGTCGCGGGCGGTTTCCACGGCGCCGCGTGGCACCTCATCGAGGCGGTCGCCAAGGACGTCAACGACGACCGAGCCCTCCTCCTGATCTGCCGGGACGGCGCCACGGCAACCCGCTGACGACGGCGGTACCGGGCTGCGACGGCGAGATCCGGATGAAGGGCGGCTCGGCTCCACCCGCCGCCGGTGCGCATGCTCCGCTGGGAGGCCCCGCCGGTCACCCCGGCCGGCATCGTCCTCGGCACGGCCATCGCGCTCGCCATGCTGGTGCCGATGATGAAGGGGCCGACCGGGCAGGGACCGTACATCCCGCCCCTTTTGTGCGGGTCCTTCGCCGGGGCGGTTGTCATGCTCGGTCTGACGGCGGTCACCGACCCCGCCCGCGCGGCGCTGCGGCGGGAGACACTGGAGGGGTGACGCAGACTCTCCTGACCCTGGCCGAAATAGAGACCCTCGCCCGTACGGCGCATGCCGCCCAGACCGACAAGGCGGGGCGGCCGTACACCGAGCACCTGCAGGCCGTCGCGGACGGGGTCCGTGAGCGCGGGGGCGACGACGAGCAGATCGCGGCGGCCTGGCTGCACGACGCCGTCGAGGACGACGTGCTCTCCGAGGACTGGCTGCGCGAGGCCGCGCTGACCGGGCGGACGAAGGACATCGTGCTGGCGCTGACCAAACGCGAGGGAGAGCCCCCGGAGTCGTACGCGAAACGCATTCGTACGACTCCGGGAGCTCTCGTGGTCAAGGCCTCGGACCTGGCACACAACGCCGATCCGGCCCGGCTCGCGGTCCTCGACGAGCACACCCGCGCGCGGCTGACCAAGAAGTACGCCGCGATGCGGGCGCTGCTCGGCCTGCCGCCGGGCTGACGGTGACCCTGTCGGGTTGACGCTGGTCGCACAGAGTTGACAGTGGTTGCGCCAGGTCAGGGCGATCGCGCCGTGTTGACGGTGGTTACGCCGGGGTCTTGGCCCGCTCGCGGGCCAGCTCCGTGGCGTCCCGCTTGAACGCCCACTCCATGCTGGGCTCCATCGCGAAGCGGAAGACCCGCCGGACCGGCGCCGTGCACAGCAGGGTGACGGCCACGCCCGCGACGAGGGTCACGAAGATCTCGCCGAGCGGCCGGTGCAGCCACTCGTGGTCGAACCACCCCCAGTAGTCGCCGCCCTTGACCAGGAAACCGTGCAGCAGATAGCCGTACAGCGTGCCCGCGCCGAGCGCCGTGAACCACATCCTGCGGCGCGGCACCCAGGCGAAGAAGCACGCCGTGAGCACCAGCGAGCAGCCGAGGAGGGCGAGCACCATCACGGGGCCGACCCACCAGGGGACACCCAGCTCCTGGGCGCTGTCGCGGTGGTAGAACTAGCCGGGGTTCATCCGCGGTACCGCCCACCAGCTCACGACCAGCGCGGCGGCGCACACCGGCACCGACAGGATGCGCACCTCGCGGCGGCGAACCAACTGGAAGTGCTCGGGCTTCATGCACAGGCCCAGCACGAAGAACGGCAGGAACTGGAGCGTCCGCTGCAGATCCAGGTCGTCACCGATGGACGGCGAGGTGGTCGCGAGCATGGCCACGAGGAGCGCGAGCGGAAGCGGCCGGCGGACCAGCTTCCACAGCGGCGTCGTCAGCCGCCAGATGAACAGCGCGCACAGGAACCAGGTGAGGAACCAGGGGTCGAGCAGGCTGACCGGCAGCGACGGATCGTCGTCGGCCCAGCGCTTGAAGAGGACGTACGCCACTTCGAAGACGACGTACGGCACGGCGACGCCGGTGACCAGGCGCTTCAGCCGGTCGGCGCGCATGTCGAAACTGCGGGAGAAGTAGCCGGAGATGATGATGAAGGCCGGCATGTGGAAGGCGTACACGACCATGTACGCGGCTTCGAGGACGCGGCTTTGACCCTTCAGGGGCTCCCACGCATGGCCCATGGCCACGAGCACGATCGCCAGGTACTTGGCGTTGTCGAAGAAGGCGTCACGCGGCTTGCCGGGCTGGGTGGCGGTGGCGGCCGCGGGGGCGGTGGCGGCCGTGGCGCCGGCCGGCTTCGAAGCCCGGTCGGACGGCAGGCTCGGGGCCGAGCGCGGGGTCGGCACCCCCTCCACCGACCGTACTGCCGGGGGGAGCGGCGTTCGACGGGGACCGTTCGGGTGGAGCGAGTTCGTCACGAAGCCTCCCACCAGAAACCGCGGGGAGCGGAGGGAGCGGGGGAGACGAACCAGGACCTTGCTGCTCTTGCGGGGGACGAGGCGGCGTGGAACATCTGAGGCACCCTAGCGTTGCCTGTGTGTCTTCGTAAAACTCCTGGCGTTATTCCTGCATATCACGTGTGAGTTCGTCCGTGAGTAACGTTTCGAGTACCCCGGATTTGGCGATTTCCCCTTACCGCATACGACAGTTGTGGCGCCGTTCTGTCCGCATTCGTCACGACTAATTGGTGCATAACACTCGCGGGCGACTCTGGTGAAATGTCCAGTCTTCGGTGCCTTCGGTGTCTTCGGAGCCATCTTCCGGACGCTCTCCGGCGTTTCTTCGCCGCGCCTGTGGCAACAATTGGAAATTCCTGCGAACGGGATGTGTGGACACAGCAACGACCCCCCGGAATTTCCCATGCGGGTGCCCGGTCGAATTGCCGTACGGGGTCGCACGGTTGGCCCGTCACGGGAGGGTGGGGGAGTGCGGTTCCCGGGCGGTCCCGGCCGACGATGTGTCACCTGCGGCATACGGGGGCCGCGTTGGTGGCACGATGGTTCTGGCGGGGGTGTGCGGGGCTGCACCCCCGGGCCGGGAGAGCGGACCGACCGTAGGGTGTGATCAGTTGTGGCCATTTCGCTGTCAGTGGTACTGCTGTTGGCGATCATCCTCGTGGTGTTGATCCGAGGGGGATCGATCAAGGCGGGGCCCGCCATCGTCGCGGTGCTCTTCGGCTTCTTCCTCGCGTCGACCGGAATGGCTCCGTCCATCCAGCGGTTCCTGGACTCGATAGCGCAGACGATCAACTCGATCAGTTTCTGATCCCTGGTTCTGATCTCCGGGCGGGACGGGCCGACGCCTTCACCGCCCCATTCATGGACGCGGACCCGACGGCCGCGCCCCGGGCCGACCGCGCTCTCCATGCCGACTCGATCAGCGATCCGACCGACCGACCGGGGAAATCCATCGGCGATCCGACCGACCGACAAAACGACCGGCGAAACGATTGGCGATCCGACCGACCGGTAAAACGCTCAGGGCCGGGCCGGAGGAGTGATCCTCCGGCCCGGCCCTGAGCCGTATGGAGCGGGCGACGGGAATCGAACCCGCGTAGCTAGTTTGGAAGACTAGGGCTCTACCATTGAGCTACGCCCGCACAGAGAGCACCGCAGGTCAGTGACCCCGGCACAGGAGGCATCGTAGCGGGTCGCACCCCGTCCCCGCACACCCCGTTCCGCGACCCCGCGGACGCTCGTGAAATGCGGCAGCCGCGCTGTCTCCGGGCATGTACCCTACGTGTCGCACCGACGGGGTGTGGCGCAGCTTGGTAGCGCGTCCGCTTTGGGAGCGGAAGGCCGTGGGTTCAAATCCCGCCACCCCGACCACCAGCCGGTTCCGGCGACACGTCAGGCGACGGATCAGGCGAGAGAACAGACGCCCGACGGCCGATGGCCGGGATCGCAAGATCGCCTTTTGGGGCGTGTACCGCCTGCGGTTACTATGCAGGTTGCGCGCCCGTGTGTCTGCACTGTTACGTCTCTCAAGGGCCGCGAATCCGCTGAGGCTCTGCCTGATCTCGGCAGAAACAAACAGCAGAACCCCGCAGCAGTACCCCCAAGAAGTCAGCCACAAGGAGACCGAACCGTGAAGAGCGCCGTGGAGAACCTGAACCCGACTCGGGTTCGGCTCACTGTTGAGGTGCCCTTCGAGGAGCTCAAGGACAGCCTCGACGCGGCGTACAAGAAGATCAACCAGCAGGTCACGGTGAAGGGCTTCCGGAAGGGCAAGATCCCGGCGCGCGTCATCGACCAGCGGTTCGGTCGCGGCGCCGTGCTCGAAGAGGCCGTCAACGACGCGCTCCCGAAGTTCTACACCGAAGCGGTCAACGAGGCTGAGCTGAACGTCCTCGGCCAGCCCGAGGTCGACATCACGGAGCTGAAGGACGGCGAAACGCTGAACTTCACCGCCGAGGTCGACATCCGCCCGACCATCGAGATCCCGGACTACTCCGGCATCGAGGTTGAGGTCGACGCAGTCGAGGTCGCCGACGAGGACGTCGAGAAGGCCGTCGAGGAGCTCCGTGAGCGCTTCGCGTCCACCTCGCCGGTCGAGCGCGCCGCCCAGGACGGCGACGTCGTCACGATCGACCTGGAGGCCAAGGTCGACGGAGAGGTGCTGGAGGACGGCGTCGCATCCGACGTCTCCTACACCATCGGCTCCGGCGAGCTGCTGGACGGCATCGACGAGGCCGTGAAGGGCCTGGAGGCCGGTGGCGAGGCCACCTTCGCCTCCGAGCTCAAGGGCGGCTCGGCGGCCGGCAAGGAGGCCGAGGTCACCGTCAAGGTCACCCAGGTCGCCGCGCGCGAACTGCCCGAGCTCGACGATGACTTCGCGCAGCTCGCCTCCGAGTTCGACACCCTCGACGAGCTCAAGGCGGACAGCCGCAAGCGCCTCGAGAACATGAAGCAGTACGACCAGGCCACGCAGGCCCAGGAGCGTGTCCTGGAGAAGCTGCTCGAGCTGGTCGAGGTCCCGGTCCCCGAGAAGCTGCTCGAGGACGAGATCAACACCCGTAAGCACAACCTCGAGCACCACCAGCTCGGCCAGATGGGCCTCGACCTTGAGAAGTACCTCGAGATCCAGGGCAAGACGGTCGAGGAGTTCGACGCCGAGACCAAGGAAGCCGCGGTCAAGGGCATCAAGACGCAGTTCGTCCTCGACGAGCTCGTCAACAAGGAGAAGCTGAACGTCAACCAGGAGGAGCTCACCGAGCACCTCATGCGGCGTGCGGCCTCCTCCGGCATGTCCCCCGACCAGTTCGCCCAGGCGGTCGTCGAAGGCGGCCAGGTCCCGATGCTGGTCGGCGAGGTAGCCCGCGGCAAGGCCCTCGCGGTCGTCGTCGAGGCCGCCACGGTCAAGGACACCAACGGCGAGGTCGTCGACCTCGACGACGAGGAGGACGAGACCGAGTCGGCCACCGAGGTCGTCGCCGAGGTCACCGACGGTGACGAGGCCTCCGAGGAGAAGCCCGAGGCGTAAGCCCACGGCGCTTCAGCAGCTGTACGACGGGCCCCCGGGGACTTCTTGTCCCCGGGGGCCCGTCGCCCTTTGGGGGCGCGGGGAACTGCGTGAGCAACCCACGACGAGCCGCACCCGCCGTTGGACCACCCGTGGCAGACGCGACCGCGGCTTTGTGGGGGCGGATCGCACAGTTCCCCGCGCCCCCGACGGGGCACAGCCCCGCCGAACCCCCTGTCCGACCCAGCGGAGCGCATGCGCTCACAGCGAACAGTTCCTTCTGCGGGATTCCCCGGAGGGACCCGCGCGTTAGGGTCCATGAATACGAGGGCAGGGGAGTCCCCGAAGCCGCCCCGGGCGGTTGTCGCACCGGGGTCCCACGCCCCCAGCAGAAGACGTGAGACGGCCCGGCGCCGTCGTAAGACGAGCAGGTGGATACGTGACGAATCTGATGCCCACAGCTGCCGGCGAACCCTTCGGTGGTGGCCTCGGCGACCAGGTCTACAACCGACTGCTCGGCGAGCGGATCATCTTCCTCGGCCAGGCGGTCGACGATGACATCGCCAACAAGATCACGGCGCAGCTGCTGCTCCTTGCCGCCGACCCGGACAAGGACATCTACCTCTACATCAACAGCCCCGGCGGATCGATCACGGCCGGCATGGCGATCTACGACACCATGCAGTTCATCAAGAACGACGTGGTGACGATCGCCATGGGCATGGCGGCCTCGATGGGTCAGTTCCTGCTCAGCGCGGGCACCCCCGGCAAGCGCTTCGCCCTGCCGAACGCCGAGATCCTGATCCACCAGCCCTCGGCCGGCCTGGCGGGCTCCGCGTCGGACATCAAGATCCACGCCGAGCGGCTGCTGCACACCAAGAAGCGGATGGCCGAGCTGACCTCCTTCCACACCGGTCAGACGGTCGAGCAGATCACTCGTGACTCGGACCGCGACCGTTGGTTCGACCCGATCGAGGCCAAGGAGTACGGCCTCATCGACGACATCGTGCCCACCGCTGCTGGTATGCCGGGCGGTGGCGGCACCGGGGCGTCGTAAGCCCCTCAGCGCCCCCCAGGGCGGCGCGTGGCCCCTCTGCCGCTCTCCGGGCGCACCCAGTGCCCCGGAGCGGCGCAGACGGCCCTCCAGCGCCCCCAGCCGACCGCCTCAGGCTCTTACAGGCTCTTCAGGAGACACAGTGAACGACTTCCCCGGCAGCGGCCTCTACGCCCGCACGCAGGCCGAGTACACCGGTCCTCGTGCGGAGTCCCGCTACGTCATCCCGCGCTTCGTCGAGCGCACCTCGCAGGGCGTGCGTGAGTACGACCCGTACGCGAAGCTGTTCGAGGAGCGCGTGATCTTCCTCGGCGTGCAGATCGACGACGCCTCCGCCAACGACGTCATGGCGCAGCTGCTGTGCCTGGAGTCGATGGACCCCGACCGTGACATCTCGGTCTACATCAACAGCCCCGGTGGCTCGTTTACGGCCCTCACGGCCATTTACGACACGATGCAGTTCGTGAAGCCCGACATCCAGACGGTCTGCATGGGTCAGGCGGCCTCGGCCGCCGCGATCCTGCTGGCCGCCGGCACGCCGGGCAAGCGCATGGCGCTTCCGAACGCCCGCGTGCTGATCCACCAGCCCTACAGTGAGACCGGCCGCGGCCAGGTCTCGGACCTCGAGATCGCGGCGAACGAGATCCTCCGGATGCGCGCGCAGCTGGAAGACATGCTGGCCAAGCACTCGACCACGCCGATCGAGAAGATCCGCGAGGACATCGAGCGCGACAAGATCCTCACCGCTGAGGACGCGCTCGCGTACGGCCTGATCGACCAGATCATCTCCACCCGCAAGATGAACAGTTCCGCGATCGTCTGACGTATCGCTGTATCGTCTGCCGCTCGTCTGTCGCCCGTTGGCGCGGTTCACGACAAAGTGAACCGTGCCAAGGGGGGCCCGAACGGGGGGCTCGGCAAGGTACCGTCGGACATAAGGCAGCACCAGGAGCCGCTGGACCTAGGCGTCTCCCAGGCGAAGGGGAAGCACACCGTGGCACGCATCGGTGACGGCGGCGATCTGCTCAAGTGCTCGTTCTGTGGCAAGAGCCAGAAGCAGGTCAAGAAGCTCATCGCAGGCCCCGGTGTGTACATCTGCGACGAGTGCATCGATCTCTGCAACGAGATCATCGAAGAAGAACTCGCGGAAACGAGCGAGGTCCGCTGGGAGGAGCTCCCGAAGCCCCGCGAGATCTACGAGTTCCTCGAGGGGTACGTGGTCGGCCAGGAGTCGGCCAAGAAAGCCCTCTCGGTCGCGGTGTACAACCACTACAAGCGGGTCCAGGCCGGTGAGAACGGCGGCGGTCAGAGCCGGGACGACGCCATTGAGTTGGCGAAGTCCAACATCCTCCTGCTGGGCCCCACGGGCTCCGGCAAGACTCTGCTCGCCCAGACGCTCGCGCGCATGCTCAACGTCCCGTTCGCCATCGCCGACGCGACGGCGCTGACGGAGGCGGGGTACGTCGGCGAGGACGTCGAGAACATCCTGCTGAAGCTCATCCAGGCGGCCGACTACGACGTCAAGAAGGCCGAGACGGGCATCATCTACATCGACGAGATCGACAAGGTGGCCCGTAAGAGCGAAAACCCGTCGATCACGCGAGACGTGTCCGGCGAGGGCGTCCAGCAGGCGCTGCTCAAGATCCTGGAGGGCACGACGGCCTCCGTCCCGCCCCAGGGCGGACGCAAGCACCCCCACCAGGAGTTCATCCAGATCGACACGACGAACGTCCTGTTCATCGTGGGTGGCGCCTTCGCGGGCCTGGAGAAGCTCATCGAGTCGAGGGCGGGTGCCAAGGGCATCGGCTTCGGCGCGACGATCCGCTCCAAGCGCGAGCTCGAGTCCAAGGACCAGTTCGAGGCGGTCATGCCCGAGGACCTGGTGAAGTTCGGCATGATCCCCGAGTTCATCGGCCGGCTGCCCGTCATCACCTCGGTCCACAACCTCGACCGGCCGGCGCTCCTCCAGATCCTCGTGGAGCCGCGCAACGCGCTCGTGAAGCAGTACCAGCGCCTGTTCGAACTCGACGGCGTGGAGCTGGACTTCGAGCGCGAGGCCCTGGAAGCCATCGCCGACCAGGCGATCCTCCGCCAGACCGGCGCGCGCGGCCTGCGCGCCATCATGGAGGAGGTCCTCCAGGCGGTGATGTACGAGGTTCCCTCGCGCAAGGACGTGGCGAGGGTCGTCATCACGGCGGACGTCGTCCTGTCCAACGTCAACCCGACGCTGATCCCGCGCGACGCCCGCGGGCGCGGCCCGGGCGAGCAGAAGACGGCGTAACCGCCACCGTACGGACGTACGCCGAAGGGGCCCCGGTCAACCGACCGGGGCCCCTTCGCCGTTGCTGTGCTCGCGGTTGACGCGTGCGGTCAGATCTTGACGCGGACGTCGTTGCGGAGCTTGGCGGCGGTGGCGGCCGCGTCGTCCAGCGAGCCGCTCTTGCCGGTGAGGAAGGCGGCGATGTCGACCGAGGTGACGGAGGCGACCGTGCTGTGGTCGCCCCAGACGCACAGGGGCACCTTCACGGTCTTGGGAGCGCCGGCCGTCGAGGTCGACGAGTCGGTGTTCGTGATCTCGGCCGCCTGGCACTTCAGGATGCCGTTGCTGAAGCCGGAGGGCGTGAACTCCTGCGGGCTGCCGATCAGCTTGCCCTTGGTGTCTTCCTTGCTCTGGTCCTTCTCGGACTCCGTCTTCAGCTTGGCGAACATGGCGTCGACGACGGCCTCCGGGTCGTCGATGGTGCCGTACACACCGCTGAAGGACAGGTTCTTCGCGGTCAGGCCCGTGCCGTTCGCGTAGCCCGCGCCGGCGCCCTTGGCGTTCTTCACGCCCCACTTCTCGAAGTCCTTGATGTCGCTGTCGGACATCGTGGGGTTGTCATCGGAGCTGTCGGACTTCTTGTAGGTGCCGTTGATGACCGTCGCGGGCGTCGTCAGCTTGTGCGGGCCGTCGTCCGCGACGGAACCGCTGCCGCTGCTGCTGCCACCGATGACGAGATACGCCCCCACGGCGATCGCGGCGACGACCGCGACCGAGCCGATGACGATCGCCGTCTTCTTCTTGCCGCCGCCGGGCGCGGGCGGCTGCGGGGCGCCGTAGGGCTGCTGGCCGTAGGGAGGCTGCTGCCCGTAAGGGGGCTGCTGGCCGTACGCGGGCTGCTGACCGTACGGGGGAGTCTGCGGCGGGACACCCTGAGGAGCCTGTTGGGGGTAGCCGTAGCCGGGCTGCGGAGGGGCCTGCTGCGGGTAGCCGTAGCCGGGCTGGGGGGCCTGCGGCGGCTGGCCGTAGCCGGGCTGAGGAGCCTGCGGCGGCTGGCCGTAAGGGCCTTGCTGCCCCGGCTGACCGTACGGTCCGGGCTGCTGGGGCGGCCCGTCGTACGGGCCCGGCTGGTTGTAGCTCATCTCTGGGTTCCCCTCCAGATGCTTATGTGTTCCTGACATCCTGGCGTAACCCCTGGGGTGCCACGGCAGTGGGGGGCGGACCGTTACGAAGAATCGTGTTTCGGGACAGGGCGGTGACGCCCCTAAACTGACTCCGTGACCGAGAACTCTCAGCAGCCGCAATCAGAGCCCACTCCCGAACTGCCGACCCAGTACGCGCCGGCCGACGTAGAGGGGACGCTGTACGAGCGCTGGGTAGAACGTGGTTACTTCGAGGCGGACGCGAAGAGCGACAAGCCGCCCTACACCGTCGTCATCCCGCCGCCGAACGTCACGGGCAGCCTGCACCTCGGGCACGCCTTCGAACACACCCTCATCGACGCCCTCACCCGCCGCAAGCGCATGCAGGGCTACGAGACGCTGTGGCAGCCCGGCATGGACCACGCCGGCATCGCCACGCAGAACGTCGTCGAGCGGGAGCTGGGCAAGGAGGGCAAGTCCCGCCACGACCTGGGCCGGGAGGCCTTCGTCGATCGCGTCTGGCAGTGGAAGGCCGAGTCCGGCGGACAGATCTCCGGCCAGATGCGCCGCCTCGGTGACGGCGTCGCCTGGTCCCGTGAGCGCTTCACCATGGACGAGGGTCTGTCCCAGGCCGTCCAGACCATCTTCAAGAAGCTCTACGACGACGAGCTGATCTACCGCGCCGAGCGCATCATCAACTGGTGCCCGCGCTGTCTCACGGCCATCTCGGACATCGAGGTCGAGTACCAGGACGACGACGGCGAGCTGGTCTCCATGAAGTACGGGGAGGGGGACGACACGATCGTCGTCGCCACCACCCGTGCCGAGACGATGCTCGGTGACACCGCTGTCGCCGTGCACCCCGACGACGAGCGCTACAAGCACCTCGTCGGCAAGAACATCCGCCTCCCGCTCACTGAGCGTTTCATCCAGGTCGTCGCGGACACCCACGTCGATCCGGAGTTCGGCACGGGCGCGGTCAAGGTCACCCCGGCCCACGACCCGAACGACTTCGAGATCGGCCAGCGCCACAACCTGCCGAACATCGCCGTGATGGACGAGCACGCGGTCATCACGGTCCCGGGTCCGTTCCAGGGCCTGGACCGGCTGGAGGCCCGCTCCGCCATCGTCGCCGCGCTGCGCGCCGAGGGCCGGATCGTCGCCGAGAAGCGGCCGTACGTCCACTCGGTCGGCCACTGCTCGCGCTGCAAGACCACCATCGAGCCGCGGCTGTCCATGCAGTGGTGGGTCAAGGTCGGCCCGCTCGCCAAGGCCGCGGGTGACGCGGTCCGCGACGGCCGGGTCAAGATTCACCCGCAGGAGATGGAGAAGCGGTACTTCGACTGGGTCGACAACCTCCACGACTGGTGCATCTCGCGGCAGTTGTGGTGGGGTCACCGCATTCCGGTCTGGTACGGCCCGAACGGCGAGGTCGTCTGTGTCGGCCCCGACGACGAGGCCCCGACCGGCGAGGGCTGGCACCAGGACACCGACGTCCTCGACACCTGGTTCTCCTCCGGCCTCTGGCCCTTCTCGACCCTCGGCTGGCCCGAACAGACCGAGTCGCTCGCGAAGTTCTACCCGAACTCCGTCCTGGTCACCGGCTACGACATCCTCTTCTTCTGGGTCGCCCGGATGATGATGTTCGGCCTCTACGCGATGGACGGCACCCCGCCGTTCCACACCATCGCCCTGCACGGCATGGTCCGCGACCAGTTCGGCAAGAAGATGTCGAAGTCCTTCGGCAACGCGGTCAACCCGCTGGACTGGATGGACAAGTACGGCTCGGACGCGCTCCGGTTCACGCTCGCGCGCGGCGCCAACCCCGGCGTCGACGTCCCGATCGGTGAGGACTGGGTCCAGGGCTCGCGCAACTTCGCCAACAAGATCTGGAACGCCACGCGCTTCGCGCTGATGAACGGCGCGACGGTGGAGGGCCCGCTGCCGGACGCCTCGGAGATGTCGGCGACCGACCGCTGGATCCTCTCCCGTCTCAACGCGACGGTCGCCGAAGTCGACGCGCTCTACGACGACTTCCAGTTCGCCAAGCTCTCGGACGTCCTGTTCCACTTCGCGTGGGACGAGGTCTTCGACTGGTATGTCGAGTTGTCCAAGACGACGTTCATGGCGGGCGGCGAGCCGGCGAAGGTCTCCGGGCGGGTCCTGGGCGAGGTCCTCGACGTCACCCTGCGCCTCCTCCACCCGATCGTCCCCTTCGTCACCGAGACGCTGTGGACGACGCTGACCGGCGGCGAGTCGGTCGTCATCGCCGAGTGGCCGACCGACTCCGGCTTCCGTGACGCGGGCGCCGAGCGTGAGATCGAGACGCTTCAGCAGGTCATCACGGAGGTCCGCCGCTTCCGTGCCGACCAGGGTCTTCAGCCCGGCCAGCGTGTTCCGGCCCGCCTCACACTGGACGGCACCGCCCTCGCCCCGCACGAGGCGGCCATCCGCCAGCTGCTGCGGCTGCAGCCGGAGGGCGAGGCCTTCGCGGCGACGGCGACGCTTCCCGTCGCCGGGGCCACGGTGGCGCTCGACCTCTCCGGGACGATCGATGTCGCGGCCGAGCGCAAGCGGCTCGCCAAGGACCTCGCCGCCGCGGAGAAGGAGAAGGCCCAGGCGAACGCCAAGCTCGGCAACGAGGCGTTCCTCGCCAAGGCGCCGGACCAGGTCGTGGACAAGATCCGTACGCGACTCGCCAAGGCGGACGAGGACATCGCCCGCATCCAGACCCAACTGGAACGCCTCCCGGAGGCGTAAGGGCTCTGCCGTAGCTGAACGAAGGCCCCCGGGACCTCACCGGTCCCGGGGGCCATCGACGTCCTTCGGCTGCCTCCCGGCCCTCTGGTCGCGCGGAGTTGTTCGGCTGCGGGTGGGTGGGGGCCGGCCGCGCAGTTCCCCGCGCCCCTGAGGCGGGGCTTCGCCCCGCATCCCCGCCCACCCGGATTCGTTTGGCTGCGGGGCGGTGGGGGCTGGTCGCGCAGTTCCCCGCGCCCCTGAGGCGGGGCTTCGCCCCGTATCCCCCGCCCGCCGGATTCGTTTGGCTGCGGGGCGGTGGGGGGAACTGCGCGACCGGCCCCCACTCGCCCGTAGCCGAAGAACCCACCCGGGGGGTCCGGGGGCGGAGCCCCCGGGGATGGGGCGGGTAGGGGCGGCGGGGGCGAGAGACCCGGGGTGGGCTCGGCTCCGTAGACTGGCAGCGTGAGTGAGCTCCCCCCGCACGACAGCAGCGAGCCGGACGAGCCGGACCCCAGCGACCCGCACGGTCTCTTCGACGAGATCATCGCGGCCGAGACCGACCGCGACCCCGACCTCGCGGTGATCGAGGCCGGCAGCCGCACCCTGCGCGCCCAGGGCGCCGACGCGGGCCGCCAGGCCGACGTACCCGCGCGCCCGGCCGACCCCGAGGTCGACAAGGCGCTGCGCGAGGTGGAGGCCGAGCTCGCCAGCCGCTGGGGTGAGACCAAGCTGGAGCCCTCCGTCAGCCGGATCGCCGCGTTGATGGACGTCCTGGGCGAGCCCCAGCGCGCGTACCCCTCGATCCACATCACGGGCACGAACGGCAAGACCTCCACCGCCCGCATGATCGAGTCCCTCCTCGGCGCCTTCGACCTGCGCACCGGCCGGTACACCAGCCCCCACGTCCAGTCGATCACCGAGCGGATCAGCCTCGACGGCGCCCCGATCTCCGCCGAGCGGTTCATCGAGACGTACAACGACATCAAGCCGTACATCGAGATGGTCGACGGCCAGCAGGAGTACCGGCTGTCGTTCTTCGAGGTGCTCACCGGCATGGCGTACGCCGCCTTCGCGGACAGCCCCGTCGACGTCGCCGTCGTCGAGGTCGGCATGGGCGGCAGCTGGGACGCCACCAACGTGATCGACGGGGACGTCGCCGTCGTCACCCCCATCGACCTCGACCACACCGACCGGCTCGGCGAGACGCCCGGCGAGATCGCCACCGAGAAGGCCGGCATCATCAAGCAGGACGCGACGGTGATCCTGGCGCAGCAGCCGGTGGACGCCGCTCAGGTGCTGCTGAAGAAGGCCGTGGACGTCGACGCGACCGTGGCCCGGGAGGGCCTGGAGTTCGGGGTCGTCGCCCGGCAGGTCGCCGTCGGCGGGCAGCTCGTCACACTGCGCGGGCTCGGCGGGGAGTACGAGGAGATCTTCCTGCCGCTGCACGGCCCCTACCAGGCGCACAACGCCGCCGTGGCGCTCGCCGCGGTCGAGGCGTTCTTCGGCGTCGGCGCGGCGCACGCCCAGCGGCTCGACATCGACACCGTGCGGAAGGCCTTCGCCTCCGTCACCTCGCCGGGCCGCCTCGAGGTCGTACGGCGCTCGCCGACCGTCGTCCTGGACGCCGCGCACAACCCGGCGGGTGCCCGTGCCACCGCCGAGGCCGTGGGCGAGGCCTTCGACTTCAGCCGGCTGATCGGGGTCGTCGGCGCGAGTGGCGACAAGAACGTTCAGGGGCTGCTCGAGGCCTTCGAGCCGATCTTCGCCGAGGTCGTGATCACCCAGAACTCCAGCCATCGCGCGATGGACGCCGACGAGCTCGCCGGGATCGCCGTCGAGATCTTCGGCGACGAGCGGGTGCAGGTGGAGCCGCGGCTCGACGACGCGATCGAGGCGGCGATCACGCTGGCCGAGGAGGAGGGCGAGTACGCGGGCGGCGGCGTTCTCGTGACCGGCTCCGTCATCACCGTCGGCGAGGCCCGACTGCTCCTGAGGAGGGGCTGACCGCTGTGCGTACGCTCTGTGCTTCCACCCTGATCGGCGAGTTCTTCGTCATCGGCTTCGCCGGGCTCGTCGCCATGAAGGATCCCGATCTGTCCATGGCCACGGTGTGGACGGTCAGCGGGATCTTCATGGCGGTGAGTGTCCTGCTCTGCGGGATGATCACCCGGCCTGGGGGTGTCCAGCTCGGCTGGGCCCTGCAGATCGCGCTGATCGCCGGCGGGTTCGTCGTGGGGTCGATGTTCTTCCTGGGGGCGATCTTCGCCGCGCTGTGGTGGGCCTCGGTGCACTACGGGCGGAAGATCGACGAGGCCAAGGCGAGGTTCGCTGCGCAGGCGGAGGCGGGCGGGAACCCGGCGTAGGCCTTTTCGCCCCCGCCGCCCCTACCGACTGCGCGCGACCGGCCCCCACCCGCCGCCCGCAGTCGAACTGCCATGAACAGTCCTGAATAGCCGCGAATAGCCCCGAACGCCCCCGCCCACCTGACTCTGCGTAACACCCACCCAGACACGCCCTGTAGCCTCGATCACCCGCACACTTGTGACCCGAAGGAGCCACCACCGTGAGCCAGCGCACCCTCGTCCTCCTCAAGCCCGACGCCGTCCGTCGCGGCCTGACCGGCGAGATCATCAGCCGTATCGAGCGCAAGGCCGGCTGGCAGATCACCGCGCTGGAGCTGCGCACGCTGGACCAGGACACGCTGGAACAGCACTACGGCGAGCACAAGGGCAAGCCGTTCTACGAGCCGCTGGTGGAGTTCATGGCGTCCGGCCCCGTCGTGGCGCTGGTCGTCGAGGGCGAGCGGGTCATCGAGGGCGTGCGCGCGCTCGCCGGCCCCACCGACCCCATCGCCGCCGCCCCCGGTTCCATCCGCGGCGACTACGGCGTGATCGTCCGCGAGAACCTGATCCACGCCTCCGACTCCGAGGAGTCCGCCGAGCGCGAGCTGAAGATCTTCTTCCCCGGCCGCGTCTGACCCCTCCTCGTAGTCGCGTCCGAGCTGCGCCCAAGTCGCCGCCGAGCCGCCTACAAGTCGCCTCCGGGCCAGGTCCCAGTCAGCTGCACGTCAAGTCCAAGTCGCGTCCAAGTCGCGGTAGACCCGCACAGACATCACAATTCCAAGATGTTCTGGTAACGGCTTACGAAGGCTTGTAAAGGGCTTGCGTCCCCAGCCTGATGTCCGACCAGGGACGGCCGTGGAAATTCCGGCCGTCCCGCGGCATATGCGTGCCGATCGGGGGAACGCGTGCCCCCGTTGGGTCGTCTCCACAAGCGGGGCGACGCCACGCATGCTGACAATGGCGAAGACCCTCGCGCAGTGTTCGTGCGGGCGCGTCTACGATGGAGACCTTCACGTCACTGCACCCACCTCGCCGTTCCTAAAAAGCCGTCAAAGCTCCACTTGGGAAGGCCAGACGAATCCTGATGGGGAACTCAATGTCGTTCATCGGCCGTGACATGGCTGTCGACCTCGGGACCGCCAACACGCTGGTGTACGTCAGGGGTCGCGGGATCGTACTCAACGAGCCGTCCGTCGTCGCGATCAACACCAACACCGGTGGCATCCTCGCGGTCGGCGCGGAGGCGAAGAAGATGATCGGGCGGACCCCCGGCAACATCGTTGCCGTGCGCCCGCTGAAGGACGGTGTCATCGCCGACTTCGAGATCACCGAACGCATGCTCCGCTACTTCATCCTGAAGATCCACAAGCGGCGTTATCTCGCCCGTCCCCGTGTCGTCGTCTGCGTGCCCTCGGGCATCACGGGTGTCGAGCGCCGTGCCGTCATCGAGGCGTCGTCCCAGGCCGGCGCGCGCCAGGTGCACATCATCGAGGAGCCGATGGCCGCGGCCATCGGCTCCGGCCTGCCGGTCCACGAGGCCACGGGCAACATGGTGGTGGACATCGGCGGCGGCACCACGGAGGTCGCGGTCATCTCGCTCGGCGGCATCGTCACCGCCCAGTCCATCCGCGTCGCGGGCGACGAGTTGGACAACGCGATCATCCAGCACATCAAGAAGGAGTACAGCCTCCTCCTCGGTGAACGCACCGCCGAACAGATCAAGATCACGATCGGTTCGGCGTACGACCTGGACAACGACGAGCACACCGAAATCCGCGGCCGGGACCTCGTCTCCGGGCTGCCCAAGACCGTTGTCATCTCCGCGGCCGAGGTCCGCAAGGCGATCGAGGAACCGGTCAACGCGATCGTCGACGCCGTGAAGACGACGCTCGACAAGTGCCCGCCGGAGCTGTCGGGTGACGTGATGGACCGCGGAATCGTTCTGACGGGCGGCGGGGCGCTGCTGCGCGGGCTCGACGAACGCCTGCGCCGCGAGACCGGTATGCCGATCCACATCGCCGAGGATCCGCTGGACAGCGTGGCGCTCGGATCCGGCAAGTGCGTCGAGGAATTCGAGGCGCTCCAGCAGGTTCTTGACGCCCAGCCGCGCAGATGAGGCAACTCTTCGACTCCGCCGTACGGGATGATCGCCTCTCGTACGGCGGATCGTTGATATCGAGGCATAAGCTCCCCCATAACACCCTTGGGCGTCAGCACTCGCTCGGGGTGCGTTCCTGTTGACACCGACGAGGAAGGCACGGCCGCCGCACGTGAGGGACACACGAGAGAGCCGGCTGCTCCTGGTGCTGCTGATCGCCATCGCGTTCGCTTTGATCACGGTGGACATCCGTGGTGGACAGGACTCACCGGTCCAGGGTGCCCGCCAAGCCGCCGCGACGGTCTTCGGCCCGATCGAGAACGGGGTGTCCTCCGCGGTCGACCCCGTCGGCAACGCGATCGCCGCGGTCCGCGACTCGGACGGTCGGCACGATCGCATCGCCCAACTCGAGCACGACAACACGGCGCTGAAGGCCAAGCTCGGCAGTGACGACCGCAATCGCAGCCGTCTGAACCAGCTCGACAAGATGCTGAAGACGGCCGGCGCCGGGCAGTACGGCATCAAGGGCGCCGAGGTCATCGCCATAGGAGCAGCCCAGGGCTTCTCCTGGACCGTGACCATCGACGTCGGCAGCAACGACGGCATCCAGCGCGACATGACGGTCCTGAACGGCGACGGGCTCGTCGGCCGCGTGACCACCGTCGGCCCGGACACCGCCACGGTGCTGCTCGCCAACGACCCCGATTTCACCGTCGGTACGCGGATGGAGGCCAGCGACGAGCTCGGCTTCGCCTCCGGTCAGGGCGACCGCCCGCTGCGGGTGGAGATGCTCAACGGCAAGGCGAAGATCAAGAAGGGGGACCGGCTGGTCACCTTCGGCTCGCAGGCCGACAAGCCCTTCGTGCCCGGCGTCCCGGTCGGCGTGGTCTCCCGTGTCGATCCGTCGGGCGGCGACCTGACCCGCACGATCTACGTCACGCCGTACGTCGCGTTCTCGAAACTCGACATCGTCGGCGTCGTCGTAGAGGCCCCCCGCAAGGACCCACGTGACACGGTGCTGCCGGCCAAGCCCAAACCGACGCCCACGCCGACCGTGACCGTGACGGTCACCCCCTCGGCGTCCGAGCCCGTCACCGGCCAGACGCCGTAGGAGCTGAATCCCCATGCGTTTCAATCGGATGCTGCTCTCCGCCACCCTGGTGGTGGTTGCCCTGGTGATCCAGGTGAGCGTCCTCGCCCGTCTCCATCTCCCGGGCGCCGTCCCGGACCTCGTCCTGCTCACCGTGCTGGCCCTCGCCATGGTCTACGGCCATGTCGGCGGCGCCCTCATCGGCTTCGCCGCCGGCCTGCTCGCCGACCTCGCCCCGCCCGCCGACCACGCCGCCGGGCGCTACGCCCTCGTGCTGTGCGTCATCGGCTATCTCGCGGGGCTGGCGAAGCCGGAGAACGGCCAGCTCAAGTCGGCGACCGGCCCGATGGCCGTGGTCGTCGCCGCCGCGGTCGGCTCCACCCTGCTGTACGCCGGTGTCGGCGCCCTCGTCGGTGACACCGCGGCCCGCCATGTGGGCCTGGGCAGCCTGCTGTTCACGGCCGCCCTGTACGACCTGCTGCTCGCGCCGTTCGTGGTCCCGGGACTGATGGCCCTGGCCCGGCGCTCCGAGGGCAGTCCGCTCGGCGATTCCAACAGCCCCAAGGCCGCCGACGTCTCCTCGGGCTGGCTGGCCTCCGGCACCGGCCTGCGCATCGGCAGTCAGCGCGGCCACCGGGTCAGGGCCGCTCGGGCGCGCGTCGCCCGCGCGGGGCGCATCAAGGGGGTCAAGCGTCTGTGAGCACACGTCAGTTGATCGACCCCGGGGTCAAGGCCCCCAGGTTCGCCGTGTACTCGTATGACTTGTATGACTCGTACGCATGTGGCGCCCCGTACGCACACGGCTCGCGCGCCCGTGTCCCGTACCCACTCTGAGAGGGGGAGGCAGCACCAGTGACCAACATTCCCGAGACCGGCAGGACCCCACGGGTACAGATCCGACTCGTCGTCATCCAGATCCTCGTCCTCTCCCTCCTCGGCACCCTCGGCGGCCGCCTCTGGTACCTCCAGATCCGCAACGGCCAGGAGTACGCCAAGGAAGCCTCCGGCAACCACGTCCAGCAGGTCGTCCAGCCCGCCGTACGCGGCTCGATCCTCGACGCGCGTGGGGTGCCGATCGCCGACAACGAGACCCGGCTCGTGGTCTCCGCCTCGCGCACCGACCTGATGAAGATGAAGGACGACGGCAAGGCGGTTCTGACGAAGCTGGCCGGCGTGCTGGACATGAAGCCCGAGGACGTCATCCAGAAGGTCCGGCTGTGTGACGCGAAGACGCCGCAGCCCTGCTGGAACGGCTCCCCGTACCAGCCCATCCCCATCACCGACGAGGCCACCGCCAAGCAGGCCCTGCAGATCCGTGAGCGCTCCGAGGACTTCCCCGGCATCAGCGCCGAGCCCGAGGCCGTACGCCGCTACGCCGCCCCCGGCAAGGCCAACACCGCTCAGGTCCTCGGCTATCTCTCGCCCGTCACGGACGCCGAGATCACCCAGGCCAAGGACAGCAGCTCGCCCTACCTCCGCTCCGACCAGGTCGGCCGCTCCGGCCTCGAGCGCCAGTACGACAAGGAGTTGCGCGGCAAGGCCGGCGTCACCCGTTACGAGGTCGACAACCTCGGCCGCGTGATCGGCAAGGCCAAGAGCGACGCGGCCCAGTCCGGCTCCAACCTCGTCACCAGCATCGACTCCCGCGTCCAGCGGGTCGCCGAGTACGAGCTGGACACGGCGATGAAGACCGCCCGCCAGCAGTTCGACAAGATCACCGGCGAGAACTACAAGGCCGACTCGGGCGCCGTCGTGGTGATGGAGGCCAAGACCGGCCGGATCGTCTCCATGGCGTCCGCCCCGACGTACGACCCGAACGCCTGGGTCGGCGGCATCTCCGCCAAGGACTACAAGGCCCTCACCGGAAAGAACTCCGACTACCCGCTGCTCAACAGGGCCATACAGGGTCAGTCCGCGCCCGGTTCGACCTTCAAGGTGGTCTCCACGGCCGCCGCGGTCGAGGCCGGCTACGAGTGGGACGGCGGCTACCCCTGCACCAGTTCGTACTCGGTGGGCGGCCAGGTCTTCAAGAACTTCGAGGGCGAGAACTTCGGCCCCATCTCGCTCGGCCGGGCCCTCGAGGTCTCCTGCGACACCGTCTTCTACGGCCTCGCGGACAACGAGTGGAAGAAGGACGGCGGCATCAACCCCAAGAAGGGGGAGCCGAAGGACTACTTCTTCAAGGCCGCCCACCAGTTCGGCCTCGGCAAGGAGACCGGCGTCGACCTGCCCAACGAGGTCACCGGCCGCGTCCCGGACCGCCAGTGGAAGCAGAGCTACTGGAAGGCCAACAAGGACGTCTGGTGCAAGACCGGCAAGAAGGACGGCGACTACGTCCAGAAGATCGCGTACGAGAACTGCCTCGAGGGCAACAAGATGCGCGAGGGTGACGAGATCAACTACTCCATCGGTCAGGGCGACACCCTCGTCACCCCGATCCAGGAGGCCATGATCTACGGGGCGCTCGCCAACGGCGGCACCATCCACGCCCCGACCATCGGCAAGGCGATCGTCAGCGCCGACGGCAAGACGGTCCAGGAGATCAAGCCCAAGGCCAAGGGCAAGCTGCCGATCAGCAAGGCCACGCTCAAGGGCATGGACTCGGCCCTGGAAGGCGTCGTCACCCGTGGTACCGCCGCCTGGAAGTTCGGCGGCTGGCCGCAGGACAAGATCGCGCTGCACGCCAAGACCGGTACCGCCGAGGTCTACGGCAAGCAGACCACGTCCTGGTTCGCCACCTACACCAAGGACTACACGGTCGTCATGACCATCGCCCAGGCCGGTACGGGTTCCGGCGCCTCCGGTGAGGCCGTGCGCAACATCTACAACGCGCTGTACGGCGTCCAGGCCGACGGTTCCATCGACAAGTCGAAGGCGCTCCTCCCCACTCCGCAGAAGGGTCTTCCGAAGATCCAGACGGACGGTTCGATCGACACCCCGGAGATCTCCAAGGACCCGGTCAAGGACCTCCAGGCCAGCGAGTCGCCCTCGCCCGGGGCCACCGACCAGCAGTTGCCCGCGGGCACCACGCCGTCCCCGACGGCCAGTAACCGCAACACCCGAAGGCGTACGGACCGTCCGAAGAAGCGGCGGGGGACGAGGATCCTGACATGACCGGAGCGAACAACTTCTCCGTCTCCGGCTACGGCCCCGCCCGCGGCGGGCTGTCACGGCTCCTCGCCCGTGACTCCCTCGCCCGCCGCCTCGACTGGCCGATACTGCTCTCGGCCCTCGCGCTGTCCCTGATCGGCTCGGCCCTCGTCTACTCGGCGACCCGCAACCGCACCGAGATCAACCAGGGCGACCCGTACTACTTCCTCATCCGCCACCTCATGAACACCGGCATCGGATTCGGCCTGATGGTCGGCACGATCTGGCTGGGTCACCGCACCCTGCGCACGGCGGTCCCGATCCTGTACGGCCTCTCGGTCTTCATGATCCTGCTGGTGCTGACCCCGCTCGGCGCGACGATCAACGGCCAGCGCAACTGGCTCGTCGCGGGCGGTCTGTCGCTCCAGCCCGCCGAGTTCACCAAGATCACGATCATTCTGGGCATGGCGATGCTGCTGGCCACCCGGGTGGACGCGGGCGACAAGCAGTACCCCGACCACCGCACGGTGCTGCAGGCGCTGGGCCTCGCGGCCGTCCCGATGATGATCGTGCTGCTCATGCCCGACCTGGGCACGATCATGGTCGCGGTCATCATCGTGCTCGGCGTGCTGCTCGCCTCCGGCGCCTCCAACCGCTGGGTGTTCGGTCTGCTCGGTGCCGGTGCGCTGGGCGCGGTGGCGATCTGGCAGCTCAAGATCCTCGACGAGTACCAGATCAACCGCTTCGCCGCCTTCGCCAACCCCGACCTCGACCCGGCGGGCGTCGGCTACAACACCAACCAGGCCCGTATCGCCATCGGCTCCGGCGGCCTCTTCGGCACGGGCCTGGGCCACGGCTCCCAGACCACGGGCCAGTTCGTCCCGGAACAACAGACGGACTTCGTCTTCACGGTCGCGGGCGAGGAACTGGGCTTCGTGGGCGCCGGCCTGATCCTGCTCCTGCTGGGCGTCGTCCTGTGGCGGGCCTGCCGCATCGCCCGCGAGACCACCGAGCTGTACGGCACGATCGTCGCCGCCGGCATCATCGCCTGGTTCGCCTTCCAGGCCTTCGAGAACATCGGCATGACCCTGGGCATCATGCCGGTCGCGGGCCTCCCCCTGCCCTTCGTCTCCTATGGCGGTTCGTCGATGTTCGCGGTGTGGGTGGCGGTGGGGTTGTTGCAGTCGATCAGAGTCCAACGCCCCATGTCGGCGTAGGCCTCCGGCGGTTGGGCGGGAGGGGGTGCGTTGTCGGCCGGGGGTTCCTTGTCTGCGGGGATGCCGGGTCCGGGTCGGTCGGTTCTTCGGCTGCGGCCCGGTGGGGGCTGGTCGCGCAGTTCCCCGCGCCCCTGAACCGGAGCTTCGCCCCGCGCTTCGGTTGGTTTTTCGGCTGCGGCCCGGTGGGGGCTGGTCGCGCAGTTCCCCGCGCCCCTAAAAGCCTTGGGCGTCCGGTGTTCGAGGGGTGTGCCCGATTCGGTCCCGCCCTCAGCGCATCTCGCGCGTCCGGCGCATGCGGACGTGGCCGAGTCGGCCATGCCACCCAGCCCGGCCCGCATCCTTCAACGCCTCCGGTGCTTGAGGAAGAGGCGGCCGTCACCCCACCACCGTCCAACCCACTCACCCCGGTGCGCATCTTTCAGCCCGTTCGGCGTTTGAGAACGAGGCCGTTCAGGCCGTGCCCTACTCACCCCGCCCCGCCCATCCCACCCGCCCGGGCAGGGGTCTCGGGCGCAGTCCCGGCGGGGGTCGGGGCTGCGGGCCCGCCGGGGTCCAAGGGCGGAGCCCTGCGGGGGGTGTAGGGGGCGGCAGCCCCCAGCGGGGCGCTAGGGCAGAGCCTGCGGGATTTCAGGGGCAGCAGCCTCCGATGAGGCGCGGGGGCAGAGCCCTGTCGGGGGGTGTAGGGGGCAGCGGCCCCCGGTGGGGGCCAGGGGGCGCAGCCCATGGCGGGGTGCAGGGGCTGCAGCCCCGCGGGGGTTCAGGGGGCGTAGCCCCTGGTGGGGTTGAAGGGGCGGAGCCCCTGGGGATGATGGGGGTCCCGCTGCTCGAGCGAAGCCGAGAGCTTGGGGGAGGGTAGGGGCGGCGGGGGCGAGATCCGGTCGTTCCCGGAGGTCCTGGAAGGGGCTGGTACTGCCATCCCGGCCCGACAGCCACTAGATTCAGTTCATGGCGGACACCAAGCGCGAAATCGAGCGAAAGTACGAGGGTCCCCCGGCCGGCGGCGACGCGCCACTCCCGGACCTGACCGACGTCCCGGGAGTCTCGGGCGTCATCGACAAGGGCGTGGCCGAACTGGACGCCACCTACTACGACACGGCCGACCAGCGGCTCGCCACCGCCTCCCTCACCCTCCGCCGCCGCACCGGCGGCGACGACGCGGGCTGGCACCTCAAACTCCCCGTCTCCGAGGGTGTCCGCGACGAAATCCGCGCCCCGCTCTCCGACACCGTCCCCGAAGACCTGACCGCCCTCGTCCGCTCCCGCATCCGCGAGGCCGAACTGGTCCCCGTCGTACGTCTCCTGTCGGCCCGCGACATCCGCCACCTCGTCGACGCCTCCGGCACCCTCCTCGCCGAGGTCAGCGTCGACCGCGTCCGCGCGGAGCGCCTCAGCGGCGGCGCGGGCAGCGCGGAATGGACCGAGATCGAGGTGGAACTCGCCGACGACGGCGATCCGGCCTTCCTCGACAAGGTCGAGAAGAAGTTCCGCAAGGCGGGCATCAAACGCTCCTCCTCGGCGTCCAAACTGGCCAAGGCACTCGACGACACGGCCCCCCGCAAGCCGGAGAAGGCAGGCAGGCCGGAGAAGGCAGGCAAGGAGGGGAAGGCAGGCAAGGTCGCTGACGTGTCGAAGGCGACGACGACGGCCGCGAAGCCCGAACCCCCCGATTCGCCCCCGCACACCGCGGGCGACCACATCCTCACCTACGTCCGCGAGCAGCGCGACGCGATCGTCGAGCTGGACCCAGCCGTCCGCCGCGACGTGCCCGACTCCGTGCACCGTATGCGCGTCGCCACCCGCCGCCTCCGCAGCACGTTCCGCTCGTACGGCAAGATCCTCGACCGCACCGTCACCGACCCGATCGGCGTCGAGCTGAAGTGGCTCGCCGCCGAGCTGGGTGTCGACCGCGACCAGGAGGTCCTCACCGAGCACCTGACGGCGGCGCTCGACGACCTCCCGTCCGACCTGGTCACGGGCCCCGTCCAGGCCCGCCTGGACACCTGGTCGGGAGCCCGCCGCTCCGGCTCCCGGCAGCGCCTGATCGCCGTACTGGACGGCAAGCGCTACCTGGACCTGCTGACGACGCTGGACACCCTGGTGGCCAGGCCGCCCCTGCAGGAGGCGGCCTCGAAGAAGCCCGAGACGGTGATCGCCAAGGCCGTACGGAAGGACTTCAAGAAGGTCGCCGACCTGGTCGGCGAGGCCCTGGAACTGCCTTCCGGCTCCGAGCGCGACCTCGCGATGCACGACGCCCGCAAGAAGGCCAAGCGCACGCGCTACGCGGCCGAGGCGGCCACCCCCGCCCTCGGCGAACCCGCCGCCGACCTGGTCAAGTCGATGAAGTCCCTGCAGACGCTGCTGGGCGACCACCAGGACAGTGTGATGGTCCGCGGGTCCCTGCGGGAGCTGGCGACCGAGGCACACGAGGAGGGCGAGAACGCGTTCACGTACGGCGTGCTGTACGGCCGCGCGGAGCAGCGCGCGGCGGCGGTGGAGGCGGCGCTGCCGGGGGAGTGGGAGGCGATCGAGGGCCAGGGCGCCGTCTGAGGCGTACGGGGGCCGGCCGCGGCCGCGTTAGGCTGGATGGTCAACCCTGTCAGTACCTCCCAGCTCACGAAGGTTCGCGAGATGCCTGCCGAAGCCGCTGTATCGGTGTTTCCACAGCTCGAAGCTCTGCTCCCGCATGTGCAGAAGCCGATCCAGTACGTCGGCGGAGAGCTCAACTCCACGGTCAAGGCCTGGGACGCCTGTGACGTCCGCTGGGCGCTGATGTACCCGGACGCGTACGAGGTCGGGCTGCCCAACCAGGGCGTCATGATCCTTTACGAGGTGCTGAACGAGCGTGAGGGCGTCCTCGCCGAGCGCACGTACAGCGTCTGGCCGGACCTGGAGGAGCTGATGCGCGAGCACCGGGTCCCCCAGTTCACGGTGGACAGTCACCGCCCGGTGAAGGCCTTCGACGTCTTCGGTCTGTCCTTCTCCACGGAGCTGGGCTACACGAACATGCTGACGGCCCTGGACCTGGCCGGGATCCCGCTGGAGTCCAAGGACCGTACGCTCGACGACCCGATCGTCCTGGCCGGCGGCCACGCGGCGTTCAACCCCGAGCCGATCGCCGACTTCATCGACGCGGCGATCATCGGTGACGGCGAGCAGGCCGTGCTCGACATGACGGAGATCATCCGGGCCTGGAAGGCGGAGGGCCGCCCGGGCGGCCGCGAGGAGGTCCTCTTCCGCCTGGCGAAGACGGGCAACGTCTACATCCCGGCGTTCTACGACGTCGAGTACCTCTCCGACGGCCGGATCGCCCGTGTCGTGCCGAACAAGTCGGGTGTCCCGTGGCGTGTGTCCAAGCACACGGTCATGGACCTCGACGAGTGGCCGTACCCCAAGCAGCCGCTGGTCCCCCTGGCCGAGACGGTCCACGAGCGGATGTCGGTGGAGATCTTCCGCGGCTGTACGCGCGGCTGCCGCTTCTGCCAGGCGGGCATGATCACCCGCCCGGTGCGCGAGCGCTCGATCACGGGCATCGGCGAGATGGTGGAGAAGGGCCTGAAGGCGACGGGCTTCGAGGAGGTCGGCCTGCTGTCCCTGTCCTCCGCCGACCACTCGGAGATCGGCGACATCGCCAAGGGCCTGGCGGACCGCTACGAGGAGGACAAGATCGGCCTGTCCCTCCCCTCGACCCGTGTGGACGCCTTCAACGTCGACCTGGCGAACGAGCTGACGAGGAACGGCCGCCGCTCCGGTCTGACCTTCGCGCCGGAGGGCGGCTCCGAGCGCATGCGCAAGGTCATCAACAAGATGGTCTCGGAGGAGGACCTGATCCGGACCGTCTCCACGGCGTACGGCAATGGCTGGCGTCAGGTGAAGCTGTACTTCATGTGCGGCCTGCCGACGGAGACGGACGAGGACGTCCTGCAGATCGCCGACATGGCGATGAGCGTGATCGCCGAGGGCCGCAAGGTCTCCGGGCAGAACGACATCCGCTGCACGGTGTCGATCGGCGGCTTCGTCCCCAAGCCGCACACCCCGTTCCAGTGGGCGCCCCAGCTCTCCGCCGAGGAGACGGACGCCCGCCTGGAGAAGCTTCGCGACAAGATCCGCGGCGACAAGAAGTACGGCCGCTCCATCGGCTTCCGCTACCACGACGGCAAGCCCGGCATCGTCGAGGGCCTGCTCTCCCGCGGTGACCGCCGCATCGGCGCCGTCATCCGCGCGGTCTACGAGGACGGTGGCCGCTTCGACGGCTGGCGCGAGCACTTCTCGTACGACCGCTGGATGGCCTGCGCCGAGAAGACCCTCCCCGCCTTCGGCTTGGACGTCGACTGGTACACGACCCGCGAGAAGACCTACGAGGAGGTCCTTCCCTGGGACCACCTCGACTCCGGCCTCGACAAGGACTGGCTCTGGGAGGACTGGCAGGACGCCCTCGACGAGACGGAGGTCGAGGACTGCCGCTGGACCCCGTGCTTCGATTGTGGCGTCTGCCCGCAAATGGATACGGCCATACAAATCGGCCCGACCGGCAAGAAGCTGCTGCCTCTGACGGTCAAGAACGCGGGTCCGACGCCGGCATCGAGCGGTCACTCTCACTGACGTGAGCGGGGCACTCGATCGAGTGATTGAGGCGCTGGCGGGGGCTAGCGAGGACGAGGTGACGGCGGCACTGTCCGCGGCCGGCGTCTCGGTCCCGTGCCCGCCGACGCCGGCAGCGCCCCTCCGGACGCCGCTGCCGGGCCCCGAGGCTTCGCTGCACATCGTTTCCGAGGTGGAGTGGGTCTGAGGTCCGTATCGGCTTGTGTGTGACTGTGTGTCGCGAGCCCCCTTTCTCACCGGGAAGGGGGCTCGTTGACGTCTGGCGGCACGTGAATTCGTGGGCTTGACGCTGCGGAGTGCCCCGCCGCGGTGGCTGGCCCGCCGAGACAGCGATCCGATGAGATGACAGTCGGATGGGCGGGTAAAATCCCAGAGCTTACGCTCCTGGGCATGACCAAGTTCTACGCCACTGTGTGTCTGCCGCCGACTGCGCCGCGGAAGATTCCGCAGGCTGTAGCTGCCGCCATGGCGCCCTATAACGTCAACCTCACCGAGGAATGGAATCCGGTCAGCCACTGGGACTGGTGGGCCATCCACTCCAGCCCGGGCAATGCCTACCTCGTGTTGCCTCAGCACGACGGTGACCGCAGGCTCGTCACCGCCTCAACGGTGCCGCGCAGGAAGGCCAAGCTCGATGGCCTCGGGCCGCTGGAATGCTACGGCGGGCCTCGGGGTCTGCTCGACTTCGACGGTATGCGGGAACGAGCGGCGCGCGCGCATGACGCCCTGCTCACCGCTTGGACCGGGCTGACCGCGATACACCCGCCAGCCCGCCCGCTCGCCGACTTCCTCGCTCGCCACGAGGCCGATCCTGAGACGTACTCCGCGGCAGACGCCAGGGAGGAGCATCTGGCCCAGCCACTGGTGCAGGACGTGGCCCAGAGGGCCGTCGCGGGAGACCCGCACTTTGATACGTCGTTCCTGCTCAACGACCCAGTCGCCTATTTCGCGCAGGAACATGAGGAAGCCCGGCTGTGGTCGGTCCGGTGCGCCGTGCCCGGCTTCGCCCTGGTCACCCTTGATGGCACGTGGATGGACGCGGACACAGACGGCCACTGGGAACAGGCCAACCGCTATCTCGACGCCCTCGACGCCGAGGCCGTCGTCCTCGACCTGCTCTGTCACTCTTGAGTCGTCAGTCCGGCCGTCCCGCGGCTGCGTGGCGGGACCCCAATGATCGCCCGGACAGGTTCTAGGTGCGCAGACTCAGGGCGACTCGGCGACAACAAGGCAGCACGAGCGTGCACTTGCTGCGGCGCACCGCTCCGTAGCTCATTCCACCCACCGCCCAACCTCGTTCCCTAAAGCGGTAGTCGGCGGTTCGACACGGGTATGGGTGGCTCCCTGTCCGCAGATGGACACGAGCATCCAGATCGGCCCGACGGGCAAGAAGCTTCTGCCGCTGACGGTCAAGAACGCCGCACCGGCCCCCGCGGGGACCGGTCACGCGCACTGAGGTGAGCGACGCACTCGATCGGGTGATGGGCGCGCTTGCGGGGGCGAGTGAGGACGAGGTGGCGGCCGTGCCTGCTGCGGTGGCGCTTCGCCCCCTCGCCCGTCGGCGCCGCCGGCGTCCTCTGGGACGCCCCTGCCGGGTCCTGGCAGTGCCTTGCACATCGTCTCCGAGGTGGAGTGGATCTGAGGGCTCGGTCCAGGCTTGTGCGAGGCTGTGTGGCCATTGAGCCCCTCCCCTGAGCCCCTCCCCGTCCGGGAGGGGCTCTCGGCGTGGCGGTCGGCCGCAGGATGACGGCGCATGTGCGGAACGCGGTGGGTCAGGCCGGGGTGTCGGCGTCCTGCGTGGAGGCTGCGAACGCCTCGGGGCCCTGCTCCGCCGCCGCCGGGTCCATCCACATGACCTGCCAGCCGTGGCCGTCGAGGTCGAAGAAGCTGCGTGAGTACATGAAGCCGTAGTCCTCGGCGCCATCCGCCTCGGAGCCGCCCGCCGCGAGCGCGGCGGCGCTGACCGTGTCGACCTCATCGCGGGACGACACGCTGAAGCAGTACAACGCCAGCGTGTGCGTGGTGGGATCGGCCATCGGCAGTTTCGCGAACTCCGCGAACTTCTCGCGGCTGAGCAGCATGACGAAGGCGTGCTCACCGACCAGCATGCAGGCGGCGGTCTCGTCGGTGAACTTCGGATTGAAGCTGAACCCGAGCTTGGCGAAGAACTCCTTGCTGCGCTCGAGGTCCGCAACGGGGATGTTCACGAACAGCATGCGGCCGGGGTGTGCGGGATTGGTCATGGTGGGTCTCCAGTCGGTGGCTCGATGGCGTACGTCCTGGTAGACCGGCCGAGTCGGCGGAACTCATCGGTGGATCTCGGCCAGGTCGCAGTCGCAGGATTTCGGGCCGTTCCTCTCCTCGTCCGCGCAACCGACATCGGGCAGTACCCGCTCGCCGTCTGATGGCGGTGACCAGGGCCTGGGCGTGAGTGTGGGTGACCAGCTGCCCGCGGATGGATACGGCCGTGCAAATCGGCCCGACCGGCAAGAAGCTGCCGCCTCTGACGGTCAAGAACGCGGCGCTGGCACCGAGCGGTCACGCGCACTGAGGTGGCGAGGCACTCGATCGGGTGATTGAGGCCCTGGTGGGCTGAGCGCTGCCATGCGACCGAGACCAGTTGAGCCCCCTTCCTTGATGGGGAGGGGGCTCGTTGGCGTTCGTCGGCGTGTGGGTGGGTGGCCTGGTCGATGGTGGACGGGATGGGAGCAGGCGCCTCGTCCCAGTGGGCTGGAACTTTTCCCTCGGCACGGGCGTGCAGGCGGGCGAAGCCAGAAATTCATTCGCGGGCCGAGGCGGTGCCTCCGGCAGGGGCACTCGGACTCCGGGATGGACGGGGCGCCGTTCGCGGGTGCCTGCCGCATCGTGGCGGGCGTCGTGGGCTCCCGTCTCGATCACCTTCGCCCCAGGCGGAGCCGAGCGGACACGGCACTGGGCGTCCAGGTCGTTCGTACAGTGGGGCGCTCCACCTGGACGCCCGGCGCCGCGCCTCGCCATTCCGCCTCGGCGTGTCCCTCGCCGAGGCGGGCACCGACTGCTGTTTGAATCGTCATATGACTAAGCGTGACGAGGCGGACCTGTTCGGCAACCGATTCCTGATCGCGCCCGCTCCCTCGGAGACCTTCCCGTTGGAAGGCATGGCTGCGACGGACGCAATGAGGCTGCTGGATGTGGACCTCGCCATGGAGGGCGACCCGCAGCGCAACCTCGCCACGTTCGTCACCACTTGGATGGAGCCGGAGGCGCAACGGATCATCGCCGAGAATCTCCACCGCAATTTCATCGACCATGCGGAGTACCCGATTTCCGCCGAGATCGAGCAGCGTTGCGTGCGCATGCTCGCCGACCTCTTCAACGCGCCGGGCAAGACAACCGGATGCCGGACCCAGGGCTCGTCCGAGGCGATCATGCTCGGGGCGCTGTCGCTGAAGTGGAAGTGGCGGGAGCGCCGTCAGGCGGCCAATCTGTCGGTCGACCGGCCCAACTTGGTCTTCGGCGGGGACGTCCACGTCGTGTGGGAGAAGTTCTGCCGCTACTTCGACGTCGAGCCGCGGATCGTGCCGCTCGCCGAGGGCAAGTACACGATCGGCCCGGAGGACGTGGAGCCTCACCTGGACGGGAACACGATCGGCGTCGTCGCCGTCCTCGGCACCACGTTCACCGGCCACAAGGACGACGTCGTCGGGATCGACAAGCTCCTGCGGGACGTCCGCAAGGAGCGGGACCTCGACATCCCGATCCACGTTGACGGAGCCAGCGGCGCATTCGTGTGGCCCTTCCTCTACCCGGACTCGAAATGGGACTTCCGGCTCGAGCAGGTCCGTTCGATCAACGTCTCGGGACACAAGTACGGCCTGGTCTACCCCGGCATCGGCTGGCTGGTCTTCCGCGAAGAGTCCGACCTGCCCAAGGACCTCGTGTTCCACGAGAACTACTTGGGCAAGACCGACGCGACGTTCACGCTGAACTTCTCCACCGGCGCGTCGATGGTGCTCGCGCAGTACTACAACTTCGTCCGGCTCGGTCGCCAGGGCTACACCTACGTCATGAGGATGTTGCAGGAGAACGCCCACGTGCTGGCGGACAACCTGCGTAGCGGTGGCCGCTTCGAAGTGATCGGGAGCGACCTCGAGCAGTTGCCGCTGGTCGCTTTCCGTCTCGTCGGCCAGCACGCCTACGACGAGTCCGACGTCGCCTGGCAACTCTCGGCCGAGCGCGGCTGGATGGTGCCGGCGTACACGCTCCCGCCCAACGCGGAGCGGGTGAAGATCATGCGTGCCCTGGTCAAGGAGACCCTGAGCCGCGAGCAGATCGATCGCCTGAGCCAGGACATCGCCGACGCGTGTCGCACTTTGGACGACAAGGGTGCGACCCATGGGAGCGAGCGGGCCCAGGTCAAGCGCGGCACCGGCTACTGACGCCCCTCCGCCTGCCCGGGTCGCACACACCTGCTCGCTCGCTCTGTGGGCGTCTCCGGGCGTCTCCTCCGCGAACCCTGCTTCCAGCAGATCTGCTGCGCGCGCCAGATACGTACCAGATCGAACGGCCGACCACGGCCGACCACGGTCGGTTGAACGGTCAGCCACGGTCAGTCGAGGAGCACAGCGGCGTCCACACGTTCGTGACCACCATCGCAGCGCACAGGCGGGATGAGCTGGGGTGACGGCCGAGGTGGCGCAGGTTCCGCTGACATCCAGCGCTGACATCCACGACCACGGGCAGCCGCGGCCTCGGGCGGCTGTAGAACGGCACCCGTGCGCGCCGCTGGGCCCAGCCAAGGTCGAGTCAGGCGTGGGTCCGATCCCGGTTCGGGTCCTTCTGCTGCCCCTGCGCTGTTGCGGAGGGGAGTGGCCCGGCGTTGGAATCAAGTGTGAGGCACTTTGGCGGCGTCGAGTCCGCCGGCCGCCCAGCTCCCGGGACGGGGTCCGGCCGGAAGGGGCTCAAGAACGACGCCCTGGGCATGTTCTCCTCGGTGGCCATGGGCCTGGCCTCCACCGGCCCGGCGTTCAGCCTTGCCGCCACGCTGGGCATCATCGTGGCCGGGGTCGGACTGCAGGCCCCGATCGTCACCATGCTGGCGTTCATCCCGATGCTGCTGGTCGCGTACGCCTTCCGGGAGCTGAACGCGAGCAACGCCGACTGCGGGACCACCTTCACCTGGGCCACCCGCGCCTTCGGACCGCGTACCGGCTGGATGGGCGGCTGGGGCCTCATCGTCGCCAACATCATCGTCATGGCGAGCCTCGCCGAGGTCGCCGCCGCCTACGGCTTCCGGCTGGTGGGCCTGGACGGACTGGCGGAGAACCGGCTGTGGACCACCGTGGCGGGCATCGCCTGGATCGTCGTGCTGACCGCGATCTGCTACGTCGGCATCGAGTTCTCGGCGGCTGTCCAGCGCTGGCTGCTGTGCCTGGAAGTGGTGATGCTGCTCCTGTTCGCCGTCGCCGCGCTGGTCAAGGTCTACACCGACCCTCCCTCGACGGCGATCCACGTTTCCGCCTCCTGGTTCAACCCGTTCGAGGTGCCCTCGGCAACGGCGCTGACCTCGGGCATCCTCGCGGGGGTCTTCATCTACTGGGGCTGGGACACCGCGTTCGCGGTCAACGAGGAAACCGTCGACAGCAGGTGTGTCCCCGGGCGCGCCGCGGTCTTGTCCACAGTGCTGCTCGTGATCATGTACGGGCTGGTGTCCACTTCGGCGCAGGCGTTCGCGGGAGTCGGCACCTCGGGCATCGGGCTCGGCAACACGCACAACGCGAACGACGTGTTCTCCGGACTGGGCGCGGCCGTGTTCGGGAGCGACGACACAGGGCTGTTCCTGTCGAGACTGCTGATCCTGATGGTGCTGACCTCGGCGTTGGCCTCCGCGGAGACCACCATCCTGCCCCTGGCCAGGACCGTCTTCTCCATGGCGGTCCACAAGGCCGTCCCCGCCCGGTTCGCCCGGGTCCACCGCAGATTTCTCACCCCGACCTGGGGAACCGTCGGCATGGGCGTGGTGTCGATCGCCGTGCTGATCCTGCTGACGTCGTTCAGCCACAACGTCCTGGCCGACTCGATCGACGCGGTCGGTCTCGCGATCGCGTTCCAGTACGGACTGACCGGCTTCGCCTGCGTCTGGTACCACCGCAAGGTCCTCACCCGCAGTGCCAGAGACTTGGTCTTCAAGGGCGTGCTGCCGGGGCTCGGCGGGCTGATGATGCTCCTGTTGTTCCTCTACGCCGCCTTCGGCATCTACGCGAAGCCCGAATACGGCAGGACCAGCGTCGACCTGCCGCTGATCGGGAGGACGGGCGGGGTCACCGTCCTGGGCCTGGGCGCCCTGCTGCTCGGTCTCCTGCTGATGCCGCTGGTCACCCGTGGCCACGCCGTGGCCCTCAAACTCCAGCGGAGCCTGCTGCCGGGCCGCCTGCCGCCGCACGCCGCCGTCGACGCGGCGAGCCGCTACCTGCCCGCCGACAGCGGGTCCGGGGTGGGCGGCGACTGGTACGACGTCATTCCCCTGTCGGGCACCCGGGTCGGCCTGGTCGTCGGGGACGTGCTCGGACACGGCCTGCGCGCCGCCGCCACCATGGGCCGCTTGCGTACGGGTGTGCGCGTGCTGGCCCGGCTGGACCTGAGCCCGGACGAGCTCCTGTCCCGCCTGGACGACCTGGTCGAGCAGACCGCGCACGAGCGCGGAGCCGGCCAGGGCCCGGGCCACCTGAGGCCGAAGGCCGACGAGGCCCTGGGCGTGACCTGCCTGTACGCGGTGTACGACCCCGTCTCGGGGAAGTGCAGCCTGGCGCGGGCCGGGGAGTCGGTGCTGTTGGTCGTCGAGCCGCACACGGGTGTCGTCGACCATCCGGAGCTGCCCCCTGGACCGCCGCTGGGAATCGGTGGCCTGCCCTACCAGAGCACGGATCTGGAGCTCCCGCCGGGCAGTCTCGTCGCCCTCTTCACGGGCGGCCTCCTCCAGGCGGCCGACAGTCGTGCCGCCGGACTCGCGCAGCTGTCCCAGATCATCGCCGACCACCGAGCGTCCCTCGAAGAGCTGTGCGACCGGGCGGTGACCACCTTGCTGCCCGGGGCCGTGGACGAGGACGCAACGCTGCTCGTCGCCCGCACCCGCCTGCTCGACCGGAACCAGTTCACCCAGTGGGAGCTGCCCCCGGACCCGGCGGCCGTGGCCACCATCCGCACCGCCGTTGGCAAGCAGCTCCGCGACTGGGGGATGGACGACCTGACGTTCGCCAGCGAGCTCATCGTCAGCGAACTGGTCACCAACGTCATCCGCTACGTCGGCGGTCCGATCCAGGTACGCCTGATCCGCGACCGGACCCTGATCTGCGAAGTCTCCGACACCGGCCACACCACGCCCAATCTGCGGCACGCCGCGAACGACGACGAGGGAGGCCGGGGTCTGTTCATCATCGCCCAGATGACCCACCACTGGGGCACGCGCTACACACCCACCGGCAAGACGATCTGGACCGAGCAGGACCTGCCGCCGACGGACGGCCACTAGGGCCTCCCGAGGTCCGAACAGGCCGAGCCGGTGCCTGTCGGTCACACCGGGGCCTGTCGGTCGCAGGGGCCGCCACGCTGATCCGAGTCGGCCGTAACGGAAAGGGCAATATCGCGCGTGGCGTGATCAACTTGCCTACGCTGCCTGGCATGGGCGGGATCGATGTGGCCAATGGAGTCGTGGGCGCCGTACTCGGGATGCTGTGTGCGGTGCTGTTCCAGCAACCGTTGCAGGACGGCTGGTTCAGGCTGCGTACTCGCTCCACCCGCGCGGTGCGCGCGTATGAGCCGAGGGGTCGCGGATCGATGGGAGCATCAGACCATCGATTACGTGCCTTTCCGGCCTGCGGCAGTGGTCGCGTACATGCTGCGCGCGGATCGGATCCACCGCTGGGCCCCTCTTGCGCCCGCCCTGTTCCATCTCGCCCTGGTCCATGTCTACGGCCGCACGCCCGTCGAGAGGGCGGAGGCGCAGGCCGTTCGGCGTATGTAGTACTCGGGGTACCCGGGGTCCTACAGGGGCCCCGGGTACCCCGTTCTACCTACTGACGGCGGACTACTTGCTGACGGCGAAGCGCATCAGGGCGTGCTCGTCACCCTGCTTGATCTTCCCCGTCACATTGATGACCTCGAGCTTCCAGCTGCCGTCGACCCGAACGGCCTTGGCCACGGCGCACCCGTTGTCCTGGGTGAGCAGGCTCGGCCAGATGTCGGCGACCTGCTGAGTGGTGCCGCCGGTCGCGTCGTACACCTTGAAGCTGATGTTGCGGGCCTTCTGGAAGGAGCTGCCCTTCTTGAAGGCGGCGGCGATGAACACGATCGCCGTGATGTTGGGCGGTATGCGGGCGAACTCGACCGTCAACGTCTCGTCGTCGCCCTCCCCGCGCCCGGTCTGGTTGTCACCGCTGTGGACCAGGGAGCCGTTGCCCATGGGGTCGAGCGAGTCGAGGCCCGCCAGGCGCACCGGGTCCGTGCCCTGCATCGCGATGGCGATCAGGTCCAGGTCGGTGCCGGTTTTGCGGCGGAGTACGCCCATCACTCCACCGCTGCTGCCCGCGGTGGGGTCCCAGGACACTCCGATGGACAGATGGGTGACTCCGTCCAGATCCGCCGGGCCGTCTTCTTTGGAGAGCGTAATCATGCGTGGATCATCCTCTTGGAGGCGGGACTGCGACAGGCAAAGTGTGCATGGAGCTTTCGGTGTTGCCTCGGCAGGGGTCCCTTCATAAGCGGACAAGGAGACACATGAGGCACTGATCGCCGACTAGAGGTTGGTCGGTATCTGGGCTGAGGCGCAGCGCCAGTTGGCGGCGCAGTCCAGACAGCGGCGGGATCGGGAGTGACAAGAGCGCGCCTTCCAGACGGAGTTGGCGCGAGGTCGACGGGAGCAGGGCTTGCCGGGCACCCGCGTTCCGGGCCGCCATGCCCCCCGTTCCCAGCGGGTCGAGCCCGTCGCTCCGGGGCCGCCGGCGCATCCGACGCCCATGCCTGTTCCTGACCACCACCAGGCCCGGGGCGGTTGGGGGTTGTCGGCGTGCCCAGGCACAGGCGGACGCGGGGGGGCCGCTTCGCGCGTGACCGGGAGGCCGCGCGGGCGGCCCGGAGCCGATCTGTCCGGCTTCGCCGAGGCGGGCATCCGGCTGTCGGCCCGATCGGGGACCGAGCTCGGCCGACTCGACGTGTCCGACGGCCGCGTCCACACCGGGCGCGACGGCGCGACCGCCAGGAGTACCGCGAGGAGTTTCGACGGGAGCGCAACCGGCCTCAGGGGTGTGCATCCAGATGGTGCCCTGACGCGTCTACGTCGGTATGGATCTGGAAAAGTCGCCTGCTGAGCGACCCGCAGTACCGGCCGAGGGGTGCCTCACGGTCGCGATCCGCCTGCCCGTGCGGATCGTCGTCCTCGTGCTCGTCGTGCCGGTGCGCATGCTGTGGGACGCCCTGGTGGTCGGCGGAAGGTTTCTGCGGGACACCGTGCTGCGCCCCGTGGGGCGGGTGTTCCAGTGGGTCGCCTGGGCGGTGTTCGTCTGGCCGTGGGTGACGCTGTGGCGGTACGCCGTGGTGCCGGTCGGAAAGGCGCTGGCGTGGCTCGGATACGTGCTGCTCGTCGTGCCCGCCGTGTGGATGTACGAGACGGTGCTCACGCCGGTCGGACACGCGATCGCCTGGGTGGCGCGGGGCATCGGCGCCGGGCTCATGTGGGTCCTCCGCGGTCTCGGCGCCGGGTTCGCCTGGGTGCTCCGTGGCATCGGCGCCGTACTCGCCTGGGTGTACGCCCGGGTGCTGGCCCCTGTCGGGCGGGCCGTCGCCTGGCTGCTCAGGGGCCTGGGGATCGGGGTCGGGGCGGTCGCGCTCGGGACGTACCGGGTCGTGGCCTGGCTGGTCCGCCATCTGATCGTCGTACCGGCGCTGTGGTTGTACGAGTGGATCCTCGCCCCCGTCGGACGGGCGATCGCGTGGGCGGCGCGCGGACTCGGGTGGCTCGTACGGATGATCTTCACCGGGATCGGCGCCGCGCTCTACTGGGCCCTGCGCATCCTGCTCGTGCTGCCGGCGCTCGCCCTGTGGCGTTGGGTGCTCGTGCCGGTCGGACGGGTCCTCGCCGTCGTCGCGCGGGAGGTCGGGGACGCGCTCGGGCACGCCTGGCGGGTGGCCGGACACCTCTCGCTCGCCGTCGGCCGGTTCCTCGGACGACTCTTCCGGTGGATCTTCGTGGAGCCCGTGCGCTGGGTGTACCGCAGCGTGCTGACGCCCGTCGGACACGTCGTCCGGGACACGGTCCTGCGGCCCGCCGCCGACGTCGCGCGCGGCGTCGGCCGTGTGACACGGCAGGCCCTGGCCACCGCACGCGAGTCGGCGCGGCAGACCCGCGCGGACATCCGCCGCATGCTCTTCGGTACGCCCCGGGAGCCCGAGCGGGTACCCCTGGCGAAGCACCGGCGGGAACCGGGAGCCGCCGCGACACGTACTCTAGGTAGCAGTACGACCGCTCTCACGAAGGACTGAACGACACTGGGCAAGCGACAGCCCGAAGGCCCGCCGCCCGCACCCGCGGTGCAGCGCATCCGACTGCGCTACACCAAGCGCGGCCGCCTCCGGTTCACCAGCCACCGTGACTTCCAGCGCGCCTTCGAGCGTGCGTTGCGCCGTGCCGAGGTGCCGATGGCGTACTCGGCGGGGTTCACACCGCATCCGAAGGTGTCGTACGCCAATGCCGCACCCACCGGCACAGGCAGCGAGGCGGAGTACCTGGAGATCGCGCTCACCCAGACGCGAGACCCTCAGAAGCTGCGTGAGCTCCTCGACGAGTCGATGCCCGTGGGGCTCGACATCATCGAGGCGGTCGAGGCCCGCACCTCGGGTCTCGCCGACCGGCTCACCGCGTCCGTGTGGGAGCTGCGCCTCGACGGCGTGGCGCCCGAGGACGCGGAACGCGCGGTCGACGCCTTCAAGGCGGCCGACACGGTGGAAGTCCAGCGCAGGACCAAGAACGGGATGCGCACCTTCGACGCCCGCGGTGCCGTGGCGAGCCTCGAGGCGCACAGTCCGCAGGCCGATAGGCCGACCGACCAGCCCTGTGCGATACTGCGCCTGGTTGTTCGGCACGTGACGCCTGCCGTACGACCCGACGACGTCCTGTCCGGTCTTCGCGCCGTGGCCGACCTGGCGCCGCCGGTCGCCGCAGCGGTGACCAGGCTGGCGCAGGGGCTGTTCGATGAAGAGACCGGCACGGTGACCGACCCGCTCGCGCCCGACCGCGAGGCAGTCACGGCCGCCCCAGCCGATCGCGCAGGGGTCGCCGAAACTGCCGCCGCGAAGGCGTCGGCGTAAGGAAGGTCCCGCGTAAGGACGGACGTCGTAGCGCCGCCCTCGGATCCGGGAGCCACCTGGGTCGGGCAGCGCACCGACCAGAAGACTTTCGCCAGGCCGTACGCACACATGGCGTACGGAACCGGCGAGACAGGACACAGAGAGCTCCCGTGCGGCGCCCGCGCCCCGGACGGCGGCACCGCGCATCGCGCGAGCCGCGGACGTCACCGGCACTGCCGGACCAGGCGCGGCGCCCGGGAGCCTGACGGGAGATCCACCCGCATGCTCGAGCCGACCGAACCCACTGAGGGTTCCGACAACAACAACACTCCGAGCGACACCCTGCCGCCGCGGCGCCGCCGGCGTGCGGCGTCGCGTCCGGCCGGCCCGCCCACGGGCGCGGCCGAGTCCCAGTCCGTGGCCGAGACCACGGCTCCGGCCATACCGCCGGTGGCATCCGCCGAGGCCATGGCAGTCGTCGAGGCCCCCGAGGCTCTCGAGACCGAAGAGACCGAAGCGACGGTGGAGGAGGCGGTGGCTCAGGCCGCTGCCGCCGAGTCGGTCGAGCCCGCCGAGGACGCCGCTCCGCGCCGTACGCGTCGCCGCGCCACCCGCCGGGTGTCCGCGCCCGCCGGTGCGCCGGTGACGGCAGAGGCGGCCCGGGCCGCGGAGACCGTGGTGCCCGCGCCCGCCGAGACCGAGGCCGAGGCCCAGGTCGAAGAGGCCCCCGCTGTCGAAGCGGCCCCCGCCGTCGAGGAGGAGGCGGCGCCCGCCGCCCGTCCGCGTCGACGTGCGACCCGTCGTGCCTCCGCACCGACCGGTGCGCCCAAGGCGGCCGAGGCCGCTGCGACCACCGAGACCGCTCGGACCCCTGAGGTCTCTGAGGCCCCTGAGGCCGCTGAGACCCCTGAGGTCGTCAGGGAGCCCGTCGCGGCGCAGGCCGAAGAGGCCCCCGCCGCCGAGGACGCCGCACCCCGACGCACCACCCGTCGTCGCGCCACCCGGCGCGTCTCCGCGCCCGCCGGTGCGCCCGAGGGCGACGCCGCCGACGAGCGTGTGGAGGCGCCCGTGACCAGCGAGACCAGCCCCAGCGAGAGCAAGCCCGCGGCCGAGGCCGAGAGCGAGCCCGCCGCGGAGGCGGAGACCAAGCCCGCGGCCGAGGCCGAGACCGCCGAGGACGGCGCCCCGCGCCGGACCCGCCGCCGTGCCACGCGCAAGGCCGCTGTCGGTTTCTCCGCCCCCGCGCCGAAGGAGGCCGAGTCCGCGCGACGGCCCGCGCGTCCGGCCGTCGCCGTGTTCCAGGCGCCCGTGTTCACCGAGCCGATGTTCCAGACGCCGGAGCGGGCCGCCGCCGCGGCCGCCGCCGAGGCGGCGGAAGTGGCCGCCGAGACCGCCGAGGCCCCCCGGGCCGAAGAGGTCGTCGAGGCACCCGTGGCCGTCGAGGAGGAGACCGGCGGACGCCGTCGCCGTCGCCGCCGGGCCGTCGAGGAGGCGCCCGCGGCACCGGCCGCGGAGCCCGTCGACGAGGTGGAGGAGCCCGACGAGTCCGCCGAGGACGTCGAGGACGGCGTCGAGGACGACGAGTCCGAGGAGGAGTCCGCGGGCTCGCGCCGCCGTCGCCGTCGTGGTGGCCGGCGCCGTCGCCGCGGCGAGTCCGCCGAGGCGGACGGTGAGGCCGGGGACGACGAGTACGCCGCCGAGCAGGCCGCGCAGGACGCCGAGGACACCGCCGAGCAGGCCGAGGAGGACGCCGAGGAGGCGGACGAGCGCGACGAGCCGGGCGGTTCCGGCTCCAGCAGCAGCCGTCGCCGCCGTCGGCGCCGTCGTCGCGCCGGTGACTCCGGCCCCGAGGCCGAGCCCGGCGAGAACGACCCCGAGCGCACGGTCGTCAAGGTCCGCGAGCCGCGCGGCAAGAAGGACGAGCACCCGTCCGACGAGGTCCAGTCCATCAAGGGCTCGACCCGTCTGGAGGCCAAGAAGCAGCGCCGTCGTGAAGGGCGCGAGCAGGGCCGCCGTCGCGTTCCGATCATCACCGAGGCCGAGTTCCTGGCCCGCCGTGAGGCCGTCGAGCGCGTGATGGTCGTCCGCCAGAGCGGCGAGCGCACCCAGATCGGCGTCCTCGAGGACAACGTGCTCGTCGAGCACTACGTCAACAAGGAGCAGTCGACCTCGTACGTCGGCAACGTCTACCTGGGCAAGGTCCAGAACGTGCTGCCGTCGATGGAGGCCGCCTTCATCGACATCGGCAAGGGCCGCAACGCCGTGCTCTACGCCGGTGAGGTCAACTTCGAGGCGCTCGGCATGGCCAACGGGCCGCGCCGCATCGAGAGCGCGCTGAAGTCCGGCCAGTCGGTCCTCGTGCAGGTCACCAAGGACCCGATCGGCCACAAGGGCGCCCGCCTCACCAGCCAGGTCTCCCTGCCCGGCCGCTACCTGGTCTACGTGCCCGAGGGCTCGATGACCGGCATCAGCCGCAAGCTGCCCGACACCGAGCGCGCGCGCCTGAAGACCATCCTCAAGAAGATCGTCCCCGAGGACGCGGGCGTCATCGTGCGCACCGCCGCCGAGGGCGCGAGCGAGGACGAGCTGAGCCGCGACGTCGAGCGACTGCAGGCGCAGTGGGAGGACATCCAGAAGAAGGCGAAGAGCGGCGGCAGCTCGAACGCGCCGTCCCTGCTGTACGGCGAGCCGGACATGACCGTCCGCGTCGTCCGCGACATCTTCAACGAGGACTTCACCAAGGTCATCGTCAGCGGCGACGAGGCGTGGGAGACCATCCACGGGTACGTGTCCCACGTCGCGCCCGACCTGGCCGACCGTCTCTCGAAGTGGACCTCCGAGGTCGACGTCTTCGCGACGTACCGCATCGACGAGCAGCTGATGAAGGCCCTGGACCGCAAGGTCTGGCTGCCCAGCGGCGGTTCGCTGGTGATCGACAAGACCGAGGCCATGGTCGTGGTCGACGTCAACACCGGCAAGTTCACCGGTCAGGGCGGCAACCTCGAGGAGACCGTGACCAGGAACAACCTGGAGGCGGCCGAGGAGATCGTGCGCCAGCTGCGGCTGCGCGACCTGGGCGGCATCGTCGTCATCGACTTCATCGACATGGTCCTGGAGTCCAACCGGGACCTGGTGCTGCGGCGCCTTCTGGAGTGCCTGGGACGCGACCGTACGAAGCACCAGGTCGCCGAGGTGACCTCGCTGGGCCTGGTACAGATGACGCGCAAGCGGGTCGGCCAGGGTCTGCTGGAGTCCTTCTCGGAGACCTGCGTCCACTGCAACGGCCGTGGCGTGATCGTGCACATGGAGCAGCCGACCTCCGTCGGGGGCGGCGGCAAGCGCAAGAAGCGCGGCCGTGGCGGTGCCGAGCAGGTCCACGAGCACGACCACGAGCTCGAGCACACGCACGAGATCGCGGAGGAGCCGGAGACGGTCGAGAGCGAGGCCGAGGTGGCCGCCGAGGTCGCCGCGCCCGTCGCTCTGGTCGAGCAGGAGTTCCAGCCGGACGAGGAGCTGTACAGCAGCGCCGCCGAGGCGGAGGCCGCGGCTTCCCGTGGCGGCCGCTCGCGGCGCCGGGCGACCCGGCGCGCGTCGGCTCCCGCGGGTGCGCCGAAGGCCGAGGAGCGTGCTCCCCGGGGCCGCCGCGAGGAGCGGGCCGAGCGGACCGAGCGGGCTCTGACGTCCCACGAGGCCGCCCAGTCCGAGCCGGTCGCGGTCGAGGACCCGGTCGTCGAGGCGCCGGTCGCCGAGGTCACGCAGGCTGCCGAGGCCGCTCCGGCCCCCGTGGTCGCCGTACCGGAGGACGAGGCCGCCCCCAAGGGCCGTACGCGTCGTCGCGCCACCCGCAAGGTGTCGGCTCCGGCCGGTTCCCCGAAGGCGGCGGAAGAGGCCGTGGTGACGGTCACGGAGCCGGTCGCGGCGCCCGTGCCGGAGGCCGCCGCCGAGGTCGTCGAGGCGCAGCCCGCGCCGGTCGCCGAGGCGCCCGCCGAGAGCGCCGCGCCGGCCCGCCCGCGTCGTCGCGCCGTCCGCAAGGCCACCGCGCCCACCGCGTCCGAGGAGGCGGCCGTCGTGGTCGTCCCGTCGGCCTCGGCGGAGCCGGCCGAGGCCCCCGCGGCCGTCGAGACGGCGGCCGAGACCGTGGTCGAGACGGACGCCGAGGCCCCGGCCAAGAAGACGGCCGCCCGCAAGACGGCCAAGAAGGCGACGGCGAAGAAGGCCGCCACCAAGAAGACCGCTGCCAAGAAGACGGTGGCCAAGAAGGCCACGGCCAAGAAGGCGACCGCGAAGAAGACGGCCGCCAAGACCACCGCGAAGAAGACCGCGGCGGCCGAGCAGCAGGACCGTTCGTCCGTCTCGGCGACCACCGAGGACTGACGCGGAACCGGCGGAGGGCTGACGGAAGTCGGTCCCTCCGCTGCTCCGACCGCATGACGGTGGCCCGGTTTGACCCCTCAAGCCGGGCCCCGTAACCTAGACCGTCGGCGTGTCCCCTGACGCGCCGCACCCCCGTAAACCTCTTCCTCCCGGAATTCTGCGTGTCGTGCGTGTTCGCATGCCGTGCGCTTCGGGAGAGGCCGCTCGCGCAGCGCGTGGCTGGACTGCGGGGTTCCGTTCCGAGCGAGAGAGAGATCCGCGTGTACGCCATCGTGCGCAGCGGTGGTCGCCAGCACAAGGTTGCTGTCGGCGACATCGTTGAGGTTGACAAGATTTCCACTGCCAAGGTTGGCGACACGGTCGAGCTCTCGACCCTGCTCGTTGTCGACGGCGACGCCGTGACCAGCGACCCGTGGGTCCTTGCCGGCATCAAGGTCCAGGCCGAGATCGTGGACCACCACAAGGGCGTCAAGATCGACATCCTTCGCTACAAGAACAAGACCGGTTACCGCCGTCGTCAGGGCCACCGCCAGCAGTACACGGCGATCAAGGTCACTGAGATCCCCGCGGCTGCGAAGTAAGGGACTGAGGAGAGATGGCACACAAGAAGGGCGCATCGTCCACTCGGAACGGTCGCGACTCCAATGCTCAGCGGCTCGGCGTGAAGCGCTTCGGCGGTCAGGTCGTCAACGCCGGTGAGATCCTGGTCCGCCAGCGCGGCACGCACTTCCACCCGGGCAACGGCGTCGGCCGTGGCAAGGACGACACGCTGTTCGCCCTTGACGCCGGTGCGGTGGAGTTCGGTACCCACCGTGGCCGCAAGGTCGTGAACATCGTTCCGGTCGCCTGACCGGTTCTTTCGCGAGGCGGACCTCACTTCCCGAACGGGAAGCGGGTCCGCCTTTCGCGTGTTTTGTAGAGAAGCGGCTCTGTGGCATACAGGGCTGTGCAGGACTTTCGTACGTAACTGGAGGCACATCCCATGACCACCTTCGTGGACCGCGTCGAGCTGCACGTCGCCGCGGGTAGCGGAGGCCACGGCTGTGCCTCCGTACACCGGGAGAAGTTCAAGCCGCTCGGCGGCCCGGACGGCGGCAACGGCGGCCGGGGCGGTGACGTGATGCTGGTCGTCGACCAGTCCGTGACCACGCTGCTCGACTACCACCACAAGCCGCACCGCAGTGCCACCAACGGCAAGCCCGGCGAGGGCGGCAACCGCTCGGGCAAGGACGGCCAGGACCTGATCCTGCCGGTGCCGGACGGCACGGTCGTGCTCGACAAGGCGGGCAACGTCCTCGCGGACCTCGTCGGCCACGGCACGTCGTACGTCGCCGCACAGGGCGGTCGCGGTGGCCTCGGCAACGCGGCGCTGGCCTCGGCCCGCCGCAAGGCGCCCGGCTTCGCGCTGCTCGGTGTCCCCGGTGACTTCCAGGACATCGTCCTGGAGCTGAAGACCGTCGCGGACGTGGCCCTCGTCGGCTACCCGAGTGCCGGCAAGTCGTCCCTCATCTCCGTCCTGTCGGCCGCCAAGCCGAAGATCGCGGACTACCCCTTCACGACCCTCGTCCCCAACCTGGGCGTGGTGACGGCGGGCGAGACGGTCTACACGATCGCGGACGTGCCCGGCCTCATCCCCGGCGCCAGCCAGGGCAAGGGCCTCGGCCTCGAGTTCCTCCGCCACGTCGAGCGCTGCAGCGTGCTGGTCCACGTGCTGGACACGGCGACCCTGGAGTCCGAGCGCGACCCGGTCACCGACCTCGACATCATCGAGGAAGAGCTGAAGCAGTACGGCGGCCTCGGCAACCGTCCGCGCATCGTCGTCCTCAACAAGATCGACGTGCCGGACGGCAAGGACCTCGCCGAGATGGTCCGCCCCGAACTGGAGGCCCGCGGCTACCGCGTCTTCGAGGTGTCGGCGGTTGCGCACATGGGCCTGAAGGAGCTGTCCTTCGCGCTCGCCGAGATCGTCGGCACGGCGCGCGCCGCCAAGCCCAAGGAGGAGGCGACCCGGATCGTCATCCGCCCGAAGGCGGTCGACGACACCGGCTTCACCGTGGTCCAGGAGGAGGACGGCCTCTACCGCGTGCGCGGCGAGAAGCCCGAACGCTGGGTCCGCCAGACCGACTTCAACAACGACGAGGCCGTCGGCTACCTCGCCGACCGTCTCAACCGCCTCGGCGTCGAGGCGGAGCTGATGAAGGCGGGTGCCCGCTCGGGCGACGGCGTCGCCATCGGCCCCGAGGAGAACGCGGTCGTCTTCGACTGGGAGCCCACCGTCATGGCCGGCGCGGAGATGCTCGGCCGCCGTGGTGAGGACCACCGCCTCGAAGCTCCGCGGCCCGCCGCGCAGCGCCGCCGCGACAAGGAGGCGGAGCGGGACGACGCGGACAAGGAGTACGACGACTTCGAGCCGTTCTGAGGAGCGCCGGATGCCTGGACGGGCCAAGGGCGCCGGGCTCGCCGCCGGCACCTGGGCCCGTCCGTCGGTTCACGGGTGCAGGTGCTGCCAACCCTGCCACGCGGACTCGATCATCTCGTCCAAGCCGTGGCTGGCCGACCAGCCGAGTTCCTGGTGAATACGGTCGGCGGAGGCCACGACCCGGGCGGGGTCGCCGGGGCGGCGTTCCGTGACCTCGGGGACCGCGTCGTCATGTCCGGTGAGCTTGAGGATGCGGTCCACCATCTCGCGGACGGAGCTGCCCTCGCCCCGGCCGATGTTGAGGACGAGTGAGGTTGCCGCAGGAGCGTCCTGAAGACGGCGGGCTGCCGCGAGATGGGCGGAGGCGATGTCCTGGACGTGGATGTAGTCACGCACACAGGTGCCGTCAGGCGTGTTGTAGTCGGCGCCGAAGATCCGCGGGGCCTCACCGGCCTCCAGGCGTTCGAAGACCATGGGGATGAGGTTGAAGACGCCGGTGTCGGCGAGTTCGGGACCGGCTGCCCCGGCGACGTTGAAGTAGCGCAGCGAGGCGGCCCGGATCCCGTGGGCGCGCGCGGCGGCGCCGATCAGCCACTCGCCGATCAACTTGCTCTCCCCGTACGGGCTCATGGGCATGCAGGGAGTGTCCTCGGTGACGAGGTCCACGTCCGGCATGCCGTAGACCGCGGCGGACGAGGAGAAGACGATCCGGGCGACCCCGGTGGCGGTCATGACCTCCAGCAGGGTCTGGAGTCCGGTGACGTTCTCGCGGTAGTAGTGAAGCGGTCGTTCCACGGATTCGCCGACCTGCTTCTTGGCCGCAATGTGCACCACCCCGGTCACAGCATGGTCACGAATCGTCTTCTCGAGCCGGGTGGCGTCCAGCACACTGCCGACGACCAGCGGAACGCCGGCGGGCACGCGGTCGGCACTGCCGGTCGACAGATCGTCGTACACCACGACGCGCTCACCGCCCTCGATCAGGGCGCGTGTGACGTGCGCGCCGATGTATCCGGCGCCCCCTGTTACCAGCCAGTTCATCGTCACTTCTCCTTTGCTGCGGTCAGTGTGTTCAGACTGGTCTCTGGGGCCGGGAAAATCGAGTCAGACAAATGGGGCGCCAATGCAGAAGGGTGGACAAGACGGTTAAGGCCAGGGAGCGGTACGCGACCACCGTCTTCACGGAAACATCTCGTGAATCCTTTACTCTATTGGGCGGTGCGCCCCACGGCCGGTATCGGCCGTGCGTGCCGGCCCGCACGCGCTCTCGAGGTTCGCCCCGGAAACAGGTTGCAAAAGGATGCCAAGACTCTCCCTCGTTGTCCCCGTCTACAAGGTGCAGGGGTATCTCTCTGAGTGTCTTGAATCCGTCCTGGGGCAGGACTACACGGACTTCGAAATAGTCGCCGTCGACGACTGCTCTCCGGACGGGTCGGGCGCCGTCCTCGACGAGTACGCCGCACAGGACGACCGAATTCGTGTGATTCACCTCACCGAGAACGTCGGGCTCGGACGTGCGCGGAATGCCGGGCTGGAAAAGGCCCGGGGCGATTACGTGTTGTTTCTCGACAGTGACGACACGTTGTCCCCGGGGGCGCTCGCGGCGATAGCCGGGCGGCTGGAGGCCACCGGGGACCCCGAGATACTCATCTACGACTACGTCCGCACCTACTGGAACGGCGAGGTCCGCCCGAACCAGCGGAGGGACCTGCTGACGAGCGCCGGCCCGGACGTGTTCTCCCTCGCCGACCGGCCGCAACTGCTCGACCTGCTGCAGATCGTCTGCAACAAGGCCTACCGCCGGGACTTCATCGTCCGCCAGGGCCTTGCCTTCCCGCCGGGCTACTACGAGGACGCCCCCTGGACGTTCTGCTCCTTGATCAGCGCCGATCGCATCGCCGTACTGGACCGCGTCTGCCTGCTGTACCGGCAGCGGCGCGAGGGCGGCAACATTCTCGGGACCGTCAGCCGCAAGCACTTCGACGTCTTCGACCAGTACCGCCGCGTCTTCGACTTCGTCGACGCCCGTGAGGACCGCGCGCGGTGGCGCGCACCTCTGTTCCGCAAGATGGTCAACCAGTACCTGACCATCCTGGAGCGCCCCGGCCGCCTGCCGCAGGACGCCCGGGCGGAGTTCTTCCACCGTGCCGCCGCCGACTACCGCGCCCGCCTTCCCGAGGGCTTCAGGCGGCCGGCCGGCGACCGCGGCCACAAGTTCGCGATGCTCGAGCGCGACGTGTACGCCCAGATGGTGAGCGCCATGGCCGCGGTGAAGATCCGCAACACGGTCAAGGGGCGGGCACGCACCGCGCTCCACCGCTCCAAGCGCGGCGCGATGAGCCTCTTCTACCAGTCCCAGCTGAGGCTGCCGCGTGACGAGAACCTCGCGGTGTTCTCCGCATTCTGGAGTCGCGGTGTCTCCTGCAACCCCGCGGCCATCGACGCCGAACTCGCCCGCCTCGCCCCGCACATACGCCGCGTGTGGGCCGTCCACCCGGACGCGGTGGACACGGTGCCCGAGGGCACTGAGCACGTGCGGGTGGGGTCGCGCGAGTACTGGGCGGCGCTCGCCCGTGCCACCTACCTGGTCAACAACGTGAACTTCGCGAACGCCGTGGTGAAGCGGGAGGGCCAGATCCATGTGCAGACGCACCACGGCACCCCGCTGAAGACCATGGGCCTGGACCAGCAGAAGTACCCGGCCTCGACGAGCATGGACTTCGCCAAGCTTCTCGAGCGCTGCGATCGCTGGGACTTCAGCCTCGTCTCCAACCGGTTCTCGAGCGCCGTGTGGGAGCGGGCGTACCCCTGCGCGTACACCTCCCTGGAGACCGGTTACCCACGCAACGACGTCCTGCTCAACTCCACGGCTCAGGACGTCCGCGAGGCCCGCCGCGACCTCGGGCTGGATGACGGCACGACGGCCTTCCTCTACATGCCGACGCACCGCGAGTACCAGCCCGGCTTCGTACCCCGTCTCGACCTCGAGAAGCTCGCCGAGCGGCTGGGGCCGGAGGCCACGCTGCTCGTACGCGGGCACTACTTCCACAACCGGTCCGACCGGCTCGCCGAGCTGCGGTCCGAGGGCCGGATCCTCGACGTGTCCGCCCACCCCGCGGCCGAGCGTCTCTATCTCGCTGCCGACTGTCTGATCACGGACTACTCGTCAGCGATGTTCGACTACGCCAACCTGGACCGCCCAATCGTGATCTTCGCCGACGACTGGGACACGTACTCCGTCGTCCGCGGCACGTACTTCGATGTGCTCACCCAGGCCCCGGGCGCCGTCGCCACCACTGAGGAGGAGCTGGCCGAGGTACTCTGCTCCGACGGTTGGCGAGGCGAGCGGGCCGCCCGGGCCCGGGACGGTTTCCGGCACCGCTTCTGCGACTTCGACGACGGTCGCGCGGCGGAGCGCGCCGTGCGCCGCATCTTCCTCGGCGAGCCCCTCGAGGCCATGTCACCCGTCGTGCCGCTGGACGAACGGATCCCCGCTCCGCCACCCGCAAGGGCCCACGAAGCATCGGCCCCGATATCCACCTACTCGAGCCAGAGGTAGCTGCAGCAGTGTCCCAGCACCCCGACACAACGCCCGACATCAGCGTCGTCGTCATCGTCTTCAACGACGCGGAACGCCTTCCGACAGCCGTGCAGTCAGTCCTTGACCAGACCCTGCAGAACGTCGAGGTGATCATCGCCGACGACCACTCCACCGACGGCTCGTACGAGGTCGCGCAGCAATTGGCCCTCCGGTCCGACCGCGTGCGGGCGATCCAGTTGGCCGAGAACAGCGGTGGCTGCGGCGAGCCGCGCAACCAGGGCGTGGCCGTCGCCCGTGGCCGCTACGTGATGTTCCTCGACAGCGACGACACCCTTGAGCTCAACGCCTGCCGCAACATGCTGGACGCGGCGGAGAACACCGGGGCCGACCTGGTCTCCGGGCTGTGCGTGCGCGTCCACACGGACAACAGGCACGGCAAGACGGTCAAGTGGTACCCGTGGCTGTACCGGGAGACCCGTACCTTCGACTCCGTCGCGGAGATACCGGACCTGCTGGTCTTCGACACCCTGTCGACGAACAAGTGCTACCGGCGCGAGTTCCTGCTCGAGAACGAGCTGACCTTTCCCCGAGGCATCCACTACGAGGACCTGCTCTTCTCGGCGCAGGCCTACCTGGCCGCGACTCGGATCACCCTCATCCCGAACACGGTCTACTACTGGAACGTGGTCGAGAAGGCCGCCGAGAAGTCGATCAGCAACCGGCGCCACGAGATCAGGAACCTCGCCGACCGAGTGGAGATCCACCGCCGGATCGACCGCATCCTCGCCGAGCTGGGCCACGACGAGCTGAAGCTCCACAAGGACCGCAAGTTTCTCAAGAACGACCTTGTGCTGTACCTGCGGGACCTGCCCTTCCTGGACGAGGACTACTGGCACCGCTTCGCCGAGATGACCCGGGGCTACATCCGGGACTTCCCCCAGGCGGCCTACGACGAGCTGTCCCCGATCCACCGGATCTGCGCCTACCTTCTGTTGCAGGAGGACTGGAAGAACCTCCACCCGGCGATCGACACGCTCATCAACACCAACAAGGTGTCCAGCCCGCTGCTGGAGCGCGACGGCCGGGTCTACTGGTGCGCGGAACACATCGACGACCCGCTGGGCCGCGAGGTCCTCGATGTGACCGACCTCGGCTACCACGCCAAGCCGGTGCAGCGCCTCAGCCTGCGCAACCAGGTGACCGACTACGCGGAGAGCCCCTCGGGCGTCACGCTGGCCGGCGCGCTCGTCAACCCGCTCGGTGTGATCCCGTCGGACGCCAAGCTCAAGGCCGAGCTGGAGTTCCGTGCCCGCCGCAGGAGCCTGCAGACGTTCCGGTTCCCGGTGCAGAACCTGAAGCACGAGGGCGAGTCCGTGACCTGGCGGGCCGCCCTGCCGCTGGCCGCTACGCTCCGTCCCGTCGGCATCGTCGACGACGTGTGGGACGTGCGCCTGCACCTGACCGTCAACGGCGAGCGGACGAGCAGCCGCCTGACGGTCGGTCAGATCTCACTGGAGGATTCGGGAGCCGTCCGTATCCGTCCCCGGCTCGGCCGGATGATGGCCGACCGCCTCCAGCCGCACGCCTCAGCCAAGGGCCACCTCGCCTTCCGCCTCACCCAGCACGGCAGGCTCGCCCGGCGCACCTCGATGCTGGTGCAGCGCAATATGCAGAGCCCGCCCGCCGAGCTGGCGAAGAAGATGGCGCGCAAGGTCGTCTCGGTGCGCAAGGACCTGCATTCGGGCCCCCGGAAGATCGAGGCGTACCACCGGATGATCCGGCTCCTGCCCGTCCGCAAGGGCACGGTCGTCTTCGAGAGCCACCTCGGCAAGCAGTACAGCGACAGCCCACGGGCGATCTACGAGGAGATGTGCCGCCGCGGCGTGCCCTTCAAGGCCATCTGGTCGTACGCCGGTGAGCGTCCCACGGGCTTCCCGAAGGACGTCGAGCTGGTCCGTCGCTGGTCCTGGCCCTACCTCAAGGCGCTGGCACAGGCCGAGTTCTGGATCGACAACCAGGGCTTCCCGCTCAAGCTGAGCAAGCGTCCCGAGACCACGTACATCCAGACCTGGCACGGCTCCGCCCTCAAGCGCATGGGATTCGACGAGCCGAAGTACCGCATCCAGTCGGAGCACGAGCAGCGCTCCTACCAGGAGGCGATCGACCGGTTCGACCACTTCGTGGTGCGCGGCCGGCACGACGAGAAGACCCTGGCCCCCGCCTACCGGATTCCGGAGGAGAAGCTCCTGCGCACGGGCTACCCGCGCAACGACGCCCTGGCACGGGCCAAGGACGCCGAGACCCTCGACCCGGCGGCGCGGGAACTCGCCGAGCGGCTCGGCATCCGCCGGGACCGTCCGATCGTCCTGTACGCGCCGACGTTCCGGGAGCAGGCCAACGGAGGCGTGCGGAAGTTCGAGTTCCCGTTCGACATCGATGCGTTCGCGGACCGTTTCGGTGACCGCTTCACCCTGCTGATCCGGACCCACTACCTCAACAACGTGACGCTCCCGCCGTCCGTGGCCGGCCGGGTGGTCAACGTCAGCGAGGAGCCCGACATCACCCCCGTCCTCCTGCTCGCGGACGCGATGATCACTGACTACTCCTCGGTGATGTTCGACTACGCGCTGCTGCAGCGCCCGATGGTCTTCTTCACCTACGACTGGGAGGAGTACGTCAACAACAGCCGTGGTACGTACTTCGACCTGTCCGAACAGGCCCCCGGCCCCGTCGTGCGGACCGCCGAGGAGCTCTTCGACGTCCTGACGGATCTGGATGCCCTCGCGTCCGACCAGGAGGGACGCCTCAAGGAATTTGTGACCCAGTACGGCGAGTACGACCGCGGCGACGCCGCCGCGCAGATCGTCGACCGCTTCTTCGGAAACCGGGGAGACGCCCGATGACACAGCGTGACATCATCTTTGTGGCCAACGAGGTCAACGAACTCGGTGGCGTGGCACGCTGGCAGGCGCTGATGGCCAGGCTGTTCGCCGAGCGCGGTCACCGGGTGACCATCGTGGGCATCGCGCCGCCCGAAGTGCCCATGGACCTCGGCGGCAACCCGCCGTTCGCCACGGTGACGCTCTACGACGAGCGCCCGCCTGGGCGTTGGCAGGCGCGCACCCTGCGGAACCGTGCCAACCTCGCGGCGCGGCGGCGTGAGGCTGCCCGCGAGACGGGCATGCGGGAGGCCACCGAGCGGCTGTCGCGCGTCTTCCGCGACGCCAAGCCCGGTGCGATGATCATCGTGACCCAGGTGTGGGCCATGGAGTGGGTGGCCATGGCGGACACGGCCGGGCACCCGGTCATCGGCATGAGCCACGAGTCCTACGAGTACTCGCGCGGCTCCTCCCGGTTCCAGCGCGTCGAGCGGTACTACAAGGACGTCGACCGCCTGCTGCTGCTGACCCGCGAGGACGCCGACCTGTGGATAGGCCGCGGCCTCAACAACGTCGGGTACATGCCGAACCCGTTGCCGATGATGCCGGAGGCCCCCTCCCGCCGTACCGAGAAGGTGGCCGTGAGCATCGGCCGGCTGGGGCACCAGAAGGGCATCGACATGCTCCTGGACGCCTGGGCCGAGGCGGCGCCGAAGCACCCCGGCTGGCTCCTGCGCATCTACGGCTCCGGCCCCGACGAGCAGGCGCTGCGGCAGCAGTGCACCCGGCTGGGCCTGGACGGATCGGTGGAGTGGGCCGGCCAGACCGACGACGTCGCCGCCGCGCTGCGCGGGGCGTCCGTGTTCGTGCAGTCGTCCCGAGGTGAGGGCTTTCCACTGGCCCTGCTGGAGGCGATGGCCTGCGCCGTGCCGTGTGCTGCCTTCGACTGCGCCCCCGGCGTGCACGAGATCATCCGGCACGAGGAGGACGGACTCCTCGCCCACCCCGGCAACACCACCGAACTCGCCCACCAGCTGGGCCGGTTGATGGAGGACGCCGACCTCCGCGACGCGATGGGGGAGCGGGCGCGGAAGAACGTCCAGCGCTACTCGCCCGCCGCCATCACCGACCGGTGGGAGGAACTGTTCGCGTTCCTGGAGCGCTGAACATCGTTGCGTCTCGCGCCGGTTGCGGACGCGACCGTGGGGACCGGCCCGAAGGGGGCCGGTCCCCTTCGGGTACGGGAGAGGTGGCCGGGCTCCGGGTGTTCCGCCCCGTGGTGACCTCCAGCCGTACGCTGCACTTCGGTCCCGCCTACGGCTGCGACGTGGAGTTCTGGAGCATCGGTGAAAGGGGGGCTTCCCCGGCTGAGTGCCGGGGAAGCCCCCCTTCGTATTCCAGTGCTTACCGCAGCCGGACTAGCGGACGACGTAGCCGAAGCGTCCGCCGGCGGCCGGGAGACCGCCCTGGCCGGGCTGGTAGGTGGTGATCGCCGCGTTCGTGCCGCCGGCGGTCACATTGGACAGCGGCAGGGCGTAGACCGTGCCGTAGCTGCCCGGACCGTACGGCATGCCGAGGTACAGCTTGGTGCCGGTGTAGTGGATGCTCTGACCGAGGTGCTGGTTGGCGCCCGCGGGACCCGGGATGCCGGAGGTGCCGGCCTCGATCCAGCGGTTGTTCGTCCCGGGCGAGCCGAGGAGCGAGAAGGTGGTGATCGCGCCTGCCTTCGCCGTCGTGCCGACGGCCTCGTCCGTGAGGCCGACGGCCAGCTTCATCGTCGCCGTGGTGCTCACCGCACGCGGCGCCGTGTTCACAGCGGCCAGCGTCTGGCCGAAGCGGTCACCGGCCTCGGAGGTGCCGGGCACGGTGTCGGTGGCGGTGCCGGACGAGTACGAGTTGAGCTGGCTGTACGTGCCGGCGGCGGTGATCTGGAAGGTCTGCACCATGCCGGTGTCCGTCTTGGCGACACCGTCGACGTCCAGGTCCTCACCCGGCGAGCCGACCGCGAGGATCGAGTCGGTGGCGGTAGCCGCCCCCGACGGGCGGTAGGGGACCAGGGCCAGGGACTTGGCGAACTGGTCGCCCGCCTCGGCACCGCCGGAGACGGTGTCCAGGTCCTGGTCGAGGCCGAACAGCGGGGTGGGCCGGTTCTCGGAGTTCAGCTTGTGACTGAAGACCGCGAGGTTGCCGGCGCCCGCATCGGTGCCGATGGTCTCGTCGGGGGCACCGATGACGATGCGGTTGGCGTCGGCCGCGACGGCGCCGCCGAAGCCGTCGTTCGCCTCCACGGAGCCCGGCACGTCCGTGCTGTCCTGACTGATGGCGATGTTGCTGCTGCCGTGCACGTAGAAGGCCATGCCCGCCTTGGCGACGCTGCCGATGGCCTCGCCCGGCGAGCCGATCACCAGGAACGGCTCGCCGGCGGCGGTGGTGCCGGCGGCGAGGGCCTGGCCAGTGCGGTCACCGGTCTCGGGGGTGGACGCCGCGAAGGAGCCGGTGCCGCTGCCCTGCTCGAAGTGGGTGTCCTTGGTCGCACCGGTGCCGAGGCCGCCCGACGCGCCGTACAGGACGTCGACCACGCCGGCGTCGGTGGCGGTTCCCAGGTCCTCGGAGGGGGTGCCGACGACGAGGTCGGTGCAGCCGTCCTCGTTGTAGTCGACGGTGGCCATGGTTTCGCCGAACCAGTCGCTGGCCTCGGCGCCGCCCGACACCCAGTCGAGGTCCTGGTTGATCTCGGCGGTGCCCTTGCCACCGCCGTACACGACCCGGACGAGACCCGCGCCGGCTTTGCCGCCGACGCTCGCCGCGGGGTCGGAGACCGCGGTGTCCTCGATGCCGTCACAGTTGAAGTCGGCGATGCGGGTGGCGCCGACGGCGGAGTTCACCCAGGAGCCCAGGTCGTCGACGCGGGCGGCGATGCCGCCGGTGCGGGTCTCGACGGCGTCGATGCCGAAGCAACCGCCCTGGTAGGACTGGCTGTTGAGGGCCACCAGCTGAGGCGTGCCGTTCACGGTGCGCAGCACGGGGCCGCCGGTGTCGCCCATGCAGGCGGCCGCGCCGTCCTTGCCGGTGACGGTGGCGGTGGTGGCGGCGGACGAGTCCACCGTCAGAGCGCCGGTGTGCAGCTTCAGCGGCGCCCACTCGGTCTTGTTGCGGCCGTATCCGGCGAACTTCAGCTCCTCGCCGGCAGTGGGCGCGGTGTTGGCCAGGGCGATGGGGGCGACGTTGGTGACCGGCCGGTTCAGGCGGGCCAGGACGACGTCGCGGTCGGTGCGGGGGACGAGCTGCACGATGTCGCGCACCGCTCCGTCGGAGCCGCTCAGGTCGGAGCGTCCGATGGTCGCGGTCGTCTGCTTCGCGGGCTTGCCCGCAGACACCGACAGGCTGGTCGCCGGGTTGTCGGCGAAGCAGCTGGCCGCGGTCAGCAGCCACTCGGGGTCGACCAGGACACCGGAGCAACCTCGGTCGTGGTCACCGACGATGATCTGCGCGCTGTAGCTGAACGAGGCATCGGTGACCGGCGTGCCGGTAACGGCGGACGCGGGCGCGGCGCACAGCGCGACCGGGCCGGTGGCCAGGGCGGCGACGAGGGCGGCAAGGCGCACGTGTCTGGAGTGTCGCATGATGTGATTCCTTGGACTCTAGGTCTGAGAGGCCGAGCGGCCTCAGGCAGCGTGGGGGATGCCGACGGGCCTGTGCCCAGGGCTACTTGGAGGCCCTGATCTCCACGAGCATGAACTCGCGGCCCTGTTCGTCGGCGCTCTCCCCGACCGCGGTCCAGGCGTTCTTGTCGACGTCGAAGGACTTCTCCTCGGTGCCGGTGGTCATGTCCACCTGCGTCGCGTAGTCGTTGCCCTTGATCCCGTAGACAGAGGGGATCTCCAGGGTGAGCCAGCCGGAGTTGCCGGTGACCTGGAAACAGATCTTGTCCTTGCTGCGCGCCCAGACCTCGAGCTGTCCCGTTCCGCTCACACAGTCGGCGAGCGTGATGTGGCCGTCGCCGCGCTTGAGGACGATGTTCTTCTCCGCGAGGATCTTGTTCGCCTGCGGGTAGTTGAAGTCCTCCACGGCGTAGCCGGGGGCTTCACCCGCGACGGGCGCGGCCGCCCGCGGTGCGGAGTCCCCGGCTGTGGACGAGCCGCCCGGGACGGCCAGCCAGGTCAGCGCGCCGGCCACCGCTGCTGCCAGTGCGGTACCGACGAGTCTCTTGTATTTCGGCCTTATCGCGATTGCGCTATGCGCCTTCATTGAAGTCCTATGGGTTGATTCTGACGGAACGCTCAGAACACGTTCAAGACGAGCGTGCGGCTGCGACGGACGGGGGTGACAGAAGTCAGCGTGAAATGAGCGCACGCAGAAATGCGCATGGTCATGAAACCGCCCCCAGGAAATGAACCATCGGCGCGAGAGACCCCTTCTGGGGATCACAACGCGAAAACTCACCCGCAGCCTCGTTTATCAAAGTCGCAATTGATGATCTCTGTCCATCGGGCGAAAGGTGGCAAAAGGGGCACTTTGCAAGGGTCGTGCGTGGCATGTGTCACACAGTGGAAAGATTGCTGTCACGCATCTGACAGGTTTTGTTCACCTCGTTGGCATGGATGTGCTGGTCCAGGTCACCACCGCCTTACTGGTCTTCGTGGTCGGGTCCTCGATCGCCCGATTCGCGAGACGCTTCTTCGCGTGGGCCCACAGCAGCTCGACCGGGTTCAACTCCGGTGCGTACCAGGGAAGCTGGAACCCTCCTCCCCTAGAAGCAGATCCACCCTCCGACGTCCATGGCCTGGGTGGATGGGATGCCGTCGACCACGTCTTGGTGGGCGGCGCCTCCGCAACGCGGGCCTGCCTCAAGCCCTGTTCGAACAGATCCGCCGCCTGCCGGCGGTGCCGTTCCAGCTCAACCGGGTTGAAAACCCGGTCAGTTCGCCCCCTGCCGCTGGCGCGTGACCTCACGATTCTGACTCTCCGTTCGCTCGCATGTCCAACGCGACAAATTGGATAACTGTTTCAAAAGGTAGACGAAAAGCTGCAGAAAACTGAAAGGTCTGGAAGGTTGTACCGGTCATCGTGAAGAAACGGTGAAGGTAATTTGCGCGAGAACATCGGGTTGTACGGATCCCCGTAAAGATCGAGCAAGGAAAATTCTTCGCGCTTGAATGGGCGCTTTTGGCCATTCTCGAATGCCGCAATATAGGGGCAACTGCGCCAGACCGGGAGGACGCGTCGGTCGCTTTGCCGCCCTCCTTTACTTGCGCCGAAAAACTGTGTGAGGATCCCTTTTCGGTTGGCGCGCAAGAGAAGCGATGGGGGCGATATCGCCGTGCGTCGATAGGGAGCGTCCTACGCGCAAGCAGCACGGTCACAGCAGCCAACGGCCGCAGAGCCATGCGCCCAGGGCGTCCGCCGTGGTTGCCGCCTTGCGCTCCACCGGCCTCAACGAGATGTCCGTCCATCGGTGTCGCGTGCCGCCAGCCACTTCGCCCTGTCAGTCAGAACCTTGAGGACGACACATATATGCAGACGACTTTCTGGAGCAGACGGCGCCTCCTGACTGTGGCGGCTGCCACCGTGGCAGCCACGGCGCTGCCACTGACCACGAGGCCCCGGGCCTTCGCCGCCACGACCGACATCCCCAGCCTCCCGTCGCTTCCCGACACGCCGCGGGCCAAGGCCGTCGCCGCGTGGCAGGGCGGTGGCAAGGCGACCAAGGCCGCGGCGGCCGCCGCGCTCGTCGGTACCGACGCGGACGTCGAGGCGTTCCTCACCACGGCGCTGCCGGCCGCCATCGCCGAGGACAACCGCGTCGGCGTCTTCAAGGCGCTCTCTCTCGCCGGCAAGGGCACGACCGCAGAGATCTCCCGCGTCCTGGAGGCGGGGGACGCCGAGATCTCGGCCTTCCTCGCCGGTGGGTACAAGACGGCGCAGACGGAGGACATGCGCGTCCTCGCCCTCACGCTGAAGTCGATGGGCGGCAAGGGCGTGCAGGCCGCCGCGGACGCCGCCATCAACGACGGTTCCGGCGACGCGCTGATGAAGTTCATCACCGACACCCAGTTCTCCGCGCGCCTGGAGGACGAGACCGTCGAGGTCTTCAAGACCCTCAACCGTGCCGGGCCCGAGCTCAGCAAGTACGCGCAGCGCGCCCTGGAGGACGGCGGCGCCGACGCCGTCCGCTGGTTCCTGGAGATCGGGCAGAACATCGCCCGGGCCCGGGACGACGAGGCCGCCACCATCGAGCAGCTCGTCGCCGTCACCGAACGGCAGTCCAAGCGCGCCCAGTTGTCGACGGAGAAGGCGAAGGAGGAGTCGGACAAGGCGAAGACCGCCGCCGCCGAGGCCAAGAAGGCCGCCCTGGAGGCCGCCGACGAGGCGCAGGCCGCCAAGGGGGACGTCGCCAAGTCCGCTGCCGCCGCCCGCAAGGCCGCGAGCGCCGCCAAGGGTGCGGCCAACGCCGCGTCCATCGCCATCTCCGCCTCGTACGCCGCCCAGACCGCGGCCCGCAAGGCCGCCTGGGCCGCGCACGCGGCGACGTCCGCCGCCGCCACGGCCGCGCACGCCGCCTCCACCGCGTACCAGGCCGCCACGGCCGCCTCCCAGGACGCGTCCAAGACGGCGGCCGCGAAGGATGCCGCGGTCGCCGCCCGCAACGCCGCGGCCAAGGCGCGTACCGCCGCGAAGGCCGCCGACGCCGCCAAGACCGCCTCCGACCAGTCGGTCGCCGCCGGCAACTCGGCTGCTGACGCCGCCCGCGACTCCGCCGCCGCCGCGAACGCCGCGGCCACCGCCGCCACCGCCGCCGGCGCCGCCAACTCCGAGGCCGCCGCCGCGCGCGCCGCCGCCGTCGAGGCCGACGCCCAGGCCGCACGCGCCACCAAGGCCGCCTCCGCCGCGCAGTCCCTGGCCAACACCGCGGCGACCGCCGCCGGGGCCGCCCGCGACGCGGCCAACTCCGCGGCCGACCACGCGGAGAAGGCGGCTGCCGCGGCCGACGAGGCGGTCAAGTACGCGGGCCAGGCCCTCGACTTCGCCAACAAGTCCACCGCGTACGCCAACGACGCCCAGGCGGCGGCCGACGCCGCGGTCAAGGCCGTTCTTGACGCGCAGGACGTGGAGCAGAAGGCCCGCGACGCCGAGCAGGCCAAGCTCGACGAGTACGCCGATCAGGGCAAGGCCGATGCCGCCGCGCTCGCCGCGCTGGAGCAGCAGGACGTCGAAGCGTCCCGCAACCAGCTGACCCAGAAGCAGGCCACGGACTCGGCCACTCTGGACCTGATCGCGGCGGCCGAGAAGGCGTTCAGGGACGGCGACCACCCGACCGCCGTCGGCCACGGCCGCAACGCCTGCTTCGCCCAGTTGTCGTCGCACGGCACCTGGACCCGCGAGGCCGCGGCGTTCGCGCTCGCTGCCGGCGACGAGTCGGTCCTGAACTGGATCGACGCCGACCGGGCCATCGCGCAGCAGCAGGACGACCGTGAGACCGTCCTCTTCCTCAGCGCCGTCTCCACAGCCGGTGTGGCGGCCGCGGCGCAAGCGGCCCTGGAGTCCACGGACGCAGCCGCGCCCACCGCCTTCCTCACCACCGGCGCGATCGACGCGGCCAGGGAGGACCAGACCGCGGCGATCTTCAGGATCCTCGGCAACAATCCCGGCAACGCGGTCAAGCAGGCGGCGAACGACGCGCTCAGCGACGGCTCGGCCAAGGCGGTGCACGAGTTCTTCACCGTCAAGTACGCGCCGGCACAGGCCGAGGACGACAACGTGGCCGTCTTCTCGTCCATCGACTCCGCGGGCCCGTACACCAAGATGATGGCGACCGTGGCGCTCGAGGGCCCGAGCTGGATGCGCCGCAACTTCGTCACCACCGTCCACCTGCGGACGCTGCAGCTCGACGCGGACTCCGCCGCCCACATCGCGGCGATGCAGGCCATGCTCGCGCACGCCGCCAAGCTGGCGCAGGACGCGACGACGAACGCGGCCTACGCGCAGAAGGTCGCGGCGGACGCGCGCAAGGCGTCGGACGAGGCGCAGAAGTGGGCCACCGCCGCCACGAACTCCGCCGCGAAGGCGAAGACATACAAGGATCAGGCGGACGCCCACGCGGACGACGCGGAGAAGTCCGCGGCCGACGCCCAGGCCTCCGCCGACAAGGCGAAGAGCGCGGCGCTGGCCGCCCGGGGCGCCTCGCGGCGCGCCAACTACTCGGCGAACCAGGCGACCGCCGCCGCGGCCGCGGCGACCATGTCCTCCAACAACGCGCAGGCTTCCGCCAATTCGGCCGCCGCCTCCGCGATCCAGGCGGGCAAGGACGCCACGGAGGCGGCGAACGCCGCGTCCGAGGCGAAGCAGATCGCCGCCACGAAGCGCAGGCAGGAGCAGATCGAGGCGGCCAAGGCGGCCGCGGAAGCGGCCGCGAAGGCCAAGCAGACCGGCGTCAACCCGGCGGACAACGCCGACAACGACGGGGCGAAGGAGCCGTACAAGTTCCTGGGCGGCACGGCCGACGACTGGAAGGGTGCCGCCGACACGCTCGGCACCATCTCCACCTACGCCGGTTACGCCGCCGCTCTCTCGCTGCTGGTGCCACCGCCGGCCGGCGAGGCCCTCTACGGGTTCTTCGGCGGGGTCTCCCTGATCACCGGTGTGGCCAGCACCGTCATCTACGGGTTCGCCGAGGGACCCTTCTCCTCGGACTGCCTGACCTCGGCGTTCGGTGTGGCCGTCGGTGTCTTCACCACCGGCCTTCCGTGGGGCAAGTTCGGTGGGGTGATCGGCGATGCCCTCGGCCCGCTCGAACACGGCGCCCTGTCCGTCGGCGCCCAGCTTGAGCGCCTCGGTACAGCAGCCCTGTCGCCGGCCACCGGCGCCGCCGTCTCCGCCGGAAAGGCCGTGGGTGATGCGGTCAGTGACACTTGGCACGATCTGACGCCGTGGTAATCCGCCGCTGATACCTTGCGGGGCGGAATCTCGACATCAAGACAAATTACATCGTCTTTCCATACCGGGGAGGGCCCGCGCTCATGTCTGCTCATGTATCCAGGGACGGTTGGGTCCTCATCGCCGGCGTCGTCACCATCGTCCATGTGGCGGCGATGCGCTGGTGCATGCCGACGCCCAAGACGAAGCAGAGGATCACCCTCGCCCCCTTCGTCGGGCTCATCCTTCTGGTGCCCAACGCCATGGTGAAAGGGTATTCCTTCTCCTTCACCCTGTATTTGTACTGCTGCGTACTGCTCGGGTTCGTCGTCCTGTTGGTGCCGGTCAGGAAGAAAGTCTTGGCCGACACTCTGGAGCAGGAGCAGAAACCCTGGGACAAAGTGCCGCTGAATACAGTGACCTTGTACTGGATGCCCATCTCGATCACCGTGTGCATCATCGGGGCGGTCCTCCTCTGGCCCGTCCTCAAGTAGCGGAAAAAGGCGGCGCACACGCGTTTCGGGTGTGCGCCGCCTTGTGACGTCCGCTCGGCGGTCGCGCCTTGGCCGGCTTCGTGCCGACGTCGGCCCATCGGTTGTCCAGGGCGCCCTGGCCCTCAACGGACCCTGCCGGCTCTCTTGCTGACGTCCGGAGACTGACTGGCTCCTTCAGCGCTGCGGCTCTCTGCCCCTTGTCTGCGTACTGGACGACCGCGCGGCGACCGCCCCGCCTCGCGTAGATTCGGCACGTGGACATGGGCGTGCGGCGGGATCGGCGTGAGGAGACGGACAGCAAGGTGGCAAAGACAAGGCAGGCCGTGCACGAGGCCCACAGAATCGTCGTCAAGGTGGGTTCCTCCTCGCTGACCACGGCCGCGGGCGGTCTCGACGCGGACCGCGTGGACGCGCTCGTCGACGTCCTCGCCAAGCACCGCAGCGGCGGCGAGAAGGAGATCGTCCTCGTCTCGTCCGGCGCCATCGCGGCCGGCCTCGCCCCGCTCGGGCTGCGCCGCCGCCCCAAGGATCTGGCCCGGCAGCAGGCCGCCGCCAGCGTCGGCCAGGGTCTCCTGGTCGCCCGCTACACCGCCTCCTGCGCCCGCCACGGCGTCCGTGTCGGGCAGGTGCTCCTCACCGCCGACGACACCAGCCGGCGCGCCCACCACCGCAACGCCGCCCGCACCCTCGACAAGCTCCTCGCGATGGGCGCCCTGCCGATCGTCAACGAGAACGACACCGTCGCCACGGACGAGATCCGCTTCGGCGACAACGACCGGCTCGCCGCGCTCGTCGCCCATCTCGTACGGGCCGACCTGCTGGTCCTGCTCTCCGACGTGGACGGCGTGTACGACGGCGATCCCAGCAAGCCCGGCACCTCGCGGATAGCGGAGGTCCGCGGACCGGGGGACCTCGCGCACGTCGACATCGGCACCGCGGGCAAGGCGGGCGTCGGCACCGGCGGCATGGTCACCAAGGTCGAGGCGGCCCGGATCGCGGCGGCCGCGGGCATCCCCGTGGTGCTCACCTCCGCGGTGCACGCCGCCGAGGCCCTCGCGGGCGGCGACACCGGCACGTACTTCCACCCCACCGGCAAGCGCTTCGCCGACCGGCTGCTGTGGCTGCAGCACGCCTCGACCCCGCAGGGCGCGCTCGTCCTGGACGACGGTGCCGTGCGCGCGGTCGTCGACCGGCGCACCTCGCTGCTGCCGGCGGGTATCGCGGCCGTCGAGGGCGACTTCACCGCGGGCGACCCCGTCGAGCTGCGCGACAGCGCGGGGCGGGCGGTCGCGCGGGGTCTGGTGAACTTCGACGCCAAGGAGATTCCCCAGCTCATCGGGCGCTCGACCCGCGAGCTGGCCCGCGAGCTGGGCCCGGAGTACGAACGCGAGGTCGTACACAGGGACGACCTCGTGCTCCTGCATCCGTAAGACGCCTGTTCCGCACTACCTCTGAAACAGCTGTCCAGTACACCCGTAAAAGGCCGATTCCGAGGCCCCCGCCGGGGGACGTTGTGTAAAAGCGCCACACGGCGGCTCCCCACCTGCTCAACTTTGTTGCGGGGAGACCCCGATGCAGCCCGATGCAGTACGACGATCACGGACCATTGCGGACCATTGCGAAAAGGAGGCCGTCGTGAGACGAGTGCGCCCTGGGGCGGCGGCGTCCCGCGGCGGTGCAGCCTCCCGGGCGGGTGGTCCGGCTTCCCGCGCGGCGGGCGAGGAACGGGCCCTGACGAGCGTCGCGGCCGGTGACACCTACGAGGGCGAGAGGCCGGCCGACCAGCCCCGGCTGTGGCACGTCACGCTGAGCGTCTCGGGTGGCGAGGCCCCGCTGAAGGAGGTCAGGCGTGCCCTCGAACAGCTGGCCCACGACCACCCGTTCCTGCTGACCAGCCGCTACGCCAACGACCACGCGGAGATCCGCTACTGGGAAGAGGCCCGCGACCTGCACGACGCGGCGGCCGTCGCCCTGCGCCTGTGGGGCGAACACCGCCAGACCGCCAAGCTCCCGCCCTGGGAGATCGTCGGCCTGGAGGTCATCGACCGCGAGACGTACCACCAGCGGATAGCGGAGGGGTATGGGCCACTTCCGGCCACTCCGGTCGGAGTCCATCCCTTTTGACCCTGTCTCGGGGTGTGGGACAGCCGCTGGACGGGTCCGTCCGGCGCACTACCCTTCCGATATGACCACGCTCTCGCCGTACGACTCGATGTCCCCGGTCACGCAGGCCGCCTACCGCGCCAAGGCCGCCGCCGCCGATCTCGCACCCCTGCCGCGGGCCGAGAAGGACGACGCGCTGCTCGCGATCGCGGACGCGCTGGAGGTCCGTACGAGCGAGATCGTCGCGGCCAACGCCAAGGACATCGCGCGCGCCCGCGAGGCAGGCACCAGCGAGACCGTCATCGACCGGCTCACGCTCACGCCCGAGCGCGTGCGTGCCATCGCCTCGGACGTGCGGGACGTCGTCTCGCTGCCCGACCCGGTCGGCGAGGTCGTGCGCGGCTCGACCCTCCCGAACGGCATCGACCTGCGTCAGGTCCGCGTCCCGCTCGGTGTCGTCGGGATCATCTACGAGGCCCGCCCGAACGTCACGGTCGACGCCGCCGCCCTCTGCCTGAAGTCCGGCAACGCCGTCCTGCTGCGTGGCTCCTCCTCGGCCTTCGAGTCGAACACCGCCCTGGTCCGGGTGCTGCGTGACGCCGTGGGCGGCGCCGGACTGCCCGCCGACGCCGTCCAGCTGGTGCCCGGCGAGGGCCGCGAGTCGGTGCGCGAGCTGATGCGCGCCCGCGGTCTGGTCGACGTCCTCATCCCGCGCGGCGGCGCCTCGCTGATCCGCACGGTCGTCCAGGAGTCCACCGTCCCCGTCATCGAGACCGGCACGGGCAACTGCCACGTGTACGTCGACGCCAACGCCGACCTCGACATGGCGATCGACATCCTGATCAACTCCAAGGCGCAGCGGCCCAGCGTGTGCAACTCCGCCGAGACGCTCCTCGTGCACCAGGACATCGCTCCCGAGTTCCTGCCGCGCGCCCTGGACGCCCTCGCGGACGCCGGGGTCACCGTGCACGCCGACGAGCGCGTCCTCGCCTACGCCAAGGACTCCAAGGCCACCGTCGTCGAGGCCACGCCCGAGGACTGGGAGACCGAGTACCTCTCGTACGACATCGCCGCCGCCGTCGTCGACTCGCTCGACCGGGCCGTCGAACACATCCGGCTGTGGACCTCGGGCCACACCGAGGCCATCGTCACCACCTCGCAGCAGGCCGCCCGCCGCTTCACCCAGTTGGTGGACTCCACCACGGTCGCCGTGAACGCCTCGACCCGCTTCACCGACGGCGGCCAGTTCGGCTTCGGCGCCGAGATCGGCATCTCCACGCAGAAGCTGCACGCGCGGGGACCGATGGGGCTGCCGGAGCTGACGAGCACCAAGTACATCGTCACGGGCGACGGACACATCCGGCGCTGAGCCCGCGCTCCGCGTGAGCCGCGTCTCGTCAGGCGGATGAATTTCCATACCGTCTGCCCAAAATGACCCCCCAGGTCTACTCTGGATCCGTGCCGGAGGACGTGGGGGGCACGCCGTTCCCTGACGGCTGGGAGCCCGACGACGACCGCGACCGCGGGGGTGCGGACGAAGAGTTCGCCTCCGTGGTCTTCGACGAGGACTTCGTACGTGCGGCGGTGATCCATGAGCCGACCGCCGTCGAACGCCTCCTAGCAGCCGCGCAGGCCCGCGCGGAGGCCTCAGAGGCCGAGGCGCGCCGGGCGCACTCCCGGGGTGCCCGCGGCGACGACGAGCGCTACGAGGACGGGTTCGGGCCCGACGGCCCTGGCGACTTCGGCCATGACCCGGACCTGGACGACCTCGACGACACCGAGATCCTCGAAGGCCGCTACGGAGTGCCGGGCCCGTACCGCAGATACGGCAGGGCCTACGGAAAGCAGGCCCGCTGGCACCGCCCCGTCGCCTGGGTGCTCGCCCTGGTGATGGGCGTCGGCATGGTCGCCCTGGCCTTCACGGCGGTCTACCGGGGTGCCTCCTCGGGCCGCCAGGACCAGGTCCCGTCACCCGCCTCCACGGGCCTCGAACAAGGCCAGGACAAGGTCACCGGCACCGGCCCCTCCGCTTCGGCCGAGTACTCCCATTCGGCCGTGTCCGCGGTTCCCCGAACGCCCTGACACCCAGGGCGCCCGCGCCGCCCGTGACGGCCCTTCGAACATTCTGGCGATCGTGACGGGCCTTGGCGATCCTGGTGAGAACCTGTCAGAAGTTGTCGTGTACCACGGCGTTTACCTGAGCTCCCAGAGACCTACCCTGAAGGTATGGGCGGGCCTGGAGACCCACCTGAGGGGACACCCGAGGGCGCTCCCGCTGGTGGAGAGGACGAATACCGATCCGTCGTCTTCGACGAGTCGTTCGTCCGTGCTGCCCGCCTCCAGGAGTTCTCCGCGCAGGAGCGGATGGCCGACCACGCCCCGGCCGTACGCCGCCGTCCCACCCTCCAGCGCGGTCTGCCCCGGCAGGCGCTGATCCTGGTCCTGCTGATCGCCGTCGCCTTCGGCACCGCGATCTACATGGGCGTGCGGCACCCGTACCAGACCCCGGCCGCCCAGCCCCCCGAACCGCTGCGGATGACCGTCATACCCCTCGCGCCCCAGACCGCCGTACCGGGGGCCACGAGCGCCGAGGAGCTGTACGCGCACAGCCCGGCCGCCCAGTTCGCCGTCGGCGCCGACGGCATCGCGCTGCCCGCCTACCGGCGCACCGCGCACTTCTCCGACAGCCAGGTCGTGGCCGCCCTGACCACCGCCAAGGACTACCTCGTGAAGTCCTCGCTCGACCCGGAGGTACTCACGGGCGTCACCAACCGGCCCGTGCGGATCCTGCTCGCCCCCCAGCAGCTCGACCAGTTCGACCAGAGCTTCGACCACCCGGCCGCCGACGGTCGGCACGCGCCCACCGGCTGGCTGGTCCGCTTCGACCCAACCCGCGCCCAGCTCGCCGACTCCAGGATCAGGGTGCAGGGCACCCTTCAGGCCGCCGAGTTCGACTCCAGCACCCTTGAGGTCGTCGCCGACCACACTTTCGTGTACGCCTTGAAGCCGGCAGGCTCGGACCCCAACGCGAAGGCCTCGCTGTTCACCGTCCGGCGCGAGCTGCAGTTCCGCTTCGATCGCGACGACCTGCGCATGCACCAGGCCGAGGTGGTCGTCTCCTACGTCCAGGCCGGACCGCTCGCCTGCTCCGAGGACTCGGTGCCCCATCTGCGTCCGCTGCTCGCGGGCCAGACGGCGAAGGCGGGCGGCCCGGCCGGCACCGACCCGTACGCGACGGGCAGCGCGACGGCACTGTGCGGCTCACTGGCGACGAGCTCGCAGCCGAGGGTCTGACGGTCGTCCCCGGCTTTCGTGCGTGTCAGTCGTCGTCCTCGGGGGTGCTGTCCCGGGGCGGCTGGTCCTTCGGCGAGGTCGGGTCCTCGGGGGCGCTCTGGTCCTTCGGGGCGCTCTGGTCCTTCGAGGTGCCGCCGGTGAAGCCTCCGAACCCGCGCCGCACCCGCCCGCCGAGGTCGCCCGCGCCCCCCGCGATGTCGCTGACCAGCTTCATCAGCGGGTCCTTGGAGTTCTTGACGTCCGTGGCGTAGCTCGCCGCCGACTGCCGGAAGGAGTCGGAGACCGAGGTCTCCTTGTCCTCGGTGCGCCGCGGATAGTGACCGTCCATGATCCGCTGGTAGTCGCGGGACTCGGCCCACTTCTTCAGCTCGGCGGCGCGCACGGTGGTGAAGGGGTGTGTGCGGGGGAGGGTGTTGAGGATCTTGAGCACGGAGTCGCGCAGGTCGCCCCCGGCCTCGTACTCCTCGGCCTGCTCGAGGAACGCGTCCACGTTCATCTCGTGCAGGTGATTTCCGCCCGCGAGCTTCATCAGGCCGCGCATCGAGGCCTTCAGGTCCTGCCCGACGAGGAGCCCCGCCCGGTCGGCCGACAGCTCCGACTTGCGGAACCATTCGCGCAGCGCGGTCACGATCGCCATGATCGCGATGTTGCCCAGCGGGATCCAGGCCACCCGGAGCGCGAGATTGGTCAGGAAGAGCAGGATCGTGCGGTAGACGGCGTGCCCGGAGAGCGCGTGGCCGACCTCGTGCCCGACGACGGCCCGCATCTCCTCCTCGTCCAGCAGCTCGACGAGCCCGGTCGTCACGACGATGATCGGCTCGTCCAGGCCGATGCACATCGCGTTCGGCTGCGGGTCCTGGGCGACGTACATCGGCGGGACCTTCTCCAGGTCCAGGATGTGGCAGGCGTCCCGCAGCATCGTGTTGAGGTGCGCGAACTGGGCGTCCGAGACGCGCACCGAGTCGGACAGGAACAGCAGCCGCAGGCTGCGCTCGGGCAGCAGGCCGCTCAGGGCCTTGAAGACCGTGTCGAAGCCGCTGAGCTTGCGCAGGGCCACGAGGGCCGAGCGGTCCGCCGGGTGCTCGTAGGTGCGCGAGGAGATCCCCTCGAAGCGCCTGCGCTGCCTGCTCGGCACGTTCTCGTGCCCGTTCTGCTGGTGGCCGTTGTCGGACATGTGTTCCCCCATGTGCGTCTGAGTGCCCTATGCGCCCCCAAGGCACGGCCCAGCCTAGGCGGAGATAACGTGGACGGGCAGTACAGAGAAGGAGTCCATCGCCATGGAGCACATCCCCGCAGCCGCCTGGCTCACCGAGGCCGCGAACGCGGCAGACAAGCAAGGCCCGGGCAATCTGCTCCGTGTCGTGCTGATCTTGATGATCGTCGGGGTGGGCCTGACCGCCTGGTTCCTGCTGCGCGGGTACAAGCGGGACGACTGACGCGGGTACACGCCGGACGGCCGAGGCTGTGTCGGCCGGGGAGGCCGGAGCAACCGGCGTCCCCAACGGCGGAGTCGGCGTGATCGCGACCGAGGCCCCCGCATACGATGGGACGACGTCTTTATCCCGCCCACACCGGATAGGTCCTGCCGAGATGAGCTTCCACAGCACCGCTGCACAGTTGGTCACCGTTGCCGCCGAGGGCGAGCAGGGGGGCAACCACGAGAGCCTCAACCCGTTCCTGACCGGCGGTGGCGCGCTGTTCGTGCTGCTCCTGCTGCTGTGGATCACCACGCGTTTCAACCGCGACCGCTGAGTCTTTTCGGACGTTCGGAGCCGTCCCGGGGACCCCTGTCGGGCGGAGCCCCTCGACAGGGCCGGTAGGGTCTGCACGCATGGGAGAGCAGGACATGCCTACCGGTCCGGCGAGTGACACGGAGGGCGGGGCCGTCGGCGGCGCCGCGGGTGACGCGCTCGGCGGCCGAGTGAGAGGCGGGGCGAGCCGGCTGACGACCGGCCCCGGGAACGGCCCCTCGAATCCGGGCAAGCGCCGCCTCGGCGTCATGGGCGGAACGTTCGACCCGATTCACCACGGGCACCTCGTGGCGGCCAGCGAGGTCGCCGCGCAGTTCCACCTCGACGAGGTGGTGTTCGTGCCGACCGGGCAGCCGTGGCAGAAGTCCGACCGGAAGGTCTCACCGGCCGAGGACCGCTACCTGATGACGGTCATCGCCACCGCCGAGAACCCGCAGTTCTCGGTGAGCCGCATCGACATCGACCGCGGCGGCCCGACCTACACCACGGACACCCTGCGCGATCTGCGCGCCCTCAACCCCGACACCGATCTGTTCTTCATCACCGGTGCCGACGCGCTCGGTCAGATCCTGACCTGGCGGTACGCGGAAGAGCTGTTCTCCCTCGCGCACTTCATCGGAGTCACCCGGCCCGGTCACACTCTGACCGACCCGGGCCTCCCCGAGGGCGGCGTCTCGCTGGTCGAGGTTCCCGCGCTGGCCATCTCCTCCACAGACTGCCGTGCGAGAGTCGCCAAGGGCGACCCCGTCTGGTACCTGGTGCCGGACGGTGTGGTGCGCTACATCGACAAGCGTGAGCTGTACCGCGGCGAGTGAGGCGAGTGAGCCGAGAGGGGCACCGGTGAACGACCGATACGACGGATACGCGGGCGGCGACCAGTACGAGCTCGTCGGCTACGACGAGTTCGGGCAGCCTGTGTACCAACAGGTGTCGCCCCAGCAGCCCCCACAGGGCTACGACCCGTACGCACAGCCGCAACAGCCCCCACAGCACCAGGGCTACGGCTACGACCCCTACGCGACCGGCGCGGGGGGCTATGACACCGGTCAGCAGCCCGTGTCCTCGTACGACACCGGTCAGCAGACCGCGGTCCCCGCCTACGACCCGTACGGAGCCGCCACGTCCGGCGCCGCCGGGACGACGCCGTCGTACGACCCCTACGGGCAGACGGCGCACACGGGGCAGGCTGGTCAGGCCGGGCAGACGGGGCGGGCCGGGCAGGCGGGTCAGTCCCGGAGCGGGACCGGCGCCGCGGGCAGGAGCACCGGGCAGCAGCCCCGGGTCGCCGAGCAGACCGCCTACATTCCGCAGCAGGCGCGCCCCGCGGAGGAGAACGAGCCCCGGGCCGACCGGGACTACCGCACCGAGCAGTTCGCCTTCGTCGAGGAGCAGGAAGCCGAGCCCGAAGACGTCATCGACTGGCTCAACTTCACCGAGAACCGTACGGAGCGGCGCGAGGAGGCCAAGCGCCGCGCCCGCAGCAGGGTCGTCGCCCTGGGCGTGGTGCTCGCCCTGGTCGTGGTCGGCGGCGTCGGCTACCTCTGGTACGCGGGGAAGCTGCCCGGCACCTCCTCCGGCGGCAAGTCCGCCGCGACGACGGCCACGGGTGCCCAGAACCGCGATGTGATCGTCGTCCACCTGCACAACACGAAGGGCGGCGGCACCTCCACGGCGCTGCTCGTCGACAACACCACCACCAAGCAGGGCACCACCGTCCTGCTGCCCAACTCCCTTGCCCTGACGGACGACAGTGGCTCGACGACCACGCTCGCCAAGTCCGTCGGCGACGACGGCTCCTCCGGGACCCGGGACGCGATCGACACGGTGCTGGGGACCAATATCCAGGGCACCTGGCGCCTCGACACTCCCTACCTCAACAACCTCGTCGACCTGGTCGGCAACATCGACCTCACCACCAACGCCGATGTCCCGGACCCCGACGCGAAGAAGAAGGGCGAGGCGCCCCTCGTGAAGAAGGGCGAGAACCAGACCCTCAGCGGCAAGATGGCCGTCGCCTACGCCACCTACCGGGCCTCCGGCGAAGCCCAGAACGCGCAGTTGGAGCGGTTCGGAGAGGTGATGCAGGGCGTGCTGCGCAAGCTGTCCTCGGACAAGCAGGCCGCGACCACCACCGTGCAGACCCTGGCGCAGATCCTCGACCCCTCCCTGACCGACCAGGACCTCGGCGCCTTCCTCGCCAAGCTCGCCGACCTCGCCAAGGGCGGCGACTACAAAACGGCGCTGCTGCCCGTGCAGCAGGACGGCACCCTGAGCGAGAGCGCCACCAACAGCGTGGTCAAGGACGTCCTCGGCGGCACCGCCAAGAGTCCCGACGCCGGTGCCGCCGTCCGTGTCGGCATCAAGAACGCCACCGGGAACAAGGACGCCACCGAGAAGGCCCGGGTCGTCCTGGTCAACGGCGGCTACACCTTCCTGGACTCCGGCACCTCGGCCACCGCCCAGAGCGTGTCCCAGATCACGTACACCGACGCTGCCACGAAGGACGACGCCATCGAGGTCGCGAAGACCCTCGGCCTGCCCACCAGCACCGTGAAGAAGGGCAGTGGCTCGTCCAACGCGGACGTCTCGGTGGTCCTCGGCCAGGACTACAAGGTGACCACCTCCACCGGGTGATCACGGTGACCACTCCACTGGGCGATCACGAGGAGTGGTCGCGGGTGACCCTCCGGAGCGGTCGGCGCCACGTCCCGGGGCCCCCGGGACGTGGCCACGGAAACGCGTGGGGCGCCGTCGGCGGTCCGTGAGACCCTTGAGTCATTACTGACCGCCGACGGAAAGCCGCGTAGTGACCGCCACGGACCGCTCCATCGAGCTCATCACCACCGCCGCGCAGGCGGCCGCAGACAAGCTCGCGCACGACATCATCGCCTACGACGTCAGCGACGTTCTCTCGATCACCGACGCCTTCCTGCTGGCGTCCGCCCCCAACGACCGCCAGGTCAAGTCGATCGTCGACGAGATCGAGGAGCGGCTGAACAAGGAGCTCGGCGTCAAGCCGGTGCGCCGCGAGGGCGACCGCGAGGCCCGCTGGGTACTGCTCGACTACGTCGACATCGTGGTGCACGTGCAGCACAGCGAGGAGCGTGTCTTCTACGCTCTGGAGCGGCTGTGGAAGGACTGCCCGGAGCTTGACCTGCCCGCCGACGCCAAGGCCACCCGCGGCAAGGCCGCCGAGCACGCCAAGCTGCAGGCCGAGGAGGACTCCGTCGAATACGGGGAGCTGCGGTGACTACGGCGGCCAGGGCATCCGCCACGGATGACGCCCGGGCGCAGCGACAGCCGACCGTCGCGGGCGTCGAGGCCGGGGAGAAGCCGGGCCGCGGTCGCCGCGTCATCCTGTGGCGCCACGGCCAGACCTCGTGGAACGTGGATCGCCGCTTCCAGGGCACCACGGACGTCGAGCTCACCGAGACGGGCATCGGCCAGGCCCGCCGCGCCGCCCGGCTGCTCGCCTCGCTGAAGCCCGGCGTGATCGTCGCCTCGGACCTCCAGCGCGCCGCGAACACGGCCGCCGAGCTGTCCACGCTCACCGGCATCGACGTCATCCACGACGAGGGCCTGCGCGAGACCTACGCGGGCGTCTGGCAGGGCCTGACGCACGAGGAGATCATCGCCCGGTACGGCGACGAGTACGCCGCCTGGAAGCGTGGTGAGCCGGTGCGCCGCGGTGGCGGCGAACTGGAGACCGAGGTCGCCGACCGCGCCGCCCCCGTGGTGCTGCGCCACGCCGACAAGCTTCCCGAGGACGGCACCCTCGTGGTCGTCAGCCACGGCGGCACCATCCGCACCACCATCGGGCGCCTGCTCGGCCTGGAGTCCCGGCACTGGGAGAGCCTGGGCGGCCTCTCCAACTGCTGCTGGTCCGTCCTCGGAGAGGGCGCACGGGGCTGGCGGCTGCTCGAGCACAACGCCGGCACACTGCCGGAGCCGGTGCTCGGCGACGACGACTGAGCGGCCCCCTGTCCGGTCCCGGGGGCCGGGCGGGACCGGATTTCACTTTCTGGCAGGTCGCAGGCTAAAGTTCTTCTTGTTCGCCCCGCCGGGCGGGAAGAACACAAGGGGCTATAGCTCAGTTGGTAGAGCGCCTGCATGGCATGCAGGAGGTCAGGAGTTCAATTCTCCTTAGCTCCACAGATCAACTCTCTTGAGTTGTCAAAGATCAGCACAGATCAGTGATGAGAATCCCGTTCCTTTCGAGGGGCGGGATTTATTCATGTCCCCCAGGTTGTCGGTGACATGGGCGACATCGGTCCCAGGGATGCCGTGGCGGCCGCGAGTGACGGTGGCCACAACCGCTCCCGCCGCTCGCGCAGAACCGCCAGCCCCTTGCGCGCCCTCTCGTCGTCCGGGGTGTAGGCGACGAGCCGGCACTCCGGCATCCCGTCGATGGACAGCGACACCGAGGTCATCCGCAGTTCGCCCACCGCCTCATGGCGGAACGTCTTCACACGCGGTCCCGGCGGGAGGACGTCCCCGCCCGCCCACAACTCGGCGAAGCGCGGGCTGGCGGCCGACAGTCCGCGTATGTAGTCCTCCCAGGCGGGCTCACCGACATGTCTGCCGTACGCGGAGCGCAGCGTCGCCACCATCAACGGCAGTTCGCTGTCCCGGAACACCACGGGGCAGCCGGGCTCGGGCACGGTGAACAGGGTCCACAGCACGTTGGGCACGCCGATGTCGAGCGTCTGCGGCACGAAGAACAGGTCGCGGTAAGGGGGGTTGGCGGCCAGGATGTCGTACCGCGAGTTGTAGACCGCCGCAGGGCGCGGATCGAGGGCGTCGATGATGCTCTGGATCTCCGCGCTCACGGTCTGCGCGGGGAGCTCCGGCTCGGACTCGTAGGGCACTTGGGCCAAGTGGTACAGGTGCTCCCGCTCGGTCTGGTCCAGGCGCAGAGTGCGCGCCACCGCGTCCAGGACCTGAGGAGAGGCGTTGATGGGGCGGCCCTGCTCCAGCCATGTGTACCAGGTCACACCGACCCCGGAGAGCTGCGCGACCTCTTCGCGGCGCAGACCCGGCGTGCGGCGTCGTAAGCCCGGGGGCATCCCGACGTCGGCGGGTGTCACCCGCGCCCGCCGTCCGCGCAGAAAGCCGGCCAGCTCCGGCCTGCGACGCTGTGTCGTGTTCATCGGCTTCACTTCCCCCGTCTTCCATCGTGCGCGCCGAACCCGTCCGCTGCCAGGTGCTGTCAGTACCAGCATCGGCGGGCTCTCGGCACCCGTATCCGGCCGCCGCCAGGCTCGGAGCCATGACGACGACAACCCCCGCGGGCCCAGGTCCCGCAGCGGATTCAAGTCCTGCGACCAGTAAAGCCCCCGGCACTGACAATCGCCCCGGACGGCTGCTCGCGGTCGTGCTCACAGCCCAGTTCATGGCACTGCTCGACGTTTTCATCGTGAACGTCGCCGTGCCCACGATCGGTTCCGAACTCCACGCGACCGGCGCCGGAATGCAGTTGGTGGTCGCCGGATACTCCATCGCGTACGCCGTACTGCTGATCACCGGCGCGCGCCTCGGCGACCTGCTCGGCCACCGCCGCGTCCACCTCGCCGGGCTCGCGCTGTTCACCGCGGCCTCGCTGGCGTGCGGACTCTCCCGGGGAACCGGGGAGTTGATCGCCTTCCGGCTGGTGCAGGGCGCCGGTGCGGCCGTGATGATCCCGCAGGTGCTCAGCCTGATCCAGCGCCACTTCACCGGCGAGGCCCGGGCCCGTGCCCTCGGCGCTTACTCCGCCGTCGTCGCGACGGGAGCCGCGGCCGGACAGGTGCTGGGTGGCGTCCTGGTCAGCGCCGACCTGTTCGGCACCGGCTGGCGGCCGGTGTTCCTGGTCAACGTGCCCGTGGGCCTCGTACTCCTGGCCGTCGGCCACCGAGTCCTGCCCCGGGACGTCCCCGGGGCCGTGGAGCGCTCACGCGGCCTCGACCTGCCGGGTCTCGTCCTGCTCGGCGCCGCCGTGTCGCTGCTCACCGTGCCGCTCGTGCTCGGTCAGGAGGAGGGCTGGCCGCTGTGGTCCTGGCTGTCGCTCGGCGCGGCCGCGATCCTCTTCACCCTTTTCTGTCTGTACGAGTCCCGGCTCGCCCGGCGGGGTGGAGCGCCGCTGATCTCACCCCGGGTGCTGCGCCACCCCGGCATGGGCCTCGCGGTCTTCCGCCTGCTCGCGGTGATGGCGGTCAACGCGGGTTTCCTGTTCACTCTGACCCTGCACGTTCAGGGTGGCCTCGGGTACAGCGCGCTGCGCGCCGGACTCACCTTCGCGCCGACCGCGGTGGTCTTCGGCCTGGTCGGTCTGACCTGGCGCAACTGGCCGGCCGCTCTGCAAGGTGTCCTGATCCCGGTCGGCTTCGCCGTCGCCGCCGTTTCCGTGGCCGGCGTCGGAGCCGTGCTGAAGGGCGGGAGCGGCGGCGGTTTCTGGTTGTACGTGGCGTTCGCGGGCATGGGGACCGGTCTCGCGCTGGGCTTCAGTCCCACGCTGACCAGGGCTCTGGCCACGGTGCGGCCCGAGGACGCGGCGGACGCCAGCGGACTGCTGGCGACGGTCGCCCAGCTCGGTCAGCTGATCGGTGTCGCGACCTTCGGCACACTCTTCTTGAACCGACTTGAGTCACTTGGGGCTCCGGGGGCGTATACCTCTGCGGACGCGCTCCTCATGTGCACGTATGCGCTGGCCGCGACGGCCACGTCGGGTGCCGTGTCCGGACTGGTACGAAGGCGTCGCTGACCGTATTGCTCCGGCCGTGGCAGAATCAAACGGCCGGAAGGGGGCGCGGCCCGACGGGAGGGAGAAGCGATGCCTGCGAGCATCCTCGAGGAGGTCGACGATCTCCTCGATGTGGCACAGACACGTAGAAGAGCCACTCTCCTCGACTGTCCTTCCTGCGGATCGGTCCACGTCGCCCAGGTCCTCGGCGACAACGGCGGGATCTCCTACGTGTGCACGGCCTGCGGCCACAGCTGGAGCTGATCGATGGGTGCACACAGGCGGAAGTGCGATTGGTGCGGCAGTGGTACGCCGATCGTCCGCGACATGGAGCCGGTCAACCACGACTACCAGTACTGGTGCGAGGAGTGCGCGAGGGCGCTGATCATAAAAGGCGACCCGATCGAGACGTACCGCGAGCTGGAGGGCGAGCCGATCTACGGCCGGCTCCTCGACGAGCACTGCACGCTCAAACGGTTCTACACGTTCGCCACAGCCTGACCCCGATCAGGGTCAGGAAGACGAGACCGGCTCCTTCGTAGAGGGCCGACAACGTCAACTGGGCGCCCGTCTGTTGCAGTTCGAGCCGTCCGGGGCCGTGTGGCACCCACCACAGCGCGTACGAGCAGAAGACCAGCGACGTACCGGCGGCGGTCACCAGTGCCGTACTGACGGCGGTCGCCTGTACCGAGCCGACAGCGGTCGCCCTGCCGCGCGTGCCGAGGATCAGTACCATCGGCACGCACCACACCCAGTGGTGCGACCACGACACCGGACTGATCAGCAGCGCCGTGACCGCGCAGGCGGCCACCGCCCAGGCGCGCCGCCCGCGCAGCTCCGCCGCCACGGCGACCCCGAGGCCCAGGGAGCCCGCCACGGCCGCCACGGCGACCCACCAGAGGCCCGGCCGAGTGGTGTGCAGCAGCCGGGCCAGCACCCCGCGCAGCGACTGGTTCGCGGTGTCCTCCACGAGCCCGACCCGGCCCGTCTCGAAGACCATGCGGCTCCAGAAGCGCCATGAGTCGTAGGGCAGGGCGGAGGCCGCCAGCAGGGTTGCCCCGGCGAACGCGACGGCCGCCCCGCGCGCGTGCCGCAGCCAGGGGCCTGCGGGGCCTCGCCGCGCGTAGGCCACGACACCGGTGACCAGCAGTAACACCGCGAAGAGCGCCGGCGTCAGCTTGATCGCCGCCGCGAGCCCGATGCCCACTCCGGCCCACCGGTGCCAGGGCCGCCGCGTCAGGTCCCACAGCACCAGCACGCCGAGCAGCAGATTGATCTGCCCGTACCGCACGGTCGTCCACACCGGCTCGCACCACACGGCTGCTGCGGACGCCCACCAGACACCCTCCACGCGCGCGTGGTCGACGAGCCGTAGCGAGAGGGCCACGAACACCACAAGAAGGGCCAGATTTCCGGCCGTCGCGAGAGTCCGCATGGTCGACAAGTCCAGCAGCGTCAGCGGTGTGAACAGCAGCGCCGCGAACGGCGGGTAGGTGGTCGGCAGATGGGCCTCGGTCGTACGCAGCGCGTAGAGGTCGCCGCCCGCGCGGACGGTCTCACCCTCCGCCCGGTACACCATCAGGTCGATCATCGACACGTGCGCGGCCCGCTGTGCCCACCAGAAGGCGGCGAAGGACAACAGGCACGCCCCCAGGGCGACGGGCGCACAGCGGCGGACACGGGGGAGCGCGATCACGGTCACGAAGGCCGACACTATCCCTCATGTCCGCATTGTCCGCACGGCGCGGAATCGATTTGGTGGTCCACGGGGAGGACCGTGTAATGTTGGCGTCGCCGCCGGGGAAACCGGGCGACACGGTCGATATGCGGCTTCGCCGCATGGCGACAAGGGGCTATAGCTCAGTTGGTAGAGCGCCTGCATGGCATGCAGGAGGTCAGGAGTTCAATTCTCCTTAGCTCCACACATATTGAAGGCGGGTCACCCGGTCAGGGTGACCCGCCTTCGTCGTGTTCAGCGGCCGCTGCCGAGCGCCCGACGACCACGGCGCTGGGAGAGGACCGGAAGGTTGTTGCGTGCCGGGGCGGAGGAGCGGGTGTCTTCCTCGATGCGCAGGGCGAGCGCCGGGCAGCGGCGTACGGCCCGCAGCGCCTTCGCCTCCGCGTACCGGGGCACCTGGGCCTGCGCGACGGTGGGGAAGCCGTCGGCGCCCAGTTCGAAGACCTCGGGAAGGATGTCCGCGCACAGGCCGTGACCGCGGCACAGTGTCCAGTCGACGTAGATCTTCTGGCGGCTGGGGCCGGCCTCCTCGACCGCCTGGCCGCCGGGGATGCCGGTGGGCAGCTGACCGCCCTCGAAGAGCGGCAGAACGCCCTCCACGGGCCTTCCGCAGCCATTGCCGAGGACATGGGCGGCCAGGTCGTCCGTGAAGGCCTTGATGGTCGACTCGATGAACATCGCCGAGCCGTCGGGGTGCGAGCAGGCGCCGCGTCTTTTCACGGCCTTGGCGACCTGCTTCACGGCCTCCAGGGCGGCCGGTCCGCCGCCGTTGAGGATGTCCTCCAGGCCGCGCGCCGCGGCGGGCAGGCCGAGGTAGCAGGGGCCGCACTGTCCCGCGCTCTCCTCCGCCAGCCACTGGGCCACCCGGAGAGACTCGCCCAGCGGGCATGTCTCCTGGGTGATCGGAAGGATCGCGCCGGCGCCGAGCGCGCCGCCCACCGCGTCCAGGGAGTTGCGCGAGACGATCGCCTCGTTGACCGTCGCCGCGTCCAGCCACTTGCCGTGGTAGCCGCCGGTCAGCACGCCCTGCGGCATCGGCGGAGCGCCGGCCAGCTGGAGCACGTAACGCAGCGGCACGCCGGTGGGGACCTCGATCACCATGGGGCGGGCGACCGCCCCGGAGACGGTGAGCATGACGGTGCCGGGCTCGTCGTACAGACCGGTGTTGCGGTAGCGGTCGGGGCCGATACGGGCGGCGATGGCCAGCTGCGCGTACGTCTCGGCGTTCGACAGCAGGGTGGGCGCGCCGCCGACACCGCTCTGCGACGCGCTGATCTTGCGGCCCGGCGGGATGGCCGGGCCGCCGTCGATGGAGCGGATGAGCGAAGCGGCCGCTCCGGTCACCATCCGCACCGGATTGCGCTGCACGCGTGCGCGCAGCGGCGATCCGCGCCGGTCGCTGAGGCCGCGCTCGGCCAGCGCGGCCTCCATGGACCGCTGGGTCGACTCGCGGGTCACCCCGATGACCAGGGTGCGGGCGCCCATGGCCTCCGCGGCCAGCAGGGCGCCGTCCAGGATGAGGTGCGGGGCACGGTTGATGAGCACCGTGTCCTTGCGGCAGGCGGGTTCGTCCTCACTTCCGTTGACGACCACGACGGGTCGGATGCCCTTGCTGATGGCCGACTCGGCGACCGAGCGCAGTTTCTTGGCGAAGGGGAAGCCCGCGCCGCCGCGGCCCTTCAGGCCGATGGCCTCGGCGAGGCCCGCGAGCTGTTCACCGCCCATCGGCTCGAGCGGCCCGTGCACCTTGAGGTGCATGGGCAGATCGAGCCGTTCAACCAGGTCGAAGCCCGACGTGAGCTGCGGAAGTCCGACGACGCGGACCTCCGGGACGTCGGGCAGGGCCTCGTTCACTTAAAGCCTCCGGAAGGGGCGTTCCATGGTTCACCGGAGCCAGGAGCGTCGAAGGCGCCCGGCAGTACGTCAGGCGTGGGACCGCTGCCGTACGTGTCGTTGGTGTTGTACGTACCGAAGGCGGGGTTCGTCTCACCGTTGTTGTACACATCACTCGTGCCGTACCCGCCGGTGGCCGAATTGTCATAGACGGGGATGTTGTATCCCGTGTCGGCGAGCGGGTCGTACGCGGAGCGGGGCGCCTCGCCGACCGGCGGCGGCGAGGGGATGGGCCAACTGCCCGACGTGCTGCCGCCGACGTCGGCGCGGGGGAACGTCTCCGTCGGCTGCATGTTCATGGGCATCTGGACGCGCTCGGTCGGGGCCGCGCCGGCGGGGTTCGCGCCGGGCGTGCCCGAGACGGCCCGGTAGGCGGCCGCGAAACCGGACGTGGCGTCCGCGGCGGCGGGGTCGGCCGGGGTCTGGTACAGCGACTGCGCGGGGGACGGCGTGCGCTGCGGGGGTACGAAGGGGGCGCCCGAGGGCTGCTGCGCGGAGCGCGGGGCGAAGCCCTGCAGGGAGTTCTCCGACAGGGCGGCACGGGACGCCGTCAGGTCTTCGCGGGCCATGCGGCCACCGGCGCCACCGCCCTCGCCGAGGATCGCCAGGATCCGGTCGGCGACCTTGCGCTTGAAGGGGTGGGGAGCCGCACGCAGGGCGAGGGCCCCGCCGACCGCGACCAGGCACAGCTCGTACGACACCATGAAGAACGGCTTCGCCGCCCGTCCCGCGAAGAGACCATGGATCAGCGCCGCGCACAGGGCCGGGTACGCCAGCATGTGCATCGCGCGCCAGCGTGCCGCGACCGGTGCCGGGGCCGCGAACTGGTTGCGCAGTGCGCCGGTGATGCCCACGAAGATCATGAGCAGCCCGGCCAGGGAGCCGAGGCCGATGAGTCCGGCGCTGCCCTTGACGCCCAGGCTGAAGGGGATCAGCGCGGCGATCAGGACGGTGTGGTCCAGTGCCAGTTTGATGGTGATGTGCACCAAGAGGAACGCGATCGAGCCGACGGCCGTCACCCGGTGGACGCCCTGTGCCACGATCCGCTGACGCGTGTTGAGGATGAGCCGGTCCTGGGCGATGAGGCCCCAGATGACCGAGCAGGTGAGGGAGACGAGCGACAGGACGCCCGCACCGAAGTTGAGGAAGTCCTGGACTTGGTTGCCTCCGGCCAGCACGACCACGGGTATGAGCAGCAGGACGACAGCCGTCGCCATCCCGTAGGCCGAGCGGCCCGGTCGGGGAAGCGTGCTGCCACTGCGACGAGGGTTCATAGGGGGTTACTCCCAACGGTTCGGGGAAGCGGTCCCGAAGCCGAACTCTAAGTCGAGCCATACCGATGGGTACGAGGTTTGAGTTATTGCGTTGTTACCAAAGCGCGGCCAGGTCCTTGTGTTGTCCCGTAGCGTCCCCTTACGCGAAGTAATATTTGAATATTGTTCAGTTTTTTTGACGTGATTGTGACGAGCGGCACGGCGTGTCCGGCCCCGTCCAAAGCTCGTCGCTGCGCGCGCGGGGGCTGCGGTACCCTGACGCCATGCGTGCCGTACGCCTTCTGCTTAGTGAGCCGCGCTGATCAGTCCCGACCACTGACGACCCGTGGTCGGCATCGGCGCGGCGTCCCCTCCTGTGCGAGGGGATTTTTCATTTCCAAGCCGCTGGCAGAGACGATCGATGGAGCTTTGAGGATCATGAGCGAGACGAACCCCGCTGCCGCCTCCGAGGTGGCAGCGCCGCACCGCTACACGGCCGCGATGGCCGCTGAGATCGAGGCACGCTGGCAGGACTTCTGGGACGCCGAGGGCACGTACGAGGTGCCGAACCCCAGCGGTGACCTGGCGGGCGACCCCGAGCTGGCCGCCAAGCCCAAGAAGTTCATCATGGACATGTTCCCGTACCCCTCGGGAGCGGGTCTGCACGTCGGCCACCCCTTGGGCTACATCGCCACCGATGTATTCGCCCGGTTCCAGCGCATGACGGGCCACAACGTCCTGCACACCCTGGGCTTCGACGCCTTCGGTCTGCCCGCAGAGCAGTACGCCGTGCAGACGGGCACCCACCCGCGCGTGTCCACCGAGGCCAACATCGAGAACATGAAGGCCCAGCTGCGCGCGCTGGGCCTGGGTCACGACAAGCGCCGGTCGTTCGCCACGATCGACCCGGGGTACTACAAGTGGACCCAGTGGATCTTCCTGCAGATCTTCAACGCCTGGTACGACGACGAGGCGGACAAGGCCCGTCCGATCTCCGTGCTGATCGCCCAGTTCGAGAGCGGCGAGCGCGCCGTACCGAGCGTTGACGGCGTCACGCGCGCGTGGAACGAGCTGACCGCCACCGAGCGCGCCGACGTCCTGAGCGAGTACCGGCTGGCGTACGCCTCCGACGCGCCCGTCAACTGGTCCCCCGGGCTGGGCACGGTGCTGGCCAACGAGGAGGTCACCGCCGACGGCCGCTCCGAGCGCGGGAACTTCCCCGTCTTCAAGGCCAAGCTGCGCCAGTGGAACATGCGCATCACGGCGTACGCCGACCGGCTGCTGGACGACCTGGAGGCGCTGGACTGGCCCGAGGCGATCAAGCTGCAGCAGCGCAACTGGATCGGCCGCTCCGAGGGTGCCCGCGTCGGCTTCCCGATCGACGGCGAAGCCATCACGGTCTTCACCACGCGCCCGGACACCCTGTTCGGCGCCACCTACATGGTGCTGGCGCCCGAGCACCCGCTGGTCGACAAGTTCGTCCCCGAAGCCTGGCCCGAGGGCAGCCACGAGGTGTGGACCGGCGGTCACGCCACGCCCGCCGAGGCCGTCGCCGCCTATCGCGTGCAGGCCGCCTCGAAGTCCGACGTCGAACGGCAGGCCGAGGCCAAGGACAAGACCGGTGTCTTCACCGGCGCCTACGCGACCAATCCGGTCAACGGCGAGCAGGTCCCCGTCTTCATCGCCGACTACGTCCTGATGGGCTACGGCACCGGCGCGATCATGGCCGTCCCGGCGGGCGACCAGCGCGACTTCGAGTTCGCACGCGCCTTCGAGCTGCCGATCCACTGCATCGTCGAGCCGACCGACGGCCGGGGCACCGACACGTCGACGTGGGAGAACGCCTTCGGGTCGTACGACGCGAAGATCATCAACTCCTCCAACGACGACATCTCGCTGGACGGCCTGGCGGTGGCCGAGGCGAAGGAGCGCATCACCGAGTGGCTGGCGCGCAAGGGCATCGGTGAGGGCACCGTCAACTTCCGTCTGCGCGACTGGCTGTTCAGCCGCCAGCGCTACTGGGGCGAGCCCTTCCCGATCGTCTACGACGAGGACGGCGTCGCGCACGCGCTGCCCGAGTCGATGCTGCCCCTGGAGCTGCCGGAGGTCGAGGACTACTCGCCGCGCACCTTCGACCCGGACGACGCGAACACCTCTCCCGAGACGCCGCTGTCCCGCAACGAGGACTGGGTCAACGTCACCCTGGACCTGGGCGACGGCCGCGGCCCGCAGAAGTACCGCCGCGAGACCAACACCATGCCCAACTGGGCCGGTTCCTGCTGGTACGAGCTGCGCTACCTGGACCCGCACAACGACCAGAAGCTGGTCGACCCGGCCATCGAGCAGTACTGGATGGGCCCGCGCGAGGGCCAGCCGCACGGTGGCGTCGACCTGTACGTCGGCGGCGCCGAGCACGCCGTGCTGCACCTGCTGTACGCGCGTTTCTGGTCGAAGGTGCTGTACGACCTGGGGTATGTCTCCTCGGTCGAGCCGTTCCACAAGCTGTTCAACCAGGGCATGATCCAGGCCTTCGTGTACCGCGACAGCCGTGGCATCGCCGTGCCGGCCGCCGAGGTGGAGGAGCGCGACGGCGCGTACTACTACCAGGGAGAGAGGGTCTCCCGACTGCTGGGCAAGATGGGCAAGTCCCTGAAGAACGCGGTCACTCCGGACGAGATCTGCGCCGAGTACGGCGCGGACACCCTGCGCCTGTACGAGATGGCGATGGGTCCCCTGGACGTGTCGCGGCCGTGGGACACGCGTGCGGTGGTGGGCCAGTACCGGCTGCTGCAGCGGCTGTGGCGCAACGTCGTCGACGAGACCACGGGCGAGGTCTCGGTCGTCGACACCCCGGCCGACGAGGACACCCTGCGGGCGCTGCACAAGGCGATCGACGGCGTGCGCCAGGACCTGGAGGGCCTGCGCTTCAACACCGCCATCGCCAAGGTCACCGAGCTGAACAACCACCTGACCAAGGCCGGCGGCCCCGTGTCGCGCACGGTCGCCGAGCCTCTGGTGCTGCTGGTCGCGCCGCTGGCCCCGCACATCGCCGAGGAACTGTGGCGCAAGCTGGGCCACACCGACTCGGTCGTCCACCAGGACTTCCCGGTGGCCGACCCGGCGTACGTCGTGGACGAGGCCGTGACCTGCGTCGTGCAGATCAAGGGCAAGGTCAAGGCCCGCCTGGAGGTCTCCCCGTCGATCTCCGACGCGGACCTGGAGAAGATCGCGCTGGCCGACGAGAAGGTCGTCGCCGCGCTGGACGGCGCGGGCATCCGCAAGGTGATCGTGCGGGCGCCGAAGCTGGTGAACATCGTCACGGCATAGCCGCTTGCCCCGGTCCGGCACGGATGGGTGGCTTGGCTAGGGGTAGTCCCCTACGGGCAGGTTCGGGGTTCTTCTGGAACTCCCGACCTGCCCGTTGCGTTTACCGTTGAAGAGCGACGCGGCGGCTGCCGCGACCGTCCGAGGAGGAGGAGCGTGGTGGAAGCCGTGATCACAGTGATCGCCCTGCTCTTCCTGCTGTTCGTGGTGCTGGGCGCATACGCCACAGTGAAGGTGATCGGCGCCGCCAAGCGCGGTGTGGACCGCACGATCTCCCAGGCCCGCCGCACGGTCGAGGACACCACCCTGCGTGCCAAGACCTTCACACAGCTGGGCCCGGCGGGGGAGATCGCCCAGCTGAGGCTGACGCTGCGCACCTCCATGCGGGCCACGCAGGACGCGCTGCACTCGGGCGTGGCCGAGGACGAGTCCCTGAAGGAGTCCCTGGGGCTGTTCGAGCGGCTCAGTGTGCACGGGCGCGAGCTGGACGACGAGCTGAGGCGCCTGGAGAGCGAACCGGACAAGAGGACGCTCTCCACGCGGCTGCCCGAGCTGCGCGAGCGCACCGAACGGATCACGCAGTCCGCGGACTCGCTGCGCTGGGCCGCGCGCGACCGGGCCCGCCGGTTCGCCGCCGACGACCTGGATTCGCTGAGTGAGCAGATCGACGTGGAGGCGGGCGCCCTGCGGCACTGGACGACCGAGCCGGGACCCACCGCCTCCTGGCCCGAGGCACCGGCACCGGACACGGCCACTTCCAGCGGCCAGACCTGGCCGGAGCCCCCACGGTCCCGCCCGGCCGACGAGCCGCCGCGCTCCGCGATCACCCCGCCGGTACAGCGGCCCACCTACCCCTGGCAGAAGAAGCCCCGTCCCGAGAGCACGACTTGACCTGACCTAGACCGCAGGTGAAAGGGGCCGGGCTGCCGTCCGCGCTCCCCGGCAGGTAACCTCCAGCTCATGTCCCGCCATGTCGCGATCGTCACCGATTCCACGGCCTACTTGCCGCCCCGGACGATGGAGCGCCACGGCATCACCGCGGTGCCCCTGACCGTCGTTCTCGGCAATGAGGCGCTCGAAGAGGGCACCGAGATCTCGGCCCGCTCCCTGGCGCAGGCACTTCAGAAGCGGCGCTCCGTCACCACGTCCCGCCCCAGCCCCGAGGTTTTCGCCGCGGCCTACCGCAGGGTCGCCGAGTCGGGCGCGACCGACATCGTCTCGCTCCACCTGTCCGCCGAGCTCTCCGGCACCTACGACGCCGCCGTCCTCGCGGCCCGTGACGCCCCGGTCCCCGTGCGGGTGGTGGACACCGGGATGATCGCGATGGCCCTCGGATTCTGCGCACTGGCCGCGGCCGAGTCCGCGGAGGCGGGGGGGACCGTCGACGAGGCGGTCGCGGCCGCGGAGAAGCGGGCCGCCGGCACCTACGCGTACTTCTACGTCGACACACTCGACTATCTGCGCCGTGGCGGCCGAATCGGTGCCGCGCAGGCGCTGTTGGGCTCCGCGCTCGCGGTGAAACCGCTGCTCCAGCTCGACGGAGGGCGGATCGAACCTCTGGAGAAGGTACGGACGGCGTCCAAGGCGATCGCCCGGCTCGAGGAGATCGTGGCCGAACGGGCGGGCAGTGCCCAGGTCGACATCGCCGTCCACCATCTCGCCGCTCCCGAGCGGGCGTCCGCTCTCGCGGACCGGTTGCGGGCGCGGGTGCCGGGCGTGGTCGATCTGCATGTGAGCGAGGTCGGTGCGGTGATCGGGGCGCACACGGGCCCCGGGCTGCTGGGGGCGGTCGTCTCGCCTCGATGAGGCTGAGGAATCCGGTGGTGGCGGGGCGGGGGCGCCTGCGTCTGGTGGGACTACTGCGTGTGCTGCGTCTGCTGCGTCTGCTGCGTCTGCTGGGCCTGGTGTGACTCGTGTGGGTGACGGAGTTATCCACAACTGGATAGTTTTCCCCGGGATTTGAGCAAGATCATCGCGAGGGCTGCGAGTTGCCCGATCCTCGACGCATGGCACTTCGATCACGCTCACGCACCGCCACACCGACCAGCGGCCCGGGCCGCGGCCCCGTCTCCGACGGCCGCACCCGCCATCGACGCCATCGCTCGCCAAGCCGCGCAGGCGCAGGCGCAGGTGTAGGTACAAGTGCAGGAACAGGTACAGGCACGGATACAGGCGCCCGCGCCCGACGTCGCGATGCCTCGGCCGAGGCGCTCCGCCTGCGCGCGCAGGCACTCTTCTCCGAAAGGCCCGGCACGCGAGGGGAGTTGAGGGAAGGGCCGCCGGGCGTGGACCGGGATGTGGGAGGCCCGAGGACGAGCACCTCGGTGGGGGTCGGGGCCGCCGTCGTTCGGGGAAATGGCGGCTCTTCGCCCACCGGGGTCCTGGACCGTGACGAACCGGGCCCGAGCCCAGGTGTGCTGGCGCGTGCGGGCGACCATGCCGAGCATGGCGCTCCCGCTCCCGCGTCCGGGGCAACGGCGGCATGGCGAGAGCGGGCCGGGCTTGCCGTGCGGGAGCGGATGCCGCTGTGGCTGCAGTCGAGGTGCGGTCTGGAGCGCAGGAGCGTGACCGCACTCGGTGTGCTGCTCGTTGTCGCCGTGGTCTTCGCCGTGCAGCAGTTCTGGGGTGGCCGGACGCAGTCGGTGCGGGCTCCCGAGGTGGTGCGGGCAGTGGCGCCGTACGGCGGGCAGAGCGGCGCGGTGGAGCGGAAGTCGGCGGAGCCGGGAGGCGCAGCCGGGGCGCCGCCGAGCCCGGCCGGTTCGGCCGGTTCGATCGGGACCGCGATCGTGGTGGACGTCAGCGGCAAGGTGCGCAGTCCCGGGCTGCAACGACTGCCGGCCGGGTCGCGGGTCGAGGACGCGCTGCGGGCCGCGGGTGGGGTGCGGCCGGGTGCGAACACCGAGGGGCTCAACCGGGCCCGCCTCCTGGTGGACGGCGAACAGGTCCTGGTGGGCGTCCCCGTCGCCGTGACTGGACCGGTCGTGGGCGGCGGCTCCAGTGCCACAGGGACCGGCGGATCCGCTTCAGGAGCGGCTCCTTCGGCGCCCGTCTCCCTCAACACGGCCACCGTGGACCAGCTCGACACCCTGCCGGGCGTCGGTCCCGTTCTCGCCCAGCACATCATCGACTACCGCACCCAGCACGGCGGCTTCCGCTCGGTCGACGAGCTCCGCGAGGTCAATGGCATCGGCGACCGCCGATTCTCCGATCTGCAGAAACTCGTCCGGCCGTGAGCGAGCCCGCCAGGACCGCGGCGGCCTCCGCAACCAATTCGCCCCCTGCGCCTCCCTCACCTCCTTCGCCCCACGGGACCTCCGCACCGACGGATGCCACGCGGAGCACCCGGCACTCCCGGAGCCGCCGCGCCGTGCACGCCGCCTCGGGAAAGCGGCTCGGTAGCGCCCACCCCCGGGAGGAAGGGCCGACGGATCTGCGGCTCGTGCCGCCCGCGCTCGCGGTCTGGGTGACGGCGGCGGTGACGGTGGGCGCACCGCCCGGACGGGTCACGGCCGTGGTGGTGGGCTGCCTGGTCCTGGTCGGCGCGTTGTTGGCGGTGGAGCGGACCGCGGCGCGCAGGGTGACGCAGGACGGCGCAGGGCGGTCCCGTGCGTGGCCGCGGGTCTCCGTCGCCGCCTCGCTGCTCTGTGTCGCGGCGGCCGCCGCCTCCGCGGGGCTGCACGGGGCGGACGCGCGCCGCGGCCCGATCCCGGCCCTGGCACGGCAGCACGCCCATGTGACCGCCGAGGTGGAGATCACCTCCGACCCACGGCTCACCCGGCCTCGGATCAAGGGGGATCACGCGGCTCCCACGGCTGTGCTGCTCGACGCGGAGGTCCGGCAGGTGACGCGGGCGGGTGGAGACGGGTCCGTGGTGGCGACGCGCACGCCGGTGCTGGTGATCGTCGACGCGAGTTCGCCGAGGGGCTCGCCCCGGCTGCCCGGCGGGCGCTCGCCCTGGCTGGCGCTGCTGCCGTCCACACGGTTGCGGGTGGCCGCGCGGCTCGCCCCCGCGCTGTCGGGCGGGGACCGGATTGCGGCCGTGCTGCGCGTGCGGGGGAGCGGGCCGCCGGAGGTGGTGGGGCAGCCGTCCGGGCCGCAGCGGTTCGCCGGCCGGTTGCGCGAGGGCCTGCGGCAGGCGACCGACGGGCTGGAGGCGGACGCGCGGGCGCTGCTGCCGGGGCTGGTCGTGGGAGACACCTCACGGGTCACACCGGAGCTGGACGAGGCGTTCAAGGCGACAGATCTCACACACCTGCTGGCGGTCAGCGGCGGCAACTTCACGATCTTGCTCGCCCTGTTCGTCGGACCGCCAGGTCTCGCCCAGCGCGCCGAGCGGCGTGGCCTCGCACCGCGGCTCGGTATCCCGCTGCGGGCCACCGCCCTGCTCGGTGGCGCGGTCACGCTCGGCTTCGTGATCGTGTGCCGGCCGGACCCGAGCGTGCTGCGGGCCGCGGCCTGCGGATCGATCGCGTTGCTCGCCCTCGCGACCGGTCGCCGCAGATCGCTGATCCCCGCCCTGGCCACGGCCGTACTGCTGCTGGTGCTGTACGACCCCTGGCTGTCACGGAGTTACGGCTTCCTGCTCTCCGTGCTGGCGACCGGCGCCCTGCTCACGCTCGCCCCGCGGTGGAGTGCGGCGCTCCAGAGACGCCGGATGCCGCCGCGCCTGGCCGAGGCACTGGCCGCCGCGGGTGCGGCACAGGCCCTGTGCGCGCCGGTCGTCGCGGTTCTGTCGGCCCGGGTGAGCCTGGTGGCGGTGCCGTGCAATCTGCTCGCGGAGTTCGCCGTCGCTCCGGCCACGGTGCTGGGGTTCGCGGCGCTGGCGACGGCGCCGGTGGTGCTGCCCGTGGCCAAGGGGCTGGCGTGGTGCGCGAGTTGGCCGGCCCGGTGGATCGCCGACATCGCACGGACCGGAGCCGCTCTGCCCGGCGGGGGAGTGGACTGGCCCGCGAGCTGGCCGGGGGCGCTGCTCCTCGCCCTGGTCACGGCGGTCGTCGTGCTCGCCGGCCGACGTCTCCTGAAGCACCCTTGGCTGAGCGGTGCCTGTGTCGTGGTGTTCCTGCTGGTCGTGGTGCAGCCGGCGCCGCTCACCAGGGTGATCACGGGATGGCCGCCGCCCGGCTGGCGGTTCGCGATGTGCGACGTGGGACAGGGCGACGCGACGGTGCTCGCGGCGGGCGACGGCACCGCGCTGGTGGTGGACGCGGGCCCCGATCCGGCGTTGGTCGACCACTGTCTGACCACGCTCGGCATCACCCGGATCCCGCTCGTCGTGCTGACGCACTTCCACGCCGACCATGTGGCGGGGCTGCCGGGCGTGCTGCGCGGGCGTGCGGTGGGGGCGATCGAGACGACGGACTTCGCGGAGCCGCCAGAGCAGGCCGAGTTCGTACGGAGGGAGGCGGCCGCTCGCCGCATCTCGGTCACGTCGGCCGTGGCGGGTGAACGGCGGCGCATCGGCGGTCTCGACTGGCAGGTGCTGTGGCCGCCACCGAGCCCGGCGCCCACCCCGGACGGGCCGAACGACGCCAGCGTCGCCCTCGTCGTACGGTCGGCGGGGCTGCGGTTGCTGTTGCTCGGCGACCTCGAACCGCCGGCGCAGCAGGCGCTGCTGCGATCACCGGCGGCCGGGGAGCTGACGGCCGTGGACGTGCTCAAGGTCGCCCACCACGGCTCGGCCTACCAGGACCCGGAGCTCATACGGAGGGTGGCCCCGCGGCTGGCCCTGATCTCGTGCGGCAGGGACAACCCGTACGGACATCCCGCGCCCAGCACGGTCGCTGCGCTGCGTGCCGGGGGTGCCGTGGTGCTGCGGACGGACAAGGACGGGGCGCTGGCCGTCGTCGGTGGGAGCGGAGGGCTGAGCGTGGCGAGAGACTGAGGGCATGAATTCCGCACAGGCCGATGCCTACCTCCGCCGGATCGGCGCCCATCACCCCGCGTGGCCCACTTCAGGTGTGCTGCGTGACCTGCACCTGCGCCACCTGAAGGCGGTGCCGTTCGAGAACCTGTCGATCCATCTGGGTGAGGAGATCGTGCTGGAGGAGAAGAGGCTGCTGGACAAGGTTGTGGGCGGGCGCAGGGGTGGCTTCTGCTACGAACTGAACGGGGCGTTCGGGGCGTTGCTCGGGGCGCTGGGCTTCGACGTCACGCTGCTCGCGGGGCGGGTGTACGGGGAGGAGGGGCGGCTCGGGATCCCGTACGACCATCTCGCGCTGCGGGTGCGGACGGTGGACGGGGGCGACTGGCTGGCGGACGTCGGGTTCGGGGCGCACAGTCACTATCCGCTGGCCTTCGGGGCGCGGACCGAACAGGTGGACCCGGGCGGCACGTTCAGGGTGCTCGAGGCGGGGCCGGACGCGGCGGGGGTGCGGGGCGTCGGCGGGCGGCGGGAGGCCGAGGACCTGGACGTCATCCGGGACGGCGGCCCGCAGTACCGCCTGGAGGTGCGGCCGCGGGTGCTGGGGGACTTCGCCGCCGGGGCCTGGTGGAACAGCACGTCGCCGAAGTCGCATTTCACGCGGTCGCTGGTCTGTTCGCGGGTGACGGAGGCCGGAGGGCGGATCACGCTCAGCGGTCGGAACCTGACGGCGACGGCGCCGGACGGGACGAAGGAGGTGTCGGAACTGGCAACGGACGAGGAGGTGCTGGCGCTGTACCGGGAGCGCTTCGGGATCGAGCTGGACCGGGTGCCGGAGGTGCGGAAGGGCTGATTCCTCCGTTCGGAAGGGCCGACCCCGGCGTCGGTCGTGTCCGGCGTGGCGGAAAATGTTCTCGTGAGCGATGTGAGACATGTGCTGGTGCTGCCCGACCGCGATGCCGCGGAAGAGGCGGCGGAGGTGATCGGTGACCGGTTCGGGCTCGACGAGGAGCCGCTGCTCGTCAGGGACGCGCTGGCCGGTGAGGACGATGCCGAGGACGCGCAGTGGCTACTGGTCCTGACGGATCCCGGGGAGCGGCTCGATTCGAAGGAGCTGGACGAGTTCGCGGGGGAGTGGGACGGCTGGCGCGAGGAGCCGTAGCGCTCCGCCGGGGCTGGGCGTGCGGGTTCCCGTGCGGGGCGCGTTGTCAGTGGCGCGTGGGATGCTTTCGGTGATGGCCAAGAAGACCGCTCAAGACGACCCTCTCGCCCCCGTCACACTTGCCGTGGGCCAGGAGGACCTCCTGCTCGACCGTGCCGTGCAGGAGGTGGTGGCCGCCGCCAGGGCCGCCGACGCCGACACGGACGTACGGGACCTCACTCCGGACCAGCTGCAGCCCGGCACGCTGGCCGAGCTGACGAGTCCCTCGCTCTTCTCCGAGCGCAAGGTCGTGGTCGTGCGCAATGCGCAGGATCTGTCGGTCGACACCGTCAAGGACGTGAAGGCGTACCTGGACGTGCCGGCCGAGGAGATCACCCTCGTGCTGCTGCACGCCGGTGGGGCCAAGGGCAAGGGGCTCCTCGACGCCGCGCGCAAGGTGGGGGCGCGGGAGGTGGCGTGCCCCAAGATGACGAAGCCCGCGGACCGGCTGGCGTTCGTGCGTGGCGAGTTCCGGGCGCTCGGGAGATCGGCCACGCCCGAGGCGTGCCAGGCGCTGGTCGACTCGATCGGGAGTGATCTGCGGGAGCTGGCGTCCGCGGTGTCGCAACTGACGGCGGATGTCGAGGGGACGATCGACGAGGCCGTTGTCGGGCGGTACTACACCGGGCGGGCCGAGGCGTCGAGCTTCACCGTGGCCGACCGGGCCGTGGAGGGGCGGGCCGCGGAGGCGTTGGAGGCGTTGCGATGGTCTTTGTCGACCGGGGTCGCGCCCGTCTTGATCACCAGTGCGTTGGCTCAGGGGGTGCGGGCGATCGGGAAGCTGTCCTCCGCCCGCGGGGGTCGGCCGGCCGATCTTGCCCGTGAGCTGGGGATGCCGCCGTGGAAGATCGATCGGGTGCGGCAGCAGATGCGGGGGTGGACGCCGGACGGGGTCGCGGTTGCCCTGCGGGCGGTCGCCGATGCCGATGCCGGGGTCAAGGGCGGGGGAGATGATCCCGAGTACGCGCTGGAGAAGGCGGTCGTGGTGATTGCTCGGGCGGCTCGGTCTCGACGGGGGTAACGCTCGGCTGGGCTGAGCCGGGTTCTTTCGCCCCCGCCGCCCCTACCCGTCCCATCCCGGGGGGCTCCGCCCCCAGACCCCCTCGGGTGGGGTTGTCGGGTGGGGGTTGCTCGCGCAGTTCCCCGCGCCCCTAGAACGGGGCTTCGCCCCGATGTTTCCCCGCCTGCGCGACTGACGGGGCGCACCCCGTCACGCCAAAGGCCCCGTCCGTCTCCTGGGGAAGGAGGGGAACGGGGCCTTCGGATCACGATGGTGGATCCACGCCCGCGTGGCGAACGCGAGTCGTGGCTCTGCTCGTAGACCACGGGTGCCTCCTGGCCCAGGCACCCGTTGACGATGGTGGAGCTGGTGGCTTCGCTCCCAGCTCTGGATACAGCAATGCCCCCGAAGTGGGTCCGGGGGCACTGTACGCGGCGTGGCGACCACGATGTCTGTCCGTGAGTCGAGGTAGAGGGCTCGACGTGTCCTCACGGTGGATTGAACTTTGGCGCAGCTTGCGAACGCAGGCCGCGCGTGGGTCCGGGGGTGCCGGGCAGGAGCGGAAGAGAGGGCCCGCTGGGTCCTTTCCGGCGGTCAAGTCAGGGGTTGAGCCCGATAGGGCCCAGCCGACTCAGCCCTTGAGGGAAGAGACCTTCGAAGCAAGCGCCGACTTCTTGTTGGCGGCCTGGTTCTTGTGGATGACGCCCTTCGAGACGGCCTTGTCGAGCTGGCGCGACGCAGCGCGCGTGTACTCGGTGGCCTTCTCGACGTCACCCGCGGCAGCAGCCTCGCGGGCCTTGCGGATCGCGGTCTTCAGGGAGGACTTGACCGACTTGTTGCGCAGCCGAGCCTTCTCGTTGGTCTTGATCCGCTTGATCTGGGACTTGATGTTCGCCACGAATGAGCCTTTACAGGTTCAGGCGCGCGAGACAGCACGTCTCACTCGCCGTTTGATTTCCTTGGGGTGTGCCTCCTGCAGAGAGGGCACGAGACACAGCGACCCAGGCTACCAGTAGCCGCACGACCGGCCCAAACCGGTCGCAGCTCCCCACCCGTGGGACCATGGAGCCTACGTATCGATCCGACCCGAGGCGACAGGCGCCTCAAGAGACAGGACCCTGCGTGCCCGCGACCCCTAACAATGTGCCCGAGCCGAGCCGTACCGCGCCGGCTCAGATCCGCAATTTCTGCATCATCGCGCACATCGACCACGGCAAGTCCACGCTCGCCGACCGCATGCTCCAGCTGACCGGGGTGGTCGACCAGCGGCAGATGCGTGCTCAGTACCTCGACCGCATGGACATCGAGCGCGAGCGCGGCATCACGATCAAGTCCCAGGCGGTCCGGCTGCCCTGGGCCCCGACGGAGGATCCGGGCAACACCCACATCCTCAACATGATCGACACCCCCGGGCACGTGGACTTCACGTACGAGGTGTCCCGGTCGCTGGCCGCCTGCGAGGGGACCGTCCTCCTCGTCGACGCCGCCCAGGGCATCGAGGCGCAGACCCTCGCCAACCTCTACCTGGCGATGGAGAACGACCTCAAGATCATCCCCGTACTCAACAAGATCGACCTGCCGGCCGCCCAGCCGGAGAAGTTCTCCGAGGAGCTCGCCAACCTCATCGGCTGCGACCCCGAGGACGTACTGAAGGTCTCCGCCAAGACCGGTGTCGGCGTCGAGGCGCTGCTGGACAAGGTCGTGGCCGAGATTCCGGCTCCGGTCGGTGTCCAGGACGCGCCCGCGCGCGCCATGATCTTCGACTCCGTGTACGACTCCTACCGGGGCGTCGTGACGTACGTACGAGTCATCGACGGGCAGCTCAACAAGCGTGAGCGGATCCGGATGATGTCCACGGGGGCTACGCACGAGCTTCTGGAGATCGGGACCAATTCGCCCGAGATGCTGCCCGCGGACGGACTGGGTGTCGGTGAGGTGGGCTACCTCATCACCGGGGTGAAGGACGTCCGGCAGTCCAAGGTCGGTGACACCATCACCACCCTGCACAAGGGCGCGACCGAGGCGCTCGGCGGGTACAAGGACCCCAAGCCCATGGTCTTCTCCGGGCTCTATCCGCTGGACGGGTCCGACTACCCCGAGCTGCGCGACGCCCTCGACAAGCTGCAGCTCAACGACGCCGCGCTCGTCTACGAGCCGGAGACCTCCGCCGCGCTCGGCTTCGGTTTCCGCGTCGGTTTCCTCGGGCTGCTGCACCTCGACGTGATCCGTGAGCGGCTCGAGCGCGAGTTCGGGCTCGATCTGATCGCGACCGCGCCGAACGTGGTCTACCGGGTCGTCATGGAGGACCGCAGCGAGCACATCGTCACCAACCCGAGCGAGTTCCCCGAGGGCAAGATCGACGAGGTGTACGAGCCCGTCGTGCGCGCCACGATCCTTGCGCCCTCCGAGTTCATCGGCTCGATCATGGAGCTGTGCCAGACCCGGCGCGGCACCCTGCTCGGCATGGACTACCTGTCCGAGGACCGGGTCGAGATCCGGTACACGCTGCCGCTCGCCGAGATCGTCTTCGACTTCTTCGACCAGTTGAAGTCGAAGACCCGGGGTTACGCCTCGCTCGACTACGAGCCCACCGGCGAGCAGACCTCCAGCCTGGTCAAGGTCGACATCCTGCTGCACGGCGACAAGGTGGACGCCTTCTCGGCGATCACCCACAAGGACGCGGCGTACGCGTACGGTGTGCGGCTCGTCGCGAAGCTGCGTGAGCTGATCCCGAGGCAGGCCTTCGAGGTGCCCATCCAGGCCGCCATCGGCTCGCGCGTCATCGCGCGCGAGACCATCCGCGCCATCCGCAAGGACGTCCTCGCCAAGTGCTACGGCGGTGACATCTCCCGTAAGCGGAAGCTGCTGGAGAAGCAGAAGGAAGGCAAGAAGCGGATGAAGATGGTGGGCTCTGTGGAGGTTCCGCAAGAGGCCTTCATCGCCGTGCTGTCCAGCGACGACAGCGGCGGTTCGGCGAAGGGCAAGAAGTAACGGCGGTTGCCCCGGAAAACCGGGCGCAACAGGGGCCCGTCGCGCGAATGTGCGGCGGGCCCTCAGTATGCGAGCGGTCGCTCTCTGTAGCAATTGAACCCTCCCCGGCCGAAAGCAGGGGATTCCTGGCTCACGCTGCTCGGCCGCTCAGCGAACGGCCCAGTCTCACGCGATCAACACCAGCCGGGTTGGAACCAGCCCGGTTGACATCAAATGTCAAGGATTAGCGCGTGCTTGGCTCTCGCGACGCGCTGGGCGCACCGTACCCGGTCCGCAGGTCAAGAATCCGGGGATTCGCAAGATCGCAGACCGTGGCCTCTTACGCAGGGGCCGGACGCGCCTTACTCTGATCTCTGCTCGATGGTTACTCGCGAGTTAAACAACAGCCGAACCAGCCAGCCGCACAGCAACAGTCAGCAGTCGGTCGAGCCAGACGCACGCACTGTCGCGGGCCCCGGAGGATGTCGTGAGCGACACACAGACCCTGATCGAGAACCGTCCGCCGTCCGTGGCGGCCCTCTTCCTGGAGCGCGTGGCCGCCACGCCCAACGCCGAGGCGTACCGCTACCCGATCCCCCCTGCCTCAGGTGAGGGCCCGGACGAGTGGAAGTCGCTGAGCTGGGCGCAGGCCGCCGAGCGGGTCTACGCCATCGCGGCCGGACTGATCGAACTGGGCGTACAGCCGGAGCAGCGCGTCGCGCTCGCCTCCTCCACCCGGGTCGAGTGGATCCTCGCCGACCTCGGCATCCTGTGCGCGGGCGCGGCCACGACGACGATCTACCCGCAGACGAACGCCGAGGAATCGGCCTTCATCCTCTCCGACTCCGACAGCAAGGTCCTGATCGCGGAGAACGCGGCCCAGCTCGCCAAGGCCCGTCAGAAGCGCGCCGAGCTGCCCGAACTCAGCCACATCGTCGTCATCGACCCGGCGGGCGTCGAGACCGGCGACGGGGTGCTCACCCTCGCCGAACTGGAGACGCGCGGTGCCGCGTACCTGGAGAAGAACCCCGAGCTGATCAAGGAGCGCGTCGGCGCCATCACCGCCGACCAGCTCGCGACCCTCATCTACACCTCCGGTACCACCGGCCGCCCCAAGGGCGTGCGCCTCCCGCACGACAACTGGTCGTACATGGCGAAGGCCATCGCCTCGACCGGGCTGCTCGGCCCCGACGACGTGCAGTACCTGTGGCTGCCGCTCGCCCACGTCTTCGGCAAGGTGCTCACCTCCGGCCAGATCGAGGTCGGGCACGTCACCGCCGTCGACGGCCGCGTCGACAAGATCATCGAGAATCTGCCGATCGTGCAGCCGACGTACATGGCGGCCGTGCCGCGCATCTTCGAGAAGGTCTACAACGGGGTCGCGGCCAAGGCGCGGGCCGGCGGCGGCGCCAAGTACAAGATCTTCCAGTGGGCCGCCGAGGTCTCCCGCGAGTACGCGAAGGCCAGCCAGGACAACTTCCGCCGCACCGGTACCGCCTCCGTGCCCTTCGGGCTGGGCGCCAAGCACAAGGTCGCGGACGCGCTCGTCTTCGCCAAGATCCGCGAGGCCTTCGGTGGCCGGCTGCGTGCCTGCGTCTCCGGCTCCGCCGCGCTCGCCCCCGAGATCGGCTACTTCTTCGCGGGCGCCGGCATCCACATCCTCGAGGGGTACGGCCTGACGGAGTCCTCCGCCGCCTCCTTCGTGAACCCTGGCGAGGCGTACCGCACCGGCACGGTCGGCAAGCCGCTGCCCGGCACGGAGGTGCGCATCGCGGACGACGGCGAGATCCTGCTGCGCAGCCCCGGCATCATGGAGGGCTACCACGGGCTGCCCGAGAAGACCGCCGAGGTCCTCGAATCCGACGGCTGGTTCCACACCGGCGACATCGGCGAGCTGTCGCCCGACGGGTACCTCCGGATCACCGACCGCAAGAAGGACCTCATCAAGACCTCGGGCGGCAAGTACATCGCGCCCGCCGAGGTCGAGGGCCAGTTCAAGGCCGTCTGCCCGTACGTCTCCAACATCCTCGTGCACGGCGCCGACCGGAACTTCTGCACCGCCCTCATCGCCCTGGACGAACCGTCCATCCTGGAGTGGGCGAAGGAGAACGGGCTGGAGGGCAAGTCGTACGCCGAGGTCGTCGCGGCCCCTGTGACGGTCGCCCTCGTCGAGGGGTACGTCAAGGAGCTCAACGAGGGGCTCCAGCGGTGGCAGACCATCAAGAAGTTCCGGTTGCTGCCGCGGGATCTTGATGTGGAGCACGGGGAGATCACGCCGAGTCTGAAGTTGAAGCGGCCGGTCGTGGAGCGGGAGTACAAGGGGCTGATCGAGGAGATGTACGCCGGTTCCAGGGAAGCGTGAGCCTCCGGCGGTCGGGCGGGTATTCGGCTGCGGGTGCGTTGTGGCTGGTCGCGCCCACGCGGCGGAGCCACATATGTCACGGCCCCGCGCCCCTACGGGGCGCGGGTGTCGGCCGCCTTGGCCATCAGGTGCTGTAGCTCTGCTACCTGCCTGCGGAGGTCCGGCACGTTCGGAGGGTCCTCTGTCGCCAACTGCTTCTCCAGAGCCGCAAGCCGTGTGCTGATCTGGGCCGCGTGGGTGTGTTCCTGGGTCAGGAGGCGTTCCAGCTGCTGGTTCTTGCGGTGGAGGTCCAGGAAGACCGTGACCTTGGCGCGCAGGACCCAGGGGTCGAAGGGCTTGGTCAGGTAGTCGGCGGCGCCGGTGGCGTAGCCGCGGAAGGCGTAGCCCGCGTCGGCGTCGGTGCCGGTCAGGAAGATGATCGGGACGTCCTTGGTCTGGTCGAGCCGCTTGATGTTGGCGGCTGTCTCGAAGCCGTCCATGCCGGGCATGCGGATGTCGAGGAGGACGACGGCGAAGCGTTGCCTGAGCAGCGCTTTCATCGCCTCCTCGCCCGAACGCGCACGTACGAGCGGCTCGTTGAGGGACCCCAGGACGGCCTCCAGCGCGATCAGGTTGTCCTCCATGTCGTCGACCAGGAGGATGCTGGCGCGCTCGTAGGTCGTTTCCTCAGCGCTCATGGTGACTGTCCTCATTCGGTCGTCGGCGGGGCCGCGGCCTCCTCGGACGATGTGCTCGGCCCCGGAACAACGGATCCTTCGGAGTCGTCCTGCTCCGCGTCGCGCACGCTCTCCGGGTCGAGGAGGGCGCAGACGACCGTGAGCAGCTGATCGACGTCCACCGGCTTGGGTACGTAGTCGTTGGCACCGCGCGCGATGGACTTCTCGCGGTCTCCCGGCATCGCCTTCGCGGTGAGCGCGACGATCGGCAGGCCCGTCCAGCGGGGGGTGCGGCGGATGGCGGAGATCGTCTCGTAGCCGTCCATCTCCGGCATCATGATGTCCATCAGGACGAGTTCCACGTCGGGGTTGCGCTCCAGGGTCTCGATGCCCTCGCGGCCGTTCTCCGCGTACAGCACGGGCATGCCGACGCGGCCCAGGACATGGGTGAGCGCGAAGACGTTGCGGATGTCGTCGTCCACGATCAGCACCCGTCGCCCCGGCAGGACCTGACCCGCCCGGCCGGCCTTCCACTCCTCCAGCTTGGTGGGGGTGGGCCAGGAGTCGTCGGTGTCGTGGGAGGTGTACGGCTCGGTGGACAGCTGTTCGGGCACGAGCGGCCGGAGGTCCTCCGGGGCGGCGCCGGTCGCCGTGTGGCCGGGGCTGATGACAGGGACGTACAGCGTGAAGGTGGAGCCCTTGCCGGGGGCGCTCTCCGCGATGATGCGGCCGCCGAGCAGCCCGGCGATCTCCCGGCTGATGGACAGGCCGAGGCCGGTGCCGCCGTACTTGCGGTTGGTGGTGCCGTCGGCCTGCTGGAACGCCTCGAAGATCACCGGGAGTTTCTCCGCGGCGATCCCGATGCCGGTGTCGGAGACGGCGAAGGCGATCACGTCGTCGCTGTTCTCCCGGGTGAAGGCGTGTTCGGGGTCCTTGAGGCGGTTGACGCGCAGTTCGACCCGGCCGGTCGCGGTGAACTTGATCGCGTTGGAGAGCAGGTTGCGCAGGATCTGCTGGAGCCGCTGCTCGTCCGAGTACATCTCCCGCGGTACGTCCTCCCCGACCGTCACCTCGAAGGCGAGACCCCGGTCGAGGGTGAGCGGACGGAACGTGGCGTGGACGTAGTCGAGGAGTTTGATCAGGGGGAGCTTCTTCGGGCGTACGTCCATACGGCCCGCCTCGATCTTCGACAGGTCGAGGATGTCGTTGATGAGCTGGAGGAGGTCCGATCCCGAGCGGTGGATCGTCGTCGCGAACTGCACCTCCTGGTCGGAGAGATGGCCGTCCGGGTTGTCCGACAGCAGCCGGGCCAGGATCAGCAGCGAGTTCAGCGGGGTGCGCAGCTCGTGCGACATGTTCGCCAGGAACTCCGACTTGTACTGCGAGCTCGTCGCCAGGAGCGCCGCCTTCTCCTCCAGCTCGGCGTTCGAGCGTTGCAGCTCCGCCTGCTGCGACTGGAGTTCGTCCGAGCGGTCCTGGAGCTGGATGGCGAGGCGCTGGGACTCGCCGAGCAGGGACTCCGTGCGGGAGTTGGCGATGATCGTGTTGATGGCCACGCCGATGGTGTTCACGAACTGGTCGAAGAAGGCCAGATGGACGTCGGAGAAGCGGGAGAAGGAGGCGAGCTCGATCACGCCGAGGAGTTTGTCCTCGAAGAGGATCGGGATGATGACGACGCTGGCGGGGGCGGCTTCCCCCAGACCGCTGTTGATCTTGATGTAGTCCGGCGGGGCCTCCTCGACGAGGATCCGCTTCTTCTCGCGGGCCGCCTGCCGGACCAGGCCGTGCACCGGCATGCCGCCCGTGTCGACCGTGGCGCCCTGCGCCGAGCCGTATCCGGCGATGAAGGCGAGTCCCTTGGCGGGGACGGCGGTGTGGAGGGAGGCCCCGTCCTCCTCCGGGTCGGCCAGGAAGAAGGCGCCGTACTGCGCGTTCACCAGCGGGGTCAGCTCGCGCAGGATCAGGTCGGCGACCTCCATCAGGTCGCGGTGGCCCTGCATCAGCGCGGCGAGGCGGGCGAGGTTCGACTCCAGCCAGTCCTTCGCGCGGGTCGTCTCGCGGAGGTTGGCCACCATCAGGTTGATGTTGTCCTTCAGCTCGGCGACCTCGCCCTGCGTCTCCACGGTGATGGAGCGGGACATGTCGCCCTGTGCCACCGCGGAGGCCACCTCGGCGATCGCGCGGACCTGGGTGGTGAGGTTGGAGGCGAGTTCGTTGACGTTGGTCGTGAGGCGTTTCCAGGTGCCGTACACGCCCTCGACCCGTGCCTGACCGCCGAGTTGGCCCTCCGAACCCACCTCGCGGGCCACCCGCGTCACCTCGGAGGAGAAGGAGGAGAGCGTGTCGACCATCGTGTTGATGGTCGTCTTCAGTTCCAGGATCTCGCCGCGGGCGTCCACGTCGATCTTCTTCGACAGGTCGCCCTGCGCCACGGCCGTCGCGACCTGCGCGATGTTCCGCACCTGTGAAGTCAGGTTGTCGGCCATGTAGTTGACGTTGTCGGTCAGATCACGCCAGACGCCGGAGACGCCGAGCACCTGGGCTCGTCCGCCGAGCCGCCCGTCGGTGCCGACCTCGCGGGCCACCCGGGTCACCTCGTCGGCGAAGGCCCGCAGCTGCTCCACCATCGTGTTGACGGTGTCCTTCAGCTCCAGGATCTCGCCGCGGGCGTCGACCGTGATCTTCTTCGACAGGTCGCCGTTCGCGACGGCCGTCGTCACCTGGGCGATGTTGCGGACCTGGGAGGTCAGGTTCAGGGCCATGAAGTTGACGTTGTCGGTGAGGTCTTTCCAGACGCCGGAGACGCCTCTGACCTGGGCCTGGCCGCCGAGGTTGCCTTCGGTGCCGACCTCGCGGGCGACGCGTGTGACCTCGTCGGCGAAGGCGGAGAGCTGGTCGACCATGGTGTTGATGGTCGACTTGAGTTCGAGGATCTCGCCCTTCGCCTCGACCGTGATCTTCTTGCCGAGGTCGCCCTGCGCGACGGCCGTGGAGACGAGGGCGATGTTGCGGACCTGGGAGGTCAGGTTGTCCGCCATGAAGTTGACGTTGTCGGTGAGGTCCTTCCACACGCCGGAGACGCCTCTGACCTGGGCCCGCCCACCGAGGTTGCCTTCGGTGCCGACCTCGCGGGCCACGCGTGTGACCTCGTCGGCGAACGCGGAGAGCTGGTCGACCATGGTGTTGATGGTCGACTTGAGTTCGAGGATCTCGCCCTTCGCGTCCACCGTGATCTTCTGGCTGAGGTCGCCGTTGGCCACGGCCGTGGTGACCTGGGCGATGTTGCGGACCTGGGAGGTCAGGTTCGAGGCCATGAAGTTGACGTTGTCGGTGAGGTCCTTCCAGACTCCCGAGACGCCTCTGACCTGGGCGCGGCCACCCAGTTGCCCTTCGGTGCCGACCTCGCGGGCCACCCGTGTGACCTCGTCGGCGAAGGCGGACAGCTGGTCGACCATCGTGTTCACGGTGAGCTTCAGTTCGAGCAGCTCACCGGTCGCCTCGACCGTCACCGTACGGGTCAGGTCGCCGCGCGCCACCGCCGTGGTCACCAGGGCGATGTCACGGACCTGCGCCGTCAGCCGGGACGCCATCGTGTTGACCGCCTCGGTCACATCGCGCCAACTGCCCGACAGGCCCTGCACCTTGGCGCGCCCGCCGAGACGGCCCTCGGTGCCGACCTCGCGCGCGACCCGGGTCACCTCGCCCGTGAAGAGGGAGAGCTGATCGACCATCTTGTTGACGGCGCGCCCCAACCTCCGGAGATCTCCTCTGAGTTGACGGTTGCCGTCGTGCAGGTCGACCCGCTGGGTGAGGTCGCCGCCGGCCACCGCGTCCAGGACGCGCGTCGCGTTCGCGGCGGGCGCCACCAGGGCGTCGAGCAACTGGTTCACGTCATTGACGCGGGTCGTCCAACTGCCCTGGCCCGGGCTCGCCGACAGCCGCTCGTCGAGCCGTCCGTGCCGGACCAGCTCCCGTCGTACCCGCTGTACTTCCGTGTTGAAGTGGGTGCTGCGGTCGATGATCTGGTTGAACGCCGCGCTCAGGTCGGCCACCAGGCCGTGCCCCGTCTCCGGCACCTTGGTGAAGTCACCGTCCCGCGCGGCGGTCATGGCGGCGAGCAGCGGACGCAGATCGGACGCCGGGATCCAGCCGTCGTCGAATGCCCGAATCTGTCCGTCTTCGAGCACACGCGTAGCACTGTTCTCACTCATGGCGGCCCACTTCGGTAACTCGGCGCTTATGGGCGTGGCCAGTCTGTCACTCTGTCCGTGTCGCCTGAGGCGTATTCGTCCGAACTGCTCAGGGAGCCGCACAGTGGGGGCCATTCCGACGCAACGGGAGTCGCAACCGGACTCCATGGCGCTCGCCCCTGGTACGCCCGCGCACTACCGCGTGGGTCAGGAAGCCATGGCGCGCGCCGCGCTGCCGGGCACTCCGCTCGCGCCCGGCGCCGCCCGCCGCATGGTGCGCGAGACGCTCGCCGACTGGGGGGAACTGGCCCTGCCCGGCGCCGAGATCGTCCGCGAGCGCCTCGCCGAGGACGCCGTCCTGGTCGTCAGCGAACTCGTCACCAACGCCGTCGTGCACGCGGGCACCGACGTCGAACTGCTGTGCCGGCTGGAGATCACCGACGGCGGTGCGGTGGGCGCGGTGGTCGTCGAGGTCTCCGACCACCATCCCTCGCGGGCGGTACGCGAGGAGTCGGCCGAACGGGCTTACGGCACACCGGAGTACGGGCGGGGGCTGCGGTTGGTCGCCTCCCTGTCGGAGGCGTGGGGGATCACGTATCGGACCGGGGTCAAGACCGTGTGGGCGCGGCTGCCGGTGGATGGGGGGCTGGGGGTCGAGGAGGAGCTGGGGGGTCAGGGTGGGTTGGGTGTTCAGGGTGGACTGGGTGTCGAGGGTGAGTTGGGTGTTGAAGGCGGGCTGAGTGTTGAAGGTGCGTTGGGTGTTGGTGGTGGGTTGGGCGTTGAGCGTGGGCTGAGTGTGGGTGGTGGGTTCGGCGCCGATGGGGGGATGGGTGTCGGGCCGGGAATGACGGACGCCATGGGACTGTCCGCCGGTTCGGGGTTGGCCGACGGAATCGGACTGCCGGGTGGGATCGGACTTCCGGGTGGGACGGGACTGCCGGGTGGGACGGAACTGGCTGGAGAGACGGGACCGGACGGAGAGACGGGACCGGTCGGCGGGACGTTCGCTGCCGGACAGCGGCAAAGGCCGCGCCAGGACGGCGACTGGCTCAACCGCGGCGCTCTCTCCTTCCTCGCCGAGGCCTCCGACCTGCTCGCCGGTCAGCTCGACGAGGACCTCGTCGCCGCGCTCGCCGGGCAGCTCCTCGTGCCGCGGCTCGCCGACTGGTGTGCCGTATGGCTGGAGGACGAGGCCACCGACCGGGCGGGTGGGCTCGGGCTGGCCCTGGGACCCCGGCTCGCCCGCGTCTGGCACGGCAGTGAGAACCGGATCGAGGAGCTGCGGCGGGCCCTGGAGAAGGATCCGCCACGGTTGCCGGACTCGGTGCGGTCCCGGGCGGTGCCGGTGCCCTGGCCGGGGGAGACGTTAGGCACGGGGCAGGGCCAGGGGCAGGGACAAGCACAAGGACGAGGACAAGGTGGCGTGGGTGGCGCGGGCGGGATGAGCGGGGCGGCGCTCGCGTACCGGCTGATCGCCGGCGGCCGACCGCTCGGCACCCTCGTCATCGGCCGGGCCGGACTGACCGCCTTCCCCGACGAGATCACCGGGCTCGTCGAGGACCTCAGCCGGCGGATCGCCCTCGCCATCGGCGCGGCCCGCCAGTACGCGCGCCAGGCCACCATCAGCCGGGTCCTGCAGCGCGGCCTGCTGCCCGGCGCGGTCGCCGAGATCCCCGGGGTACGCAGCGCCCTCGTGTACGAGCCGCTCGACAAGGGCGGACCCAGCGGCGACTTCTACGACCTGTTCCCAGCGGGCGACGGACGCTGGTGCTTCGTCCTCGGCGACGTCCAGGGCAAGGGGCCCGAGGCCGCCGTCGTGATCGGCCTCGCCCGGCCCTGGGTGCGACTGCTGGCCCGCGAGGGCTACCACGTCGCGGACGTCCTCGACCGCCTCAACCAGCTCCTCCTCGACGACGCGACCGAGGCGGCGGACGCGGCGGCCCGTGCGCTGGTGGCGGCGGGCGGTCCGGGTCTCGGCCCCGACGAGGGTCCGCAGACCCGCTTCCTCTCCATGCTGTACGGCGAGCTGGTGCCCTTCGAGGGCGGCGTGCGCTGCACCCTCGCCTCCGCCGGGCACCCGCTGCCGCTGATCCTCGGCCCGGACGGCGACGTACGGGAAGTGGCCGAGCCGCAGACCCTCCTCGGGGTCTTCGAGGACGCGACCTACGTCTCCGAGACCTTCGACCTGTACCCCGGTGACACCGTCCTGTGCGTCACCGACGGGGTGACGGAGCGCCGCAGCGGGCCCCGCCAGTTCGATGACGACGAAGGGCTCGCGGAGGCCCTCGCGGGCTGTACGGGGCTGAGCGCGGAGCTCGTCGCGGAACGGATCCGGCGGCTCGTGCACGAGTTCGGCAGCAAGCCGCCGGAGGACGACCTGGCGTTGTTGGTGCTGCAGGCGGAGTGGACGGAGTAGGGCGGAGTCGGGGGAGCGGGGAGAGTGGGGAGAGTGGGAGGAGCGGGGGAGAGAGAAACCGCAGGTGAGTGGCGGGAAAGGGGTATGTGGCCGGGTACGGGACAATGGAAGGCATGCCTTCCGCACTTCCCGACGGTGAGCCCGTCCCCGACGACGGGGCGCTGCCCGCGCACGCCCTGGCCGGCGCCGCCGAGCGACCTCTCGGCTTCTACCTCCACGTGCCGTACTGCGCGACCCGCTGCGGCTACTGCGACTTCAACACCTACACGGCGACCGAGCTGCGGGGCACCGGAGGCGTGCTCGCCTCCCGCGACAACTACGCGGACACGCTGATCGACGAGGTCCGGCTCGCCCGCAAGGTCCTCGGCGACGACCCGCGACCCGTCCGTACGGTGTTCGTCGGCGGCGGTACTCCCACGCTGCTGGCCGCCGACGACCTCGTACGGATGCTGGGGGCGATCCGGGACGAGTTCGGGCTCGCGGACGACGCGGAGATCACGACCGAGGCGAACCCGGAGTCGGTTGATCCGCGGTATCTGGAGACGCTCAGGGCCGGAGGGTTCAACCGGATCTCGTTCGGCATGCAGAGTGCCCGGCAGCACGTCCTCAAGGTGCTCGACCGTACGCACACCCCCGGTCGGCCCGAGGCATGTGTCGCGGAGGCGCGCGCGGTCGGGTTCGAGCATGTGAACCTCGACCTGATCTACGGCACGCCCGGTGAGTCCGACGACGACTGGCGGGCCTCGCTCGACGCCGCGCTCGGTGCCGGGCCCGACCATGTCTCCGCGTACGCGCTGATCGTCGAGGAGGGGACGCAGCTCGCCCGTCGTATCCGGCGGGGCGAGGTGCCGATGACGGACGACGATGTGCATGCGGACCGGTATCTGATCGCCGACGAGGTGCTGTCCGGGGCGGGGTTCGACTGGTACGAGGTGTCCAACTGGGCCACTTCCGCCGCCGGGCGGTGCCTTCACAACGAGCTGTACTGGCGGGGTGCCGACTGGTGGGGGGCCGGGCCCGGGGCCCACAGCCATGTGGGCGGGGTGCGGTGGTGGAACGTGAAGCATCCCGGGGCGTATGCGGGGGCGTTGGCCGCGGGGCGGTCTCCGGGGGCGGGGCGGGAGCTGCTCTCGGAGGAGGACCGGCGGGTGGAGCGGATTCTGTTGGAGCTGCGGCTTCGGGAGGGGTGTCCGTTGTCGTTGCTGCGGGTGGAGGGGCTTGCGGCGGCGGGGCGTGCGTTGTCGGAGGGGTTGCTCGAATCCGGGCCGTATGGGGAGGGGCGGGCGGTTCTTACGTTGCGGGGGCGGTTGCTGGCGGACGCGGTCGTACGAGACCTGGTGGACTGAGGGGGCTGCGCCCCCACGCCCCGGCTGTGTTCTTGGGCTGCGGGTGGGTGGGGGTCGTTCGCGCAGTTCCCCGCGCCCCTAGGGGATCGGGGCTGCGCCCCGGATCCTTTGTCCGTGCGGGGTTCTTGGGCTGCGGGTGGGTGGGGGTTGTTCGCGCAGTTCCCCGCGCCCCTAAAGACCCCGGGTCGTTCGGCGTTTTGGAGCGAGGTCGGGGGACGCACCCCACCCACCCCGGCCCGCGACCTCCAGCCCGTCCGGTGAACGTGTGTCAGTGCGGGGCTGTGACGAAGTCGATGAGTTCTTCTACTCGGCCCAGGAGTTCTGGCTGCAGGTCCTTGTAGGAGCGGACGTGGGACAGGATGTGCTGCCAGGCGGCGCCGGTGTTGTCGGGCCAACCGAGGGCGCGGCAGACGCCGGTTTTCCAGTCCTGGCCGTGGGGGACCCGGGGCCAGGACGGGATGCCCACGGACGACGGCTTCACGGCTTCCCAGATGTCGATGTAGGGGTGGCCGAGGACCAGGGCGTGGTCGCTCGTGACCGACGCCGCGATACGGGACTCCTTGCTGCCGGGCACCAGGTGGTCGACGAGGACGCCGAGGCGGGCGTCCGGGCCGGGTGAGAAGTCCGCCACGATCGCGGGCAGGTCGTCGACGCCCTCCAGGTACTCGACCACGACGCCCTCGATGCGCAGATCGTCGCCCCAGACCCGTTCGACCAGCTCGGCGTCGTGGCGGCCCTCCACGTAGATCCGGCCGGCACGGGCGACCCGGGCCCGCGCGCCGGGGACGGCCACCGAACCGGAGGCCGTGCGGGCGGGACGGACGGGGGTGGTGGAGGAGGGGCGGGTGAGAGTGACCACCTGGCCCTCCAGGAGGAAGCCGCGCGGTTCCAGGGGGAACACGCGGTGCTTGCCGAAGCGGTCCTCCAGCGTCACCGTGCCCGCCTCGCAGCGGATCACCGCACCGCAGAAACCGGTACCCGGCTCCTCGACCACCAGACCCGGCTCCGCCGGAACCTCCGGCACGGGCTTGGGCTTCTTCCACGGCGGAGTCAGGTCCGGAGAGTACTGGCGCATTCGGATGACGATAGGAGAAGCCCGGCGGCGCTCAACGCGACACGCCGAAATCCGACGCGTCGAAACCCGGCGTGGCGAGACCCGGCCCGCCGATATCCGGCCCGCCGATATCCGACACGCCGAAACGCGCGGCCAGCGCGTCCCGCTGGGACCGTACGAACCCGGCGTCCACCACCGCTCCGTGACCGGGCACGTACAGCGCGTCCTCGCCCCCGAGTTCGAGCAACCTGTCGAGAGCCCCGGGCCAACGCGACGGTACGGCGTCGGGGCCCGCCTGGGGCTCGCCGGACTCCTCGACCAGGTCGCCGCAGAACACCACCGTCGGCTCGCCCGGCACCACGACCACGAGGTCGTGGGCGGTGTGGCCCTCGCCCGTCCGCACCAGCAGGACCTCGACGCCGCCGGCCAGCTCGAGATGTTGGGTGCCGCACACGTAGTTCCGGGGACGCACCAGGGTGTCCGCCGCGTCCTCCGCCGCCCGCGCGTCCAGCCCGCCCCGTACCGCGTCCGTGTACAGCTCCTCGCGCCCGTGCTCGTACACCTCGGCCGAGCCACCCGCGACGAGGACCTCCGCGCCCGCGAACGCCGCCGCGCCCAGGACATGGTCGAAGTGGGGGTGGGTGAGCGCGAGGAAGGTCACACGGCGGCCGGCGAGCGCCTGCGCCTCCCCGCGCAACCGTGCGCCCTCCGCGAGGCTCGACCCCGGGTCGATGATCAGCGCCCCGCCCTCGCTCACGACCAGCCCGACCGTGCAGTCCCAGACCGGAAGCCGCCGCCGCCCCACCCGCGGCGTCAGCTGCTCCCACCCGGCCTCTTCCCAAGTCACCTTCATACGCCGACGCTAGCGGTGAGAGCGTGGACGGTACGACATCGGGGGCAGGGACGGTGTGACATCACGGGACACGTCGGTGTACGTCCGTGCACCTTGCACAAGATCGCGGGGCCGCCCTTGCCGGGGCCGTACCCACCGGCCGTACACTGGGCCGGGGAATGCTGGCACTCGCACACGCTGAGTGCCAAGCGAGGCGCCGAGGGGTCGAGAGCTGGAGGTGTGCGCGATGCTCAGTGAACGCAGGCTCGAAGTGCTGCGCGCCATCGTCCAGGACTATGTCGGCACCGACGAGCCGGTCGCGGTCGGTTCCAAGGCGCTGACCGAGCGGCACCGGCTGGGAGTGTCCCCGGCCACCGTCCGCAACGACATGGCGGCCCTGGAGGACGAGGGGTACATCGCCCAGCCGCACACCAGCGCCGGGCGGATCCCCACCGACAAGGGCTACCGGCTCTTCGTCGACAAGCTCGCCGGCGTCAAGCCGATGACCGCGCCCGAGCGGCGGGCCATTCAGAACTTCCTGGATGGTGCCGTTGATCTCGACGATGTCGTCGGGCGGACGGTGCGGCTGCTCGCGCAGCTGACCCGGCAGGTCGCCGTCGTGCAGTATCCGTCGCTGACGAGATCGACCGTGCGGCATGTGGAGCTGCTGTCCCTCGCCCCCGCCCGTGTGATGCTCGTGCTGATCACGGACACCGGGCGGGTCGAGCAGCGCATGATCGACTGCCCGGCCCCGTTCGGAGAAACGTCTCTCGCGGATCTGCGGGCCCGGCTCAACAGCAGGGTCGCGGGCCGTCGCTTCGCGGACGTCCCGCAGCTCGTGCAGGACCTCCCGGACGCGTTCGAGGCGGAGGACCGAGGTACGGTCGCGACGGTGCTCTCCACTCTTCTGGAGACGCTCGTCGAGGAGACCGAGGAGCGGCTGATGATCGGCGGAACCGCCAATCTGACGCGCTTCGGACATGACTTCCCTCTCACCATCCGGCCGGTGCTCGAAGCGCTGGAGGAGCAGGTCGTGCTTCTCAAGTTGCTTGGTGAGGCCGGGGATTCGAGCATGACCGTGCGAATCGGTCACGAGAACGCGTATGAGGGACTCAACTCCACGTCCGTGGTCTCGGTCGGCTACGGTTCGGGCGACGAGGCAGTAGCGAAACTCGGCGTGGTCGGACCGACCCGCATGGATTACCCCGGCACGATGGGAGCGGTACGAGCGGTGGCACGGTACGTCGGACAGATCCTGGCGGAGTCTTAAGTGGCCACGGACTACTACGCCGTACTCGGCGTGCGCCGCGACGCGTCCCAGGACGAGATCAAGAAGGCCTTCCGGCGGCTCGCACGCGAGCTGCACCCGGACGTCAATCCCGATCCGAAGACGCAGGAGCGGTTCAAGGAGATCAACGCCGCGTACGAGGTGTTGTCGGACCCGCAGAAGAAGCAGGTCTACGACCTCGGCGGCGACCCGCTGTCCCAGTCGGGCGGCGGCGGTGCGGGCGGCTTCGGCGCCGGCGGGTTCGGGAACTTCTCGGACATCATGGACGCCTTCTTCGGTACGGCGTCGCAGCGCGGTCCGCGGTCGCGTACGCGGCGTGGCCAGGACGCCATGATCCGGCTCGAGATCGAGCTGGACGAGGCGGCCTTCGGCACGACGAAGGACATCCAGGTCGACACCGCTGTCGTCTGCGCCACCTGCAACGGTGAGGGCGCGGCGCCGGGTACCTCGGCCCAGACCTGCGACATGTGTCGCGGGCGGGGTGAGGTGTCCCAGGTCACGCGGTCCTTCCTCGGGCAGGTCATGACCTCCCGGCCGTGTCCGCAGTGCCAGGGCTTCGGGACCGTCGTCCCGACTCCCTGCCCCGAGTGCGCCGGTGACGGACGGGTCCGGTCGCGTCGCACGCTGACCGTCAAGATCCCCGCCGGTGTCGACAACGGCACGCGGATCCAGCTCGCGGGCGAGGGCGAGGTCGGGCCCGGTGGCGGTCCCGCCGGTGACCTCTACGTCGAGATCCACGAGCTGCCGCACTCCACGTTCCAGCGGCGCGGGGACGACCTGCACTGCACGGTGACCATTCCGATGACCGCGGCCTCGCTCGGCACCAAGGTGCCGCTGGAGACCCTCGACGGTCTCGAGGAGGTCGACATCCGTCCGGGCACGCAGTCCGGGCAGTCGATTCCGCTGCACGGGCGGGGTGTCACACATCTGCGGGGCGGTGGCCGCGGTGACCTCATCGTGCACGTCGAGGTGACCACGCCCACGAAGCTCGATGCCGAGCAGGAGCGGTTGCTGCGGGAGCTGGCGATACTGCGGGGCGAGGAGCGGCCCACCGGGCAGTTCCAGCCCGGGCAGCAGGGTCTGTTCTCGCGCCTGAAGGACGCGTTCAACGGTCGCTGACGGGTGTTCCCGGGGGCTCCGCCCCCGGGCGCTCGAGCGTCCATCCCGGTGGCCTATGCCAGGCGGAAGGCCCGATTCGGACTTGTTCGGTGGACGTGACAACATGCCGTCATGTCCACCGCACTGACCGATCTCTTCCCTCACCCGATCGTGCAGGCCCCCATGGCGGGCGGCGTCTCCGTCCCGGATCTCGCGGCCGCCGTGTCCGAGGCCGGCGGGCTCGGGTTCCTTGCCGCCGGGTACAAGACCGCCGACGGCATGTACCAGGAGATCAAGCAGTTGCGCGGGCTCACGGGCTGCCCCTTCGGGGTCAATCTGTTCATGCCGCAGCCCGAGTACGCGGACCCCGCCGCGGTCGAGGTCTACGCCCACCAGCTCGCGGGCGAGTCCTCCTGGTACGAGACCGAACTCGGTGAACCGGACAGTGGCCGTGACGACGGCTACGACGCCAAGCTCGCCGTCCTCCACGACAACCCGGTGCCGGTGGTCTCGTTCCACTTCGGCGTCCCGAGCACCGACGTCCTGGACTCCCTGCGCCGCGCCGGCACCCTCACCGTGATCACCGCGACCACGGCCGAGGAGGCCCTCGCCGTCCAGCGGGCCGGCGCCGACGCGGTCATCGTGCAGGGCGTGGAGGCGGGCGGCCACCAGGGCACCCACCGCGACAACCCGGAGACGGACGGCACGGGTGTCGGGCTGCTTTCGCTGATCGCGCAGGTGCGCGAGACCGTGGACATCCCGATCATCGCCGCCGGCGGCATCATGCGCGGCAGCCAGATCGCCGCGGTGCTCGCCGCGGGCGCGAACGCGGCGCAGCTCGGCACCGCGTTCCTCGCCACCCCGGAGTCCGGCGCCAACGCGGTGCACAAGCAGGCGCTGACCAACCCGTTGTTCGTACGGACGGAACTGACGCGCGCGTTCTCCGGCCGGCCGGCGCGCGGCCTGGTGAACCGCTTCCTGCGCGAGCACGGCCCTTACGCGCCCGCCGCGTACCCCGAGGTCCACCACCTCACCTCCCCGCTGCGCAAGGCGGCCGCCAAGGCGGGCGACGCGCAGGGCATGGCGCTGTGGGCGGGGCAGGGGCACCGCATGGCGCGCGAGCTGCCCGCCGGGCAGCTGGTGGAGGTGCTGAGCGCGGAGCTCGAGGAGGCCAGGACAGCGTTGTCGGCCGCCGGGGAAGCGGGGGGTGAGGTCCGATGACGGCACCGGTGTTCGTGGTCGAGCACTTCGAGGCGGGCAGCGGCGGACGGTACGTGCTCGACGGCCCGGAGGGGCGCCACGCCGTCTCCGTGAAGCGGTTGAACCCTGGTGAGGACGTCGTCCTCACGGACGGCGCCGGGCGGTGGGCCGAGTGTGTGGTCGTCGCCACCGAGGGCAAGGACCGGCTGATCGTCCAGATGGACTCGTACGGCGAGGAGCCCGCGGAGGAGCCCCGTATCACCGTCGTCCAGGCGCTTCCCAAGGGCGACCGGGGCGAGGTGGCCGTGGAGACGATGACCGAGACCGGCGTCGACGCGATCGTCCCCTGGGCCGCCTCCCGCTGCATCACCCAGTGGAAGGGCGACCGGGGTCTGAAGGCGCTCGCCAAGTGGCGGGCCACGGCCCGGGAGGCCGGCAAGCAGTCGCGCCGGGTGCGCTTCCCGGAGGTCGCGGACGCGGCGACGACCAAACAGGTTGCCGCACTTCTGGCCAATGCCGACTTCGCGGCGGTGCTGCACGAGGACACAGAGGTCGGCACCGAGCCGTTCGTGACGGCCGCACTCCCCGCCTCGGGCGAGATCGTGCTGGTGGTCGGCCCCGAGGGCGGGATCTCCCCCGAGGAGATCGAGCTGTTCACCGGGGCGGGCGCGAAGACGTGCCACCTGGGGCGTACCGTGCTGCGTACATCGACCGCTGGGACGGTGGCGACCGCGCTGCTGATGGCGCGCACCGGCCGCTGGTCCTGACCTCGCGCGCACGGGGGACGCCTTGGAACTCGCCCAAGTACGGCTGCTCGTCTCGGACTTCCCGGTCTGCTACCACTTCTACGCGGAGGTCCTCGGCCTCAAGCCCCAGTCGGGCGCGACCGAAGGACCGTACGAGAAGTTCAGTCCCACCGTCGGTTCGGCGGGCATCGCGCTCCAGGACCGCGCGATGATGGCCCGGATACTCGGTGAACTGGGCGACTCGGCGAGCGGCCACCGCTCGCTTGTGGTCCTGCGCGTCGACGACCTCGACTCCTACTGCGAGGCCATCACCTCGCGTGGCGCCGTCCTCGTGCACGGGCCGGACTTCATGACGGACCGGATGCGGGTCGCCCATCTCAAGGACCCCGAGGGCAATCTGGTGGAACTTCAGGAGTGGCTCCTCCTGCGGACCTGACAGAGTTTCACGCATACGCGTTCGACGGGGGACCACGAGGGTGTGTAGTGGCCGTATGGGGTCTACCGCGACGCCCGTGACAGTGGCACTCTGCCGTCTATGGGGGCATTGATGCGTATTCGACGAGTGGTGAGGCGACTGGTGACGGGCCGTCGGGGACCGATGGTCGCCGGGCTCGCCGTGGTGAGCGCCTTCGGGGTGGCCGCGTGCGAACCGGTCGGCGGGCTGAGCGCCTCCGCGGTGGCGTACACGACCGACCGGGCCGGGACCGCGGAGCTGCAGCGGCGGCACGTCGACGTGCAGTACCTGAGCTGCACCGGGTCCTACGGCGGCGGGAACAAGGCCTACACCCCGGGGCGCACACCGTCGGCCTCGAGTTCCACGCCCTCCGTGGTGGAGGTGGACTGCCGGGGACAGACCAAGGACCGGCGGGAGATCACCATCACCGGGAAGGTCACCCGCGAGGTCGAGGGCAAGTGCGTCCGCGGGGACCTGACGGCCAAGGTGGGCGGCAAGAAGTGGTTCCACGTGAACGTACTGGGCAACTGCAACGCCCCGAGCACGCCCTCGTACACGCCCCCCACCTACGGCGCGCCCACCTACCACCGTCCGGGCCCCACCACCACCGTCACCGTGACGAAGACCATGTGGTGCAAGGGCGATCCCACCTGCTGGCCCTCCCAGGGCAAGTGATCCAAACCCCTGTCGGGCCGAGCTGTCCCTGCATAGGGTGATCGGGTGACTCAGTCTGCATCGTCCGCGTCGTCGGTATCGCCCGCGTATCTCCGGTTTCCGCATCTGCACGGCGAGCTGGTCGCCTTCACCGCCGAGGACGACGTCTGGGTCGCCCCCCTCGACGGCGGCGGTCGCGCCTGGCGGGTCAGCGCCGACAACATGCCGGTGAACCATCCCCGCATCTCCCCGGACGGTACGACCGTCGCCTGGACGTCGTCCCGCGACGGAGCGCCCGAGGTGCACGCCGCGCCCCTGGAGGGCGGACCGTCCACGCGGCTGACGTACTGGGGGAGTTCGAAGACCCAGGTGCGCGGCTGGACCCCGGACGGCCAGGTGCTCGCGCTCAGCACCCAGGGCCAGGCCAGCCTGCGCCGCAGCTGGGCCCGGGCCGTCCCGCTCGACGGGGGCCCCGCGACCACCCTCCCGTACGGGCCGGTCGGCGATGTGGTCCACGGCGGTCCGGGTGTGCTGCTGCTGTCCGCTCCGATGGGGCGCGAGGCCGCCTGGTGGAAGCGGTACCGGGGCGGCACGGCGGGCAAGTTGTGGATCGACAGGGCCGGCGGCGACGGGGCGGGGTCCGGCGAGTTCGTACGGCTGCACGAGGACCTGGACGGGAACCTCGAATACCCCCTGTGGGTGGGGGAGCGCGTCGCCTTCCTCTCCGACCACGAGGGTGTCGGAGCGCTCTACTCCTCCCTCGCCGACGGCTCCGATCTGCGCCGCCACACGCCGATCGACGGCTTCTACGCCCGGCATGCGGCGACCGACGGCGCCCGGGTCGTGTACGCGTCCGCCGGTGAACTGTGGCTCCTGGACGACCTGGACGGCGCCGAGCCGCGCCGGCTCGACCTGCGGCTCGGCGGGCAGCGCGTCGACCAGCAGCCGCACCTCGTGAGCGCCTCCCGCTGGTTCTCGGCCGCCGCCCCCGACCACACCGGACGCGGCAGCGCGGTCTCCGTGCGCGGCGCCGTCCACTGGGTCACCCACCGCTCGGGGCCGGCCCGCGCGCTCGCCGCCCGGCCCGGTGTGCGCGCCCGGCTGCCCCGCGCCTTCCGGGTGGAGGGCGAGGAGTACGTGGTGTGGGTGACGGACGCGGCGGGCGACGACGCGCTGGAGTTCGCCCCGGCGACCGGCCTCGCGCCCGGAGCGACCCCGCGCCGGCTCGCCGCCGGACAGCTGGGACGGGTCCTCGGGCTCTCCATGGCCCCCGACGGCAGCCGCGCCGCCGTCGCCTCGCACGACGGACGGGTGCTGCTCGTCGAGCGGGAGACCGGAGAGGTGAGGGAGGTCGACCGGAGCGAGGACGGCGAGGTCTCCGGGCTGGTCTTCTCGCCGGACTCCGCCTGGCTCGCCTGGTCGCACCCCGGTCCGCGCCCGCTGCGCCAGCTCAAGCTGGCCAACACCGCCGACCTGTCGGTGACCGAGGCGACCCCGCTCCGCTTCCGCGACTACGCACCCGCGTTCACCCTCGACGGCAAGCACCTCGCCTTCCTCTCGGCCCGCTCCTTCGACCCCGTCTACGACGAACACGTCTTCGACCTCGCGTTCGTCGGGGGCTCCCGGCCGCATCTGATCACCCTGGCCGCCACCACCCCGTCCCCCTTCGGACCGCAGCGCCACGGCCGCCCCTTCGAGGCACCCGACAAGGACGAGACACCCGACAGTGAGGGCGCCCCCACCACCCGGATCGACCTCGACGGACTCGCCGACCGGATCGTCCCGTTCCCCGTCGAGGCGGCCCGCTACTCGACCCTGCGCGCCGCCAAGGACGGGCTGCTGTGGCTGCGCCACCCGGTCGTCGGAGTCCTCGGCGCCTCCCGCGCCACTCCGAACGACCCGGACCCGAAGACCGAACTGGAGCGCTACGACCTCGCCCAGCAGCGCGTCGAGCACCTCGCCGCGGACGCCGACCACTTCGCCGTCAGCGGCGACGGCAAACGCGTCCTGCTGTGGACCGACGGCAAGCTCAAGGTCGTCCCCAGCGACCGCCGCGCCTCGAACGACGACGAGAGCGACACGAACATCACCGTCGACCTCTCCCGGGTCCGCCAGACCGTCGACCCGGCCGCCGAGTGGCGGCAGATGTACGACGAGACCGGCCGCCTCATGCGCGACAACTTCTGGCGGCCCGACCTGGGCGGGGTCGACTGGGACGGCGTACTGGACCGCTACCGGCCGGTGCTCGAACGGGTCGCCACCCACGACGACCTCGTCGACCTGCTGTGGGAAGTGCAGGGCGAGCTCGGCACCTCGCACGCGTACGTGACCCCGCGCGGCGGCTGGGGCGGCGGCGACCGGGCGCAGGGACTGCTCGGGGCGGACATCTCCCGTCACGAGGACGGCAGTTGGCGCATCGACCGGATCCTCCCCTCGGAGACCTCCGACCCGGACGCGCGGGCGCCGCTCGCCGCGCCCGGCGTCGCGGTGCGCGCGGGGGACGCGATCGTCGCGGTCGCCGGGCAGCCGGTGGACCCGGTGGCCGGACCCGGGCCGCTGCTCGTCGGCACCGCGGGCAAGCCGGTCGAGCTGACCGTCTCCCCGTCGGGCGGCGGCGATCCGCGGCACGCCGTCGTCGTCCCGCTCGCCGACGAGGAGCCGCTGCGCTACCACGCCTGGGTCGCGGACCGGCGCGCCTACGTCCACGAGAAGTCCGGCGGACGGCTCGGCTATCTCCATGTGCCCGACATGCAGGCGCCCGGCTGGGCCCAGATCCACCGCGACCTGCGGGTCGAGGTGGCCAGGGAAGGGCTGGTCGTGGACGTCCGGGAGAACCGCGGCGGCCACACCTCCCAGTTGGTCGTGGAGAAGCTCGCGCGGCGGATCGTGGGCTGGGACCTGCCGCGCGGGATGCGGCCGTACAGCTATCCGGAGGACGCGCCGCGCGGACCGGTCGTCGCCGTCGCCAACGAGTTCTCCGGCTCGGACGGCGACATCGTCAACGCGGCGATCAAGGCGCTGGGCATCGGGCCGGTCGTCGGGACACGGACGTGGGGCGGGGTCGTCGGCATCGACAGCCGGTACCGGCTCGTCGACGGCACCCTCGTCACCCAGCCCAAGTACGCGTTCTGGCTGGACGGTTACGGGTGGGGCGTGGAGAACCACGGTGTCGACCCGGACGTCGAGGTCGTCCAGACGCCGCAGGACTACGCGGCCGGGCGCGACGCGCAGCTCGACGAGGCGATCCGGATCGCGCTGGCCGCGCTCGCGGAGAACCCCGCCAAGGCGGCGCCGACGCTCCCGGAGCTCTGATCCGGGCATCCACCCCCACCTACCGAGGCCGATACGATGCACGACGTAATGATCAGACGGCGTGAGGAGGCACACGCATGACGGGAGCACCGCAGGACGACTGTCTGTTCTGCAAGATCGTCGAGGGGCACGTTCCCGCGAACGTCGTCCGGGAGACCGACACGACCGTCGCCTTCCGCGACATAAACCCCCAGGCGCCCACGCACATCCTGGTCATCCCCAAGGTGCACCACCCGGACGCGGCCTCCCTCGCCGCCGCCGACCCCGCCATCGCCGCGGACCTGCTGCGCGAGGCCGGCGAGGTGGCGTCCGAGGAGAAGCTGGAGAGCTACCGCATCGTGTTCAACACGGGCAGCGGCGCGGGCCAGACCGTCTTCCACGCGCACGCCCACCTCCTGGGCGGTCGTGGCATGCAGTGGCCGCCGGGGTAACCGACCTTGTCCGTACGTGAACTGGTGGTCCTCGGCACCGCCAGCCAGGTCCCCACCCGGCACCGCAACCACAACGGCTATCTGCTGCGCTGGGACGGGGAGGGCCTGCTCTTCGACCCCGGTGAGGGCACCCAGCGGCAGATGCTGCGAGCCGGGGTCGCCGCGCACGACCTGCACCGGATCTGCGTCACCCACTTCCACGGCGACCACTCCCTCGGTCTCGCCGGGGTGATCCAGCGCATCAACCTCGACCGTGTCCCGCACGAGGTGACCGCGCACTACCCACGCTCCGGGCAGCGCTTCTTCGACCGGCTGCGGTACGCGACGGCCTACCGCGAGACCGTCGAGCTGACCGAGGCACCGGTCGAGGCGGACGGGGTGCTCGCGACCACCCCCTCGTACACCCTGGAGGCCCGCAGGCTCTCCCACCCCGTGGAGTCCTTCGGCTACCGGCTGGTCGAGCCGGACGGCCGGCGGATGCTGCCCGAACTGCTCGCGGAGCACGGGATCAAGGGGCCGGACGTGGGGCGGATCCAGCGCGAGGGCGCGCTCGGCGGGGTCTCGCTCGACGACGTGAGCGAGGTGCGGCGCGGACAGCGGTTCGCGTTCGTCATGGACACGCGGCTGTGTGCGGGTGTGGACGCCCTCGCCGAGGACTGCGACCTCCTCGTCATCGAGTCGACGTTCCTGGACGGGGATCACCAACTCGCCGTCGACCACGGCCACCTGACGGCTGGTCAGGCCGGACGGGCGGCGCGGGACGCGGGCGTACGGCATCTGGTGCTCACGCACTTCAGCCAGCGGTACTCCGAACCGGACGAGTTCGAGCGACAGGCCCGGGCCGCCGGGTTCGAGGGCGAGCTGACCGTGGCGCGCGACCTGGTGCGGGTGCCGGTGCCGAAGCGCCGATGAGTCGGCGGCGCACGAGATCGTCGGTATACGCCCGTACGATATTTCGATGCCCCTCCCCAAAGCAGAACTGCACCTCCACATCGAAGGCACCCTCGAACCCGAGCTGGCCTTCGAGCTCGCCGCGCGCAACGGCGTCACGCTCCCGTACGCGGACACCGAGGAACTGCGCAAGGCGTATCTCTTCGACGACCTCCAGTCGTTCCTGAACCTGTACTACGAGCTCATGGCCGTCCTGCGGACCGAGCAGGACTTCGCCGACCTCGCCGACGCCTACCTCGCACGGGCCGCCGCGCAGGGCGTGCGACACGCGGAGATCTTCTTCGACCCGCAGGCCCACATCGCCCGGGGGGTCGGCATGGGCACGGTCGTCGAGGGACTGCATCGGGCGCTCTCCCGCAGCGAGGAGACGCACGGCGTCTCCACCCAGCTGATCATGTGCTTCCTGCGTGACGAGTCCGCCGAGTCGGCGCTTGCGACCCTGGAGGCCGCGAAGCCCTACCTCGACCGGATCGTCGGCATCGGCCTCGACTCCGCCGAGGTCGGGCACCCGCCGGTCAAGTTCCGCGAGGTCTACGAGGCCGCCGCCGCGCTCGGCCTGCGGCGCGTCGCCCACGCGGGCGAGGAGGGGCCGCCGGCGTACATCACCGAGGCGCTGGACGTGCTCGGCGTCGAGCGCATCGACCACGGGCTGCGCTGCATGGAGGACCCCGAGCTGGTCGAGCGGCTCGTACGGGACCGGGTGCCGCTGACGCTCTGCCCGCTGTCGAACGTACGGCTGCGCGCCGTGGACGTCCTGGAGGACCACCCGCTGCCCGCGATGCTGGACGCCGGGCTGCTGTGCACGGTCAACTCCGACGATCCCGCGTACTTCGGCGGGTACGTCGCCGACAACTTCCACGCGGTGCACGAGGCGCTCGGGCTGGACCGGGAGCGGATGCGGGAGCTGGCGCGCAACTCGTTCGTGGCGTCCTTCCTCGAGCACGACGAGGAGCGGCGGGCGCGCTACCTCGCCGAGGTCGAGGCGTACGAGTTCGGATAGACCGCGGCGGGACTACCTGCTTGCGGGCCCCGGTCCGGCCGCCGCACCCGCGGTCGCCTGCCGGGGCCCTGCCGTGTCGTACGCCGTCCGGGGTGCCGGGACGGCGTCCAGCGGGATCTCCACGACCGGGTGCTCCTGCGGGAGCGGCGCGGCGCGCCGGGTGCGCAGGGCCACGGCCGTCATCGGGCCGGTGATCAGGAGCAGGCCGAGGGCCAGGATCACGCCCATCGCCGGGTACCCGACCCGCGCGGCGAGCAGACTGCCCGCGAGCGGACCGCATGCCGTGCCGAGCGAGGACGCGGAGCCGACGAGGACCGCCCACCGGCCGCGCCGGTCCAGGGACGCGGCGAGGCCGATGACGTAGGAGAGCACGACCGGGTAGACCGTGTTCCAGGCGATCTCGCCCGTCGCGAAGGACGTCAGGTCGGTGGCCGCCGCGCTGAGCGCGATGCATCCGGCGATCAGGGCCGTGCCCGCGCCGATGGGCAGTGCCCGGCCCAGGCGCTGGCCGAGTGCGCCCGCGCCGATCACCCCGAGCAGCCCCGCGCCGAGCGCCACCGCGAAGACCGCGCCGACGGTCACCTCCGTCAACCCCGCCTGCTGCAGACCGATCCGGCCGCTGACACCCCAGAGTGAATTCTGGGCGAGGGACCAGCAGAGCATCGCGGCGGCGAGGACGAGTCCGGCGCGGCGGTGGGGGAGGGGAGTGGCGGGGGTGCGGAGCGTGCGGGCGGCGGGGGTGTGGGGGGCCTCGGGGGCCCCGGCGCCGGGGAGGCGGCGGGTCACGGGCAGTACGAGCAGCGCGGTGACGGCGATCGCGGCTAGGGGCTGGCCGTGGCCCGGGCCCAGGTGGGGGATCGTCAGATACAGCGTGCCCGCGAGGGCGGAGACGCCCAGCAGGCCCAGGGTGGTGGTGCGGTGGGGGTCGCGCTGGCCGGCGATCCCGGTGGCGGCGACGCTGGTGATCGTGCCGGAACCGAGGCCGCCGACGATCGCGCCCAGGACGACCAGGGGGACGGTCGTCGTGAGGGCGGCGGTGCCATAGCCGGCGGTCGCCAGGAGCAGGCCGCCGCGGGCGAGCCCGCGGGGGCCGAAGCGGTCCACCCGGGACGCGAGCAGGAAGCCCGCCGTCGCCGAACTCAGCAGCAGGGCACTGCCGATGGAACCGGCCTCGGTGGCGGAGAGGGGGAGGCCCGCGCTCAGCCGGCCGACGGTGGTCGGGAGCAGGTACGGGGCGAGGTACCCGGCCGTGAAAAGGGCGACGAGGGGCCAGGGCGTGGTGGTGCGGGCGGACACGGGCGTTCCCAGGGCATGCGAAAGAGCGGCTTGATAAGGGGGGTTGGGCGGCTGTCGACGGACAGGAACGCGCGGGCAATTTGTATCAAGCGGGTGGGGGTGCGACGTAGGCGGGGAGGCGTGATCCGGGTCACGTTCTGTTTGCAGGGGGAAGGGTGGGGTAGGCGGGTGGATTTCACCCGGCCGCCGTTCATCGGTCCGCTCCGGCCTCGACCGGCGCCGTGCCGTGTGCCGTTTGGTGCACACTGGCCTGAATCCGCACCACCTCAGGGAGCGCACCGTGATCGAGACCAACGGAGAGCGACCGTACTGTCACGCTCACGTCGACCCGCTCGCCGGTCTGCGCACCCCTCAGGACCCGCCCTGGGACGTCTACCTCACCGGCACCGTCTTCCTCGACATCATCTTCACCGGGCTCGACACCGCCCCGGTGCGCGGCACCGAGTCCTGGGCGCGCGGCATGGGGTCGAGCCCCGGCGGCGTCGCCAACATGGCGACCGCGCTCGCCCGCCTCGGCCTCAAGACCTCCCTGGCGGCGGCCTTCGGGGACGACCACTACGGGGAGTACTGCTGGGACGCCCTGGAACAGGGCGAGGGCATCGACCTCGCCCCGTCGCGCACCGTGCCCGACTGGCACTCGCCGGTCACCGTGTCGATGGCGTACGAGGGCGAGCGGACGATGGTCAGCCACGGGCACGAGCCGCCGCCGGAGGAGCCGGCGCCGGAACATGCCCCCCGCGCACGTGCCGCCGTCGCCTCGCTGACGCCCGGCACGCGCGCGCACTGGATCGCCGAGTCCGCGCGTGCGGGCACCCGGATCTTCGCGGACGTCGGCTGGGACGACACCGGGCGCTGGGATCTGGCCGGGCTCGCGGACCTGGAGCACTGCGAGGCGTTCCTGCCGAACGCGGACGAGGCGATGCGGTACACGGGGGCGGACTGTCCGCGGGCCGCCGCGCACGCGCTGACCGAGTACGTGCCCCTGGCCGTCGTCACCCTCGGTGCCGAGGGCGCGTACGCCGTGGACGGCCGTACCGGGGAGACCGCCGAGGTCCCCGCGATCGCCGTGGAGGCCCTCGATCCCACCGGTGCCGGTGACGTCTTCGTCGCCGGCTTCGTGATGGGTACCCTCGCCGACTGGCCGCTCGCCGACCGGCTCGCCTTCGCCGGGCTGACCGCCGCGCTCTCCGTCCAGGAGTTCGGCGGCTCCCTGTCGGCGCCCGGCTGGGCCGAGATCGCGGCGTGGTGGCGCCGGGTCCAGTCCGTCGACGACCAGGAACCGGCCGCGCTGCGCCGGTACGCCTTCCTGGAGAGCCTCCTCCCGGAGGTGACCCGTCCGTGGCCGCTGCGGCGGGCGGTCCCGACCATCGGCTTCCGCCGGTCGGCCTGACGCTCCCCGCCCCGCGCGACCGGTTCCGCGTGCCTTCGGGTTCGGGGCCCCGCCCCCGAACCTGCGCCGAAAAGCCCTACGGCACTGTCACCCCACCGTCGTACCCTTGGAACCGCAAGGCTGCCCCCGTGGCAAGCGTGCCGATCAAGGAGGAAAAGCAGGCCTACAGAGCCGGCCCATGACTCAGACACCCACAGCTCACAGCCCCGCTTCGGGGCAGGCACGAGCGCATTTCACCGTCCCGGCCAAGCACCCCATGGTGACCGTGCTGGGTTCCGGAGACGCGCTGCTTCGCGTGATCGAGAAGGCCTTCCCGGCGGCCGACATCCACGTCCGGGGCAATGAGATCAGTGCGGTCGGCGACGCCGGTGAAGTCGCTCTCGTCCAGCGCCTGTTCGACGAGATGATGCTGGTGCTCCGCACGGGGCAGCCGATGACGGAGGACGCAGTGGAACGCTCGATCGCCATGCTCAGGGCGAGCGAGAACGGGGAGGGCGACGGTCAGGAAACCCCTGCCGAAGTGCTCACGCAGAACATCCTGTCCTCGCGCGGCCGCACCATCCGACCCAAGACGCTCAACCAGAAGCGGTACGTCGACGCCATCGACAAGCACACCATCGTCTTCGGCATCGGCCCCGCCGGTACCGGCAAGACGTACCTCGCCATGGCGAAGGCCGTACAGGCGCTGCAGTCCAAGCAGGTCAACCGGATCATCCTCACCCGCCCGGCGGTGGAGGCGGGCGAGCGGCTCGGCTTCCTGCCCGGCACGCTCTACGAGAAGATCGACCCCTACCTGCGGCCCCTCTACGACGCGCTGCACGACATGCTGGACCCCGATTCCATCCCGCGGCTCATGGCGGCGGGGACCATCGAGGTCGCGCCGCTCGCCTACATGCGTGGCCGCACGCTGAACGACGCCTTCATCATCCTGGACGAGGCCCAGAACACGAGCGCCGAGCAGATGAAGATGTTCCTCACCCGTCTCGGCTTCGAGTCGAAGATCGTGGTCACGGGCGACGTGACGCAGGTCGACCTGCCCACCGGGACGAAGTCGGGCCTGCGCCAGGTCCAGGACATCCTGGAGGGCCTCGACGACGTCCACTTCTCGCGGCTCACGTCCCACGATGTCGTACGGCACAAGCTGGTCGGCCGTATCGTCGACGCGTACGAGAAGTACGACAGCGAGAACGGCACCGAGAACGGCTCCCACAAGAGCCGCGGCAAAGCCGGCCACAAGGGGAAGTAGACAAGCGAGCACCATGTCGATCGACGTCAACAACGAGTCCGGAACCGAGGTCGACGAGCAGGCGATCCTCGACATCGCCCGCTACGCACTCGCGCGGATGCGCATCCACCCGCTCTCCGAACTCTCGGTGATCGTCGTGGACGCCGACGCCATGGAGCAGCTCCACATCCAGTGGATGGACCTTCCGGGGCCCACCGACGTGATGTCGTTCCCCATGGACGAGCTGCGGCCGCCGTCCAAGGACGACGACGAGCCCCCGCAGGGACTCCTCGGTGACATCGTCCTGTGCCCGGAGGTCGCCGAGCGGCAGGGCAAGGAAGCTCCCACACAGCACTCCATGGACGAGGAACTGCACCTCCTCACCGTCCATGGAGTGCTGCACCTGCTCGGCTACGACCACGAGGAGGCGGACGAGAAGGCCGAGATGTTCGGTCTGCAGGCCGCCATCGTGGACGGCTGGCGCGCGGAGAAGGGCATGACGGGCCCCTCGCCGGCCCCGACCGTTTCATGAGTCCGCAGCTCGTCATCGGTGCCATCGCGCTGGTCGTGGTCGCCTGGCTCGCCGCCTGCGCGGAGGCGGGCCTCGCGCGTGTCTCCAGCTTCCGCGCGGAGGAGGCCGTACGGTCCGGGCGGCGCGGCAGTGCCAAGCTCGCCCAGGTCGCCGCCGACCCGACCCGCTATCTGAACGTGGCACTGCTGGTGCGGGTGGCCTGCGAGATGGCCGCCGCCACGCTCGTCACGTACGCCTGCCTGAAGGAGTTCGACGAGACCTGGGAGGCCCTCGTCGTCGCCCTCGGGGTCATGGTCCTCGTCTCGTACGTCGCCGTGGGCGTCTCGCCCCGCACCATCGGTCGCCAGCACCCGCTGAACACGGCGACGGCGGCCTCGTACGTCCTGCTGCCGCTGGCCAGGATCATGGGCCCGATCCCGCCCCTCCTCATCCTCATCGGCAACGCGCTGACGCCCGGCAAGGGCTTCAGGCGCGGTCCGTTCGCCTCCGAGGCCGAGCTGCGCGCGCTGGTCGACCTCGCCGAGAAGGAGTCTTTGATCGAGGACGAGGAGCGCCGCATGGTGCACTCCGTCTTCGAGCTGGGCGACACCCTCGTACGAGAGGTGATGGTGCCGAGGACCGACCTCGTCGTCATCGAGCGGTACAAGACCATCCGCCAGGCCCTCACCCTGGCGTTGAGGTCCGGCTTCTCGCGCATCCCCGTCACGGGGGAGAGCGAGGACGACGTCGTCGGGATCGTGTACCTGAAGGACCTGGTCCGCAAGACGCACATCAGCCGCGAGGCCGAGTCCGAGCTCGTGTCCACGGCCATGCGGCCCGCGACCTTCGTGCCCGACACCAAGAACGCGGGCGACCTGCTGCGCGAGATGCAGCAGGAGCGCAACCACGTCGCCGTCGTCATCGACGAGTACGGCGGCACGGCCGGCATCGTCACCATCGAGGACATCCTCGAGGAGATCGTCGGCGAGATCACCGACGAGTACGACCGTGAGCTGCCGCCCGTTCAGGAGCTCGGCGACGACAGCTACCGGGTGACCGCCCGTCTCGACATCGGCGACCTCGGCGAGCTGTACGGCTTCGAGGCGTACGACGACGAGGACGTGGAGACGGTCGGCGGACTGCTGGCGAAGGCACTCGGGCGGGTTCCGATCGCCGGTGCCTCCTCGGTGGTCGAACTGCCCGACGGGCGCGAGCTGCGGCTGACGGCGGAGGCCGCGGCCGGACGCCGGAACAAGATCGTCACGGTGCTCGTCGAGCCGGTCGGCCCGGCGGAATCGGAGTCTTCCGAGGAGGAGAAGAAGCCCGAGTGATGCCGCCGGAGAAGGAGACGTGGGAGAAGGAGATGCGGGCGAAGGAGACGTGGGCGAAGGAGACATGGGCGAAGGAGACATGGGAGTGAAACCGCAGCAGCTGCGTGCGTTCTGTCTGTCCTTCAACGCGACCGTCGAGGACTTCCCCTTCGCCCCGGACATCTCCGTCTTCAAGGTGCTGGGCAAGCTCTTCGCGCTGACACGACTGGACGCGCGCCCCCTCACGGTCAACCTCAAGTGCGACCCGGAGGACGCGGTCCGGCTGCGCGGCGAGCACCCGGGGCTGATCATCCCGGGCTATCACATGAACAAGCGGCACTGGAACACGGTGACGGTCGACGGCGAGCTCCCGGACCGTCTGGTCCGGGAGCTCGTCGAGGACTCCTACGATCTCGTCGTCGCCGGTCTACCGAAGGCCGAGCGCCTCCGCCTCGACCGGGCGTGAGCGGTCGCGGCCCAGCCCGGCCGCGACCAGCACCGCCGCCGCCAGGACGATCACCGCGTCCAGGGCGAGGACCGTGTGGACACCGGCCAGCAGGTCGCTCGACGTCGTCGCCAGGACACCGAGCAGCGGGATGCCGATCGTGAGGCCGACCTGCTGGGTGGAGGTCACCAGGCCCGTGGCCAGCCCCTGCTCCTCGTCGGGAACGCCCGAGGTCACCGTCAGGCCGTACGAGATGATCGCGCCCAGGTGGCACATGCTGGCCAGCGAGACCGCGGCGGTGGCGAGCCAGACCGACCAGGTGTGGGCGTTCAGCAGCACCAGCCCCGCCACGAACAGGCCCTGACCGGCGAGCGAGCCGACCAGCGTACGGCGGGCGCCGAAGCGGCCGATGACCTTCGGGGCGTACATCCCGGCGACGGCGGACATGACGCCCTGGACCCCGAATACCAGCCCCGTCTCGAACGCGGACAGACCGAGGGTCTCCTGCAGGTACAGCGTCAGTGCGAAGACGACCGTCGACATCATCGAGAAGGTGACCAGACCGCCCAGGTTGCCCCACGCCACCGTGCGGCGGCGCAGCATGGGGAGGCTGACGAGCGGGGCGTGGGCGCGGGACTCGATGGACACGAAGGCGGCGAGCAGGAGCACACCCGCGGCGAGGGTCGCGATGACGTCCGCGCCGCCGAAACCGCGCTCGGCGGCCGTCGACAGGGCGTAGATCAGGGCCAGCAGACCGCCGGTGACGGTGACCGCGCCGGGGATGTCCAGGCGCGGGCGGTCGGGGGTGCGGGACTCGGGCAGCAGGCCCGGGGCCAGCGGCAGCACGATCAGCGCGAAGACCGACAGCAGGCCCATCGTCGAGCGCCAGCTCAGTACGTCGGTCAGGACGCCGCCGGCCACCATGCCGACCGTGAAGCCCAGGGAGAGGAGCGTGCCGGAGATGCCGAGCGCACGGTCGCGCGCCGGGCCCTCGGGGAACGTCGTCGTCAGCAGCGACATGCCCGTCGGCACGATCGCCGCCGCGCCGAGGCCCTGCAACGCCCGGCCCGTCAGGAACGACGCCGGGTCCCAGGCGAAGGTCGCCAGCAGCGAAGCCGTACCGAAGAGGGCGAGGCCGGTCAGGAAGAGCCTGCGGCGGCCGTACAGGTCACCGATGCGGCCGAAGAGGAGCAGGAAGCCGCCGGACGGCAGGGCGAAGGCGGTGACCGCCCACTGCAGCGCGGACTGGCTCATGCCCAGGTCCTTGCCGAGCACGGGCAGTGCCACGTTCAGTACGGAGAAGTCGAGCGCGACCATGAACTGCGCGGCGCACAGCACGAAGAGGACGAGTTTGTCGCGGGTCGACAGCCGGGTGCCGAGCGGGGAGTGGGCAGTTGGGGAAGCGGATGTGGTTTCGGTGGTGTCGATCGCCATGGCAAGAGCGTGCGGCCGTCGGAATATCCGTGGAGAGCGGGAACTTATGCTGGTGGTCGCACCACCAGTCACCAACAGGGGGATTCACGCGTGACGGAGGACGTGCTCAGGACCCAACGACGGCGTGAGCTGCGGGACTTCCTGATGAGCCGCCGGGCGAGGGTGTCACCGGCCCAGGCCGGTCTGCCGGACGGCGGGGCCCGCCGCCGCACGCCCGGGCTGCGCCGCGAGGAGGTGGCCGTGCTCGCGGGCGTCGGCGCGTCCTGGTACCAGTGGCTGGAGCAGGGGCGGGACATCTCCGTCTCGCCCCAGGTACTCGACGCGGTCGCCCGCGTCCTGCGGCTCAGCAACGCCGAACGACGCCATCTGTACCTGCTCGCCGGGCTGAACCCGCCCGCGCCGGAGGTCGCGCCCGAGGTCCGGGACATGTGCGACGGGCTGCGGCGGCTGATCGACACGTGGATGCCGTATCCGGCGCACATCATGGACCCCTACTACAACTGCGTCATGTACAACGACGCCGCCGGGATGGTCCTCGGGATGCGGCCCGACAACACGCAGAACTGCATCATCGACTTCTTCACCGACCCGCTGTACCGGGGGCAGTCCCGGACCTGGGAGAAGAACGCGCGCACGGTCGTCGCCCAGTTCCGCGCGTCGTGCGCGGCGGCGCCGGACGACGAGGGATACCAGGAGGTACTGGACCAACTCCGGGACGCCTCGCCGGAGTTCGCGGTGCTGTGGGAGGAGCGGGACATCGAGGACGCCGGGCAGATCCGCAAGGAGCTCGACCACCCGCTCGTCGGGTTGCTCGCCGTCGAGTCCACCGCGATGAAGGTGCCGGCGCGGCCCGATCTCACGATCGTGCTGCACACGCCGCTGCCGGAGGCGAACACGGCGGCGAAGCTGGAGTGGCTGGCCTCGCCGGAGGGCCGACGGGGCTCGATGTATCCCGTGGCCGGTTAGGTCTGTGTTGCTGGGTCTGTGCGGGTGGGCGTGTGCGGGTAGGTGTGTGCGTGCGGGTAGGTGTGTGCGTGCGGCTCCCGATCCCTTCGTATGCTCTGAACATGACCGACAGCAGCGCGCTTGACCCCGAGGACCGCAAGATCGTCACCCTGGCCCGTTCCGCGCGGGCGCGCAACGGGGTGCCGGAGGGGGCGGCCGTCCGTGATGAGACCGGCCGTACGTATGTCGCGGGGACGGTGGATCTTCCCTCCCTGCGGTTGAGCGCGTTGCGTACCGCGGTGGCGATGGCGGTGGCGTCCGGGGCGAAGTCTCTTGAGGCGGCGGCGGTGGTGTCCGAGGCGGGGGAGGTCTCTTCGGAGGACCGGGCGGCGGTCCGGGACCTCGGTGGGGCGGCGACGCCGGTACTGCTGGCGGGCCCCGACGGCACGGTCCACCTGACGACACCCGCAGGCTGAGCCCGCCTTTTTCGCCCCCGCCGCCCCTACCCGACCCATCCCCAGGGGCTCCGCCCCAGACCCCGGCCCTGTCCGTCGGCTGCGGGCGGGTGGGGGCTGGTCGCGCAGTTCCCCGCGCCCCTAAAAGCCTTGGGCCGCCCGGCGTTCGAGGGCGAGGCCGGAGGCCGCACCCCGGTCCGCATCTCTCAGCCCGTCCGGCGTTTGAGGACGAGGACGTTCAGGTCGGTGCGGGGGGCTGGGGGCGGCAGCCCTCAGGGAGGGGACGGGTAGGGGCGGCGGGGGCGAGGGTCAGAAGCCGAGTTTGCGGAGTTGGCGTGGGTCCCGTTGCCAGTCCTTCGCGACCTTCACATGGAGGTCGAGGAAGACCGGCGTACCCAGCAGCGCCTCGATCTGCTTGCGGGACTTGATGCCGACCTCCTTCAGGCGCTTGCCCTTGGGGCCGATGATGATGCCCTTCTGGCTGGGGCGCTCGATGTAGACGAAGGCGTGGATGTCGAGGAGGGGCTTGTCGGCGGGACGGTCCTCGCGGGGAAGCATCTCCTCGACGACGACGGCGATGGAGTGGGGGAGCTCGTCGCGCACACCCTCCAGCGCCGCCTCGCGGATCAGCTCCGCGATCATGACCTGCTCGGGCTCGTCGGTGAGGTCACCCTCCGGGTAGAGCGCCGGGCCCTCGGGAAGGAGCGGGACGATCAGGTCGGCCAGCAGGTCCACCTGCTTGTCCCCGACCGCCGACACCGGCACGATCTCCGCCCACTCGAACCCCAGCTCCCGCCCGAGCTGATCGATCGCGATGAGCTGCTCGGCGAGCGTCTTGCTGTCGACGAGGTCGGTCTTCGTGACGATCGCGATCTTCGGCGTCTTCTTGATGGACGCCAGTTCCTTCGCGATGAAACGGTCACCCGGACCGAGCTTCTCGTTCGCGGGGAGGCAGAAGCCGATGACGTCGACCTCGGCCCACGTCGTGCGCACGATGTCGTTCAGACGCTGGCCCAGTAGCGTGCGCGGCTTGTGCAGACCGGGGGTGTCGACCAGGATCAGCTGGGCGTCGGGGCGGTGCACGATGCCCCGTACCGTGTGCCGCGTGGTCTGCGGCTGGTTCGCGGTGATCGCCACCTTCTGGCCGACCAGAGCATTCGTGAGGGTGGACTTGCCCGCGTTGGGGCGGCCCACGAAACAGGCGAAGCCGGCGCGGTGGGGAGCCCCCGACGAATCGGACGGCTCGGATGACTGGGTACGAACGCTCATGGCGCCCATTGTCCCTGATCCACAGGCCCGCGCCGTACGCCATATGCCTTTGACCGCTCCCGCACGGTCCGGTGAGGTTTCGGAAACCCCCACGCAATACGAAACACGCCGGAAACGCACACGTGCACAACCGGAAACGCGAGCCCGTGACTCTCTGACGACGCCCCCGCACCCAGGAGAACCGAGGAGAGCCGTCCGTGGAGTTCGTGCAGACCGTGGAGACCCTGGACACCGTCGACCTGGCCGCCGCACCCCACCTCGACACCGGCGACACCGCCTGGCTGCTCGCCGCCACCGCCCTCGTTCTCCTGATGACACCGGGCCTGGCCCTCTTCTACGGCGGCATGGTCCGCACGAAGAGCGTCCTCAACATGCTGATGATGAGCTTTGTGTCGATCGCCCTGGTCACCGTCGTATGGCTGGCGGGCGGCTACTCGCTCGCCTTCGGAGACGACGCCTTCGGGGGGCTCATCGGCGGGCTGCAGCATGCCGGCATGAGCGGTATCGGGCCGGACAGCGTGCACGGGAGTGTGCCCACCCTGCTCTTCGCCACCTTCCAGCTCACCTTCGCGATCATCACCGCCGCGCTGATCAGCGGGGCGATCGCCGACCGCGCGAAGTTCGCGGCGTGGCTGGTGTTCGTGCCTCTCTGGGCGCTGCTCGTATACGTTCCCGTCGCGCACTGGGTGTGGGGTCCGGGAGGTTGGGTCCTGGCGAAGCTGGGGGCGCTGGACTTCGCGGGCGGGCTGCCGGTCGAGATCACCTCCGGTGCCTCCGGCCTGGCTCTCTGTCTCGTCCTCGGCCCCCGTCTCGGCTTCAAGACGGACGCCATGCGGCCGCACAACCTGCCGATGGTGATGCTGGGCGCGGGGCTGTTGTGGTTCGGCTGGTTCGGCTTCAACGCCGGGTCCGCGCTGGGCGCCAACGGACTCGCCGCCGCCGCTTTCCTCAACACCCTCGCCGCCGGCTGCACCGGTCTGCTCGGCTGGCTCTTCGTCGAGCAGAAGCGCGACGGCCACCCCACCACCCTCGGCGCCGCCTCCGGCGCGGTCGCGGGCCTGGTGGCCATCACCCCGTCGTGCGGGTCCGTGTCGCTCCTGGGCGCGCTGGTCGTCGGTCTCGCCGCCGGCGTTGTCTGCTCGTACGCCGTGGGCTGGAAGTTCAGGCTGAACTACGACGACTCGCTGGACGTCGTCGGCGTTCACCTGGTCGGCGGCATCATCGGCACCGTCCTCATCGGTGTCTTCGCCGACGCGACGATGACCGGTGACGCCGAGGGACTGCTGTACGGCGGTGGGTTCGGACAGCTCGGCAAGCAGCTGGTGGCGGTCGTGGCCGTGGGGGCGTATGCCTTCACCGTCACGTACGGCCTCGGGAAGGTGCTCGACAAGGTCGTGGGGCTGCGGGCGGACGAGGAGCACGAGCACACCGGCCTGGACCTTACAGTGCACGCCGAGACCGCTTACGATCACGGGGTCCTGGGCCACGGCGCCCCGGTCTCGTCATCCCTCCCCACCGCTCAGAAGGCCAAGGCCCAGGCATGAAGCTCATCACCGCCATCGTCAAGCCGTACCGCCTCGACGAGGTCAAGACCGCTCTCCAGGAGCTCGGCGTGCACGGGCTCACCGTCACCGAGGCCAGCGGGTACGGGCGCCAGCGCGGCCACACGGAGGTCTACCGCGGCGCCGAGTACCAGGTCGACCTGGTCCCCAAGGTCCGTATCGAGGTCGTCGTCGAGGACGCGGACGCGGAGGCCGCGATCGACGCGATCGTCAAGGCCGCGCAGACGGGGAAGATCGGCGACGGGAAGGTGTGGTCCGTACCGGTCGAGACGCTCGTACGGGTACGGACGGGCGAGCGCGGCCCCGACGCACTCTGAGCCACCATCGGCGGGTACCGCCCCTGCGTGCTCCGAGCGGCCACGGGCGGGTACCGCCCCTGCGCGCCCTGATCACCACCACGGCTGCGGCGATCCCCGCGCCCGCCACCACGGCCATCAGCCACGGGAGCGCGAAGAACGACGTGCTCGCCGACTCCCGGGTGCCGGGCGAGCTGGCCGTCAATGTCACGTGACCCCAGTCGAGTTGGGGCGCGCTGTGCCACGGCTCGGTCAGCCGGACCCGTTGCCCGGGCAGCAGCTCCGAGGGGATCTTCGTGAGCCCCCTGGAGAGCAACGTACGCCCGAAGAGGCCTTCGGCCCTGAGCCGCACCTTCGGGTTCAGGGTCACGTTCCCGGTGTTGTGCAGGGTGTACGAGACGGTGGCGCCGCTCTCGCCGAGGCCGGGGACCAGGGGCTGATGGTGGCTGATGCGGACCTTCTCGACGGCGAGGGCGGGGACGGTGGGTCCGCCGACCCGGAGGTAGATCCGGGCGCCGACCGCCCGTTGCACCGCCACCGAGGAGGACGCCGCGTCCCCGGACTCGAGGCGCTCGTCGAGTGCGACCAGTGCGCCCGGATGGTCGCCGGGTTCGGCCTTCTCGGGCACCCGGAGGGTGAACGGCACGGTCACCGAACCGTGCGCGGGCACCGTCACCCGGGAGCGGGCGGGGTGCGCCCACGCGCCGACCCCGAGCTGCTTCTCCTTCACCGTCCGCACCGCGAACCCGCCGTCCCGCGCGGTGTTGTACGCGTCGGCGGCGTACAGCCGGAAGGTCAGCGGGCCGCCGGTCTTGTTGGCGACGGTGACCTTGTCCCGGAGGGTCTGTCCGGGGTCGGCGGAGAGGTAGAAGTACGGGCGGGCCGCGATCTGCGTGGAGACGGGGTAGACGGACCAGCTGCCGTTGTCGGCGGCGTACGAGGCGGGCGTGGTGAGCGCGAGAAGGAACACGGACAGGATGAGGACGTACAGCTTGCGCATGGGTGCGGACCCCCGCGGATGTGGGTGGACAGGCCCTGGGTGGACGGGCGGGTGCGCGCCCGGCCACCGCGGTGCGGAGGGGTGGATCAGGTGAGCGTCAGCGTGAGCACGCCGGAGTAGGAACCCGGCGGGGTGAACGCCGGTACGTCCAGTGACAGCCCGGCGTCGACGGTGAACTCACCACCGGTGAGCGCCCCGTTGGGGGTGGACGCCAGCGTCGCTCCCGCACCGCCCACCGCGCCGGACGAACCGGCCTGGCAGGTGCTCGGGCTGCCCGCCTTGGTCGCGCAGGCTGGGGTCCAGCTCAGCTTCCCGGCATCGATCTTGGCGCCGGGACCGGTGAAGTCGGTGACCTTGCCGGTCAGGGACCAGCCCGCGGGGCCGCCGCGGAAGTCCTTGACGGTCACCGTCTGCAGGGCACCGGTGGAGGCCCCGCCCTTGCCGAAGTCCACCGCCGACAGCTGGACGGCGTCCCCGGCCTGGGACATCGACAGGGTCCCCGCCTTCACCGTGGTGGTGAGTTTCTGGGAGCCCGCGGGGATCGGGGTGTCGTCGACGACCACGTACGCCGCCGGCCCCGCGCCCTTGGTGTCGCTCCAGCTCGCGCCCTCGTACGCCACCACACCGGTCGTCGTCTTGTCGTTGACGGCCAGCGTGCCGCTGATCGAGCCCTGTGCGTCGGCGGTCGTGGTGGCGGTGTCCGCGGTCTGGGTGGCCCCCGACCGGCCGGCGAGGGTCACGCTCGCGCCCGGGGTGAAGTTGCTGCCGGTGACGGTCACGCTGTCACCGGGCTTCCCGGAGGCCGAACCGAGCGAGATGGCACGGTTGTTGGTCTGGGTTCCGTCCGTGGCGGTGATCGTCCCGGAGACCGGGGCGGGCGGGTTGGTGACCGTGCAGGGGGTGTCCAGCTCCAGGATGTAGCTGGTGTGGATGTTGTAGTCGCCGGGCGCGAGGGTGATGGCGCCCGGGCTGGTGACGGTGAAGGTGCCCGTCATGCTGAACCCCGGGAAGGGCGCGTTGCCCGCCACCGGGTCGTTCTTCCTGGGGCCCGCGACCGTGACGTCTCCCGTCTGCGCCCCGCCGAGGGCGACCTTGCCGGTGGGCGTCATGATGTCGGCGGGCAGGGCGAGGGCGGTCGGGTTGTTCGCGGCGGGCGTGACCACCTTGTACGTCACGGTGACGGTGTCACCGACCTTGGGACTGGGGTTGTCCACCGTGATGATCGCGGTGGTGGTGCCGTCGATCGGCGGGATGCCCGCGATCGCCGGCGGGATGCAGTGCGTGGCGAAGTCCACGTTGTGGGAGTCCGCGGCCGCGGCGCCCGCCGGGGCCGCCAGCGCGCCTCCCGCGGTGACCGCCAGCGCGGTCACCCCGAGCAGTGCCGCCCAGCGGCGTCTTCGGGCGTGCGAACCCCTGGTTCCCCTGTGCGTTGCCATGTGCCCCCTCCTGAGGGATGCGGGCGCAGCGGCTCGTCTGCGCCGACAGGGGGCCATTGATGTGCGGGTTGTGTGAGAAGTCAATGGAGGGCCCGGACGGCAACTGATGGGCCATCAGGTCGTGTCAATATCGTCAACTGGACACCCCTGTAGGCCAGTTGGCTGTGATCAGGCAGTTGTTCAGGCAGTACGAGGACCGGTGCCGCCGTGCGCCGGCGACACCGGTCTTCACGTAGGTGCTGTGGCGGGGCTCAGCTGAAGACGAACGGGCCCGGTGCCTGCGCCGCACTCGCGGTGCATGTGATGGTGATGCCGAAGACGACCATCTTCAGCGAGCCACCGTACGCGTCGAGGCTGTCGCCGGAGGCGACGGTGCCGCTGAGCGGGCCCACCGTGACCCCGCCGCCCAGCGGGATGGCGGGATTCTTCGTGCCGGTGAACGCGACGGTGCCGCCGCCGGTCTTCGCCATCGTCAGGGTGGAGGCGATGGAGTCCTGTGCCAGCGGGAGCGGCGCCGTGATCGAGGTGGAGCTGAGGGTGATGGTCGCGGCCGTGCCGGTCTGGGTGGCGGTGAGGGTGGCCGCGCCACCGCCGCCGATCGTGCAGGTCGCGTTGATGGTGGCGGTGAGCGGGGTGACGGCCGCGGCGGTCGGCGCGAGGGCCAGTCCGGTCGCGGCGAGGGTGCCGGCGGCTAACGCCGCGGCGATTCCGAGTTGCTTGCGTCTCATCGGGTTCCCTTCCCTTGTGGGGGAATTGCCATGTGGGGATGGAGGGACGGAACCGTCTGCTCAGAGGCCGGGGCCGGGCCGGGCACACGGACGCGTCACCGGTGAACGCCGGTGCGGGTGCGGAGAGATGTGTACACGGACCGTCCGCGAGCGGGGTGCGGGACGCCAGCGGAGGCGTTTCTGACGGTCCGTCGGAACTAGCGGTTCCATTGATGCGCGAGCGGCTTGGGATTGCAAGGCATGCCGGGCGGTTTCTTCAGGGGTTGTCAAAAGTGGCCGAAGTTCGTCCCTGTCCCCTGATCGGCCCGCTACTCGGCGAGTTCCGCGATCAGCGCCGTCGCCACGGTCCGGAACCCCAGGCGGCCGTACATCCGCGCCACGTCCTCGTCCCCGGCCGACAGGAACAGCGTCTCGACGCCCCGCCCACGCGCGTCGGCCACGAGGGCGGCCGTGACGCCGTACGCCAGCCCGCGGCGCCGTTCGGCGGGCAGAGTGCCGACGCCCGCGATCTCGCTCACGCGACCGACGGGCAGGTGCATCCCGGAGCAGACCACGACGCCGTTCTCGACCGCCGCGGCCAGTACGGTGCGGCCCGCGCGGATGCGGTCCGCGGCGGCGGGTACCTCGGCGGCGTGGGCGGTGATCTCGGTGGCCAGCTCGCCGGTTCCGGCCTCTCCCACCGCCGTGCCCGGCGCCGCGAATGCCACATGCGGCACCGCCAACGCGCCCGCCAGGAAGGGGTCTTCGGTATCCAGGACGCGGACCAGGGGATGCGGGTCGGGCAGCGGCGCGTCCTCGTCGCGGATCATCAGAGGATGCGCGTGCACCCGTAGCCCCGTCGCCTCGACCGCCTTCCGCAGGCCCGGCGTCACCTCCGCCACCCACTCGAAGGCCTCCGGCACACACAGCTCCCGCTGCCGCGCCCGCACCCGTTCGACGTCCTCGGCGGTGGCCGCCGGGCCCGTCCACTGAAGGGTGGGGCGCGCGTAGTAGGGCCAGCCCGTGGCCTCCCGGACGAAGAGGGTCAGCGGGCCGAAGTCCTCGGCCCGCGCCGCGGCGCGCGGCACCGAGTCGTAGTAGCGCTCAAGACGGTCGAGGGACGCGTTCACAGTCGTCATGCCGCCATCCAAGAGCAACACCGATGCCGGTGGCACCCGAATTCAGTCGACGCCCCTGATCCGCCCCACCAGCAGCGCCCCCGCCAGTCCGATCACCGCCGCCACCAGGTACAGCACCCGGTAGCCGCCCAGATACGTCACGATCGGGGCCGCCAGGGCGGGGGCGGCGACCTGGGGGAGGGCGTTGGCGACGTTGATGACGCCGAGGTCCTTGCCGCGGTCCAGGGCCTTGGGCAGGACGTCTGTCATCAGCGCGAAGTCGACGGAGGTGAAGACGCCGAAGCCGATGCCGAGGACCGCCGCCGCGACGAGCGCGCCCGGCCAGGTCTGCCACCCGGAGAGGACCGCCGTCGCCACCGCCATGAGGACGCCCGACCAGATCACGAACGGCTTGCGGCGGCCCACCCGGTCCGACCACACCCCGCCGACCACGACCGTGGCGAGGAGGGTGACGCCGTTGACCGCCGTGAGGATCAGTACACCGTTCTCGGGGTCGTCGTAGTGGAGCCGGTCGCGGAGGTAGTACAGGAGGTAGAGCAGGACCAGGGCGTTGCTCAGGTTGATCAGGAAGCGGGTCAGCCAGGCCCAGGCCAGGTCCGGGTGGCGGCGTGGACTCAGCCAGAAGGAGGCCGTGAACGTGCGCCAGGACCAGGCGGGCCGGGCCGCGGCCGGCAGCCGTAGGTCCTGGTGGCGCAGTACGTACGGCAGCACGCCCACCAGTGTGAACACCGCACACGCCGCGTAGCCGCCGCCCACACCCCCCGCCGCCGTCGCGAGGCCCGTCCCGCCCACCACGCCCAGGATCTGTGCCGCGCCCAGCCAGCCGCCCACGGACCCCCGCTGGAGTCGGGGCACCCGGTCGGGGACCGCCGCGGTGATCGCGGCGAAGGCGGCGTTCAGGGTGAGCTGGACCAGGCACCAGCCGGCCGCCATCGTCCAGACCCCGCCCGCGCCCGCCAGGAGCAGCAGGGAGAGGGCACCGCCCGCCGCACCCGCCACGATCCACGGCGTACGGCGGCCCCAGCGCGCCGTCGTCCGGTCGGACAGCGCGCCGAAGAGCGGGTTGGCGAACAGCGACACCACCGCGCCCGCGCCCGTGACCCACGCCAGCATCGTCTCCTTCGACATGCCGGTGCCGGGCGCGAAGTCCTCCGCCTGGGAGGCCAGCAGGATCTGCAGCGGGCCGTACCAGCCCACCCAGATCGCCCCGTTGGCGAGCGAGAGCGCCGAGGTCCAGCCCCGGCCGACCCGCTCGACGGGCTCGGCGAGCGCCCCCACGTTCGCGACGGGGTCCGCCGCCGTCATCCCCGCGCCCGCAGCGCGTCGCGCAGCCAGGTGTACGACGCCTTCGGGGTCCGCTCCAGCGTGTCGTAGTCGACGTGGACCAGTCCGAAGCGCCGCGCGTACCCCTCGGCCCACTCGAAGTTGTCCAGCAACGACCACACGAAATAGCCGCGAACGTCCACGCCCTGCTCCAACGCCCGGTGCAGCGCCCGGACATGGCCGTCGAGGAACGTGATCCTCTCCTGGTCGTCGATGCCCTCGTAACTGCAGCCGTTCTCGGTGATGACCACCGGCGGGAGGCGGTCCCCGTAGCGCTCGCGGAAGCCCACGAGCAGCTCGGTCAGCGCCTCGGGGACCACCGGCCAGCCGAAGTCGGTGACCGGGTAGCCCTCCAGTTCCCGGACGGAGAAGGGGAGTTCGGCGGGCAGGGTCAGTCCGCTGAACTCGATCTCCGCGCCCTGGGGGGCGCCCACCTTGGTCGGCTGGTAGTAGTTGATCCCGTACCAGTCGATCGGCTCCGCGATGACCTTCAGGTCCGCCTCGACGTCGCCCGGCATCAACTCCCCGATGCCGTCCGGGTAGTGGCCCAGCAGCAGCGGGTCCGCGAACAGGCGGTTGAGGAGGAGGTCGTAGAAGTCGGCGGCCGCCACGTCCTCGGGCTGCTCGGAGGCCGCCCAGGTCGGGCCGTGCGAGTTGGCGATGCCGATGTCCGTGACGCCGGCCGCGCGCAGGGACCGGACGGCGAGGCCGTGAGCCAGCAGTTGGTGGTGCGCGACCGGCAGCGAGTCGAACAGGAGCTGCTTGCCCGGGGCGTGGGCGCCGAGCGCGTGGCCGAGCAGGGTGTGTTCGGCGGGCTCGTTGAGGGTGATCCACTTCTTGACGCGGTCGCCGAGGCGGGCGGCGACGACACCGGCGTACTCGGCGAAGCGCTCCGCGGTGTCCCGGTTCAGCCAGCCGCCGGTCTCCTCCAGCTTCAGCGGGAGGTCCCAGTGGAAGAGGGTGGGTACGGGGCGGATGCCCGCCGCGACCAGGGCGTCCACCAGGCGGTCGTAGAAGTCGAGGCCGCCGGGGGAGTTCACGCGGGGCCAGGAGATCGAGAAGCGGTACGCGTCGACGCCGAGGTCGGCGAGGAGGGCCACGTCCTCGGGGTAGCGGTGGTAGTGGTCGCAGGCCACGTCCGCCGTCGAGCCGTCCTTGATGTGGCCGGGCTCGGCCGTGAACGCGTCCCATACCGACGGGTCGCGTTCGGTCGCGGCTCCCTCGATCTGGTGGGCCGAGGTGGACACGCCCCAGAGGAAGCCGGGCGGGAACTGCGGTAGGGGGTGGCGAACTGTTGGGCGTTTATCGGGGTTTATCGCGTTCTGGTGAGCGGGAGTGAGCGTCATGGTCGTGCTCCTGTTCAGGGGGCGGGGCTCGAAGGGGGCGGGAACGGAGGTTCTTGTGTCGAATGGGTGACCTTTTACGGGGGTGCTCGTTGGGCTGTTCATCGGATGACCGGAGCGAATGGGGGCGGGCGGGTGGCGGGGGAGGCGTTGCGGACGCTGGCTGCCCCGTTCGTCGCTCCGGTTTCGGTGGGGGTGGCGGTGCGGACCCGGTTGAAGGGCCTGTCCGGGGCGGATGTGCGGGTGCTGGGTGAGGTCGGCCGTCATCTGGGCGCGCTGGCCGGGCGGGACCTGAAGGCGCGCTGCGCGGCAGGGGTGGGGCATGACGCGGCCGCTTGGGCGGTCCGCAAGCGGGAGTTGAGCGCTGTGTCGTCGTCGCGGTGGGCGGGGGCGATCACCAAGGCGAGCCATGATCAGTGGGCGCTGGCGCGGCGGTGTCTGGCGACACACATCCGGGACCTGGAAGCGGGCATCACGGTCCTGCGTCGCCGGCTGGCGCTGCCGCTGGGGCAGAAGGGCACCAGGAAGCAGCCGGGCGGCTATCGCTCGCGCCGGGAGTGGCATGCCAAGTCCCGCCGCCTGAAGGTGCTGCAGGAGCGACTCGCGGCGGCGCGGGCAGACTGGGCAGCAGGCCGGGTACGCATCGTGCGTGGTGGCAGGAAACTCGCGAACACCCGCCACCACCTCCAGGCCGCCAGGCTGGATGAGGCGGAGTGGCGGGGACGCTGGGAGGCTGCCCGCATGTTCCTTTCCGCGGACGGGGAGTCGGGCAAGCGGTTCGGCAACGAGACCATCCGACTCACCCCCGACGGCGAGCTGAGCATCAGACTCCCTGCCCCGCTCGCTCACCTGGCGAACGCCCCACACGGCCGCTACCGGCTCACCGCGCGGGCCGTCTTCGCCCACCGAGGGCATGAGTGGGCGGACCGGATCGCGGCGAACCGGGCGGTGGCCTACCGCATCCACCACGACCCGGTCCGGGACCGCTGGTATGTGACCGCCTCCTGGCAACGCGCCCAGCCCGCCACCCCGCCCGTCTCGCTGGAAGCGCTCCTGGCTGCCGGAATTACGGTGGTCGGCGTGGACACCAACGACGACCACTATGCGGCCTGGCGCCTGGACGAGCACGGCAACCCGATCGGGGAGCCGCAGCGGTTCCTCTACGACCTGTCCGGCAACGCCGCGCACCGGGATGCGCAGATGCGGCACGCCACCAGCCGTCTGCTGCACTTCGCCGGGCGGTGCGGGGCCCGCGCCATTGCGATCGAGGACCTCGACTTGAACACCTCCACGTCCCGCGAGCAGCACGGCCGTAGGAAGCGGTTCCGTAGGCTGATCTCCCGGTTTCCGACCGCACGGTTGGCGGCCCGGTTGGTGTCGATGGCCGCCACCCAGGATCTCGTGATCATCGCGGTCGATCCCGCGTACACCAGCCGGTGGGGTGCCCAGCACTGGCAGCGGCCGATGTGCTCCCCCACCCGCAAGACCACCCGGCACGACGCCGCGAGCATCGTGATCGGACGGCGTGCCCAGGGTTTCGGGGCGCGGCGACGGACGGCACCGCCCCCATACGACCGGAGTGATCGTGTCGGGCATCGGACCGCCCAGGCCGCCCCCCGAACCTCTGGGCGTGAGGGAAACCGCCCACCCCGGAAAGGACCACCACCAGGAGTGGTGTCGCCACCGGGGACGCGAACGCGGCAACCCAGCCCGCCCAACACCGTTCGGGGCAGGCGTAGTGAACAGGAGTGGATCCACGACTCACTCCCACTCACTACCTAGGAACGGTTCGTCGCCATGCGCGCGATCATCCCTACCGGCAGTAACGGAAGTCAACGGGTCGGTGTGAACTGGGAGTTACGGCTTCTTGGGGCGCCATGAGAGGGGTGGTGCGGTGAGTTTCGAGGCCTCGGCCCGGTGGGGGCCGGGCGCGCAGTTCCCCGCGCCCTTGAAGGGCGCTACGCGCCCTCCTTCAGGACCCGCACGATCAATTGGCGCTGTTCCTCCGTCAGTCTCGGGTCGGCGGCGTAGACCGTTTTCCCGTTCACCGTGATCTCGTAGCTGAAGCCGTCGGGGACCCCGGCGGGGCGCGAGCCCTGGCCGGAGGCGATCGCCCGCTCGGCCAGGGCATGCCACTCGGGGGCGTCGGAGCGTCCCGAGGTGTCCACCTCGGCACGGCGCTCGATGCCCGCGAATCCGCCCGTGCGCCTTACCTGAATACGCATGGGTCCTGTCTAGTACGAGCCGGGCGCCGAAGCTACGACGTCGGCACCCCGACCTGTTCCCAGGCCTTCGTGACGGACTGGAGCTCCTCGCCCTCGCCGTACCGGCTCCTGGCCTGGGCGACCGTCAGCTTGGCGAAGTCGGAGAAGCTCGCCTGGGACTGGAGCTCGCCGCCGGTGAGGACGTCGTACCAGATCTGCCCGGCGCGCTCCCAGGCGTGCCCGCCGAGGGCCTGGGCGACCAGGTAGAAGGCGTGGTTGGGGATGCCGGAGTTGATGTGGACACCGCCGTTGTCGCGGCCGGTCTTCACATAGCCGTCCATCGTCGCGGGCTGCGGGTCCTTGCCGAGCACGTCGTCGTCGTACGCCGTGCCGGGCTCCTTCATGGAGCGCAGCGCCTTGCCGGTGACGCGCGGGGCGAGCAGGCCCGCGCCGATCAGCCAGTCGGCGTCGGCGGCGGTCTGGCCGAGCGTGTACTGCTTGATCAGCGAGCCGAAGACGTCCGACATGGACTCGTTCAGGGCGCCCGGCTGGCCGAAGTAGGTGAGGTTCGCCGTGTACTGGGTGACGCCGTGGGTCAGCTCGTGGCCGATGACGTCGACCGGGATGGTGAAGTCGAGGAAGATCTCGCCGTCGCCGTCGCCGAACACCATCTGCTCGCCGTTCCAGAAGGCGTTGTTGTAGTCGACGTCGTAGTGGACGCTCGCGGTGAGCGGCAGGCCCTCGCCGTTGATCGAGTTGCGGGCGTAGGCGTTCAGGTAGAGGTCGAAGGTGGCGCCGAGTCCGGCGTATGCGCGGTTGACCGTGGCGTCCTTGCCGGGCTTGTCGGCCTCGCCGCGGACCTTCTTGCCCGGCAGGTCCTGGTGGTGCCTGGCGTCGTAGATGGTGCGCTGCGGCTTGTCCGCGGGCGCGCCCTCGGGCGGGGCCACGGTGGGCGCGCCGATGACCGTGGTCAGCCGGCGGTGGGTGCGCTCGAAGGCGTCGCGCTCCAGGGTGCGGCGCGCGGGCCCGGCGAGCGCGGGGTCCTCGTGCTGGGCCAGCGTGTCGAGGACGTGGGGCGGCACGATGGTGCAGAAGACAGGCTCGAAGCCTGCCGGGTTCGCGGTCATGCCCGGCACGATTGCACTGAGTTACTCTGCTGTCACTACCGGCGACCAAGATCGTGTGAAATGCGACGATAAGGAGCCCATCGGTCCGCTCTTCAGTGATAGGAGGATTCACTCTGAGTGGTCCGCCACACTTTTTGTCCGTTTTCTTCCTTATGTGGTCACGATCCCGCATACTGATACAGCCCTCCGGAGAGAGTGAGGCTCGGCTAGGCTGCGGAGCATCATGCGTATCGGGCTGCTTCTCCTTAGCTGCCGCGGCGAGGGCCTGTAGTCGAGGCCGACCCCCTCCCCGCGGAGTTCGGCGTTGCGCCGTCGGCCGTCCTTCCGGACACCCTCTGAGGAGCCCACGCATCATGCCGAACTTCCAGCAGTCCACCGCCATGCCGGTCCACAAGTACGGCAAGTACGAGCAGGTGGACATTCCTGACCGCACCTGGCCGGACAAGCGTGTCACCGTCGCCCCCCGCTGGCTGTCGACGGACCTGCGGGACGGCAACCAGGCGCTGATCGACCCGATGTCCCCGGCTCGCAAGCGCGAGATGTTCGACCTGCTCGTGACGATGGGCTACAAGGAGATCGAGGTCGGTTTCCCGGCCTCCGGGCAGACCGACTTCGACTTCGTCCGTTCGATCATCGAGGACGAGACCGCGATCCCGGACGACGTCACGATCTCCGTACTGACCCAGGCCCGCGAGGACCTGATCGAGCGCACGGTGGAGTCCCTGGTCGGCGCCAAGCGCGCCACGGTCCACCTGTACAACGCGACGGCCCCGGTCTTCCGCCGGGTCGTCTTCCGCGGCTCCAAGGACCAGATCAAGCAGATCGCCGTCGACGGCACGCGGCTGGTCATGGAGTACGCCGAGAAGCTGCTCGACGAGCGGACGACGTTCGGCTACCAGTACAGCCCCGAGATCTTCACCGACACCGAGCTGGACTTCGCCCTGGAGGTCTGCGAGGCGGTGATGGACGTCTACCAGCCCGGCCCGGGCCGCGAGATCATCCTCAACCTGCCCGCCACGGTGGAGCGTTCGACGCCGTCCACGCACGCGGACCGCTTCGAGTGGATGTCGCGCAACCTGTCCCGCCGCGAGTTCGTCTGCCTGTCCGTGCACCCGCACAACGACCGAGGTACGGCCGTCGCCGCCGCCGAGCTGGCCCTGATGGCCGGCGCCGACCGCATCGAGGGCTGTCTGTTCGGCCAGGGCGAGCGCACCGGCAACGTCGACCTGGTCACCCTGGGCATGAACCTGTTCTCGCAGGGCGTCGACCCGCAGATCGACTTCTCGAACATCGACGAGGTCCGCCGCACCGCCGAGTACTGCAACCAGATGGAGGTCCACGCCCGTCACCCGTACGTCGGCGACCTCGTCTACACCTCCTTCTCCGGCTCCCACCAGGACGCCATCAAGAAGGGCTTCGACGCCATGGAGGCCGACGCGGCCGCGAAGGGCGTCACCGTCGACGACATCGAGTGGGCCGTCCCGTACCTGCCGATCGACCCGAAGGACGTCGGCCGTTCGTACGAGGCAGTGATCCGCGTCAACTCGCAGTCCGGCAAGGGCGGGATCGCCTACGTCCTGAAGAACGACCACAAGCTGGACCTGCCGCGCCGGATGCAGATCGAGTTCTCGAAGATCATCCAGGCGAAGACGGACGCCGAGGGCGGCGAGGTCACCCCGAAGGACATCTGGGCGATCTTCCAGGACGAGTACCTGCCGAACCCCGACAACGCGTGGGGCCGCATCCAGGTCAAGGCCGGCCAGACCACGACCGACCGCGACGGCATCGACTCGCTGACCGTCGAGGCCTCGGTGGACGGCGTCGACACGGTCCTGACCGGTACGGGCAACGGTCCGATCTCCGCGTTCTTCGACGCCCTGCAGTCCGTCGGCATCGACGCACGCCTCCTGGACTACCAGGAGCACACGATGAGCGAGGGCGCCTCCGCGCAGGCCGCCTCGTACATCGAGTGCGCGATCGACGACAAGGTCCTGTGGGGAATCGGCATCGACGCGAATACGACACGCGCGTCGCTGAAGGCCGTCGTCTCCGCGGTCAATCGCGCGACCCGCTGAGGACTTTGACCGGCACTTTCGGGGCCCCGTCCGCCTTTCGAGGCGGGCGGGGCCCCGTCGTATACCGGCCAATCGCCGTGGAGATCACGGAAAGGTCTCGTCCAAGGTACTGACTCTGCCTCAACAATGTGGCTAACATCACGCCAGCGCGGCGATGTTGCCGCGGCGTTACGGAGGTGTGCGAGCGTGCTGCCAGGATGGGGACGAAACGGTCGTGCAGTGCAGATTTCCCGCATCCTAGGCACCCGTACCGCGTGGACCACCATGGGGGACGGCGAGTTCTTCTGCCCGGGCTGCGGGGGCGACCGCAACTACCAGCGACTCACCGGCCGGCGCCGCTTCACCCTCCTCGGCGTCCCGGTCCTGCCGCGCGGTGACACGGGACCCGTCGTCGAGTGCGCCGCCTGCGGCTGCCACTACGGCGCGGACGTCCTCGACCACCCGACCACCACCCGCTTCTCGGCGATGCTCCGCGACGCCGTCCACACCGTCGCGCTCGCCGTGCTCGCCGCCGGCGGCGCCTGTTCCCGTACGTCCCTGGAGACCGCGGCGACCGCGGTGCGCTCGGCCGGCTTCGACGACTGCACGGAGGACCAACTCGGCGCCCTCGTCGAGGCGCTCGCCGCGGACACGGGCCGGATCTTCGGGGAGCCGTGCGGGGCGGGCCTCGCCATAGAGCTGCACGAGGCCCTGGATCCGCTGGCGCCGCACCTCGCCGCGACGGGACGCGAATCGATCCTGCTCCAGGGCGCCCGGATCGCCCTGGCGGACGGCCCGTACACCCCCGCCGAACGGGACGTCCTCGCCACCGTGGGCGCGGCGCTGACGATCTGCGCGGACGACGTGACGCGACTGCTGGCGGCGGCGCGCACGCCCTCGTAGCGAGGGGTCGGGAGTGACGATCGGTGACTCAGGGTACGGTGTGAGCGACACACCGTAACCGGACCCTCGTGTTGCGCGGGGGAGAGCGGGGACCACCCTGAGCCGCAGCCTCGTCGCCGCCCTGGCCGTCGGCCTGCTCGCCTCCGGCGTCGGCATCGCGTCCGCCGCCGCCCCCCGTGCCGACTGCGCCTCCTCCGTGCCGTACACCGCGGGCGAGGGCGGCTACGACACCTACCGCATCCCAGCGGTCGTCACCACCCGCGCGGGCACGGTGCTCGCCTTCGCCGAGGGGCGGCACCACGGCGCGGGCGACAGCGGCCACATCGACGTCGTCCTCAGACGCTCCTTCGACGGCGGCTGTACGTGGGATGCGCTGCGAGTCGTCGCGGCGGGGGCCGGGGACACCCGGGGCAACCCGGCGCCCGTCGTGGACCCGCGCGCCGGCCGGATCGTCCTGGTCACCTCCTGCAACAGCGGCGCGGTGACCGAGGCGCGCATCATGCGGGGCGAGGTCACGGCGCGCCAGGGCCGCCGTGTCTTCGTCCAGACGAGCCGTGACGACGGCGTGCGCTTCTCCGCTCCCCGGGACATCACGGCCGAGGTGAAGCCGCCGGGCTGGCGCTGGTACGCGACGGGCCCCGGCCATGCGATCGCCCTCCGCCACGGCCCGCACGCCGGTCGTCTGGTCGTCCCCGCCAACCACTCCGCCGCCCCGCCCGCGGGCTCGACCGACACCGGCCGGGAAGCCAAGTACTACGGGGGACACGCGATCTACTCCGACGACGGCGGCCGTACCTGGCACCTGGGCTTCACCGACCGCACCTACGACGGCCGGGTCGACACCAACGAGAGCAGCGCGGCCGAACTCCCCGACGGACGCCTGTACTTCAGCGCCCGCGACGAGGGCGGCACCGCCCCCGGCAACCGCCTGGACACCTACTCCAGTGACGGCGGCCAAACCCTGGACCGCCCCTACGCGATCCAGCCCACCCTGGGCGACGTCCCCGTCGTCCAGGGCAGCGTCCTCCAACTTCAGGGCGCCCACGCCCCCTTGCTCTTCTCGGCCCCCTCCGTTCCCACCGCCCGCCGCGCGATGACCCTCTGGCGCAGCACGGACGACGGCACCACCTTCACCAGGGCGGCGACCCTCTCCTCCGCACCCGCCGCCTACTCGGACCTGGTGGACCTCGGGCACGACCTGGTCGGGATCCTCTACGAGACGGGCTCGACACGGCCGTACGACAGGATCGAGTTCCGCCGTCTGGGTCGGCCGGGTCCGCCAGTCAGGTGAACGCGGGCAGGACCTCGCGCTCGAACAGGCGCAGGCTCGGCCAGGCCAGCTCCATCGGCATTCCGCCGCACAGGGGGTGGAGCTGGGTGAAGGGCCGCGGTGAGGACTTCAGTTCCGCCACGAACCGCTCGGGTGTCAGGACCCGGTACTGGCCGCTCTCCCGCAGTTCGTCGGCGCCGGTGACGGAGTGGAAGGGGGCGGCGAGGTGGTCCTGGGCCTGCCAGGCCCCGTAGGCGTTCGTCTCGTGGAGGAAGAACGGCGCCATCTGCTCCCACCCCTTGTCGGGGTCCTCGGCGAGCGCCACGACCTGGTTCCTGCCGATCGGGCTCGGGCCGGGGTCGGGCCGGCCGAGCTTCAGAACCTCGTCCCGGTAGTACTCCCACACCTCGGACACGGAGGGGATGAAACCGTCGGCGATACGGGCGGCCCGGCGCGCGGCCGGTTCGGTGCTGCCGCCGAGCGAGACGCTCGGGCCTCCCGGCCGAAACGGCGCGGGTGTGAGGCGTACGGTGCGGCCCCGGTAGGTGAACTCCTCGCCGGTGAACGCCGCCTTCAGGGTGGTGACCACCTCGGTCACGCGTTTCGCCCGCTCGTTCATCGGCACGCCGAACAGGGCGAACTCCTCGTGCACATAGCCGCCCGCGACGACCAGGTCGACCCGCCCCCTGCTCAGGTTGTCGAGCACGATCATTTCCTCGGCGAGCAGCAGCGGATCGTGGAACGGGGCGATCAGCGCGGCGACGAGGAAGCGGACGTCCGTCGTCCGTGCCGCCATCGCCGCGAGAATCGGAATCGGGGCGGGGAGGTAGCCGTCCGGTGAGCCGTGGTGTTCGGAGACGGTGATCCGCGCGCAGCCCAGACGGTCGGCCCACTCGGCCATGTCCAGGGCGGCCGCGTAGCGATCGGCCATGGTGGTTCCGGACTGCGCCGGATTGCGGAAGTCGAATCGAAGCGCGAAGGCGGTCACCGGGCAAGAGTATGATTCTGATATTTCAGAATGCAATACGCGTGAAGTGAAAATGAGATTCTCACTTGGAGTTTGTTCTCTTCCAGGGCTTGTTCTAGAGCAGGCCCGCTCCCGCCAGGTACTTCCCCACCCGCTCGACCTCCGCCTCCGACAGCGGCACCTGCGGCTCCGCCGTGGCCGGGCAGGCGATGACGCCGCGCAGGTGCAGGGCCGCCTTGAACGCCCCGAGCGCCGACGAACCCCCGCCCATCCGGGCCGGGTCCCCCACCCCGACCATCCCGAACAGCCCGCACAGCCGCTCCTGTTCGGCCCGCGCCCGCTCCCAGTCACCCCCTCGGCAGAGCCGGTCGAGCCGTACGTACCCGTGCGGGTCGACGTTGGCGAGACCCGGCACGGCCCCGTCCGCCCCGAGGGCGAGCGCGGAGTCGACGACGAGTTCGGACCCGGTGAGAGTGGTGAAGCCGGTGATGTCGGGGTGGGCGCGGGCGCCCGTGACGATCGCGCGGAAGGCGGCGAGGTCACCGCTGGAGTCCTTGAGTCCGCTCAGCACGCGCTCCGCGGCGAGCGACAGGACCAGCTCCGGGTCCAGCTTGGCGTGGACGGACACCGGGATGTCGTAGGCGAAGACGGGCACGGACGAACGGGCGGCGAGCAGGCGGAAGTGGCGCGCGATCTCCGCCGGATGGGTGCGGGCGTAGAAGGGCGCGGTCGCCACGATCGCGTCCGCGCCCGCCGCCGTCACATACGCCACATGGTCCAGCACCCTCGGCGTGGTCATGTCGATCACCCCGGCCAGCACGGGGAGCCGCCCGGCCACATGGGCGACCACCGTCTCCACCACCAGCCGCCGCTGGGCGTCCGTCAGGAACGCCGCCTCCGAGGACGAGCCAAGGACGAACAGGCCGTCGACGCCCCCCTCCACCAGGTGGTCCACGAGCCTGATGAGCGAGGGGACGTCCACCTCGCGGTCCGGTGTCAGGGGCGTGCAGACGGGCGGAACGACACCGGTCAGCGGGGTGGGGATCGGCATGAAGACTCCCTCGGGACGATCAAGGCTGCTGCTGGGCGGGGATGTCGGCCACGGCGGGCGCCGCGGACACGGCCTGGGCCACCAGGTCGCGCGTCGACTGGTCCTCCTGCACAGGATGGTGGCACCGGAAGCGGTGGTCCGGCGTCGACGCGGCCGTGAAGTCCGGCATCACGCTCACGCACTCCCCGTCGGCCTTCCAGCAGCGGGTGCGGAACGGGCAGCCGGTCGGCGGGTGCGTGGCCGAGGGCACCGGGCCCACCAGCGGGATCGGGTCGATCGGGTCCAGGAGGCCGGGCGTGGCGGAGAAGAGGGCCCGGGTGTACGGGTGTCGGGCGCGGTCGGTGACCCGGTCCGCCGGGGACTCCTCCACGATCCGGCCCAGGTACATCGTGATCACCCGGTCGCTCATCCTCCGTACCGTCTGGATGTCGTGCGAGACGAAGACCAGGGCCAGGTCCAGGCGCTCCTTCAGGTCCAGCAGGAGGTTGAGGATCTGGGCGCGGACCGAGACGTCCAACGCGCTCGTCGGTTCGTCCGCCACCACCAGGTCCGGGTCCAGGGCCAGGGCGCGCGCGATGGCCACCCGCTGGCGTTGGCCGCCGGACAGCTGGCCGGGCAGGGCGTCCGCCAGGGCGCGGGGGAGGCCCACCAGGGACATCAGCTCCCGCACCCGGTCGTCCCGTTCCCGTGCCGTGCCGCGCCGGTGCACGTCGAGGGGGTCCCGCAGGATCCGGCGTACGGGCAGGCGGCGGTTCAGGGCCGTCGACGGGTCCTGGAAGACCATGCCCGTGCTGCCGCCGACGGACGCTCGTCGCTCGGCGGGCCGCATCGACCACAGGTCACGGTCACGGAAGCGCACGGTGCCGGACGTCGGCCGCTGGACGCCCACCAGCACCTTCGCCAGCGTCGACTTCCCGCACCCGGACTCGCCGACGACGCCGACCGTCTCGCCGGGCGCGATGGTGAGGTCGGCGCCGGTCAGGGCGTACACCCGGTCGCGGGTGAACAGGCCGCCGGAGCGGGCCTTGTGGACGACATGGGCGTCGGAGAGGGTGATGAGCGCGTTCACTGGATCCCTCCGAGGACGTCCCGGCCTTCAGACCGGGCAGGAATCGGACATGTGTGCAGCAGGGCAGGGAAAGCCGGTTCGCCTCCAGGGCGGACCGGCGTGCCGTTGGGGTGAGCCGCAGACGGTGCGTCGCGAGAGCCAAGCACGCGGAGTCTCCTTGAAGTTGTGCGACCTTGCAGCAGGTGAATGCCCGGGCTGGTTTCAACCCGGCTGGTGTTGATCGTGGAGGACCTGACGGACCGTCGGTCCGAGAGGCGGCGTGAGCCAGGAATCAGCTCCGTTCACGGAGGTGAGGATTCAATGGACGGCTTCGCTCTCCGTGGTGGATCAGATCGACCGCGGGGTGATGGCACGCGGCCGTGTGTGTCCGGGTGCCCAGCAGGTCGGGCGCCGTCGTCCGGCACACCTCGCTCGCCGGCGGACAGCGGTCGGCGAACCGGCAGCCCGCCGGGAAGTCGGCGGGTGCGGGCACGACCCCCTTGATCTGCGTCATCCGTTCGGCCGCCGACTCCAGGGACAGGACGCTGCCGAGCAGGCCGCGCGTGTAGTGGTGGGCCGGCGCCTCCACCAGGTCCGCCGTCACGCCCGTCTCCACGATCTGCCCGCCGTACATCACCACCACCCGGTCGGTGACGTCCGCGACGAGGGCCAGGTCGTGCGAGACGAGGATCAGCGCGAAGCCCAGCTCTTCCCGCAACTTCAGCAGCAGGGTGATGATCTGCGCCTGGACCGTCACGTCCAGGGCCGTGGTCGGCTCGTCCGCCACGATCAGCTTCGGGCCCCGGGACAGGGCCATCGCGATCAGGACACGCTGACGCTGGCCGCCGGAGAGCTCGTGGGGGTAGCTGCGCAGGGTGCGTTCGGGGTCGAGACCGACCAGAGCGAGCAGCTCAGCGGGGGTCTGTCGGCCGCCCCGGCGCACCAACTGCTTCAGCTGCGCCCTGATCGTCATCGCCGGGTTCAGGGACGACAGCGCGTCCTGGTAGACCATCGCCATCTCGTGGCCCAGCAGACGGCGTCGTACGCGCATCGGCTCGCCCACCAACTGACGTCGGCCGAAACGGACATGGCCCCGGACCCGGGCCCCCTTCGGTTCCAGGCCCATCACCGCGAGCGCCGTCAGCGACTTGCCGCAGCCCGACTCGCCGACCAGGCCCAGGACCTCACCGGGGTGCACGTCGAAGCCGATGCCGTCGACGATGTCCACCCCGCCGTGCCGGGCGTCGAAGCCGATGGCGAGGTTCTCCACGGAGAGGACCGGCCGGCCGGTGGGCAGGGGGCGGGCCCGGGAGCGCAGGCGCGCGGCGGCCTCCGTCAGACCGGGCAGTTCGAGGACCTCTCCGCTGCCGGGCTCGGGCGCCTCCAGCCGGTCACCGGCCGCCGTCGCCGCCACCTCCCGCGCCACGGGCGCCGCCCACGCGTCCGAGACGCCTTCGGAGAGGATGTTCAACGACAGTACGGTGATCAGCATCAGCAGCCCTGGGAAGACCGTCGCCCACCAACCGCCGGTCAGCACCATGTTCTTGCCGTCCGCGATGACACTGCCCCAGGACGGGTCGGGCGGGCGGACGCCCGCGCCGATGAAGGACAGCGAGGCCTCGAAGACGATGGCCTCGGCGACCTGGACCGTGCAGAACACCAGCACGGGGGCTGCGCAGTTGACGGCCACGTGGCGCAGCACGATGTGCGGGGTGCGGGCGCCGATCACCCGTTCCGCCGTCACGTAGTCCTCGCCGTACTGGTCGAGGACGTTCGCGCGGACGACCCTGGCCACCGACGGGGTGAACAGGAACGCGATCGCGCAGATCAGCACCGTGATGCCGCCGCCGAAGACGGCGACCAGGACGGCGGCCAGCGCGATGCCGGGGAACGCCATCACGACGTCCAGGCAGCGCATCAGCGTCTCGTCGACGGCCCCCCGGGAGGTCGCGGCGATCGCGCCGAGGAGCGCGCCGACGACGAGGGCGAGCGAGGTGGCGCCCAGGCCGATCGCGAGGGACCAGCGGGCGCCGTACATCAGCCGGCTCAGGATGTCCCGGCCGAGGCTGTCCTGCCCCATCCAGTGACTGCCGGAAGGGGCGCCGGTGCCGTCGACCTGCGGTTGCTGGTCGAGCGGGTCGTGCGGGGAGAGCAGGGGCGCGAACACGGCCAGCAGGACCACGAGCGTGAGGAAGCCGAGGGCGATCCGGGAGAGGACGGGCAGGCGTCGCGGCCGGATGCCGGGCCGGGCGAGGCCCTCGGTGAGACGTCGGCGGGAGAGTGGGGGGATCGTCACGTGGCATCCCTCAGTCGCGGATTGACCAGCAGATACAGGATGTCGATGGCGAGGTTCACGACCACGAACCCGGTGGCCGTGGTCAGGACGACGCCCTGGACGACCGCCGGGTCGCCGTTCTTCACGGCGTCGATCATCAGCTTGCCCATGCCGGGGAGCGAGAAGATCGTCTCGATGACGACCGCGCCGCCGAGCAGATAGCCGACGCGCAGACCGAGCACGGTCAGCGGGTTGATCAGCGCGTTGCGGAGCACATTGCGGCCGACCACGACCACCGGCGGCAGTCCGCTGCCGATCGCCGTCCGGACGTAGTCCTTGTCCAGTTCCTCGACCACGGCCGTGCGCACGATCCGGGTGAGCTGGGCGGCGACCGGGAGGGAGAGCGCGAAGGCGGGGAGCGTCATCGTCTTCAGCCAGCCGCTCAGTGAGTCACCGGGGTTGATGTATCCGCCGGTCGGGAACCAGCCGCGGTCCACCGCCAGGTACTGGATCATCAGCAGCGCCAGCCAGAAGCCGGGCGCCGCGACCCCGGTCAGCGACACGACCCGGATGACCTGGTCGGGCAGCCGGTCGCGGTGGATCGCGGCGGTGACCCCGCCGAGCAGCGCGAGCACCACCGCGATGGCGAGGCCGAGGAAGGTGAGCTGGAGGGTGAGTGGAAGCGCGGTGGTGACCTGGTCGACGACCGGCGCCCGGGTCAGGGCGCTGGTGCCCAGGTCGCCGTGGAGCAGAGCGCCGATGAAGTGGACGTAACGCACCGGGAGGGGGTCGAGCAGGCCGTTCTGCTGCCGGAAGTCGTGCAGTTGCCGTGGAGTGGGGTTGGCGCCCTGGAAGAACGCGGACGCCGGGTCGACGTCCGAGAACCGCATCACCAGGAACACGAACAGCACGATGCCGAGCATCAGCGGCACGAGCAGGGCGACACGGCGGGCCAGGATGCGGACGATGGCCGTCATCTACGTCAGGCCCACTTGGCCTGGAGGAGGTTGATCCCCGGATAGGGCTGGGCCCTGATCCCCGTGAGCTTCCTGGGGTCCCAGGCCGTCATCAGTTCGTTGTGCACGACCGGGTAGAGCACGGCCTGTTCGGCGACGACGTCGATGTAGTCCTGGATCATCGTCTTCTTCTTGTCGGCGTCCGGTTCCCGCGTCGCCCGGTCCATGTCCTTGAAGAGCTGCTTCGCGACCGGGTCGCCCGCCCATCGGGCGTACTGCATCCACAGGTTCTCGGGGCCGTAGTTGTAGTGCATGATCAGATCGGCGTCCAGGCCGAACTGGTTGGGGTTCGAGGCGGCGGCCACCACCTGGTAGTCCTGCTTCTGGTCCATCTTCGTGAAGACGGCCGTCGTCTCCTGCGGCGAGAGCGTGGTCTCGACGCCGATCGCGTCCCAGGACGCCTTGATGGTCGGCAGGCAGTCGACGATCCAACTGACGTTCACCGACAGGATCTCGATCTTCAGCCCGGAGACCCCGGCGGCCTTCAGGAGCTGCTTGGCCTTCTGCGGGTCGTAGCCGTACACGGTCTTCGCCGGCCGGAAGGCCGGGTTCCCCTCGTTGAGGAACGAGCTCGACGGCTTGCCGTGTCCGTGGAGGGCGACCTCGACCATCTTGCCGGTGTCGATGGCGTAGTGCAGGGCCTGGCGCACCCGTACGTCGTCGAAGGGCTTGTGCTGGGTGTTGAACATCAGGAAGAGGTTGTTCATCCCCGCGCCGCCCTCGACGGTCATGCCGCCCTTCCTCAGCCGCTCGATGTTGGCGTACGGGATGTTGTCGGCGATCTGGGCCCCGGCGCTCGCGCCCGAGATCTTCGCGACGCGCGGGGCCGCGTCGACGATCGTCAGCCAGTTCATCTTCTTGAAGGCCGGTTTGCGCGGGCCGTTGTAGGCGGCGAACGCCTCGAAGGTGGTGTTCGACTTGGGGTGGTGGGCGGTCTGCCGGTACGGTCCCGAGCCCACCGCCTTCCCCTTGATCGCGTCGTCCCAGGCACCGGGCAGGGAGAACACGTGCTTGGGCATGATCTTGGCGAGGGTGAGCCGCGCGATCCCTTCCGGGAAGGGGAACTTCAGCACCAGCTCGACGTTCGAGGCGTCGATCTTCCGGACCTCCTTCAGCCAGCTCGCGAAGAACCCCTTGCCGAGGGTCTGCGTCTTCGGGTCGAGGATCCGGTCGAAGACGAAGACCACGTCGTCGGCGGTGACGGGCTTCCCGTCGTGGAAGGTGGCCCCGGCCCGCAGCGTGAACTTCCAGGACGTACCGCTGAGATCGCCCGGCACCTGGGTGGCGAGCGCCGCGTACGGCTCGCGCGAGATCGGGTCCGTGTCCAGCAGCCCCTCGTAGATGTGGTTGTTGGCCGCCATGGCGAAGGCGGACGCCGTCTGCGTCGGGTCCCAGCTGCCGTCGTTCCCGTAGCCGATGACGGCCGTGAGCGTCGCGTCCTTGCCGCCCTTCCCGCCGCCGGTGTCATTGGTGGACTGCGGCCCGGACGAACAGGCCGCCAGCGAGGAGGAGAGGGCGGCGGCCGCGCCGAGGGCGCCGGAGTACTTCAGGAAACGTCGGCGGTGCAGCGCCGAGTGGTCGGTCACGTCGCGCACGGTTCCTCCAGGGAGAGGCGGGAGATACGACGTCCTACGTCATGGTGGGCAGCGTGACCATAAGAGGGCCCGTGAGGGCGGTCAAGGGATCGCACACGAATGGCGTATCTTCCAGAGGTGCGACCAATGAAGCCCTGAAACATGGGTAGTTGGTGCTGAATCCGCCCGGAGGTGGGACGTCGGATGTCCAGTGAGCGTACGATGCGGCGCATGTCTGAGGAGACCGGGAACCGGCGCGGGCCCGAGCGCAGGTCCGAGCGCCGGGTGAGCAGTCAGATCCAGAGCGAGGTCATGCAACTGATCCTCGACCGCAGACTCCAGGCGGGCGCCCCGCTGCCGACCGAGACCGAGCTGATGCAGGACCTCGGCGTCAGCCGCAACTCCGTCCGCGAGGCCCTCAAGGCCCTGCAGGCCCTCGACATAGTCGACATCCGGCACGGCTACGGCACGTACGTGGGGGAGGCCTCCCTGACCCCCTTCGTCGACGGCCTCACCTTCCGCACGCTCGCCCAGCCCGACGACAAGAACGAGACCGGGGCGCTGGCGGAGATCCTCCAGGTACGGGAGGTGCTGGAGGAGGGGCTGATACGCCGGGTCGCGGCCGTGCTCACCGAGCCGGAGCTCGACCGCCTCGAAGCCGTCGTGGCCGAGATGGAGGCGGCGGGCCGCTCAGGGCGCCCCTTCCCGGAACTCGACCGCGAGTTCCACGAGTTGCTGTACGCCTCGCTCGGCAACGCGCTCGTGCCACAGCTCCTGGGCGCCTTCTGGACCGTCTTCAGCCGGGTCGCCGGCATACGCGGCTGGACCGACGACCCGTCCCCCGAACTGACCGTCCGCCGCCACCGCGACATCGTCACCGCCCTGCGCGCCCGCGACGTGGAGGCCGCCCAACGCGCGATGGCCGACCACTTCCGCGGCATCGAGGCGAGGGCGGCCCAGGAGTCCAGGGGAGTGGGCTGAGCACGGGGTCCTGTGCGCCTCTAGGCGTCGGCCAGGCGCCACACCTGGAGTTCCTTCGTGTCCTCGGCGATCGTGTACCACCTGCCGTCGCCCAGAGTGTTCGGAACGCCGGACGTCGGGAAGGGGTAGGTGACCTCGCCGAGCAGCCGCATGTCCCGCATGTCGACCAGCCAGTGCCGTCCCTCCCCGAACTCCTCGTCGGCCTCGGTGGTGCCCGCGATGACGGTGTGTTCGTCGAGGAAGCCGCCGTAGTAGTCCCAGTGCACCTCGGGCTCGTCGTCGTCCGGGTCCAGGGCGGGGTGATCGGGTATGACCTCCTCCGCGTCCAGCTCCGAGACCACCGAGCCGTCCTCGACCCGGTGCAGGGACAGAAGCTCCTGATAGTGGGTCACGGTCAGGAAGTGCTCGCCCGACGGGCTCACGGCGAGCAGGCACCGGTCGTCGTCGATCCGTTCGACGGAGAGCCGCTCGCCGTCCCAGCGGCCCCACAGCAGCGGCGCCCCGTCCTGCCCCTCGCCGACGCTCAGCCCCATCTGTCCGGGGTCCGGGTGCGACACATGACCCGAACCGGCGGCCACGGTCTGGGTGTCCGCCCTCCCGAGGACCGTCCCGTCCGTGGCGTCCAGCACCAGCCACTCCTCGATCACGTCCGGATCCCCGCCCCCCGCCGCGAGCGGCCCGCGCACATGGGCCCACACGAGCTTGCCGTCCGCGGAGAAGACCACCGAGCCGCTGTCGGCGTACAAGTGCCCGCGACTGTCCGTGTTTTCGCCGTATTCGCCGTATTCGCCGTATTCGTCGAACGAGGCGTGCATCTCCCGGCAGCTCCCCTCCCAGCAGCCGTGCCGCACCTCCCACAGAGTGGCGCCCCGCGGGTCCACCGCCCGCACCGCGTGCACGCCCGCGAAGACGGCGACGTCCAGCCCCGGCGACACGGTGCACGTCCCGAAGCGGCGCGGCCACGGCAGCGGGAAGCGGGCCACCGACGCCTCACCCGCGAGCGCCGCGGCCAGGTCGTACGCGGCCAGTTGGGTGTCATCGCTCTGGAGGATCAGCGTCCGGCCGGGCAGGCACCGCTCTCCTGGGAAACCGGCCGTGGCCGACTCCAGCGGGCCTGCGAGCGTGGTGACGAGACGGGCGCTCGCGGACATGGTTCCTCCAGTGCGCGTGATGCCGTACGGCGTTGTGTGCGTGGGGTGCACAGTACGGCCGCCCACTGACAATCCCGTACGCGGCCGTCCCGTACGACCTCTCACACGTCCCGGCGGTCGACTGCCACCACGACGATCACCGCCGACACCACCGCCCACGCCCCCAGCACCACCCAACTGCCCGCCACCGTCGCCCCGTAGCGCGGGAGCCGGGTGAAGGGGTCGTGGCCGTAGGCGATGTCGGTCAGCCGCGTCCAGGCGTTGACGGGCATGGCGTGCCGCACGGCGGCCGTCCAGCGGTAGCGGTCGGTGATGAAGCTGGGGACGAGGAGCAGGACGGCGGTGACGGCGACCATCGTGCTCGCGCTGTGCCGGATCAGGGCCCCCAAGGCCATGCCCGCCAGCGCGCAGACCGGGGCGAGCAGCGCGGAGGCGACGACCACACGCAGGGCACCGAAGTGGGCGATCGACACGGCGGCGTCACGGCTGGTGAGGATCGCCTGCGTCGAGGCGAAGGAGGCACTCGCGACGCACGCGCCGTACAGCGTCGTGACCGCCGTCACCACCACGACCTTCGCCGCCATCAGGGCACGCCGGTCCGGTACGGCCGCGAGGGTCGTACGGATCAGGCCCGTCGAGTACTCCCCGACGACCGTGATCGCGCCGATGCTCGCCGCCGCGAGGATCAGGATCAGTGCCGATCCGTCGGTGAAGGCGTCACGCAGGGCCAACTGCCATGCGAGACAGCGCATTTGTGGGGTGCAGTGCGGATAGTCGTGCGCGTGTACCCGTGCCGCGTTGGCGTTGAAGCCGATGACGGCGAGAGCGCCCGCGCCGAGCGCCCAGTAGGTCGAGCGCAGGGAACGGAGTTTGATCCACTCGGCGGCGAGGAGAGCGGTGAACCGCGCGGCGGGGTGTGCGGGAGCGGGGGTGAGGGCGAGAGTGGTCATCGGGCGTCTCCGGCGAGGAACTCGATGCTTTCGGCGGTCAGTTCCATGAAGGCGGCCTCCAGGGACGCGGCCTGCGGGGTCAGTTCCTCGAGCGGGATCCGGTGGTGGAGGGCGAGTTCACCGATGCGCGCCGCGCTCAGGCCCGTCACCTTGAGGGTCCGGTCGTCGTACGGCGCCACCGCCGCGCCCTCCTCGGACAGCACGGCCGTGAGCTTCGCGAGGGCCGGCGTCCGCACGGTCACCGTCGGCCGGGTGCCGCGCGCCGCGAACGCGGTCACGCTCTCCGCGGCGATCAGCTCACCCCGGCCGATGACGATCAGCTCGTCCGCGGTGTGCTCCATCTCGGACATCAGATGGCTGGAGACGAAGACGGTACGCCCCTCGGCGGCGAGCCCGCGAAACAGCTCCCGAACCCACAACACACCTTCCGGATCGAGCCCGTTGAGGGGTTCGTCGAAGAGCAGCACCGGAGGTTCGCCGAGCAGCGCGGTGGCGATGCCGAGTCGCTGCCGCATGCCCAGCGAGAACCCGTCGACCCGGCGCCGCGCCGCCGCCCCCGCGAGCCCCACCTCCTCCAGCACCTCGTCCACCCGGCTCCGGGGGATGCGATTGCTCCGCGCCAGCGCCTCCAGATGGGCCCGCGCGCTGCGCCCGCCGTGCACGTCGCCCGCGTCGAGCAGCGCGCCCACGTGCCGCAACCCGCGCGGATGACGCCGGAACGGCTGCCCGTCGATCGTGGCGCTCCCGCCGGTCGGGCCGATCAGCCCGAGCAGCATGCGCAGCGTCGTCGTCTTGCCCGCGCCGTTCGGGCCGAGGAACCCGGTGACGTGCCCGGGGCGCACCTGGAACGTCAGATTCCGTACGGCGGTGGTGTCGCCGTACCGTTTGGTCAGTTCGTTGACTTCGATCACACCGACCACCGTCTCGTCGGCGCCCCGCCGCGCGGTATCGCCCCGTGGCCGACACTCTCCCCGGGCGGTGTCGACCAGGGGTGTACGTCCCCGGACCGATGCCCCTCCACGGCCCGCGTGCCTACGATCGCCGCATGCATGCCATGCCGCTCCCGCCCCGCCTCAAGCTCGTGCCGCCCGGTGCCTGGGTGGCCCTGGCCTGGAGCGCGAGCACGGCGTTCACCTTCCTCGCCCGCGTACGGCTCCCCGGTGAGGAGGCAGCCAACGAGTTTGCCGCCGTCCAGTTCTACCGCTGGGACGGCCTGGTGGTCCTGACCATCGCCTGCGCCCTGGCGCTGCTCGGCAGCATGTGGTTGCACCGACGGCCGCTCGGGGCCCTCGCCCTGCTCCTGACGGCCGCCGCCTTCCTGACCACCAACCTGGCCGCGGTGGCGATCCAACTGGCCCAGTTCCTCGCCGTCGACCTCGCCCTCTACTTCATCGCGGCCGGCCGCCCCCGCCGCACCGGAGTCACCGCCCTGGGCATGGCGCTCGCCGTCCTGGTGTTCTGGGAGTCCCTACGGCTGCTGCTCGGGTGGGGCATCGGCACGCTGGTCGAGCTGACCGTGGCGCTGACGGCCGTCGTCGCCTGGCTCCTGGGCGACGCCTCCCACCGCACCCGCGCGTACGGCGAGACGCTCCGCGCGCGGGCCGCCACCCAGGCGGTCACCGACGAACGCCTGCGCATCGCCCGCGAGATGCACGACATGGTCGCCCACAGCATCGGCATCATCGCCCTGCAGGCCGGGGCGGCGGCCCGTGTCGTCCACACCCAGCCGGATGCCGCCCGCGAGGCGATGACCGCGGTGGAGACGGCCGGACGGGAGACCCTGTCGGGGCTGCGCCGGATGCTGGTCGCCCTGCGCCATGCGGACCAGGACCAGAACCAGGACCGGAACCGGCACCGGGCCCGCGGCGCCGCCGAGGCCGACCGGTTGCACCCGGCCGAGGGCCTTGCCGACCTCGACCGCCTGGCCGCCGCGACAACGGCGGCGGGCGTCCGGGTCGACGTCCACTGGAAGGGCGCGCGCCGCCAACTCCCCCCGGACATCGGCCTCTCCGTCTTCCGGATCGTCCAGGAGTCGATCACGAACGTCGTACGCCACGCGGCGACGCCCGCCTGCCGGGTCACGGTCGACTACCTGGAGGAGTACGTGGCCGTCGAGGTCACCGACGACGGGCGGGGCCGGGGCGGCACCACCGACACCGGTTTCGGCCTGGTCGGGATGCGCGAGCGCGTGGCCCTGCTGCACGGCGAGTTCACGGCGGGCCCCCGTCCCGAGGGCGGCTTCCGGGTGACGGCCCGCCTGCCGGTCCCGGCGACCGCGGCGACGGCGACCGCGGCGACGGTGGCCGCGTGATGCCGATCCGTGTCGTCCTCGCCGACGACCAGCAGCTGATCCGCACGGCCCTGCGGATGGTCATCGCCGACATCGAGGACGTGGAGGTGGTGGGGGAGGCCGCGGACGGCGAGGAGGCGGTGACCCGCGCCGAGGAACTCCGGCCCGACGTCGTGGTGATGGACATCCGCATGCCCGGTGTGGACGGCATCGAGGCGACCCGCCGGATCACGACGGGTGCGGGCGAGTCGAGGATCGTGGTCCTGACCACCTTCGACGACGACGACTACGTGTACGGGGCTTTGCGCGCGGGCGCGTCGGGGTTCCTGGTCAAGGACATGGCCATGGACGACATCATCGGCGCCATACGGGTCGTGGCGTCCGGCGACGCCCTCATCGCCCCCAGCGTCACCCGCCGCCTGATCCAGGACTTCACCTCCGCGCGCTCCTTCGAGCCCGCGCGGCCACGCCGCGACCTGACCGCGATCACGGACCGCGAGCGCGAGGTCCTCACCCTGGTCGGTACGGGCCTGTCCAACGCCGAGATAGCCGAACGGCTCTTCATCAGCGTCGCCACGGCGAAGACGTACCTGACCCGCCTGCTGTCCAAGCTGGACGCACGGGACCGGGTCCAGCTGGTCATCATCGCGTACGAGGCGGGGCTGGTGTCCGTGACCCGGTGAGCGGGCCCCGCATGGGGCGACTTGTCGAGGTCAGTGGCGCAACGCCAGCAGAATGCGGTCGTTGCCCGGCCCGAAGTAGCCCTCCCGGCCGCCCTGTTCGGCGAAGCCGAGGGACTGGTAGAGGGCGATCGCGGCGGTGTTGGCCGGCTCCACGGTGAGCCACACCTCGTGCACTCCGTCGGTGGGCAGTCTCCGCAGCGTCTCCTGCATGAGCCGCCGGGCCAGCCCCTGTCCCCGCAGCTGCTTGGCGACACCCAGGCCCAGGATCCAGCTCCTGCACCCGTCCGTGGAGGGGGCGCTCAGCGCGTAGCCGTGGAGGGAGGAGCCGTCGTCGAGCACGAGGAGATGGTCCGTGTACAGGTCGAAGAGCTGGCGCAGTACGAAGTACGGGTACGCGAAGTCCGGGAACAGCTCGGTGTCCAGGCGGACGAGCGCGGGCAGGTCGTCCTCTGATGCCGGTCGTATGCGAAAGGGCCCAATGTCGGAAGGCGGTGAGAACGGGACCAAAGGATGAGCGGACATCCGGTCAGCATCGCGTGGCGCGACATGATCCTTCAAGGGGTGAAGAGGAGATCGCTTCACCGATTGCTGCGATGCGCCCCCCTTGCATCCGTCGGTGCGCCGGATCAGGTTGAAGGAGAGCCGATGGCCTGGTCGTGTTGATACCTTGGGGCATGGATTCGAGATCACCGGGGAACGTCGACCAGTTGAATGCGGACGCACCCTGGGACTACTTCGACCCTCGTTACTACATTGATCACAACTACCGCTCCATGCTCGCCGAGGACGAAGAGATCATCTCCGTCGTGCGAAGCCATTTCAGTGATCATTTCCGCAGGAATCCCGCTGATCGGGTTCAGGGTATCGATGTGGGCGCCGGAGCCAATCTCTATCCCGCCCTCGCGATGCTGCCCTGGTGCGAAGAGATCACGCTGCTCGACCGCTCGGCCGCGAACGTGAGCTATCTGGAAGCCCAGGTGGATCGGTACGATCCGAACTGGGACCAGTTCTGGGACGCCCTGTGCCAGAGCGGGCCCTACGCGGCGCTCGGCAGCGACCCCCGGACGAGGTTCCGCCGGGCCGTCCGGATCGAGAAGGGCAATCTCTTCGACCTGGTCCGCCGAGAGGGGAAGTGGTCCATGGGGACCATGTTCTTCGTGGCGGAGTCCATGACCAACTCCCGCAAGGAGTTCCGGAGCGCGGTGGAATGCTTCCTGCGCGCCCTCGCCCCGGGAGCACCCTTCGCGGCCGCGTTCATGGAGCATTCCCTTGGCTATGTGGTGGGCCAGAATCGATTTCCCGCATGTGACGTGAGTGAATCCCAGGTACGCGACAGCATCGTGGGATTCGCGGGAAATGTGGAGACGTGTCGGATGGGACAACCGAACGTTCTCCGCGAGGGATACACGGGAATGATCCTGGCCTGCGGGCTGCGTGATCCTGATACCGTCAAAAGCAGGCCGTTTGGGCGACATCACCTGTGAGGGGGCATGGGGATGCGGATCGAGCCGCGTCAGTACCTGTTGGACATATGGCGGGCGATGGCCAGAAATTCAATCGACGACGGCGCCTGGTCCTGGGGGAAATGGGGCGGGCTCAGCAGCGTGGCGGATGCCGAGCGGCTGCTCTGTCTGATGTACCCGGCCACCGAGATCGCCGGATTTCGCCTCGACGACCCGGACCTCACCCAGTACGACGTGGAGAAGGCGTTGGGGCGGCCCGGCGGGCGGACGGAGATCCCCGGGCTCCTCCTGACGGCCGTCGGCGACTTCATGCGCAGGCACACCGGTGACGACGAGAGGCCGACCTTCGCGGGCGGCCACTACTTCGCCCCCCAGGAGGACGGCCGGGAACTCACCGGGAAACAGCGGGAGATGGAGGTCGTCGACTCCTACTCGATGTCGGTCACCCTCTGCCTCGCCACCCTCGGCTTCCTCAGGACGTACGAGGCCAGGACCGGCCGCCGCGACATGCTGCACCTGATCCAGGAACTCAAGACCGCCTGCAGCAACCGGCTCACCGCCGCCATGGTGAGCCTGCTCCGCTCGTTCACCGTCGACGTCTTCGACGCCGAGTCCCCCCAGGGCCGTACGCTCTGCGAACTCCTCGGCCAGGGGCGGCTGCCCCCACGGCTCGTCCTGCAGACGTTCCAGCGCCGCTTCCGGTCGCTGCGCGCCACCCTCACGGAGAGCGTCGTCCTCGGTGTCGAGGTCGATGAGGCCCTCCGCGACGAGAGTCGGTTCTTCGAATGCGGCTGGACCTGGAGTCTGGTGAAGGACGCGCCCGCAGTGGAGACCGGCGAACCGATCGGACCGCAGCCGAACGGCGTCGCCGACCCCGTGCCGTACCTCTACTTCACCGTCGTCGCCCTGGACGGCATCCAGGACCTGTTCTCGGACCGCACCCTCACCCTCGGCCTGCTCAACCCCGAACAGCAGAAGCTCGCCGAAGCACTCCGACTGCGCTGGGAGATCACCCAGCAGTACTGGTCGGGCATCGCCCGCTTCGACGCCCAGCGCTGGCCGCTGGAGGACATCCCCTGGCGGACCACGGGCCAAGACCTGGAGTCCCCGTACTTCTCGCTCTCCGTCGCCGCCATCCTCGTCCACGACCTGGTACGCCGCCGCGCCACCGACGACGACCTCACCCGCACCGTCGACGTCATGGAGCGCCTCGCCGAACACGGCCGGATCACCAGCCGGATGGCCCGTGACGACACGACCGCCCTGCTCCTGCACCGGCCCGGTGTCGCACTGCCGCTGCAGGGCAGCGAGGCCCTGGGCCCACCCATGCAGTGGACCATCGCCGACTTCTCGGCGCAGCTGCTCAAACGGACCGTGCAGCTCTGCACCCTGTCCCGCAACCCGGACTCCCACGACCGGCTCCTGCGGCTCGCGGAACAGGTCTTCGCGCATCTGTGGCAGCGCCGCATCGAGGAGGGCGAGGGAACCGGTCTGTGGGACGACGTCCACGCCGTCTATCCGTCGGCGCCGCGCAGCGAGGAACCCCCGTCCTGGAGCGTCACCGAGCGCGTCACCGAATGTATGGTCGCCGCCCACGACCTCTACTCCCAGCGCCCCATACGCAGCACCGAACTCACCACCCTCGCACGGGCCCTGCTCAGCGAATCGACCCATCTCCTGGGCCACGAACAACTGGAGGTGCCGGCCATCCCGGGCAGTGGGCAGGGGAGGGCGCTGAAGAGCTTGGAGATCAGGCTCCGCCGCGCGCGCAGGATCGTCGACGATCGGCCCGGATCGGCCTGCGCGTTGGCCCTGTCGGTACTCGGTGAACTCGAGACCCTGGCCCAGGCCAGGGACGACGCTCAGGGGGCATGAACCGTGCTCGTCTTCGCCGCCTCCGACAAGGGAGGCACGGGCCGCTCCGTCACCAGCGCGAACCTCGCCTATCAGCGGGCACTCGCCGGGGACGACGTGTGCTACGTGGACTTCGACTTCGGCTCACCCACCGCCGTGGCCGTCTTCGACATACCGACAGCCCCGCGCGGTACCGAGGACAGCGGCCTGCACTCCTACCTGGAGGGCACGATCGGTGAGCCGGCCCGCTTCGACATCTGGAAACTCACCGAGCACCCCGTCCTGCGGAACAAGCCCAACGGCGCGGGCCGACTCGTCCTGCTGCCCGGCGACCCCAGCGGCGGCGAGTTCGCCACGAACCAGGGGACCCTGCGCCGTTGCGCGGACCTGTTGCTCCGTCTGAACGGAGAGTTCGACCTGATCATCGTGGACCTGAGCGCCGGCCGCAGCTACGCGGTGGAGATGGCGCTGGAAGTGACCGCACAGCCCGAGATGCGCGGCGTCGAGACCCGCTGGCTGGTCTTCCACCGCTGGACCCGGCAGCACGTGATCGCCGTGCACGGGCTGGTGTTCGGGAAACACGGCATCCTGGAAGCCGGAGCGGCCAGGGGACACGACAGGCACGTACTCAGGGACGCCATCCGCTTCGTCCGCGCGGCCGTACCCGACCCCGAATCCCCGCTGTGGTCCCATGTGTCACCCGCGCAGATCGCCTGGATGCACAAGTGCGAAGAGGAACTGCGCGTGCTGGCCTCGGAACACGGCATCGGTGACAGCCGGGTGCTGGGAAGCGTCCCCCTCGAACCCGTCCTGCAGTGGCGCGAGCAGCTCATCACCGAAGAGGACGTCCTCTCCACCCAGATCGCCAACAAGCAGACCCTGGAGGCGCTGGAGAACCTCGCCCGAAGGCTGACCGACGACATGTACTGGGGGCAGCCGTGACAGAAGCCGTATTCCGGGAGACCACCGCGGAGCCCAGTACCCGATCCGTACCGCTCTCCCATCTCTCCCTGGAACTGGGCCACTTGTACATGGAGGACTTCGAGGAAGGCCCCGACCGGCTGCGCCGGCACTTCGCACGGGTACGGCCCTGGGTGGACGCGGCCCGCGCGGAGGCCGCCGTCCGGACCGCGGGCAGGCGGCCCCGCATCAGCACCTGCTTCCTGATCGACGACTACTTCACCCGCTTCTCCTCGCCCGCCGACCTCGTCCCGCTGCTGCTCGCCGAGGCCGAGCGGGCCGGGCTGGTCATCGACTACCTGGCCAGGGAGTCCGGCTGCGCCGTCGCGGACAAGGTGCCCCTCGCCGAGTCCGTCTCCCACCGCCTGGTCGAATCACCGCCGCCCGGCACCTACGGCCTGCGTCCACCCGTCGGTGTGACCGGCTGGCTCGCCAACGGCGAACGCACCCCGTCCGCCGGCACCACACGGGCGATGACGACGGCCACCGCCTGGCGGCCGCCCCACGAGACCGCGGCACGCCGCCACTCCGTCTTCCTGGACATCGAGCTGTGGGACGACGACAAGGAGGGACACCGCACCTGGTCCTGCCCCTTCCTCGCCGCGGTCTGGCAACTGGCCCGCCTCGGCCTCCTGCGCAACGAGGGCGAGCCCGTCCTCGCGCCGCGCCCCTGGAGTTCCGGCGACTTCCCGCGCGACTGGGACGAACTCCCGCCGCTGCTTCAGCTCAACACCTCCGCGGCACCCTTCAGCGCCTACCGCACCTGTTCCGTGCTCCCCAACCGGTTCGTGCCCGTCGAGCACGCGGTACGCGTCATCCTCGACCAGACCGACGTGGACTCCGGAGCGCTGCGGCAGGTCACCGAGCGCGCCAGCCGGGAGGGCACGCCCGTGCCGGACGCGGTCGCGGACCGTGTCGCGTACGTCTTCTACGCGGGGCTGTGACATGCGAAGCCCCATGGACACGACCCACGCGGTGCTCGCCTGCGGCGAAGTACGCACCTGTCTGCTGCCGTCCTTCCAACCGCTGGACACCCGGGCCGCCGCCCACTTCCTGCAACTGCGCTCCGACGAACGCGTCCTCGTCTCCGAACGGCCCCAGGTGTACGCGCTCTCACCGGACACGCTCACCGGGGTGGACTGTCGGCTGCCGGCCGCGGGCGGGGCGAAGGTGCGCGCGGTCGGTACGGTCGTCGCCCGCGCCGCACTCACCGAAGGCCGTGTCCTGCAGGCCACCGCGTACTTCCGGGCCCCGGCCGTGGGACCGGACCGACGCCACCCGTGGGGCCACTACCTGGTGCGTCCCGGAGTGCTGGAGCCGTTCGGCAAGCTGCCCGAACAGGCCCTGGCCCAGGGAATTCTGCGGGATCCCCAGAAGGGCGAGCTGCATCTCGGACTGATCGCCGAGGGCCTGCTCGCGCAGCTGCGCAGACATCCCCTCCTCGATCGGAAGGCCCCCTTCAAGTCCCGCGCCACCCGGCTGCGCTGGGTGGCGCGGCGGGCCCCGGACGGCGAAGGCGCCTCGATCGAACGCTTCACCCTCGCCGAGGACGAACTGCGCACCGTGGAACTGCGCGTCCCGGCGGCGCAGGAGGCGTCCGCCGTCGCGGGCCTGTGCGAGGACCTCGCCCTCCACGACTGGCTCTTGACGACGGTCGTACGGATGCTGGACACCAGCCGGCTCGGAGCGACCGGCGGCGCCGCCACCGTCCTGGCGCTGCGCCCGGCCGTCGACCATCTGCTGCACCTGTGGATGCCGAGGGCCCGTGTGGACCCGGCACTGGGCCTGCTCTGGGAGGTGCTCGAACGAGAACCCGGATTCAGTCGGCAGTGGCAGGCCCTGGTTCAACGCATTCGGGACCAACTGGCCCTCCAGGCCATACCGTTGCTGCGTGAGGCACTGGCATCACGCTGATCGGGACATCCCAGGATCGATGCCGCGGGGGGAGAGGCAGGAATGGACGGATCGTCAGGGGCACCGGCACCCGCACCGGCGCCGATACCGGCTCCGGGGACGGCGGAGGGCTTGCGCATACCGCCGGTTCTGCTGAAGACACTGGTCACCGTCGTCGTCGCCACCATCGCGTATGTGACGACCAACCTGATCAACCAGGATCAGAACAAACTGTGGCAACTCGCGGTTTCCATCGTCATCGGCGGTGCGACGCTCATCGTCCAGTACATGGTCGACTTCGAACGACGGCTGGCATCGGTGGAGACCGGTCAACAGGCTTACGCACGGGACGTCGCCGACCGTCTGGCGGGCCACCACCGTGAGATGCGGACCCTGGTCGACCGGAGGTTCACGGACATCAGCGAGGCGACCGAACTCTTCGACACCCTCGACCACTCCATGCTCCGCCTGGACGGGGTGACGCGACTGGCCCGCAGCGCCACGCGGGTGAGTTCCCTGGGCCCCGGCCTCGTGAGTGCCTTCGCCCGCGAGGAGATCGATCGCCTCGCGTCGGTCATGGAGAACCTCACCACGATGAGTGCCGACTGCCCCGGCGAGAACCACGACTGGCTGATGGCCCTCACCAAGTGCACCACCGGGACCATGGACGCCACCAGCAGCTTCGTGGAGCGAAACTACTGGGACAGCGAGCCCGCCCTCCGCTATCTCCAGGCGCAGGCGGAGGCCATCGCGCAGCGGGGTGTGAAGGTGCGGCGCCTGTTCATCGTGCAGGAGGGCGTCGACCCGGCCCTGCTGCGACTCTGCGAAGAGCAGAGGAACATGGGCATCGACACGCGCGTCGTGGCCCTGTCCGAGCTCCCGCCGAACATCCGGCGCGGCACGACGAACGACTTCGTCATCTTCGACGAGACACTCTGCTACGAAGTCGAGCCGGACCTGCTGCACGAGAACGCCAAGACCACGCTCAACGCCCGCGAGGACCATCTCAGGCAGCGGGTCAAGAGGTTCCGGGAGCTCTGGGACGTGGGCCTCAGCGATACGTGACACGACGCGACGCGACGCACGACGTGACGTCGCGTCGCGTCGTGCGTCGCGTCAGTGGGTGGCCACGGCCGGCTTCGGTGTGGCCTTGGGGCGGTCCGGGCGTACGGAGAAGGCCGTGTCGCCCGCCACGGCCACGATCGCGTCCTTCACGAGCAGCAGGCTCGGGACCGTGGTCTCCGGCGAGTTCCCCGGGTTGTCCAGCTTGTCCGTGTTCCATCGCGCAGCGCCGGTCGCGCGGTCGAGCGCGAGCAGTCGGCCGTAGCGGTTGGCGAGGAAGAGGTCGTCGTACGTCGTCGACAGCACCGGCTTCGACAGATTCTCGATCTGCGTCTCACGCTGCCAGAGCCGGGCGCCGTCGGTCACCCTGACCGCGGTGACGGTCCCGTCGGGCCGGACGAAGTACACGACGCCGTCGAGGAGGGTGACCGAGCCGCGCGGGGGGCCCACCAGGGGGATCCGGACGAGGGCGCCGCTGGTCGGGTTCACCCTCAGCAGGCTCGAGTACGGGGTGTCCGCATCGTCGACGAACTCGTCCTCCGCCGCGTTGCGTGGCACCGCGAACAGCGGCTGCCCGCCCGTGGTGCCCAGCGGCACCACCCCGTGGGGCAGCTTGGCGAGGTCGTGCGCCGTGCCGTCGGCCGGGTCGAGGCGCACCAGGCCGGTCGAGCCCGTGTCGGAGTTCTGCTGCGTGCACAGGCCGTAGGGGATGCCGCCCAGGGCCAGCGGGGAGCAGGAGTCGGTCACCGACGACCTCGCCGGTGTCCGCCACAGGTCCTTGCCCGTCCGGGCGTCGAAGGCGACGAACTCCGTCCCGTCCTCCCCGTCGTCCGACTTCGCCAGGATGCCGCCGTCGAACAGGACGGCGGGCCAGACCTGGTTGATCGGGCGGTACCAGAGCCGTTTTCCGGTGCCGGCGGAGAGGGCGACCAGCCGCCAGGTCTCGCGCACGTTCAGGCCCGGCTTCTCGTAGGTGTACACGATCCCGTCCCGGACGCCGAGCGGCAGCGTGGTCTGCGGGGTGTGGCCGGCCCGCCACTCGACGCGGCCGGAGGCGGCGTCCAGCTTGGCGACCGTGAAGCCGGACCCCGCGCAGTACAGGGAGGAGCCGCCGGACACGCAGCCGGACTCCGAGCCGCTGATGGAGATGTCCGCGTACGCCTTGTCCGGGGCCTGGGTGAGGTTCGCACGCCAGGGCTTCCAGCCGGCGGGGAGCGCCGCGGCGGGAGAAGCGGCGGCGTGGGACGCGGTCGTCCGCCCGCCGGGCGTGCCCTCGGTGCTCTTCGGGCGCGCCACCAGGTAGTACACCGACGCGGACACCACCGTGACGGCCAGGGCCGCGCCGAGAGCGACGAGGAGACGGACCCGGCGACCGCGGCGGCCGGAGCCGGTCGAGGTCGTCGTGTCACCGTGCCTCCGGGCGGCCCCGCGGCCTCCCGCGACGGTCGAGGGGACCGACGCGGCCGAAGTGGCCGGGGCGGTCGCCACGTCCGGCAGGTCCCTGAACAGCCGGTGCAGCTCGGTGAGGTCGGGCCGGGCGGTCGCGTCCTTGTCCAGGCAGCGCTCGGCGATGCTCCTGAGAGGCTCCGGTACGCCGTCCAGGACCGGCTGCTCGTGCACCACCTGATAGCCCGTCGTGTACGGGCTGCCGCCGTCGAAGGGACGGTTGCCGGTGGCCGCGTACACCAGCAGCGAGCCCAGCGAGAACACGTCCGAGGCGGCGGTGACGTCCCGGGGCGAGGCGAACTGCTCCGGGGACATGAAGGGCGGGGTGCCGATCAGCCGCCCCGTCACGGTGAGGGCCTGGTTGTCGGCGGCGCGCGAGATACCGAAGTCGATGACGCGCGGACCGTCCTCGGCCAGCAGGACGTTGCTCGGCTTCAGATCCCGGTGCACCACACCGGCCTGGTGGATGTCCCGCAGCGCCTCGACGAGCCCCAACGCCAGTGTGCGCAGCGCGTGCCCGCTCAACGGGCCTTCCTTCGCCACGATTTCGGACAGCGTCCGGCCCGGCACGTACAGCGTCGCCATCCACGGCACTTCGGCGTCCGGATCGGCGTCCACCACGGGAGCGGTGAACGCTCCGCTCACCCGGCGGGCCGCCGAGATCTCCTGCCGGAAGCGGACGCGGAACTCCTCGTCCTGCGCGTACTGCGCGTGTACGACCTTGACCGCGACCTGCCGTCCCGAGGCGGAACGTCCCAGGTAGACGACGCCCATGCCACCGCTGCCGAGCCGGTCGACGAGCGTGTAGCCGCCTATGGACCCGATGGACTCCGATTCCCCGGTGCTCAGCGGCATGGCCGGTCACCTTTCCCAAATCCCCTGTGTCGCACGCCTGTTCTGCGGCATCACACTAGTGCCTGCGTCACTCGAACACTGGCGAGGTCGACCGACCTGGGGTGGTGGGAGCGCACCTACGCGGAGTAATCGCCTTACGGCGCGCCGAATTTGTAGGGAACGGACTCCTGTCGAGTGTAGATGCGGAGCGTCACTCCGGAGATGCGAAGAGTGAAACTCGGCAAGTCGGGGGAGCAGGGTGAAGGCACTGCACGCGGCGCTCTGCGTCGAAGAGGCGGAGGTAACGGTGAAGGAACTACGGGTCGCGACCCGGCTCGCGGCGGCGCTGCGGTGAGGCCGCCGACGGAGCCGCCGATCGGCTCGTACGTCGTCGACACGCACACAGGGAGGATGGGCATGGTGATGGGACACGAGGGACCGTACGTACAGCTGAGACCGCTGGGCGGGGGCAAGGAGTGGGACTGCCCGCCGGACACCGTCCGGCGGGCCACCGCGGCGGAGCGGCTCAGCGCGGCCACGGCGTGTGCGAACGCACTCCGGCGCGGTGAGGTCCCCTAGGAGCGCGTACCGCACGGCCTTCGGTGTCGGTCCGGGAGGCCGTGCGGTCCTGGAGGCCGTGCGGTACGGGCGGGGGGCGGGGCTAGGAGGTGGCGTTCCAGGAGTGCGCGACGTCGATGATCAGCTGGTTGCCCGACTGCGTCACCCGGAACGGCAGCCGTGCGCGCACGCCGAGCCCGATCACCGCGTCATCCTCGAGGGCATCGACGTAGCGGGTGTCCTTGAACGTCTTGTAGCCGGTGAGGTCCACTCCGGGCAGCGGCTGCGCGTGCTTCCCCGGGTACGAGTTCGTGCCGGTCGCCGGGTCGAAGTTCGGGCCCACGGCGATCTGGAGGATCGCCCCTCCGGAGACGGGGATTTCTCCCGTACCGGCCGAGATCAGCTTGTCGACGTACTTGACGCGGTAGCCGAGCGCCCCGGCCGTCTTGCCGCCCTCGAAGTCGATGACCATACGGTCGAAGCACTCGTACTGGCCGGTCTTGATGTCCGTCAGCGGTGGCTTGTGGTCCTCCGCCGGCGTGACGAGCCTCTCCAGGCTTCCCCAGCCCGTCTCGCACACCGTCGACGCGGCGGAGTCGGCCTGTGCCGTCCCCACCGTTCCCGCGATCCCGGCTCCCGCCAACGCAACCGCTGCCAGGGTGATTCCGAGTCGTCGCATGCTTGCTCCCCATGATCGAGTGGACGTGCGGTGGTTCACGCTGGGCTCGCCATGTGATCGGACCTGGACCGGACGATCACGAAACCGTAACGGCAGCGCGCCGCTCGCGCCGTACGCGAGAATGGCTCCATGAGTCTGTTCCGCGACGACGGCATCGTGCTGCGCACCCAGAAGCTGGGTGAGGCGGACCGGATCATCACGCTGCTCACCCGCGGTCACGGCCGCGTACGGGCCGTGGCCCGTGGTGTCCGGCGGACCAAGTCGAAGTTCGGGGCGCGGCTCGAACCCTTCTCACACGTGGACGTGCAGTTCTTCGCGCGGGGGAGCGAGCTGATCGGGCGCGGCCTTCCGCTGTGCACGCAGAGCGAGACGATCGCTCCGTACGGCGGCGGGATCGTGACGGACTACGCGCGCTACACCGCCGGTACGGCCATGCTCGAAACCGCCGAGCGGTTCACCGATCACGAGGGGGAGCCCGCCGTGCAGCAGTATCTGCTGCTCGTCGGCGGGCTGCGCACCCTCGCCCGGGGCGAGCACGAGCCGCACCTTGTCCTCGACGCCTTCCTGCTGCGCTCCCTCGCCGTGAACGGCTACGCGCCCAGCTTCAGCGCCTGCGCGAAGTGCGGGATGCCGGGACCGAATCGGTTCTTCTCGGTCGCGGCGGGAGGTTCCGTCTGCGTGGACTGCCGGGTGCCCGGCAGCGTCGTACCCTCGGCGGGGGCCCTCGAACTGCTCGGCGCGCTGCTGACGGGAGACTGGGAGACCGCGGACGCGTGTGAGCCGCGGTACGTCCGGGAGGGCAGCGGGCTGGTGTCGGCCTATCTGCACTGGCATCTGGAGCGCGGGCTGCGCTCACTCCGGTACGTGGAAAAGTAAGACTGAGGGAGACGAGAAGCACATGGCCGTACGCGGGATCCTGGGACGCCAGCGCCGCGAGTACAAGACGCCGGAACCGCACCCGTCCGGCGCCGTCGCGCCCAAGCTCCCCGGTGAGCTGATCCCGAACCACGTGGCGATCGTCATGGACGGGAACGGCCGCTGGGCGAAGGAGCGCGGGCTGCCGCGTACCGAGGGGCACAAGGTCGGCGCCGAGCGCGTCCTCGACGTGCTGCAGGGCGCGATCGAGATGGGGGTCGGCGCCATCTCGCTGTACGCCTTCTCCACCGAGAACTGGAAGCGCTCGCCCGACGAGGTGCGCTTCCTGATGAACTTCAACCGCGACTTCATCCGTAAGACCCGCGACCAGCTCGACGAACTCGGCATCCGGGTCCGCTGGGTGGGCCGGATGCCCAAGCTGTGGAAGTCGGTGGCCAAGGAGCTCCAGATCGCCCAGGAGCAGACCAAGGACAACAACCGGCTGACGCTGTACTTCTGCATGAACTACGGCGGTCGCGCCGAGATCACCGACGCCGCGCAGGCCTTGGCCCAGGACATCAAGGACGGCCGGCTCGACCCGTCGAAGGTCACCGAGAAGACCTTCGCGAAGTACCTCTACTACCCGGACATGCCCGACGTGGACCTGTTCCTGCGGCCGAGCGGCGAGCAGCGCACCTCCAACTACCTGCTCTGGCAGAGCGCCTACGCCGAGATGGTCTTCCAGAACGTGCTGTGGCCGGACTTCGACCGGCGCGACCTGTGGCGGGCGTGCGTCGAGTTCGCCCAGCGCGACCGCCGCTTCGGCGGGGCTGTCCCGAACGAGCAACTGCTCGCGATGGAGCAGGGCATGCGGGGCGACGGCTCGTAACACCTGCTGCCTGGGGCGTTGTCCGAACCCGGCGTTACGATCACGGCTCATCACCACTGAACTGGGGAGGGGCCGTGGTCGAAGGCCAGGGTGCTGCGCAGCAGCAGGAATTGCAGGGGCAGGGGTACGGGGCGGATGCCGTCGAGCTGGAGTACCGGCCGGCCGTCGGGGACTACACGTCGGCGCTGAGCGCGCGAAGACGTGTCAGCCGGGCGAGCCGGATCCAGCTCGGGGTGGTCGGCGTCGTGGCCGTCATCGTCGCCCTGGCGGGTGTGGTCGCGCTGGTCGGCGGCGAGGTACCGGTGTTCCCGCTGGTCTGGATGGTCTTCAGCGCGCTCCTGATCGGGTTCACGCCCTGGCTCCAGGCCCGTCAGGTGTACCGCGTCTCGGAGCGGCACGGCACCTTCCGGGTGAGGGTGACGGACGCCGGGGTGTCGGTGGCCACCGACAACACGACGGCGTCGGTCAACTGGGCCGCCCAGCCCCGCTACCGCGAGAAGCCGGACATCTTCGTCCTGTTCAGCGCCGACAAGAACGCCACCTGCTTCACCGTGCTGCCCAAGCGCGCCGCCCGGACCCCCGCGGACGTGGAGAGGCTGCGGGCGATCCTCGACCGCAACCTGACGCGCGCCTGACGCGCTCGGGGTTCAGCCCTTCGCCGCCGCGCACTGCGCGCAGTCCGCGCAGGTGCCGAAGATCTCCACCGTGTGCGCGACGTTCACATAGCCGTACTCCACCGCGATCGCCTCCGCCCACTTCTCGACGGCCGGGCCCTCGACCTCGACCGCCTTGCCGCAGACGCGGCAGACGAGGTGGTGGTGGTGCTCGCCGGTGGAGCAGCGGCGGTAGACGGACTCGCCGTCGGAGGTACGCAGTACGTCGACCTCGCCGGCATCGGCGAGGGACTGCAGCGTGCGGTACACGGTGGTGAGTCCGACGGAGTCACCCTTGTGCTTGAGCATGTCGTGGAGCTCCTGCGCACTGCGGAACTCGTCCACCTCGTCGAGTGCCGCCGCCACGGCGGCACGCTGCCGGGTGGAACGGCCCCGAACGGGCGATCCAGCGGTTGTCACCGTTGCCTCCTCACGTCTGCCCTTGCCCGGCCATTGTGCCAGCCCGGACTGTGCGTGGTCAGACGCCGACCTTGCGTTCCGGGCCGCGGGTGGCCGGAATTGCGCACTCCGCGGGGTCTCCGGCCCCCTGCGCGGCGGCCAGGGCCCGGGCACGGCGCCGGGCCAGCGGGGTCGCCAGCGCGGTGAGCACGATGAACGCGCCGATGGTCAGCAACACGATCGTCGCACCGGGCGGCACGTCCTGGTAGTACGACGTCACGGTGCCGCCGATCGTCACGCTCACCCCGATGGCCACCGCGATCGCGAAGGTGGCGGCGAAGCTGCGGCTGAGCTGCTGGGCCGCGGCCACCGGGACCACCATCAGCGCGCTGACCAGGAGCAGGCCGACCACCCGCATCGCGACCGTCACGGTGACGGCGGCGGTGACGGCGGTGAGCAGGTTCAGGGCACGCACGGGCAGACCCGTCACCCGCGCGAACTCCTCGTCCTGGCTGACCGCGAACAGCTGTCGGCGCAGGCCCAGGGTGACCAGGACCACGAAGGCCGCGAGTACGCAGATCGCCGTCACGTCGGACTCGGAGACCGTGGACAGGGAGCCGAAGAGGTACGAGGTCAGGTTGGCGTTGGACCCGCCCGGCGCGAGGTTGATGAACATCACGCCGCCCGCCATACCGCCGTAGAAGAGCATGGCGAGCGCGATGTCGCCGCGCGTCTTGCCGTACCAGCGGATCAGCTCCATGATCACGGCGCCGAGGACCGAGACGGCCGTCGCCATCCACACCGGGTTGGTGGAGAGCAGGAAGCCGAGGCCGACACCGGTCATCGCGACATGGCCGATGCCGTCGCCCATCAGGGCCTGGCGGCGCTGGACGAGGTAGATGCCGACGGCCGGCGCGGTGATGCCCACCAGGACGGCGGCGAGCAGCGCCCGCTGCATGAAGTCGTAGTTCAGGATGTCCATCAGCTCTGCGGTCCCATCAGCTCAGCAGTCCCGTCCGGATCGGTTCGGCGTCGTGAGCCGCGTGCGGGTGTACGTGGTCGTGGCCGGGCAGCGCGTGCTGGCCGACCGCCCGTGGGGGCGGGCCGTCGTGCAGGACGCAGCCGTCGCGCAGGACGACCGCGCGGTCGATCAGTGGCTCCAGGGGGCCCAGCTCGTGCAGGACGAGCAGGACGGTGGTGCCCGCCGCGACCTGCTCGCGCAGGGTCCGGGCCAGCACCTCCTGGCTCGCGAGGTCGACGCCCGCCATCGGCTCGTCCATGATCAGCAGCTCGGGTTCGGAGGCGAGGGCGCGGGCGATCAGGACGCGCTGGTGCTGGCCGCCCGACAGGGCGTTCACCGAGTCCTTGGCGCGGTCCGCCATGCCGACGAGCTCCAGGGCGTGCCGTACGGCCTCGTGGTCGGCCTTGCGCAGCACGCCGAAGCGGGCACGGGAGAGCCGGCCGGAGGCGACGATCTCGGTCACCGTGGCGGGCACGCCGCCCGCGGCGGTCGTGCGCTGCGGCACGTACCCCACCCGCTTCCAGTCGCGGAAGCGGCGCCGCGGGGTGCCGAAGATCTCTATCTCGCCGCCACTGACCGGGACCTGGCCGATGACGCTGCGGATGGCCGTCGACTTGCCGGAGCCGTTGGCGCCGAGCAGCGCGACGACCTCGCCGCGGTGCACGGTGAGGTCGATGCCGCGCAGGACGGGGCGCGAACCCAGCTCGGCGGTCACGCCGCGCAGGGATATGACGGGCTCGCTCACGCTGTCCTCCTGGAACTCGGACTGGGTGTCACTTGGCGCCCAACGCCGTGCGCAGCGCCTTCAGGTTCGACTCCATGACCTGGAAGTAGTCGCTGCCCCTGGACTTGCCGGTGATGCCCTCGATCGGGTCGAGGACGTCCGTCTTCAGGTTCGCGTCGCCGGCGATGGTCTTGGCGGTCTTGTCGCTGACGAGCGTCTCGTAGAACACCGTCGAGACGCCGTCGGCCTTCGCCATCTTCTCAAGGTCCTTCACGCGGTTCGCGCTGGGCTCCGACTCCGGGTCCAGACCGTTGATGGCCTCCTCGGTGAGGCCGTAGCGCTCGGCGAGGTAGCCGAAGGCGGCGTGCGTGGTGATGAAGACCTTGGTCCTGGTGTTCGTCAGCCCGGTCTTGTACTGGGTGTCGAGATCGGCGAACTTCTTCCGCAGCGCCGCCATGTTCTTGTCGTAGTCCGCGGCGTGCTTCGGGTCGGCCTTCTTGAGCGCCTCGGCGACCCCTTCGGCGACCTGGCCGTACTTCACCGGGTCGAGCCAGATGTGCGGGTCGGTGGCGCCGCTCTCCTCGCCCTTGGAGGTGTCGTGCGAGGCCGCGTGCCCGCCGACCTCGTTGCCGTGCTTCTCCAGGGTCGTCAGCGACGCGGCGTCGATCTTGGTCTTGACCTCGGACTGCGCCACGGCGTCGTCGACGGCCGGCTGCAGGTTCTTGAGGTAGACGACGGCGTCCGCCGACTGGAGCTGCGCGGTCTGCCGGGCGCTGATCTCCAGGTCGTGCGGCTCCTGACCGGGCTGGGTCAGGCTCGTGACGTGCACGTGCGTCCCGCCGATCTGCTCGGCGAGGTACTGCATGGGGTAGAACGACGCCACGATGTCGAGCTTCCCGTCGCTCCTGCCGTCGGCCGCCGTGGAAGCCGAGCAGCCGGTGAGGGCGCCGAGGCCGACGGCGGTGGCCGCCAGGGCCGCGGGCCCGGCCGTGCTTATTCGAGAAGCGGCGAGGCGCCGTCGTACGTTCATGACAGTCATTTTCAACAAACCTGGAAACGATTGTCAACAAGCCTTCGGTAAGCCATCGGTAAACGAGGCGGCGAATGAGCCGGTAAGGGGCACGATGAGGGGAGGTGTCCCCGAACCGATTTGATACGAGGGTGGGCGGCGCCGGTAACCTGAATCATTCGCTGCCGTCCGTTCGTAATGAAGAGAGCACCGTGGCCGCCGACAAGATCGACACCATCGTCAGCCTGAGCAAGCGCCGTGGCTTCGTTTTCCCCAGTAGTGAGATCTACGGCGGACAGCGTGCCGCCTGGGACTACGGCCCGCTCGGCGTCGAGCTCAAGGAGAACATCAAGCGTCAGTGGTGGCGCTACATGGTCACCTCCCGCGAGGACGTCGTCGGTATCGACTCGTCGGTGATCCTGGCGACCGAGGTCTGGGTCGCGTCGGGGCATGTCGCCACCTTCACCGACCCGCTCACCGAGTGCACCTCCTGCCACAAGCGCTACCGCGCCGACCACCTGGAGGAGGCCTACGAGGCGAAGCACGGCCGCCTCCCGGAGAACGGCCTCGCCGACCTCAACTGCCCCAACTGCGGCAATAAGGGCACGTTCACCGAGCCCAAGCAGTTCTCGGGCCTGCTCACCACCCACCTCGGCCCCACGCAGGACAGCGGCTCCGTCGCCTACCTGCGCCCCGAGACGGCCCAGGGCATCTTCACCAACTTCGCCCAGGTCCAGCAGACCTCGCGCCGCAAGCCGCCCTTCGGCATCGCGCAGATGGGCAAGTCCTTCCGCAACGAGATCACGCCCGGCAACTTCATCTTCCGCACCCGCGAGTTCGAGCAGATGGAGATGGAGTTCTTCGTCAAGCCGGGCGAGGACGAGAAGTGGCAGGAGTACTGGATGCAGGAGCGCTGGAACTGGTACACCGGCCTCGGTCTGCGCGAAGAGAACATGCGCTGGTTCGATCACCCGCAGGAGAAGCTCTCCCACTACTCCAAGCGCACCGCCGACATCGAGTACCGCTTCAGCTTCGGCGGCAACGAGTGGGGTGAGCTGGAGGGCGTCGCCAACCGCACCGACTACGACCTCGGTGCGCACTCCAAGGCCTCCGGCCAGGACCTCTCCTACTTCGACCAGGAGGCCGGCGAGCGCTGGACTCCGTACGTCATCGAGCCCGCCGCCGGTGTCGGCCGCGCGATGCTGGCGTTCCTGCTGGACGCCTACGTCGAGGACGAGGCGCCCAACGCCAAGGGCAAGATGGAGAAGCGCACGGTGCTGCGCCTCGACCCGCGCCTCGCGCCGGTCAAGGTCGCCGTGCTCCCGCTCTCCCGCAACCCCGAGCTGTCCCCGAAGGCCAAGGGCCTCGCCACGGCCCTGCGCCAGCACTGGAACATCGACTTCGACGACGCGGGCGCCATCGGCCGCCGCTACCGTCGCCAGGACGAGATCGGCACCCCGTTCTGCGTCACGGTCGACTTCGACACCCTCGACGACAACGCCGTCACGGTGCGCGAGCGCGACTCGATGAAGCAGGAGCGCGTCTCCCTCGACCAGATCGAGGGCTACCTGGCCGCGCGCCTGATCGGCTGCTGACCTGGCTTGTCCGTGAAAGGCCCCCGGTTCCCGTGATGCGGGAACCGGGGGCCTTTTTGGATCGCCGGACAGGTCCTAGTGGTCAAACAGGTCCTAGCGGCGAGCGCCGGTCGGTGTGCCCATGGCGCGGGCGACGAGCGCGTCGTAGGCGCGGTCGGGCAGGGCGCGGCGCAGGAAGATGAGGGGCCTGGCCCCGAAACCGACGGCGTACCGGGTCCTGGGGCGGCGAGCCGTGACGGCCTTGGCGACGGTGTCGGCGATGACCGAGGGCGGGGAGCTGCGGCGGGCGGTGCTCTCGGAGCCCAGGGACTCGGCCATCGCGTCGGCCTGCACGGCGTACGCGGTGTCGCCGGAGGTCTTGCGCAGGTTGTCCGCGGCGATACCGCCCCACTCCGTCCTGATGGCTCCGGGCTCGACGACGACCACGTCGACGCCGAACGGCTTGAGCTCCATGCGCAGGCAGTCGCTGAGCCCCTCGAGGGCGAACTTCGTTCCGTGGTACCAACCGCCCAGCGGGGTGTGGATCTTGCCGCCCATGGACGAGATGTTGACGATCGTGCCGCTCCGCTGCGCCCGCATGTGCGGCAGCACGAGCTGGATCAGACGGGCGGCGCCGAAGATGTTGACCTCGAACTGGGCCCGCGCCTCGTCCAGCGGTACGTCCTCGATGGCCCCGTAGGACCCGTACCCCGCGTTGTTCACCAGGACGTCGATACGGCCTGATTCGGCGATGATCCCGTCGACGCCCGCCTGCATCGAGGCGGTGTCGGTGACGTCCATGGGCAGGACGTGGACGCCCGCCTCGGCGAGCCGGGACATCCGTTCCACCCGGCGGGCAGCGCCGTACACGGTGTATCCGAGCTCCTGGAGCTTGAGTGCGGTGACTTCGCCGATACCGGAGGAGGCACCGGTGACCAGGGCGACCTTGCTGGACATGGGGCAAACCTTTGAGTCGGCCCCTCGCGGGGCGGGGAACGCCAGGTAAAGATGAACCATGGCTCACCTTCATCATGAACCACGGTTCACTTTCCTGCAAGCGAACCGCATAGGCTTGACCCCTCGATAAGACTGGAGGGCACGATGACCCAGGCCCGGCCGCTGCGCGCCGACGCGGTCCGCAACCGCAAGAAGATCCTCGACGCGGCGCACCTGCTGATCACGCGGCACGGCCCCGAGGTGCCCATGGACGCGATCGCCGAGGCTGCCGGGGTGGCGGTGGGCACGCTCTACCGGCACTACCCCACGAAGACCGATCTCGTCGGCGCGGTCCTGTCCCGGCATGTCGAGCGGATGACCCTCGTCGTGGAGGAGGCGGCGGATCGCGTACGGGCGGGGGAGCACGCCATGACCGAGCTCACCGCGCTCGTCTCCCGCGTCATCGAGGCCGCGGCCCAGGACCACGCGGTGAAGGCCGCCGCGCAGGGAGTCGGCGCCTCGTACGCGCCCGAGAACGACACGCGTGCGGCCGCCGCGCTGACCGAGCTCATCACCGTCGGCCAGGCGGACGGTGACCTCCACGCGGACGTCACCGTCGCCGACTTCTACCTCCTGCTGGCCACCGCTCCCCTCGAGCAGCCACGCGAGGTTCGCGAGCGCTGGCTCACCCTCATCCTTCCGGGCTTCACTGCGGGGGCGCGCTGAGAACCGCGACGGCGCGTGGGGAGTTGACTGCTCCCCGCGCCGTCGTGGTTCTCAACGGCCCTGCAGCGCCTTGACGTTGTCGCCGAAGGTCCAGTTCTTCGAGCCGTCCCAGTTGATCGACCAGGTCATCAGGCCCTTGAGGCCGGTGCCGTAGTGACGCCACGCCTGGGAGACCAGGCTCGGTGACATGTAGCCGCCGCCGGCGCCCGACTGGGCGGGCAGACCCGGGACCTGCTTGTCATAGGGCACCTTGATGGTGGTGCCCTGCACGACCAGCCCCTTGTTCAGGCAGTCGGTCTGCGCGGTGAAGCCCTGAACGGTGCCCGCGGAGTAGGAGTCGCCGGAGCATCCGTACATGCTGCCGTTGTAGTACTGCATGTTGAGCCACCACAGGCGCCCGTTGTCCGCGTACTTCTTGACGATCGGCAGATACGCGCCCCAGATCGAACCGTACGTGATGCTGCCGCCCGTGACGTAGGCGGTCTCCGGCGCCATGGTCAGCCCGAAGTTGGCCGGCATCTGCGACAGCACGCCGTCGATGATCCGGATCAGGTTGGCCTGGGACGTGGAGAGCTGACCGATGCTGCCACTGCCGACCAGGCCCGTCTCGATGTCGATGTCGATACCGTCGAAGTTGTACTTCTTCAGGATGGGCACGATCGTCGCGACGAACCTGTCCGCGACGGCGGAGGAACTGAGGTCGATGCCCGCCGCCGCCCCGCCGATCGACAGCAGGATCGTCTGCCCGGACGCCTTGGCCGCGCACATCTCCGCCGGCGTCGCGACCTTCACACCGGCGTCCATCCCGTCCTGCCACAGCGCCGTGCCGTCGGAGCGGATGACCGGGAACGCCGCGTTGATCACGTTGTAGCCGTGCGCGGAGATACGGGAGTCGGTGATCGGCGTCCATCCGAACGGCGGGTGCACTCCGTTGGAAGAGCCGTCCCAGTTCTCCCAGTAGCCCTGGAGAACCTTCCCGGACGGGCGGGACTTCACGGCGCAGGTGTCGGCGGCGGATGCGGTGGGGGCGGTGGCGACCGACAGTGGGGCGAGGACGGCTGCGGTGAGTGCGAGGACGAACAGGCGCAGCTTCCGACGGATCATGCGAGGCCTCCCGGTGGGGGGTGCGGTGAGGTGTCGTAGGCATGACAGTGCCCGCGGTCCAGACCTGTCGTCAATAGGTCTGGACCAAAGTGGGGCGGGGGTGACAGATGACAGATGACAGATATTGAAATCTGTCATCTGTCATGCCATCGTGAAGGGCACCAATCCTCCAAGGGACACCAGGGAGTCCTCATGCAAACCCGCCCCCTCGGAACCACCGGCCCCCAGGTCTCCGCCCTCGGCCTCGGCTGTATGGGCATGTCCGCGCTGTACGGCGAGGCGGACCGTGCCGAGTCCATCGCGACCATCCACGCCGCCATCGAGGCGGGCGTGACGCTCCTCGACACCGGCGACTTCTACGCCATGGGCCACAACGAGATGCTGATCGGCGAGGCCCTGCGCGCGGCTCCGGCGGCCCTGCGCGAGCAGGCGCTGACCAGCGTCAAGTTCGGCGCCCTGCGCGACCCGGACGGCGGCTGGTCCGGATACGACGGTCGGCCCGCCGCGGTGCGGAACTTCGCCGCGTACTCGCTGCAGCGCCTGGGCGTCGATCACATCGACGTGTACCGGATCGCGCGGCTCGACCCGAACGTCCCGATCGAGGAGACGGTCGGCGCGATCGCCGAGCTTGTGGAGAAGGGGCACGTCAAGCACATCGGCCTGAGCGAGGTCGGCGCCGACACCATCCGCAGGGCCGCCGCCACCGCCCCCATCTCCGACCTCCAGATCGAGTACTCGCTGATCTCGCGCGGCATCGAGGACGAGGTCCTGCCGACCACCCGTGAGCTGGGCATCGGGATCACCGCGTACGGCGTGCTGTCCCGCGGGCTGATCTCCGGCCACTTCACGGCCGACCGGCAGCTGGCCCCGACCGACTTCCGCTCCATGAGCCCCCGCTTCCAGGGCGAGAACCTCCAGCACAACCTCTCCCTCGTCGAGGCGCTGCGGAAGATCGCCGAGCAGAAGGGCGTCAGCGTGGCGCAGATCGCGATCGCGTGGGTGTTGTCGAGGGGCGAGGACATCGTGCCGCTGGTCGGTGCGCGGACCCGGGAGCGGCTGACGGAGGCGCTCGGCGCGCTGGACGTCACGCTCGACGACGCCGACCTTGCCGCGATCGAGCAGGCCGTGCCGGCGGACTCCGCCGCGGGCGACCGCTACCCGGCGGCGCAGATGTCACATCTCGGCACCGACCGCTGACAGTGCCGCCAGGTACGGTTTTCGACATGGCACCGACCAGCGAAGCACTGACCGCCGAGCGCATCCTCGAGGCGACCGAGGAGGCGCTGCGCCGCCACGGCCCCGCGAAGGCCACCGTGGTGGACGTGGCCCGCGCGCTCGGCGTCAGCCACGGCAGCGTCTACCGTCACTTCCGTACGAAGGCGGCGCTGCGGGAGGCGGTCACGAAGCGCTGGCTGGACCGTACGTCGCAGATACTCGCGGAGATCGCCAGGCCGTCGTCCGCGCCACCCCCGGAGGTTCTCGAACACTGGCTGGCGACGCTGTTCACCGCCAAGCGGCACAAGGCGGGCGACGATCCCGAGCTGTTCGCCACGTACTCGGTGTTGCTCGACGAGGCGAGCGCGGTGGTCGAGGAGCACGTCGCCGAGCTGGTCGACCAGCTCTCGGAGATCATTCATCGCGGCGTGATGGAGGGCGACTTCATGACCGTGGACGGCGACTCCGTCGCGACGGCCCGCGCCGTCTTCCACGCCACGAACCGCTTCCACGACCCCGCCTACGCCCACGCGTGGGAACAGCCGGGCATCGAGGCCGAGTTCTCGACGGTCGTCACCCTCGTCCTGCGCGGACTGCGCCGCCGAATCGAGTCAACTACCTGTCGCTAGAGCGACGGGCTTGCACAACGGGCATCACTGGCGGTGATGCTGCGTTGCGTCCAGCTCCGTCCTGGTGCTTCCGGGGTGGAGCAGGGGCCGTTGACTGGGCCCCGCGTCGCCACAACTCTCGTGCTCTGGCACGGATGTTGCGGGAGCTGTTCCGGTCCGCGTGATCAACGAATCCGCAGTTCCGGCACGCGAACCAGGCCTGTGAGACCCGGTTCGCTTTGTCTACGTGGCCGCACTCGGCGCAGGTGCGTGAGGTGTACGCCGGGTCGACGTGCACCACCGGTACCCCCGCCTTGCGGGCCTTGTACGCGATGAATGCCCCCAGCTGGGCGAAGGCCCAGGAGGAGCGGGTGGCCCTCCCCCACTGCCTTAAGGGCGTGGGAGGTACCCCCAGGCTTGCGAAGCCGTACCCGTTCGCGGATCCCTGTCAGGTCTTCGAGGGCGATCCCGCGACCGGTGCGTTCAGCCTCGGCCACCACTTGCTTCGCGATCTTGTGGTTGATGTCCCGCGCCCGCCGCGCCTCCTTGCGCCGCCGTTTCCGCAGGCGGCGCTTGGCGGACGGGGTGTTCTTCTTCTGGAGCTTGGTGCGCAGCCCTCGCTCGCGCAGGCGGGTGCGGTTCAGTTCGCGTCCGGCCATGATCTCGCCGTCACTGGTGGTGGCGATGTTCACGATCCCCAGGTCGATGCCGAGGAAGTCCACCGGACCGGTGTTGAGCGACGTTTCGGGGACCACGCAGGTGGCGTTGAGGAACTACATGCCGTCCCGCTCCAGCAGGTCGGACTCGCCCTTGCGGTACAGGGCCAGGGTGGCCAGCTGCTCGGGTGAGGCGGTGAAGGCCACGTTCTTGACCCGGCCTCTGGTGGTCCAGATGGACACCGTCCGGTCCGGGATCTGCCGGGACAGCATGCGGTCGTCGTAGGGCTGCGCGCCCCGAGGGCGGAAGGCGATCGGCTTCTCGGAGGCTTTGCGGTATCGGCGTGAGCCGGGCCTGCCGAGGTTCCCGGCCCTCAGGTTCGCCTTCAGCGTGGTGTAGGCGTCGCACACTTTCTTGATCGAATGCTGCGCGGCCTGCGCACCGAGATTCCAGCGGGATTTGACCGCATCGTAGGTGTGCTTGCGCAGGGCGAAGTTCTTGAACTCCCCGCGCTCGAAGGCGGTCTCGCTCACCCAGGTGGCGGCCTCGTTGCAGGCGCGCAGGGTCGCCTCAAGTGCCGCCGCCTGTTTCGGTGTCGGCTCCAGCTTGACCTGCACGACCAGCTTCACGATCACCGATCGTAGGCATCCGTGCGAGACGCCACCACACGTTCGGGGCCGTTCATCACACCGAGCGATCTACGCGGCCATGTGTTCGTACCACCCCGCTCCGCCGGAGAAGGCATCCGGCTGCTCCGTGGCCGAGCAGTCACGGTGATGCGATTCCTCCCGAGAGTAAACGCCCGGGGTTCGTCGCAAGCATTCGCTGAATTCACGGTCCCGGTGGCCAACCGGTGGACCCGGCGACGGACTAACCCTCCGTCGGGTCCACCGTCGCCTGATGCGCCTCGGCGAGGTGCTCCTCCGCCTTCAGCCACGGCAGGAACTGCGCGCCCTTGCGCCAGCCGCAGGTGTCGCATCTGATCGTGCGCTGTACACCGGCGCGTTGGACATGGACGACGTGCTCGCGGCCGTGCTGGTCCCAGCGGCTTACCTTGCTCGTGTTGATCTGCAGCATGACACCTCCAGGTGTTACCGCTCCGCTTGCCCGGCAAGGCGTTGGCGGCAAGCCTTTCGCAGCAAGGAGTGTGCAGCATCGGGAAGATCAACGGGGGTTCTTCGGTCGCGAGTTCACCGCGTGGCCGCACGTGATCACGATCCGTTGCCGCCCTGCCACCCTCCGCGCTGCCGCATCGCCCCGATCTACACTCCGCTCATGACGACCGCAACTCCCGCCATCGCCAAGGACCTCGCGCCCCACGGCAGCCTGCGGGCCTCGATCAATCTGGGCAATCCCGTGCTGGCCCAGGGCACCCCGGCGGCCCCGGCCGGCATCACCGTCGACCTCGCGCGGGAGATCGCCGCCCGTCTCGACGTCCCCGTGGAACTCCTCTGCTTCGACGCGGCCCGCAAGTCGTACGAGGCGATGGCGGAGGGCCGCGCCGACCTCTGCTTCCTGGCCGTCGAGCCCGCACGGGAGGCCGAGGTCGCGTTCACGGCGCCGTACGTCGTGATCGAGGGCGTGTACGCCGTCCCCCGCGACTCGGACCTGACGACCGTCGCCGAGGTCGACCGTCCCGGCGTGCGGATCGGTGTGAAGCGCGGGTCCGCCTACGACCTGTTCCTCTCCCGCACGCTTCGGCACGCGAGCGTGGTGCGCGGGGAGGACGGGGTCGAGGCGTTTGGGGCCGAGGGGCTGGAGGTCGCGGCCGGGATCAGGCAGCCGATGACCGAGTTCGTCGCGGCGCGCCCCGAACTCCGCCTGATCGAAGAGCGGTTCATGCAGATCCGCCAAGCGGTCGGCACGACGAGGACCCGCCACCCCGAGACCGTCCGTTTCCTCCACGACCTCGTCGAGGAACTGAAGACGAACGGTTTCGTCACGAACGCCCTACGCCGCACCCACCAGTCGGAGACCCTGGTCGCCCCACTCGCCCGCCCGGGGAGCTGACCTAGGATCGGCGCGTGATCGCCGAACTGCAGTGCGTGGTGCTGGACTGCCCCGAGCCGCTCCGACTCGCCGAGTTCTACGAGGCCTTGCTCGGCGGCACCGTCAACCGGCCCGACCCGCGCTGGGCGCTCGGCGAGGCTTGGTCGACGCTGCACACGCCGTCCGGTCTCGTGCTCGCCTTCCAGCGAGTGCGGGCCGCGGAGTACCGCCCTCCGCAGTGGCCCGATCCCGCCCGCCCCCAGCAGTTCCACCTGGACTTCGGCGTCCCGGACCTGGACCGGGCGCGGGAACAGGTCCTGGCTCTGGGTGCGACACCGCTCGACGTCTCCGACGGACGGGGCTGGCACATCTACGCCGATCCGGCAGGACATCCCTTCTGCCTGGTCCGTCACTGAGGAGTTGTATTCATGACGCGTGGGACAGTCGAGCTCGGGGAGCTGTTGCGGCGGGCGGGGCTGGAAGTCGTCGGGGAGCGGCGGGTCCAGGAGGAGGTGCCGTCGCCCCGGTTCGCGTGGCGCGTGGCCGTTCCGGGTGACGCCGAGCGGGTGCTGCGCGTGGCCGGTGACCGGGAGGACCCGATCGGCGAGTTCAACGCGCGGTGGTACCGGCTGGCGGTCGCGGGCGGGATCCTCGACGAGGACGGTGTCTTCCTCATCGACATCGCAGGCCACCGCACGGGCAGCGCGCCCTGGGACTGGACGCCGGTCCGTTTCACCGACCGCTGGGACCTCGCCGGAGTGCTGGGCGAACGACCCGGCGAGCCGAAGTTCGTCGCGCTCTCCACGGATGGCGACAGCCTGCTGGGTACGACATCCGAGGACGACGGGATCCGGCTCGTCGTCGTGGATCGGATGCGGGAGCGGCGGGAGGCGGCCGCGCGGGCGACGGCCCGGGAGACTCCTGAGGAGCGGGCCGCCGCCTGGGAGTCGGCGTTCGAGGGGCTGGACCCTTCGGAGCGGCACCGCACGTCGTGGGTGGACGGGCTGGCGCTCAACCCGGCCACCCCCGATGACCTGCGCGCCGGTCTGCTGGGCCGGTCCACCTACTTCATGTACGGCGCGATGCCGACGGCGGTCGTGGAGGCCGCCATGGTTCACCCGGATTGGCAGATACGGGCGCGGTTGGCCGAGGTCCAGCAGAACATCACGGCCGATCAATGGACCCGCCTGATCCTCGCCGAGCAGAACGAGCGGCACCGGTGGATCCTCACTCTGCTCGCGGCAGAACGGCGTGCCGAGCTCACCGGACCCGCCTACGAGCGGCTCGCCGTGGATCCGTCCGCCCGCATCCGTGCGGAGACCGCCCGACTGTCCGGGCTGTCCGCGCACCTGCTGACCGTGCTGGCCACCGACCCCGAGTGGACGGTACGGGCCGCGGCCTGCCCACGGGCCTGGCCCCACCTCCCGAGCGGGACCCGGCACCAGCTGCTCGGGGATCCCAGCGGCAAGGTCCGTGCGAAGGCCTTGCTCCGGCACCACCAGGATCATCCGATGCCCCGGTCCGTCTTCCTCGCCGCCGACTTCGCCTCCGACACCGCCTACGGGGGGTTCCAGGACCGTGCCGTGAGGACCTGCCGTCTGGAGCGCGACCTCGTCGAACACCTGGCCCACCACGGCGATGCCGCCCTGCGCCGTTCCCTCGCGGGCAGCCCGGGCCTCGACCCGGACCTGGTGGCCCTCCTCGGCCGGGACCAGGACGAGTCCGTCCGCTTCGCGGTCTCCACGCGACCCGAACTCACCGAGGAACAACGGGCCGGCATCGACATCGACTTCGATCCGCGCCTGCACCACTACCCGCTCGACTGGGTCCTGGACCTGCACGACGACCCCGCCGCCCTGCGCCGCCTGGCCGCCTCCGCCCACCCCCTCGTACGCCGCAGCGTGGCTCGTGCCAAGCGCCTTCCGCCGGACGTCGTGGAACTCCTCGCCCGGGACGAGGACCGTGTCGTGCAGCTCTTCCTTGCCGAGTCCTGCGACGACGCGCCCGCCGACATGCTGCTGCGGGTGTGGCAGTGGTGGACCGGCAGCCTCAGCACCCCCGACCGCCCGCACGGCCACCCGAACTTCCCCCGCCACGACCTCCTCCGCCACGCCGACGACCCGAACCCGCGGATGCGTCAACTGGCCCTGGACGACCCGGAGTCGACGCCCGAACTGGTGGAGCGGTTCAGCCGGGACCCGGACGAGGAAGTCAGATACCGGGCCGCGGAGGACCCGCGGCTGACGGCGGCGTCGGCGGTACGGCTGCTGGACGACCCGCACAGCCACATACGCCAAGCGGCCTTCTGGCACGCGCGGTTTCCCGCTCGGGTCGTCGTCGGGCTGCTGCGCGACCCCGACACCGCGGAGCCCGCGGCCCGGCACCCGGCCCTGCCCGTCCCCGTCATGAAGCGGATGCTCCAACCGCCCCCACAGCTCAGCTGATCGTGCAGCTCAGCTGATCGTGCGCGGCAGCCGCAGGCTCAGGGCCGTCGTCAGGACCACGCCCGCCAGTTGGACCAGCAGGGTGGTGACGAGGGCGTCCCGCATGCCGTCGCTCGCGGCGAGGGACAGGAAGAGGGTGCCCAGGGTGGCGACGCCGACGGCGAGGGCCGACTGCTGGGTGGTGGCCATGACGCCACTGCCGACGCCGGCCCGCGCGGACGGTACCTCGGAGAGGATGATCCGGATGAGGACGGGGAGTTGGAGCGCCTGGCCCGCGCCCGCGACCGCCGCGCCCGGCAGCAGCTGCCACACGCCCAGGTCAGGCCAGGACCGCCAGGCGGCCAGCGCGATGAGGGCTACGCCCACCGCCTGGATCAGCCCGCCCGCGGTGACGATCCGGGTGCCGTAGCGGGCGATCAGCCGGGGGCCGCAGAGGGAGACGACGAAGAAGACCGCGGCCATCGGCGCCAGGGCCAGGCCCGCCGGGACCGGGCCGAGGCCCGCACCGCGCTGCAGCGCCACCGCGATGACGAACATGAAGCCGCTGAAGCCGATCGAGAACGGCACGATCATGATCAGGCCCCGGCGGAGCGAGGTCAGGGCGAACAGGCTCGGCGGCACCAGGGGCGTACGGCCCTGGCGGTCCTCCCGGCGCTCGACGAAGTAGAACGCCGCCGCCGCGACGGGGAACAGCGCCAGCGACAGCCAGGTCCACAGGGGCCAGCCCGCCGCCCTGCCCTCGGTGAGCGGGGCGAGGAGCGCGAGCAGGGACACGGCGAGCAGCACCGTGCCGGGGGTGTCGATCGGCTCCGGGTGCTGCGAGCGCGTCTCGGGGACGGCGCGTGTGGCCAGGATCAGGCCGAGGATCACGACGGGCACGTTCACGAGGAACACCGCGCGCCAACCGGTGCCCGCGATGTCCGCCGCGACGAGGAGGCCGCCGAGTATCTGCCCGGCCACCATGGAGAGGCCCGCGGTGGCGCCGTACAGGCTCATGGCCTTGCCGCGGCGCGGGCCCGCCGTCGCCGCCTGGATGGTGGCGAGCACCTGCGGCAGCATCGCCGCGGACGCCGCGCCCTGTGCGACGCGCGCCGCCACCAGTGTCCAGGCGCTGGGCGCGAGCCCGCACGCCAGGGAGGTCAGGCCGAAGGCCGCCATTCCGCCGAGGAAGAACTGGCGTCGCCCGAAGAGGTCGCCGAGGCGGCCGCCCAGGACGAGCAGGACGGCGTACGCGACTCCGTACCCGGCGACGACGAGTTCGAGGACGGCTTCGCTCGCGTTCAGGTCCCGGCCGATGGTCGGGAGGGCTACGTTGACGATGAAGAAGTCGATGAGGGGCAGTGCCGCTCCGAGCAGCACGGTGAAGAGGCCGAGGCCGCTGAGCACGGGTGCTGCGGAGGGCGAGCGGACTGGAGTCCTGAGAGTTCCGGTTTCGGTCACGTCCTCCAGACTTCTCCTGACCTCAGACTGGTACCAGAGTGTCCTTATCCTGGTAGAAGCACTACCTGGCAACAGGTTCCGGCGAACGGCAGGCTGGAGGCATGACGACGATGACGCAGGAGAGCACCGCTCCCCGGCCGGTGGAGGCCATCGACCCCGTTCAGCGGGCGGTGTCCGTGACGTCTCCCCGGCCGGTGGACCCCGAGCCGCACGGCTCCGCCGCCCCCCGCGGCAGCGAGATCCGGCGGCACGAGCTCGCCGCCTTCCTGCGCAACCGCCGTGAGCGCATCACACCGGAGCAGGTCGGACTGCCCCGCGGCCGCCGCCGGCGCACGCCGGGCCTGCGCCGCGAGGAGGTCGCGCAGCTCTCCTCCGTCGGCGTCACCTGGTACACCTGGCTCGAACAGGCCCGCGACATCCAGGTCTCCGAACAGGTCCTCGACGCCCTGGCCCGCACCCTGCTGCTCGACTCCAGCGAGCGCGCCCACCTCTTCCGGCTGGCCGGAGCCGTCGACCCCACGCCCGCCGCGCGGTGCCCGACCATCACCCCGGCCCTGCTCGAGGTGCTGTCCCAGCTGGAGCCGGTCCCGGCCTGCATCCAGAACAGCCGCTACGACATCCTGGCGTACAACCGCACGTACGCCCGGCTGATGATGCGCGACCTCGATGCCGTACCGCCCGAGGACCGCAACTGCATGGTCCTCGTCTACACCCACCCGGAGTGGCGCGAGTCGATCGTGCTCCTGGACGAGACCATGCGCACGATGGCGGCCAAGCTGCGCGGCTCGATGGCCGGCCATCTCGGCGAGCCCGCCTGGAAGATGCTGGTCAAGCGGCTGCGGACGGAGTCGGCGGAGTTCCGTGAGATCTGGGAGCGCTACGAGGTGTTCGGCGGCGTGCCCAGCAAGACCAAGCAGTTCCTGAACCCGTACGTCGGGCCGCTCACCCTCGACCACATCGACCTGTGGCTGGCCCCCGACATGGGCGCCCGCATGGTGACGTACGCCCCCATGGACGAGCAGAACCGCGAACGCCTGAGGAAGCTGCACGAGATCGCGCTGACGGCGGAGACGGAAGCCGCCTAGGCCGACAGGGCCTGGAGTAGGCACGCCTGGGCCGACAGGGCCTGAGGCACGCCTAGGCCCGGACGCCCACCGAGTCCCGGACGTCCGCGGACTCCAGCTGCCGCGCCGTCCGCTCGGCCGTCCCGCGTGCCCAGCGTCCGCTGGTCAGCGCGCCCAGGACGAGCACGGCGAGACCGCAGCCGGCGAGGATCCACCAGCCGGGGCGGGCGGCCGACACGAACGTCTCCCGGTAGGCCGAGGCCTGGATGCCGGAGGCGAGGACCGCGCCGACCACGGCGACACCGAGGGTGCCGCCGATCTGGCGGCTGGTGGAGGCGACGGCGGCAGCGACCCCGGCCTGGGTGCGGGGCATGCCGGAGACGGCGGTGTTGGTGATGGGGGCGTTCACGAAGCCGAAGCCGAGGCCGAAGAGGACGTACCCGATGACGAGCGTGACGTTCGACGTCTCGCCTTCGAACGCGGCGAAGAGAATCCCGCTCGCGGTCATCGAGACCCCCGCGATCAGCAGGGGCAGCCGCGGCCCCCGGTTGCCGACCAGCCGCCCCGAGATGGGCGCGCACACGAAGCACATGACCGCCATGGGCAGCATCCACAGACCCGCGTGCAGCGCGTCCAGACCGCGCACGTTCTGCAGATAGAGCGTCGAGAGGAACAGGAACCCGCTGAGCGCGGCGAACGCGCTGATGGCGACGACCGTGGCCCCGCTGAACGGCGCCGAACGGAAGAAGCGCAGGTCGATGAGGGGTTCGTCGCGCCGCGGCTCGTACCACAGCAGGCCGAGCAGCGCGGCGACGGCGATCGCGCCGAAGGCGAGGGTCTGGGGGGCGCCGGAGTTGGGCGCCTCGATGATCGCGTACGTCAGGGAGCCGAGCAGCGCGATGACGAGGAGTTGTCCGACCGGGTCGGGGCGGCGGGCCTTGGGGGCGCGGGACTCGGGGACGTAACGCCAGGTGAGCAGGAGCGCGGCGAGGCCGACCGGGAGGTTGATCCAGAAGATCGACCGCCAGCCGACCGAGTCCACGAGCAGGCCGCCGACGATCGGACCCGCGGCCATCGATATGCCGACCACACCACCCCAGACGCCGATCGCGCGGGCGCGCTCGCGCGGGTCCGTGAAGGTGTTGGTGATGATCGACATCGCGACCGGGTTCAGCATCGAGCCGCCGACCGCCTGCACCATGCGGAAGGCGACGAGCGAGTCCAGGTTCGGAGCGACGGAGCACAGGACCGAGCCGAGGGTGAAGATCACCAGGCCCGCCTTGAAGACCCGGCGGCGGCCGATGCGGTCGGCGGTCGAGCCCGCGAGCATCAACAGCGACGCCAGGACCAGCGTGTACGCGTCGATGGTCCACTGGAGGCCCGCCACGCTCGCGTGCAGTTCCTTCTGCATCGAGGGGAGAGCGACGTTCAGGACCGTGTTGTCGAGGCTCACGATCAGCAGGCTCATGCAGCAGATCGCGAGGACGAGAAGCCGGTGGCGGGGACTGAGCTCGGGCATTCCTCCAGCCTACGCCCGTGTCGATAGTGTGTCTAACTAATGACCATCCCCTGACCCTCCCCTCGCCCTCCCGACTCCCCCCTGACCCTCCCTGGCCTTCCTCTGTTGCGCACCGCACTCACTCATGACCGTCACCACAGTCATCGCACCCGTCCGCGTACGCGACAATGGGGGAATGTCCACGACCGCCCTCGCCCCCGCCACCCCGCTGTCGATCGGCCCCCACACCGTCCAGCCGCCCGTCGTCCTCGCTCCCATGGCCGGGATCACGAACGCGCCGTTCCGCACGCTGTGCCGCGAGTTCAGCGGCGGCAAGGGCCTGTTCGTCAGCGAGATGATCACCACGCGGGCGCTGGTCGAGCGCAACGAGAAGACCATGCAGCTGATCCACTTCGACGCGACCGAGAAGCCGCGTTCGATCCAGCTGTACGGCGTGGACCCGGCGACCGTCGGCAAGGCCGTCCGCATGATCGCGGAGGAGGGCCTCGCTGACCACATCGACCTGAACTTCGGCTGCCCGGTCCCGAAGGTCACCCGCAAGGGCGGCGGCTCCGCCCTCCCGTACAAGCGCAACCTCCTGCGGGCGATCCTGCGTGAGGCCGTCAGCGGGGCGGGCGACCTCCCGGTGACGATGAAGATGCGCAAGGGCATCGACGACGACCACATCACGTTCCTCGACGCCGGACGGATCGCCGTCGAGGAGGGCGTCACCGCCATCGCCCTGCACGGCCGCACCGCCGCCCAGCACTACGGCGGCACGGCCGACTGGGACGCCATCGCGCGCCTCAAGGAGCACGTGCCGGAGATCCCCGTCCTCGGCAACGGCGACATCTGGTCGGCGGAGGACGCGCTGCGGATGGTGCGCGAGACCGGCTGCGACGGGGTCGTGGTCGGGCGCGGCTGCCTCGGCAGGCCGTGGCTGTTCGGCGACCTGGTGGCCGCCTTCGAGGGGCGCCAGGACGCCTACGCCCGCCCGACGCTGCGCGAGGTCGCGGCCGTCATGGTCCGCCACGCCACCCTGCTCGGCGAGTGGATCGGCGACGAGGCGCGCGGCGTCATCGACTTCCGCAAGCACGTGGCCTGGTACCTGAAGGGCTTCGCGGTCGGCTCCGAAATGCGCAAGCGGCTCGCGATCACGTCGTCCCTTGCCGAACTCTCCGACGGCCTCGCCGAGTTGGACCTCGACCAGCCCTGGCCGACGGGCGCGGACGGCCCGCGCGGCCGCACGTCCGGCAACAACCGGGTCGTCCTGCCGGACGGCTGGCTCAAGGACCCGTACGACTGCGCGGGCATCGGCGAGGACGCGGAACTGGACACGTCCGGGGGCTGACTCTCCTGTCGGGGGCCGGGGGCTCCCTCAAGCGCCCCCGACCGCCGTGAGCAACGCCAGTGGTGCCGCCGCCGAACGGGACTCCCGTACGCACGCATGCGGATAAGGCACCGGCTCCCCGTGTGTCTCGCGGCCGTACCCCGCGAGGACCTCCGGCAGCCGGTGGCCGGCGACCGTGGCGGCGTCGACGAGCGCATGGGCGACCGTCCGGGCCTCGTCGTGCAGGCCGTAGCGGGACAGCCCCAGCGTGATCAACGCGTTGTCGTGCGGCCAGACCGAACCGCGGTGGTACGACAACGGGTGGTAGGCCGGCTGGCCGGCGGCCAGGGTGCGCACACCCCAGCCGGAGAAGAAGTCCGGCTCCAGCAGGCGGCGGCCGACCAGTTCGCCGTACTCCTTGTCGAGCAGCCCCGACCACAGCAGGTGCCCGGCGTCCGAGGCGAGGGCGTCGACCTGACGGCCGTCACCGTCCAACGCCAGCGCGGGGAAGGCGTGTTCACTCATCCAGAAGTCCCGCTGGAAACGGTCACGGAGGTCGCCCGCCGCCTGTTCGAGCAGAGCGGCGTAGACCTCGTCGCCCCAGACCGTACGGGCCAGGTGGGCGGTGCGGCGCAGCGCGTCGTACGCGTATCCCTGCGCGCCCGCGGCCATCACCGGCCCACTGGGGCGGCTCCCGTCGGCGGAACAGATCGCGCCGGGGGAGTCCTTCCAGTTCTGGTTGGCGAGGCCGCCGCCGTCCGCGCGGTAGACGAGATAGCCGACGGAGGTCAGACCGCCGTGGTCCAGCATCCAGCCGATCGCCGCCCGGGCGTTGGCCTCCAGCCGCCGGGCCAGGGCCGGGTCACCCGTCTGTTCGGTGTACGCGCCGAGCAGCACCAGGAACAGCGGCGTCGCGTCCACCGATCCGTAGTACCGCCCGTACGGCACCTGCCCGAAGTGCGCCAGCTCACCGTGCCGCACCTCGTGCACGATCTTGCCGGGCTGGGCCACCGCACCCGCTCCCACCTCGACCGCCTGCGTCGCGGCGAGCGCGGGCAGCGTGGCGGCGGCGAGCTCGGGGCGGTAGGGGAGCGCGAACAGGGAGGTCAGCAGGGCGTCGCGGCCCAGGAGCGTGAGGAACCACGGCACTCCGGCCGCCGGCACCCGCAGCTCCTCGCCGTCCGGGCCCGTCGCCGGGACCTGGAGCACCGCGAGGTCGGACAGCCCGCGCGCGCAGGCCGCGGCCAGCTCCGGCCAGCCGGTCGGGAAGGGCACACCGTCCGCGAACTCGCCCTCCAGCGCGAGGAGTCGTTCATTCGCCGCGGAGGGTGAGGCGGGCACCTCCGGGTCCTTCAACGCCCCGTGCGGGCGGGCCGCCACGCGCAGCGCCAGCTCCGCCGAGGCGTGCGGTTCGAGGTCCAGGGTCCATACGAGGCGACGGGCGCCGGTGCCGGTCTCCTCGACCCCGTCCGGCGGCGGCTCGGAGGTGACCGTCGTACAGGACCGCCACTCCCCGCGCTGGTAGCTGAACTCCACCCCGTCATCGAGGACCTGACGCCCTCGTACGGCGCCGATCTTGGCGTACGTACGGTAGTCGGAGCGCAGCTCGAACTGGTCCGTGAAGTCGGCGTCCACGGTGAGCGCGATGCGCACGGTCGTGGGCGACGGACGGTTGCTGGTGACGCGCAGCGCCTCCACGAACGCGCCGTCGGTGACGGCCTGTTCACGGAAGAGCGTGTACGCGGGCGGTTCGTTGCGCCCGCCGCGAGGGACGAGTACACAGCGCGCCGTGTCGCCGTCCGCGACCGGCGTCAGCGCCTCGGGCACCGCGCCGTCGACGGTCAGCTGCCAGCGGCTGAGGTGCCGGGCGTCCCGTACGAATAACCCGTCCGGGGAGCTGCCGCCGCGCACCCCGCTGATGTCCCCGCCGTCGCCCACGGCGGCGAACGTCCCACCGTGCACGAGCAGATGATGCCGGTCCGTCATCCCCGGTCCCCTCCCTTGGCGCCCGTCTCGAATGAACTGTGTGGCGTGTGTGGCGTGTGTGTCGTATGCGATGCGTGCGATGTGTGTGGCGGTGTGCCCTGTGCCTTGTCGAACGCGCGGTGCCCCGGATGGGACACGACGTGCGTCGACTGATCCACCCGATCCGCCCGATCCGCCTGGTCGGCTCGCGCGGGCTCGTGCAGCAGGTCCAGCGTCAGCGCGGCCGTCCAGCTGAAGCCGAGCGCGCCGCAGGCCTCGCCGGTGTACGGATCCACGTACTCCGCGAACCCGGACGTGTCGGCCGTCTCCAGCAGCGCCGCCCGCAACTCCTCAGCGCGCCCGTGCTCCCCGTGCAGCCGCAGCCCGCGCTCCAGCAGCCAGTTCGTGTTGAACCACGCCGGGCCGCGCCAGTAGCGGTGCGGGTCGAAGGCGTGCCCGGTCAGGTCGTAGCTCGGCGCCAGCCGGGCGATTCCGCCGAGCCCGAAGTGCGGCCCGCCCGCCGTGCGGACCAGGGTGGCGGCGATGTCGCGGGGGAGTGCGGGGAGGATGAGCGGGAGCAGCCCGGCCACGCTGCGCTCGGGGATGAGCGCACCGGCGCGAGAGCGCTGCTCCGAAGCGTGAGCACTGCTCTGGCGGGAGCGCCGCTCCGAAGCGTGAGCACTGCTCTCGGCAGAGCGCCGCTCCGGTGCGAGAGCACCGCTCTCAGGAGAGCGCCGATCCGACCCGAGAGCACCGCTCTCGCCTCCGTCGCGTGCATCCCCGCCATACACATCCCGGCAGAAGAACATCCCCTCCGCCGGGTCCCACAGGCGTTCCACCAGGGCCGCCGTCAACCGTTCCGCGCGGGCGTGCCGCGCCGTCCCCGCCGCGCCCAGTTCCTGCGCGATCGCGGCGAGCGCGTGCTCGGAGGCGATCAGCAGCGCGTTGAACGCCGGGTCCTCGACGGCGAACTCGCCGGCGCCGTCGGCGTACCCGCCGTCCCGGTAGTCCGTCGCGAGTCGCACGTACCGGCCGTAGTCGAGGTCCGTCGGCCGGTCCTCCGCGGACCCGTGGTCGAGGTCGGCGCGGCGGAAGGAGCGCGGCGCGGCCGGGGTGACGCGGCTGAGCGGAGCGTCCCAGCACGGGCTGTTGTCCATGCCCTGCTCCCACGGGTGGACCACGGAGGCGAGCCCGCCGCCGCCCAGGTCCCGCCGGTGCAGCAGATAGCGGTGCCAGGCGGCCAGCCGGGGATACATCCGGGAGAGGAAGGAACGCGACCGGGACAGACCCGGGTCGGCCTGGTGCACCAGCCAGGCGGCGAGCGCGTGCACCGGTGGCTGCACGATGCCCGACGTCTGTACGGTGCGCGGGGCGCCCGCAGCGCGCCCCGAGGTCGAGGAGCGCCAGAAGTCGGGGCTCGGGAAGTAGGCGTCGAGCGGGACGGAGGGGTTGAACACGATGTGCGGGATCCGGCCGTCACCCCATTGCGCGCCGAGCAGCGTCTCCAGTTCCGTCTGCGCCCTCAAGGGGGACAGGTGGCGCAGGCCGATCGCGATGAAGGCGGAGTCCCAGGACCACTGGTGCGGATACAGGCCGTGCGAGGGAACCGTGGACGTTCCCGTCCAGTTGCCTTCGAGTACCCGGGCGGCCCTGAGGTGCAGCGACCCGGTCGGCCGGTCTGGATCGTATACGTGCCCACCGGAGTGGGTGATCTCGTGCGAACCGGGCGGAGCGGGGGAACCCGAGGTGCGCGCGGGGGTGGTGGTCCCCGTGCGGCGAACGGTGAGTTGGGTTGTGCGGTCCACTCAGGTCTCCCCGAAGACGTCCGGCCGATCGGTTCGGCACTAGGTACCGTAGGGTTACGTCTATTTAACACGCAAAACTCAATATGTAATGCAGAGTTGGTGAGCGCAAGGGGCTGGGCATGACAGACATGGCGGGGACGGCGGGAAGGGCGGCGAAGGCCATGAGGGCCGGGCATCAGGCAAGCGCCGGGGAACTGCTCGAACTGGTGCGCAGCGGGCGTGCCACGACGCGCGGCGCGCTGCAGCAGGCCACCGGTCTGTCGCGGGCCACGGTCGGCCAGCGCCTCGACCGGCTCTTCCGCGCGGGCTGGCTGCGCGAGGGCGCGGGCGGCCCGGTGGACTCCCCCCAGGGCGGTCGGCCCTCGATCACCCTCGAGTTCGACGACGAACACGCCGTCGTCCTCGCCGCCGACCTCGACACCCGGCACGGCCGGGCCGCCGTCGTCTCGCTGAGCGGCGAGATCCAGGCCGAGCACCACGGAAGCCTGCGCATCGAGGACGGCCCGGACGCCGTACTGGGCGAACTCGGCCGCTGGTTCGCCGAGTTGCTGGAGAAGGCCGGGCAGCGCGCGGACGCGGTGTGCGGGATCGGGATCGCGGTGCCGGGCCCGGTCGACACCGACACCGGCAAGGTGGTGCAGCCGCCGATCATGCCCGGCTGGGACGGTTACGACATACGCGGGCGTCTGGGACGTGCCTTCGCCGAGCACGCCGGCATCAAGAGCGCCGGTGGTGCCGGTGGCACGGGTGGTGCCACGGGTGCCGGTGTCACCCGGAGCGGCGCCCGGATCCCCGTACTCGTCGACAACGACGCCAACCTCATGGCGTACGGGGAGCAGCGCACCGGTTATCCGGACTGTTCGGCGTTCGCCCTGGTCAAGGTCTCCACCGGTATCGGTGCGGGCATGGTCGTCGGCGGTTCCATCTACCGGGGCGTCGACGGGGGCGCCGGGGACATCGGGCACATCCGGGTGGGCGCGGACGCGCTGTGCCGGTGCGGTTCGTACGGCTGTCTGGCCGCCGTCGCGAGCGGTGGCGCGGTGGCGCGCAGGCTCGCCGAGTCCGGTGTCCCGGCCACCTCCGGCTCGGATGTGCGCGACCTGCTGACGGCCGGGCACCCGGAGGCGATGGCGCTCGCGCGGGAGGCGGGGCGGCGGGTCGGGGACGTACTCGCGACCGTGGTGACCCTGCTCAATCCGGGTGTGCTGATGATCGCCGGGGATTTGGCCGGAACCCCGTTCCTCACGGGTGTGCGCGAGCTGCTGTACCAGCGGGCGCTGCCGCGTTCGACCGCTCATCTGGACGTGGTGACCTCGCGGCTCGGGGAGCGGGCGGGGCTGGTGGGGGCCGGTGCGCTGGTCGTGGAGTACCTGTACGCGCCGGAGCGGGTGGAGGAACGGCTGGCGGCGCTGGGTGTTTGACTGCTCCCCTCCCTGAATGGGGATTCCTTCCTTCAGGGCTGAGCGGGGATTCCTGGCTCAGGCTGCCTCCGGGAGCAGCGCTCCCGGAGGTCTTACGCCCTCGACACCAGCCGGGTTCAGACCTGCCCGGACGAGCATCACGCGGGCGGAGTTCTTGTCTCTGGGAGAGACGACTTTGCACGCGGTGCAGGTGTAGGTGCGCTCGGACAACGGCAGTGCGTGCTTGGTTCTCGCTCCGCACGATGCGCAGTCCATGGTGGTGTGCGCGGGATGTACGAGCCGGATGTCGCGTCCGTGCTTGCGGCCCATCTCGATCAGGGCCTTCTTCGTGGCGCCGATCGCGGCGTCCGCCGCCTTGCGCGCCATCGAGGACTTGGCGAGGAACTTCGGCCGGAAGTCCTCGACGGCGATCGCGTCGTGGTCGGTCACGACGCGTTTGGCCCACTTGCGGCCGGTGTCCTGCCGCTGCCGGGCGATCTTCGCGTAGGTCTTCGCCCGCCACTTCTTCGCCTCGCGGTAGCCCTTCGAGGCGGCCCGTCCCTTCTTCGGCCGGCGGCGGGCCATCATCCGGTCGTAACGGGTCAGCCGGGCCTGCGCCTTGCGGCCGTGCTGGGCGTGCGGCAGGTCGTGGGCGTTGGAGGTGGTGGTCGCGGTCTCCCTCACCCCCCAGTCCACGCCGAGCACCCGGCCGGTCTCCGGCAGCGGCCGCACCTCGGCGGGGACCACGAACGAGCAGTACCAGTGCCCGAGACTGTCCCGGTACACGCGCACCGAGGAGGGTTCGCCCGGCAGGCTGCGCGACCACACCACCGTCAGCACGATCCCACCCGCCAGGCACAGGCGACCGTTCTTCAGCCGGAACCCGCGCCGGGTGTAGTTCAGCGTTGGCAAGGTCTCGCGCTTCTTCTTCCACCCCGGCATACCAGCCCGCTGCCGCTGAGGCAGGCGCTCCCGAATGTCCTTATGCGCCTTCGCGCGGGACCTGCCGAAGTCCCGGATCAGCTGCTGCTGAGGAACCGAGCTGCCCTCGCGCAGCCACGGCGTACGCTCCCGCGCTCCGGTCAGCATCCGGTCGAGCTGCGCCGGGCCACAGGTCCGCTTCTCCCCCGTGGTTTTGTTGTGCAGGTGGACCGCCCTGGACTTGGCGACGCACTCGTTCCAGATCCACCGGCACCGTGCCCACTCCGCCTCCAGCGCCGTACACGCACTCGGCGACACGCGAAGCCGGTACGTGTACCGGGCGCACCCAGCCCCGTCGGCTTCACTTAGCGTCGTCATGGTGTCACCGTAGCGTCATGATTCGTTTCTCACTCCGGATCCCGGCAGACCTACACGAACGGGTGAGCGCCCGCGCCGCCGCGGACCGGCGGTCCCTCAACTCCCAGATCCTCCACCTCCTGGAGGTCGCCCTCGCCACTCCCCAGGCGGACGCCGGATCACCCGGCGGCGGTCCGGCTTCTCTTGCCCCGCCTCGCGGGAAACCGGATTCCTCCCCGGCCTGAAGGTCGGGGCATCCTCCGGGAATCCGGGTGACATCCATGTGTCGCGTCCACATCGTGGTCCGCATGATGAAATTCGGGCCGTCTTCACTGCGTGATTCTCGCCACCCTTGATAGGGGTGGCGCTCAGATGAGCGGATCTTGGGCGACTGCACTTCCCTAAGGGGTGGCACTCAGTGCCACCCCTTGATCGTTCATCGATTAAACTCAGACGTGTCAGTGACCGCTCATCTGAGCGTATACTTCCCTCTGAGGGTATTGATTCGTTCAAGAAGTGAAAACATCTCACCGTGGCCGCTTGCCAAGGCTTGACTTTCAATCGAGTGGCGGACGGGTGGTTACAGGCGCATGACGTGCAAGTAGACGTACCCAGGCGCCTTCGATCTGGGTATGTTCCTCGCCGTCAGGGCAGCCACCGCGACGTCGAGGAGTCGAGACTCGTGTCGGAAAAAAAAGATCCCCATGTAGCCGAGAGCGGCGACAGCGGCGTTGAGGGTACGAAGTTCGTTTACGACTTCACCGAAGGCAACAGGGACCTCAAGGACCTCCTCGGCGGCAAGGGTGCGAACCTCGCCGAGATGACCAACCTGGGCCTTCCCGTCCCTCCGGGCTTCACCATCACCACCGAGGCGTGCAAGACCTACCTCGGCAGTGGCGAGGAGCCGGCGGCACTGCGTGACGAGGTGAGCGCGCACCTCGAGGCCCTCGAAGCGACGATGGGCAAGAAGCTCGGCCAGGCCGACGACCCCCTCCTCGTATCCGTCCGTTCCGGGGCGAAGTTCTCCATGCCGGGCATGATGGACACCGTGCTGAACATCGGCCTCTCCGACAAGTCGGTCCAGGGCCTCGCCAAGCAGGCCGGCGACGACCGCTTCGCGTGGGACTCGTACCGCCGCCTCATCCAGATGTTCGGCAAGACGGTCCTCGGCGTCGACGGCGAGCTCTTCGAGGACGCGCTGGACGCGGCGAAGACGGCCAAGAAGGTCACGGTCGACACGGAGCTGGACGCCGCGGACCTCAAGAAGCTGGTCACCAAGTTCAAGAGGATCGTCAAGGCCGAGGCCGGCCGGGACTTCCCGCAGGACCCGCGCGAGCAGATGGACCTCGCGATCCACGCGGTCTTCGACTCCTGGAACACCGACCGCGCCAAGCTCTACCGCCGCCAGGAGCGCATCCCGCACGACCTCGGCACCGCGGTCAACGTCTGTTCGATGGTCTTCGGCAACCTCGGCCCCGACTCGGGCACGGGTGTGGCGTTCACGCGCGACCCCGCGTCCGGCCACCAGGGCGTGTACGGCGACTACCTCCAGAACGCCCAGGGCGAGGACGTGGTCGCGGGCATCCGCAACACGGTCCCGCTCGCCGAGCTGGAGTCGATCGACAAGAAGTCGTACGACCAGCTGATGCAGATCATGGAGACCCTGGAGAACCACTACAAGGATCTCTGCGACATCGAGTTCACCATCGAGCGCGGCCAGCTGTGGATGCTGCAGACCCGCGTCGGCAAGCGCACCGCCGGTGCGGCCTTCCGTATCGCCACGCAGCTGGTGGACCAGGGCCTGATCGACGAGGCGGAGGCACTCCAGCGCGTGACGGGCGCCCAGCTCGCGCAGCTGATGTTCCCGCGCTTCGACGACCAGGCGAAGGTCGACCAGATCGGCCGGGGCATCGCGGCGTCGCCGGGCGCGGCGGTCGGCAAGGCGGTCTTCGACTCGTACACCGCGATCAAGTGGTCGCGTTCGGGCGAGAAGGTCATCCTGATCCGCCGTGAGACCAACCCCGACGACCTGGACGGCATGATCGCGGCCGAGGGCATCCTGACCTCGCGTGGCGGCAAGACCTCGCACGCCGCCGTCGTGGCGCGCGGCATGGGCAAGACGTGCGTGTGCGGCGCCGAGGAGCTCGAGGTCGACACCAAGCGCCGCCGTATGACCGCCCCGGGCGGAGTGGTCATCGAAGAAGGCGACGTCGTCTCCATCGACGGCTCCACGGGCAAGGTCTACCTGGGCGAGGTCCCGGTCGTGCCCTCCCCGGTCGTCGAGTACTTCGAGGGCCGGATGCACGCGGGCGCCGACGACGCGGACGAGCTGGTCGCGGCGGTCCACCGGATCATGGCGTACGCGGACCGGGTCCGCCGCCTGCGCGTCCGCGCCAACGCGGACAACGCGGAGGACGCCCTCCGTGCCCGCCGCTTCGGCGCGCAGGGCATCGGCCTGTGCCGCACCGAGCACATGTTCCTCGGTGACCGGCGCGAACTGGTCGAGCGCCTGATCCTGGCCGACACGGAGGCGGAGCGCGAGGACTCCCTCAAGGAGCTCCTGCCCCTGCAGAAGCGGGACTTCGTCGAACTCTTCGAGGCGATGGACGGCCTCCCGGTGACGATCCGTCTCCTGGACCCGCCGCTGCACGAGTTCCTGCCGGACGTGACCGAACTGTCCGTACGGGTGGCACTGGCCGAGTCGCGCGGCGACGCCAACGAGAACGACCTGCGCCTGCTCCAGGCCGTGCACCGCCTGCACGAGCAGAACCCGATGCTGGGTCTGCGCGGCGTACGCCTCGGCCTGGTCATCCCAGGCCTGTTCACCATGCAGGTACGGGCGATCGCGGAGGCGGCGGCCGAGCGCAAGAACGCCAAGGGCGACCCGCGGGCCGAGATCATGATCCCCCTCGTCGGTACGGTCCAGGAGCTGGAGATCGTCCGCGAGGAGGCCGACCAGGTCATCTCGGAGGTACAGGCGGCCGCCGGCACGAACCTCAGGCTCGCCATCGGCACGATGATCGAACTCCCGCGGGCCGCCCTGACCGCCGGTCAGATCGCCGAGGCCGCGGAGTTCTTCTCCTTCGGTACGAACGACCTCACGCAGACCGTCTGGGGCTTCTCCCGGGACGACGTGGAGGCGAGCTTCTTCACCGCCTACCTGGAGAAGGGGATCTTCGGCGTCTCCCCCTTCGAGACCATCGACAAGGACGGTGTGGGTTCCCTGGTGAAGTCGGCCGTGCAGGCCGGCCGCGCCACCCGCCCCGACCTGAAGCTCGGCGTCTGCGGCGAACACGGCGGCGACCCCGAGTCCGTCCACTTCTTCCACGAGGTGGGACTGGACTACGTGTCCTGCTCCCCCTTCCGGATCCCGGTGGCACGCCTGGAGGCGGGTCGCGCGGCGTCGACGGCGAAGGGCAGCGACCACCGCTAGCCTGCCGGAACTCCGGAGCCGCCGACGGTCAACCTCGACCCTCACCGACGGCCGACGGCTCCGGCGCACGAAAGAAACGGGGCGGCACCTTGTGCGGAGGTGCCGCCCCGTCGTGCATCATCTGCGGAGACTGCCAAGCTGCGCCGCTGACCAGGCAAGTTGCCGTTTACTGGCGTTGTTTGCCGTTGAACCCACGCGAAGCTGTTGTGCCCTCGTTGTGCCCTCCGGGTGGGGTTGGGTTCCGTCACGGGCCGTCACCACACAGGCCCCGCTCTGATTCGGCACATTCCAGGGCGGGCCCTTCGCTGTGCTTGTTCTCCGGACGCCCGCCCCGGCCCTCCAGCCAGACCGGCCCTGGCATCGAGGCAGAGAGTTGGTCGACAACCTCGTCTCTGCCAAGAGGCCCGTTCACCACCGAACACGCTCCCGTTCACCAGGTTGGGGTCACGGCATCCAGGATGCGCATCCGCGAGCGGCACGCCCGATCCGCGGCCCCGGATGGCGACGGGTCAGGGCCGATGGCAGCCTGGATGACGACACCGTTCGTGTTCGCAGGAGGTGGAGTATCCGTGCAAAGCCACATGTCGCGCACCGGAAAACTGCTGAGCACTGCCGCGGCTGCCGCCCTGTCGGCCACGCTCTTCCCTGTCGTGGCGGCCCCGCCCGCGGCGGCCGTGACCTGCGACCAGGCCGCCGCCAACCGAGCCCCGACTGCCGGGACGGTCACCCAGGCGAGGGCCGCCGTGATGTGCCTGATCAACGCGCAGCGCACACAGCGCGGGCTGCCTTCCCTCACCATTAGCCAGGCCCTGACGAACGCGGCTCAGCAGCATGCTGTCGCGGCCGTCCAGCTGAAGTGGTGGGGACCGGGCAAGGACCCGCACCGCAACCCCAAAACCGGCTCGACACCGCAGAGCCGCATCCAGGCGGCCGGATACTGTCCCAACCCCCGCTCGTGGGAGTTCAACGAGATCACGTACACCGGGTGGGGCGGATCGGGAACTCCGCAGGCCGCCGTCAACTGGTGGATGAAGAGCCCCGCCCACCGCGCCATCATCCTCAAGCCGTCGCTGCGCGAGATAGGCCCGTGGGCCCAGCCCGGCTCGGCGGACCGGGCCGGGGCCTCGTCGCCCAGCGCCGGCACCTACGTCGTGACGTTCGGACGCTGCCAGCGGTGAATCCCCCATCGGGGTCTCTCGCATGTGCAGAACCGCGCCAGATCTTCCTGTGCACCCACTACAACGAGGTCCCCTCGTTCAATCTCGCTTGCATGGATGCGGGTTTGGCCGCCGTGCTGGGGGCGTTGACGGGGCCAGTCGCGACAACCGGGGCGGCATTCGCCACGGAGGTGCCGCCCCGTCGTGCGACCGGGGGCAGCCGTACGAAGTCGTCGAGTCCTCCGTACAAGGCACGCCGCCGCCGCTCCTCACTCAGGCCGAGGCCCTCGTGTACGACATGGAGTTCGGTCCAGACCGGCCCGGCCCTTCGATCATCTGCGCCAGCCGGTCGGTCAGCAGGCCCAGGATCCGCCTCGACCTCACCGGCATGACTCATCTGGACCACGCCTGCCGCGACCAGGTCGAGGAGTTCACTGCGCGGCGGGGGCGGAGTCGCTGATGCCGGGGTCAGGGAACGCGTGGACGGCGGACATGGCCCGGGCCGGGGTGGACCCGGAGCCCTTCGCCCGCGACGAACCCCGCACCGCAACACTGCCCCGTCGCCCTGCCTCCCCCGCCCCCGCGGAGGACCGGGCCCACGCCGAGGCGTCGTCGACTCCGATGCCGGGCCCCACCGCCGAATGGTTCTACCTCGACACCCAGCCCTCCTCGAACGACTACGCAACGCCTTGACGCCGGCCGACGAGCTCGGCACCCGCTCGCGCTTCTCGTGCTTCTGGATCACCTGATGGGATGGCGATTCGTAGGCCAAAGGATTCAGCACGTTACCGATCGATTACCTTCTGTAACTCCTGGGGGCCGGTGGGGTCGTTGGGAGGCAGAGAGGTGAGAGATGAAGACGGCAATGGTTGGCGTGGTGGCGGCGGGAGTCTTCCTCGCGGGGGCAGGTGCGGCGATCGCGGATTCGTGGCACTACATGCCCAACTTGCAGGCGCCAGGTGTCGTTTTCGAGCGGGGCCACTATCGGTTTAACCCGCCAGGGCAGAACCACGGTTCCTTCGAGTGGGCGGGATACCTCAAGGACGGCGCGCCCCGCGACGGCCACAACATCTATGTGCGGGCCCGGGTCGAGGGTCGCGATGGGGTCGAGTACTACGGAAAGCAGGGGCAGTTGGTGTTCCTGCACAAGTCCATCTGGGAGGCCTCCCAGCGCTACACGGACGATGCCTATGTCCGGGCCTGTGTTGATCGCGGAACTATTTGGCTGGACGCCTGTTCCGCCGAGGTGCACTTCCGCAAGGGCTGAGCGGTTCCACCGGTGTCCAGGACTCGGGTGCAGGCCCGGGTCCGCTTCCCTTCGGGAGTCCAGATCAACACGTCAGAAGTCCTCTCCGCCAAGGGAATCGACCTCTACTACGGCCCGGCGCACGCTGTTAAGTGCGCATCCATTGCGCTCCATCGGGGCGAGGTCGCGGCGATTATGGGTCAGAGTGGTTCAGGTAAGTCCTCCCTGCTGTATGCGCTTGCGGGCGTACTCCCCGTCGCCGGCGGTGAAGTTCGTTTCGAGGGCCGCCCGTTGGCCGCACTCGACGATGAGGAACTCAGCGCCTTGCGCCGAGATCGCTTCGGGTTTGTTTTCCAGTACGGAGAGCTCCTGCCCGAGCTGACCGTGGAGGAGAACACAGCTCTGCCGCTACGGCTGGCAGGGCAGGGCAAAGCTCCGGCACTTGCTGCAGCCGGGGAGGTACTGGGGCGTTTGGGCCTCGCGGATCTGAAGGAACGGCGTCCTTCGCAGGTGTCCGGTGGACAGAACCAGCGCGTCGCCGTCGCTCGCGCTCTCGTGCACAGGCCCGCAGTGGTCTTTGCCGATGAGCCAACAGGGTCGCTGGACAGCACCAATGCGGCCACAGTGCTCAAGGAGTTTCTCGCGCTTGCCCGTTCGCGGGGTACGGCAGTCGTGCTCGTCACGCACGACGCGAAGGTCGCGGCCCAGGCGGACAAGCGCTTCACCATGCTCGATGGTGAGCTCGCCCCGCAGGGACAGGGGGAGTTGTGAAGGAACTCCTCTTGGGGTTGAGACTGCTGCTCGGCAGCGGACGCGGCAATCGTGTGCGCTTCCTCCTCATGACGGTCGGCGGCTCACTGGGCGTCTGCTGTCTGGCCATCGTGCTGGCGATTCCAGGGATTCTCGCCGCACAGGATGGGCGCATTGTCGGCAGACAGTCCGTCAGTCCCACAGCTCAATCCAACGGCGTCATCGCCGACGGCTACCCCCTGACCCTCGACCGCACAGACCCCTACGGCTCAACACCCCTCACCCGCGTCTTCACGGCGCGTGGTACCAGGTCTGTCGAGCCGCCCCCGGGACTCCCCTCGTTCCCCCGGGTCGGTGAAGTGTTCGTCTCGCCACAGCTGCACGAACTTCGCCAGCACAACCCGGCGTTGGCTCAGCTGGTCCCTGGCGACGAAGTCGGGGTGATCGGTGCCGAGGGGCTGGCCCGCCCCGATGAACTCGTCGCGTACGTAGGCATGAGCCGTGCCGACCTCTCCGGCGGCAGCCCTGTGGAGCGGTTCGGCGAGCGCTACGGGCCACCCCCTACGTTGGATCCGACGACCCTCGGCATCCTGCGGTTCGCCCTGTCGGCGGTCGTGCTGCTGCCGCTCGCCGTCTTCCTCTCGGTCTGCGCACGCCTCTCCGCGGCCGACCGGTCACGCAGGCTGGCCGCGCTGCGCCTGCTGGGTTTGAGCAAGAAGGGGACTCAGCGGGTGAACGCCGCCGAGACCGTCGCCGCCGCCGGGCTGGGCGCGATCCTCGGACTCGGCGAGTACTGGGCCGTGAACCAACTCGCCTCACGAGTCGGTCTGCCGGGGTTCACGTGGTACCCGGCTGATGGCGCGCTGACCTTCCAGACCCTCGTGGTGTGTCTCGTCGGATGTCCGGCACTCGCCTGGTACGTGGGTCGCGCCAGTGCGGGCAAGGCGGCTGCCAATCCCCTGGCCGTCCGGCGCGGCGCGGTGGAGAAGCCGCCCTCGAAATGGGTCTTCCTGCCGTTGATCGCAGGTCTGGGAGTCATCACGGGCTACTGCATCGCGGGCGCGACCGGCCATGGTCCCACAAGCACCACCGTGTCCTCGTTGCTCATGCCGTTGGCCATCATCCTGGCTGGTGTCGGGCTCGCGCTCTCGCTTCCGTCGCTGTCCCGATTCCTCGCGCAACGGATGGCGCGCTCCACCCGGTCACTCTCCCTCGGGCTTGCGATGCGGCGCAACGAGGCCGAGCCGGGCGGTGCGATCCGGGTGGCCACCGGGCTCGTACTGCTGGTCTTCGCGGCTTCCCTCGCGCAGGGGGTCGTCATTGAACTGAACGGGGTCGCCAAGAGTGTCTTGGCCGTCCAGACGTATGAGATCTCGTACGGAGAGCTCAGCGGGCCCCAGCGACGGGCCGTCGAGGCGGTGCCGGGGCTCCGCGCGCATGTCGTCACCCTGAGGACGGACTCCGCCGACGCGGGAGCGGCTCCCAGCCCTGAGGCCGTGGTGGCGACGTGCGGTCAACTGCACAAGGCGGTGCCGTGGGTCAAGGGGTGCGTGGACGGGCGGCCCATGAGGCTGTGGGATGCCACGCAACCTGAGGAGAATGCCAAAGCGGGCGGCAGTGTCGTCTTCAGGGCGAAGGTGGGACAGCGCTCTCGTGACCTGAAGCTCACTGTGCCGCAGCAGACCATCCGGTATCGCGACCATGAGGGCATCCATGTCCTGCCGAGCGGAGCGATCCTGGTCCCCCCCACCGCACTGCCGCCGAACGCGCGCCCGGAGAGCGCCACGCTCACACTCGTCAGTGGTCCGTCCGAGAAGACCGTCCGCACCGTCCTCGATGGCATTGGCGGCATCGCCCCCATGGCCGGTGTCACCACTCCGGGACTGATCGTCGACTCCTTCCAACGGGTCACCATCGTCAGGACCCTCCTGGCCGTAGGCATGATCCTCGGTCTGATCATCGGTGTAGCCGCCTACCTCGTCGCTGCCACCGACCGGGCCGTCGAGCGGCGGCCGCAGGTTACTGCGTTGGCCCTGCTGGGGGCGCGGGCGCGGACCTTGCGGGCTGTGCAGGTGGTGCAGGTGGTGTTGCCGTTGGCTGTGGGGTTGGTGTTGGCGGTGGTGGTGGGGAAGATGGCCGAGTCGAGCTATCTGGTCACCGGGGGTGGGGCCGTCTTCTGGGACGGGGGCGGGGTCCCGTTGCTGCTCGCGTGTGCTGTCGGGGTGCTGGTCGTCGCCGCTGTGGGCGCGTTGCCGCTTGTGGGGCGGAGGATTGATCCCGAGTTGATCCGGCGAGACTGAGCGTACGGTGAGTGACGGACAGTGGTGGAGAGGGGTCTGGGCATGGCCGGGTGGAATGTGAGCGACATCCCTGATCAGCGTGGCCGTACGGCCGTCGTCACCGGGGCCAACAGCGGGATCGGGTTCGTCACGGCACGTGAGCTGGCGCGGCGCGGGGCGCGGGTCGTGCTCGCCTGCCGGAGCGAGGCCCGGGGGAGCGAGGCGGGGGACCGGATCGCCTCCGAAGTACCCGGCGCGGACGTGGAGTTCGTACGGCTGGACCTCGGGGATCTCGATTCCGTGGCGGAGTTCGCGGCGATGTTCGACCTTGTCTACGGCGAGCGGCTCGACGTGCTGGTCAACAACGCCGGGGTCATGGCCCTGCCGTTCGCGCGTACCTCCGATGGGTTCGAGACTCAGTTCGGGGTCAATCATCTCGGGCACTTCGCCCTCACCGGGCTGCTGCTTCCCGCGCTGCTCGCCACCCCGGGCGCCCGCGTCGTGACCGTGTCGAGCATGTTCCACGTGCTCGCCAATATCGACATCCGCGACCTCGACAGCAAGCGCGGCGGGTATCGGCGCTGGGTCGCCTACGGGCGGTCCAAGAGCGCCAATCTTCTGTTCACCCACGAGCTGGCGCGCCGGCTGGCCGGTGCCGGGTCCGATGTCGTCGCTGCCGCCGCTCACCCCGGGTACGCCTCCACCAACCTCCAGACCGCCGGGCCGAAGCTCGCGGGGCGCAAGGGTGCCGAGCGGGTCATGGAGATCGGGAACCGGCTCCTCGCGCAGAGCCCGGACGCCGGGGCCCTGCCCACGCTGTACGCCGCCACCGCGCCCGGTGTACGGCCCGACTCCTTCACCGGACCCTCGTTCGCGATGTGGCGCGGCGCGCCCGCGAGCTCCTGGCGGGCCGGGTGGACGCGCGACGACGCCGTCGGCCAGCGCCTCTGGAGCGCCTCCGAACAGCTCACCGGCGTGACCTACGACGCTCTCGCGCCGAAGTGAGCTGAGGCCCGGCCCGTGTCCGGCCCACGTCAGAGGGTGCCTCCGCTGTCCACCACCAGGTCCGTGCCCACGATCGACGCCGCGTCGTCCGACGCCAGGTAGAGGACGGCCGCCGCCACCTCCTCGGTCTTCGACACACGGCCCAGCGGCAGTTCGTGGCGTGCCCGCTCCACCCGCTCGGCCTCCGACTCGCCCGGCCGCAGTGACATCGTGGTGGCGGCGGCGCCGGGGCTCACGACGTTGATCCTGACTCCGTCGGCGATGTGGTCGAGGGCCGCGGCGCGGGACAGCGCGGTGACGGCGGCCTTGGCTGCGGCGTAGGCGGCGACGCCCGGACGCCGGGTGTGCAGGCCGATGGTGGAGGCGAGATTGACGATCGCGCCGCCGGACGGCTGCGTCCGCATCTGCCGGATCTCCGCCTGAAGGGCGAGGAACACGCCGGTGACGTTGATGTCCAGTTCGGCGTGCCAGTCGGCCTCCGGAAGGTCGGCCAGCGGCGTTCCGCCGTGGAAGACGGCCGCGTTGTTCACCGCCACGTCCAGGGAGCCGAAACGGTCGACGGCCGCCACGACGAGGGCGTGCACCTCGTCCGAGCGTGACACGTCCGTGGTCACTGCCAGCGCCTTTCCACCCAGGGCCTCGATCAGCGCGACCGTCTCGTCGAGCGATGCGGCGGTGCGGCCGGCGACGACCACCTGCGCGCCCTCCGCGGCGAACGCCAGGGCGGTGGTCCGGCCTATGCCGGATCCGGCGCCCGTGACGAGGGCCGTCTTTCCCGAGAAGCGTGTGGTCATTCCGGATCCCCTTATTTGACCGATCGGTTCAGTTTGAAGGCGTACGCGGGCCTTGGGATGTGGTCTTCAGCCGAGCAGCGTCAGCGCCTGTTCCGCCGCGTCCTGGACCCGGGCCGGGTCCGCTGACGCCTTGCCCACCACCCGTAGGCCCTGCATCAGGACCAGCAGCATGCGGGCGAGGGTGAGCGGGTCGCGGTCGGCGGGCAGTTCGTCCTGGGCCTGCGCGCGGACCAGGGCCGAGTGCAGCAGGGTCTCGAGGTGGTCCCAGTTGTGCTCGACGTGGCGGGCCGCGGCCGTGTCGTGGGGTGCCAGTTCGGCGGCCGTGTTGGTGACGAAACAGCCGCTCAGGCGCCTTCCCTCGGTCGTCGCCTCGGTCGCGAAGCGGCGTACCACCGCTCGTACGGCGGGCAGTGCGGGGCCCGGCTGGGAGAGCTCCCGCAGGAGCTGCGGATTGCGCGCCTGCTGGTAGCGGTCCAGTGCCTTCAGGTACAGCTCGTGCTTGTTGCCGAAGGTCGCGTAGATGCTGGCCCGGCCGACGCCCAGGTGCTCGACGAGGTCCGTCATCGACGTCGCCTCGTAGCCGCGCCGCCAGAACAGCTCCAGGGCCGACTGCAGCGCGGCGTCCGGGTCGAACTCCTTGGTCCTGGCCATGGGGCGACCGTAGGGCAATCGAGAATGATCGGTCAAGTAAGACCGGGGTGACCGGCGGGCGCGAGGAGGTCCCGGTCACCCCGGCCGTCAGGAAGTGACGGTCAGGAAGCGGCCTTTCAGGAAACGGCCGTCAGGAAATCCGGACCTCGTACGTCGTCACCCGTACCGTCTCGTCGTCCAGGCACCGGCCCGACTCCAGGTCGAACCGCTGCTTCAGCAGGGGCGAGGCCACGAACGGGCGGCCCTGGTGGGAGCCGATCAGGCCGCGGGAGAGGACCGCCGCGCCGCTGAACGGATCGCGGTTGTCGATGGCGTACATCCGGCCGGCGCGGTCGAGGAAGACGGCCGCCTGGCCGCCGTCGGGGAGCAGGGCGGCGACTCCGCGGCCCGGCGTCAGCGCGGACGGGTCGCAGAGGGCCAACCATGAGTTCGTCAGGCGGAGTTGGACGGTGAGGGCGGTCGTTTCGGGTGCCAGGGTCATCGCTGGGCGCTTCCTTCCAGGGCTTCCGAGGGGCGGCGGCCGATGCTCAGCAGCGGCAGGTCCGGCTTGATCTGGTCGCGCTCGGGGACGAAGCCGACGACCGGGTCGGGGGTGTCCGGGGCGTTCACGAAGGACACGAACCGGGCCAGCTTCTCGGGGTCGTTGATGGTCTCGGCCCACTCGTCGCGGTAGGCGGCGACATGCGCGGCCATCAGTGACTCCAGTTCCTCGCAGATGCCGAGCGAGTCCTCCACGACCACCTCGCGTACGTGGTCCAGGCCGCCCGGAATCCGCTCCAGCCAGGTCGACGTGCGCTCCAGGCGGTCCGCCGTGCGGATGTAGAACATCAGGAACCGGTCGATCAGGCGGATGAGTTCGGCGTCCGAGAGGTCCTGTGCGAGCAGGTCCGCGTGGCGCGGGGTGGCGCCGCCGTTGCCGCCGACGTACAGGTTCCAGCCGCCCGCGGTGGCGATCACACCGAAGTCCTTGGACTGGGCCTCGGCGCACTCGCGGGCGCACCCGGAGACCGCCGACTTGAGCTTGTGCGGGGAGCGCAGCCCCCGGTAGCGCAGCTCCAGGTCGATCGCCATGCGGACGGAGTCCTGGACGCCGTAGCGGCACCAGGTCTGGCCGACGCAGGATTTGACCGTGCGCAGGGCCTTTCCGTACGCGTGCCCGGACTCGAAGCCCGCGTCCACCAGCCTCGCCCAGATGAGGGGGAGTTGCTCGACCCGCGCGCCGAACAGGTCGATCCGCTGGCCGCCCGTGATCTTCGTGTAGAGGCCGAAGTCCCGGGCCACCTCACCGATCACGATCAGCTTCTCCGGGGTGATCTCGCCGCCGGGGACGCGCGGCACGATCGAATACGAGCCGTTCTTCTGGAGGTTGGCGAGGAAGTGGTCGTTGGTGTCCTGGAGAGCCGCCTGCTCGCCGTCCAGGACATAGCCGCTGGCGCCGATGGACGGGGCGAGGGAGGCGATGATCGAGGCGACGGTCGGCTTGCAGACCTCGCAGCCCTCGCCACCCCGGGCGCCCTCACGGCCGTAGCGGTCCAGCAGGATCTGGAAGGAGGGGATGCGCAGCGCGAGGGCGATCTCGTACAGCTCCTCGCGGGTCTGGGAGAAGCAGCCGCACAGGCCGTGGTCGACCTCGACGCCGCTCGCCGCCAGCTCCTCGTTGACGAGCTGACCGAGGACCTTGAGGCAACTCCCGCATCCGGTACCGGCCTTGGTGCACTTCTTGACCTCGGGCACGGTGGTGCAGGAGTGCTCGGTGACCGCGCCGCGGATCGTGCCCTTGGTGACGTTGTGGCAGGAGCAGATGACCGCCGAGTCGGGGAGCGCGGAGGGGCCGAGCGCGACCGGGGCGCCCGCGCCCGCCGGGAGCACCAGCTGCTCGGGGGCGATCGGCGGCACGGAGCCGGTGAAGGCCCGCAGGGTGCCGTACGCCTCCGCGTCGCCGACCAGGATGCCGCCGAGCAGCTCGCCGCCGCGGCCGATGACCAGCTTCTTGTACGTGCCCGAGCGCGAGTCGGAGTAGACGACGTCGAGGCAGTCGGAGGTGGCGCCGTGCGCGTCACCGAAGGACGCGACGTCGACGCCGAGCAGCTTCAACTTCGTGGACAGGTCGGCGCCCGTGAAGCTGGCCTCGTCCGCGGCGATCGTCGCGGCGGCCGTCTCGGCCATCTCGTAGCCGGGCGCGACCAGGCCGTACACCCGGCCGTCCGAGGCGAGGGCGCACTCGCCGATCGCGAACACGTGCGGGTCCGAGGTGCGGCACTGGTCGTCGACCGTGATGCCGCCACGCTCGCCGACCGTGAGCCCGGTGTCGCGGGCGAGCTGGTCGCGCGGGCGGACGCCGGCCGAGAACACCACGAGATCCGTGGGGAGTTCGGAGCCGTCGGAGAGCTTCATCCCGGTCACGGCGCCGTCGTCGCCGGTGACGATCTCCTGGGTGCCCGTGCCCGTGTGCACGCTCAGGCCCATGTCCTGGATGGTGCGCAGGAGCGCCGCGCCGCCGCCCTCGTCGACCTGCACGGGCATCAGACGCGGCGCGAACTCCACGATGTGCGTGGTCAGTCCGAGCCCCTTCAGCGCGCCCGCGGCCTCGAGCCCGAGCAGGCCGCCGCCGACCACCGCACCGGTCGTCGCCCGCGCTTTCGCGTACTCCTCGATGGCGAGCAGGTCCTCGATGGTGCGGTACACGAAGCAGCCCTCGGCGTCCTTGCCGGGCACCGGCGGGACGAAGGGGTACGAGCCGGTGGCGAGGACCAGGGTGTCGTACGCGATGACCAGACCCGAGCGCGCGGTGACCTGCCTGGCCTCCCGGTCGATCGTCTCCGCCGGGTCGCCGAGGTGCAGTTCGATGCCGTGCGCGGTGATGAACTCGGCGTCGGTGAGGGAGAGTTCCTCCGGAGTGCGGCCCGAGAAGTACGAGGTGAGCTGGACGCGGTCGTACGCCGGGCGCGGCTCTTCGCACAGCACGACCACACGGTGCGTGGCGGTCAGGCCGCGTTCGGCGAGCGCTTCGAGGAAGCGCTGGCCGACCATGCCATGGCCGACGAGCACGATGGTGTGCGCGCTGCCGTCGGTGGCGTTCGCCGCCGTCGTCATCGTCGTGTCCGTGGACATTCAGGAGCCTCCGTCATGGGTGAGCAGGTGGAGCAGCGGGGCGCTGTCCGCGGGGGAGCGGTGCGGTTCCCTCCCGGGCAAGGGCAAGGGCAAGGGCAAGGGCAACGGTGAGGGCGAGCCGGGTCAGGGAGCGGGCGCATTCGAGGTCATGCACCGCAGCCTGCGACGCCGGTGTTACCCGGTCGCATCACGGCTGTTTCCCGGGAGGAACGCTGCCCTCAGCGGGAGCGGCACCCGGTTGTGAGGGTGTGGTGGGGCCGACCGAACCCCCGGTCCTCGTGCGGGCACGATCGATCGCGGCGCCCCGGCACGGAAGCCTTGAGCCATCGGGATCCACCCGCCTACGAAGAGCAGGATCCACCCGCTCACGAACAGCGGGCTCCACCGGCTCACGAACAGGGGGACACAAACATGGCCATCTCCGAGAGGCCGGAGCAGAAGCCCCAGCAGAAGCCCCAGCAGAATCCCCAGCAGAAGCGGAAGTCGCCGCTCCCGCCGCCCCGCGACGACTCCGCCGTCCGGGCCTGGCTGTTCGTCCGTGAAGCGTTCACCGCGGGCGCCTGGCGCCGGGTCGCGTACGCGCTGCTGGCGTTCCCCATGGGGGTGCTCTGCGTCCCGCTGGCGCTGCTGGGCGCCCCGACGGGGCGGTGGCAGCGGGGGCTCGTCCGGCGCCTCCTGGGCCGGGAGCTGTCCGGGTCCTCGCGGGGACTGGCCCACGCCACGGCCGCCGTACCCCTCAATCTCCTGGTGCTGGCCGTCACCGTCTACGGCTGGTCCCTGGTGCCGATGAACCTGGGCTGGCCGCTGCGCTCCGCCGGTTCCGACTACTCCGACGCGTGGGGAGGGCCGACCTTCGCGGGGGCCTGGGCGTTCCACGCGATCGTCGGAGGGTTCGGCTTCCTGCTGCTCATGCCGTGGCTCGGCCGGGCCCTGGCGGCCGTCCAGCTCCGCCTCGCCGCGGCGCTCCTCTCCTAGGTTGACGCCATGCACCCCCTCCGCAACCGCCTCCGCGCACGCGCGGCCTTCCCCTTCGGGCGGAAGGCCCTCGCGGCGCTCCTCTACGGGGTGATCGCCTTCCCCCTCGCCCTGGTCGGGTTCGTCCTCACCTTCGTGGGGCTGTTGGTGGGTGGCGTGCTGTCCGTGACCACGCTCGGACTGTGGCTGGTCGCCGTCACCGTGCGCGGGGCACTGGCGCTCGGCAGGCTCCAACGCGCTCTCGCGCGCGGCCTGTTGGGGCTGGAGATCGACGAGCCTGAGCGCCGCGAAGGTGCCGGGATCCTGGGCTGGCGGAGGGCGCTGCTGGGTGAACGGAGCGGGTGGCGCGCCGTCGCCTGCGCGCTGGCCACCCCCTTCACCGCCGTCTTCGGGTACACCGCCGTCGTCATCGGCTACGTCTACGGCGTCCTGCTCGTACTCCACCCCCTCCTCGAGCGGTGGAACTACGACACCCGGCGTGCGAGCGACGGCACGACGCACCGGGTGTCGCTGGAGTTCTTCGGATTCCAGGTCGACTCCTGGCCACGTTGGCTGATCCCACTGGCTCTCGGGCTGCTGCTCCTCACCACCGCGTCCTGGCTGCTGCGCCAAGCCCTCGCCCCGCACCGGGCGCTGCTCACCGCGCTGCTCGGCCCCGACCCCGCCGAGCGCCGCATCCGCACCCTGGAGGAGACCCGCGCCCAGGCCGTGGACGACGCGGCGGCGACCCTGCGCCGTATCGAACGCGACCTGCACGACGGGACGCAGGCCCGGCTCGTCGGCCTCGCGATGCACCTCACGGTGATCAGGGAGCTGATCGGCGCGGGGGCGTCCCCCGACCGGCTCCTCGCCGTCGTCGACACCGCGCGGGGCAACGCGACCCAGGCCATCGCCGACCTGCGTCATCTGGTGAAGGGCATCCACCCTCCCGTACTGGACCAGGGCCTGGACACCGCCCTGGCCACCCTCGCCGCCGACAGCGCCCTGCCCGTCGAGGTCGCCGCCGACATCACGGACCGCCCGAGCCCGGCGGTCGAGTCGATCGCGTACTTCTGCGCCGCCGAACTCCTCGCCAACGCCACCAAACACAGCGGGGCGAGCGGCGTCGCGGTGAGCGTGACCGCCCGGGACGGACTGCTGCGGCTGAGCGTGCGCGACGACGGACGCGGGGGAGCGGTGATCGGCGCGGGCTCGGGCCTGACCGGGCTGCTGGCCCGCGCCCGGACCGTCGACGGCACACTCACCTGCGACAGCCCGCCGGGAGGCCCTACGGTGGTCACGGTCGAGCTTCCCTGCTGACCGAGCTGTCCGAGCCTCCCTCCTGTCCGAGCTGCCCTACTGACCATCACGGGGATCACATGCGCGTCGTCATCGCCGAGGACTCCGCCCTCCTGCGTGATGGGCTGGTCCAGCTGCTGCGGCTGCGGGACGTGGAGGTCGCGGCGGCCGTCGGGGACGCCGAGACGCTGCTCGCCGCTGTGGCCGAGCACCGTCCGGACGTGGCCGTCGTCGACATCAGGCTGCCGCCCACGCAGACCGACGAGGGCGTACGGGCGGCCGTACGGCTGCGCGAGGACCACCCCGGCACCGGGGTGCTGATCCTCTCGCAGTACGTGGAGACGACGTACGCCCGGCAACTGCTCGCCGACCCGGCCGGGGTCGGCTATCTGCTGAAGGAACGGGTCGTCGACATCGGCGAGTTCGTGGATGCCATGGAACGGGTCGCCGGAGGCGGCACCGCCCTCGACCCCGAGGTCGTCGCGCAGCTCTTCGGCGCGAGCCGGCGCGCCACCGCCCTCGACAGGCTCACACCGCGCGAGCGCGAGGTGCTCGCCCTGATGGCCGAGGGCCGGACGAACCAGTCGATCGCCGGCGCCTTCACCGTCTCGGAACGCGCCGTCGAGAAGCACATCGCCAACATCTTCACCAAGCTCGACCTGCCGCCGTCGGGCACCGGGCACCGACGGGTGCTGGCGGTCCTGCGCTACCTGGACTCGGTGACCGTCACATAGGGTCGCGATCATGCCCGACATATCGCTGACCATCGTCGTTGTGCTCTGCCTCGCCTCCCTCGCGGCGGGCTGGATCGACGCCGTGGTGGGCGGTGGCGGGCTGCTTCTGCTCCCGGCGATGCTGCTCGGGCTGCCGGGCGGTACACCGGCGGCGTACGCGCTCGGGACGAACAAGGCGGTCGCGATCGTCGGGACGACGGGCGCGGCGGTGACGTACGCGCGCAAGGCGCCGGTGGATGTGCGGCTGGCCGTGCGGATCGGGCTCGCGGCGCTGGCCGGCTCCACGGCCGGTGCCTTCGTGGCCGCCGGGATGAGTACGGACGTGCTGAAGCCGGTGGTCATGGTGGTGCTGCTGGGCGTCGGGACCTTCGTCATGCTGCGGCCCGCCTTCGGTACGGCGCCCTCGACCGAGCCCGTGTCCGCGCGGCGCGTGCTGGCCGCGATCGGGCTCGTGGGCCTCGGGATCGGCTTCTACGACGGGCTCGTCGGACCCGGCACGGGTACGTTCCTCGTCCTGGCGCTGACCGCGCTGCTCCACTTCGACCTGGTGACCGCCTCCGCCACCGCGAAGATCGTCAACTGCTGCACCAACGCGGGCGCCCTCGCGACCTTCGCGTGGAAGGGCACGGTGTACTGGCAACTGGCCGCGCTGATGGCCGTGTTCAACCTGGTGGGCGGCATGGTGGGGGCGCACACGGCGCTCAAGAAGGGCAGCGGGTTCGTCCGGGTGGTGCTGCTGACGGTGGTGTTCGCGCTGGTGGCGAATCTGGCGTACCAGCAGTGGATCGCGTAGGCGCCGCGGATGCCGGTCAGCGGCTGCCGGTGAGGTGGGCGAAGACGACCACGTTCCCCTGGTACCCGGTGGCCTTCGAGTAGTCGCCGCCGCAGGTGATGACGCGCAGTTCGGGGCGGGAGGCGGCGCCGTACACCTTCTCGTCCGGGAAGTCGCGGGCCGCGTACACCTCGACGGCGTCGACGGTGAACAGCGCGGTGCCGCCGTCGCGGCGCGCCACCTCGATGGCGCTGCCCTTCTCGAGGGCGCCGAGGTTGTAGAAGACGGCGGGGCCGTTGGCGTTGTCGACGTGGCCCGCGACGATCGCGGTGCCTCGCTCGCCGGGGGTGGTGCCGGCCTGGTACCAGCCCGCGAGGTTCTTCTGCCCGGCGGGCGGGACGTCGAGGCTGCCCTGCGGGGTGAGGCCGAGGCCCATCAGCGGGGCGTTCACGCCGATGGAGGGGATGCGGATGCGCTCGGGCGGGGAGTGGCGGAGCGCGGGGGCGCCCTGCCGGAGGGCGTCGCCGGTGCCGGCCTGCGCGGCGGAGGGCTGGGGCGGCGGGTGGACCTGGGTGCCGTTGTGGAGCAACCAGGTCCCTGAGCAGAGGGCGACCACGGTGACGGAGGCTATGGCGGTGTTGCTGACCCGGCGCATGTGAGCCTCCTCTCGGGTCAGGGATTGTGCGGTTGTGGTCGTGACGGCCGTCGTGGTCGTGGTGGGTCCCCTTCCCCCTCCGGGCCGCGAGGGGCGTCGGGCCACGGAGGGGGAGGGGACGGCGGTACCGGCGGACGGACAGCGGAGGGTGTCCGTCAGATCCCGTCGCCTCTCGCCCGGCGATGCAGGAGCCAGGTACCGCCCGCGGCGGCGACGGCCAGGGCCGCCACTCCCGCCGCGGTCTGCACGGGGTCGGGGCCGAGTGCGCCGCCGACCCCCGTGTTCACATGCCCACGCGGCAGATGGATCTGTTCGCGTGTGGCGGTCAGGTTCACGATCAGGTCGCCGGTGACCTGCCGGCCTTGGGAGCACGTCGCGACGATCTCGTACGTCCCCGGCTGGGCGCTCGGCGGCACCTTGAACTGGCCGATCGCGTCCTGTTCGTGGGCGCTGGCGGCGAGGATGAAGATGCCCGCGCCGACCGCGCTGGCGTCACCCGTGGCGGTGCCGTCCGCGCCGCACGCCGCCGTGTTGACGGTGACGTCGGCCCCCGGCACGACGGTGGAGGGGAAGACCTCCAGACTCTCCGTGGACCCGCCGTACGCGGGCGCGGTGGCGAGGCCCACCGCGGCGACGGCGAGCGCGGTACCGGTCAGCAGACGGGCTGTGCGTCGCATGGCTGTGCTCCTCCGAGGGGGCGCGGTCGGCGGCACCCCCAAGTGCCGCTGTGTCGGTCGTGCCCCTGCCCTTCCGAGGTAAGTGGCAGTCGGCCGGGTTCGCTTCCCGAGGGAGCGTCACAAATGCGGGGAAAGGGTGCTGGACGGGGGTGTCCGAGGGGCCGGAACGATGGCGTTCCAGCAGGTCACCGGCGTACGGGCTGGTGTGTCGCGGCAAAGAGCCCGAAGAGCGCACGGAGGGGGTGCGAACGGGTGACGGGGGCGGAGGGGAGGCGCCTTGACCTCAAGGATGGTCGAGGTGACGGCCTGTGCGCCATGAAGGCCATCACGAGGGCCGGTGGGAGCGGCCCGGGACCCGATGCGAGACAACGGGCCCCGGGCCGCCCCCGTACAACCGACGGTTCAGCTCACGGACACCGCGGACCAGGCCGCCGCCACCGCGTTGTACTCCGTGCTGCCGGCCCCGTACAGGTCCTTCGCCGCGTTCAGCGTGGCCGTCCGCGCGCCCGCGTAGTTGGTCGAGGACGTCATGTAGACCGTCAGCGCGCGGTACCAGATCGCGCCGAGCTTGTCCCGGCCGATGCCGGTGACCGTAGAGTTGTTGCAGGTGGGGGAGTTGTAGCTGACCCCGTTGATGGTCTTCGCGCCGCTGCCCTCGGCGAGCAGGTACGCGAAGTGGTTCGCGACGCCGGACGAGTAGTGGACGTCGAGATTGCCGACCGAGGAGCTCCAGCAGTTCGCCGAGTTGCCGTCCTTGGAGGGCTGGTCCATGAACCGCAGGGCCGCCTTGCCGAAGCCGGAGCGGACGATCTTCTCGCCGATCAGATAGTCCCCGCGGTCGGTGGAGTTGTTCGCGTAGAACTCCACCAGCGTGCCGAAGATGTCGGAGGTCGCCTCGTTCAGACCGCCGGACTCGCCCGAGTACGTCAGCGCCGCCGTCTTCGACGTGACACCGTGGGACATCTCGTGACCGGCCACGTCGAGCGCTACCAGCGGTCCGAGCGTCGTCCCGTCACCGTCCCCGTACGTCATGCAGAAGCAACTGTCGTCCCAGAACGCGTTGTTGTAGTTGCTGCCGTAGTGGACGCGGTTGTACGAGCCCTTGCCGTCGCCCGCGATGCCGGTGCGGCCGTGGATGTTCTTGTAGTAGTCCCAGGTCTCGTTCGTGCCGTACTGGGCGTCGACCGCGGCCGAGGAACGGTCCGAAGCCGCCCCGGTTCCCCAGTGGTTGTCGGCGTCCGTGAAGAGGGTCGCCGGAGCGCGGCTGACGCAGATCCCGAAGACGCACAGGTCCGTCTTGTTCGCCGCGTCGCCCGTGTACGTGTTCCCGCGCGTCGGGTCCTTGAGCTGGTACGTCGATCCGGAGAGCGTGGTCTCCAGCGGGACCGTGCCGCTGTAGAGGGACTGGCCGTCACCCGTCGCCGTCTCGATGCTGTCCCACGCGTCGATCTGCCGGCCGGTGCGGGCGTCGGTCAGCACCGTGCGGGCGACCGGGTTGCCCAGCGAGTCCTGGCCCACCACGTTGGTGCGCCAGGCCAGCCGGGGCGCGCCGTGCAGGGCGTCCACGACGAGCTGGGGCTTGGCCGTCACCTTCTTCAGCGTCTCGCCGAGGTGCGCGGCGCGCAGCGCGGCGGTGGCCAGGTCGGCGGCCTCGGGGGCGGCGAGCGCGGGCGTGGTGGTGGGGACGGAGAGGTCGCGGGAGGTGGCCCGGTTCGCGCCGCGGTAGGAGCCGTCGGGGGCGAGGTGGACGATGAAGTCGCCGCCCAGGACCGGCAGTTTCCGGTACGTGCGGTCGTAGCGCACATGCTGGCCGCCGTTCGCGTCGACGACCACGTCACGGACGCTGGTGCCCTCGGTGGAGGTCAGGCCCAGCCGGGCGGCCTCCTTCACCAGGGCCGCGGCGGCGTTGTCGATCGCGGTGGCGCGGCCGGGCCGGCCGGCGGCGCCCGCGGTGGGGGTCAGTGCGGCCGCCAGTAGGGCGGTGGCGGCCGCGGCCACACCGGCCGCGGCCAGGCGGGAGCCTCGGGTGTGCGGTCGGGCACCTCGGGTCTGCCGTATCCGGATCCGACTCATCGGTCTCCTCGGGGAGGGGCGCTCAGACGCGTGGGGGCGCTGATGTCGAGTGAGAGTTAAAGGTCCATGACATGTCATGTCCATAGCGCGTGCGTGATGTGCGCGAGGTGCGGCGAGAATCGTTTCTGCACCCTCACGAAAGGAGACGATCATGGAGATGGTCGCCGGGGCGGGAACCGGAGCGGGCATCGGGACGGCCGCTGGGACGACTGCCTGGCTGACCGTGCTGACCACGACCGACGCCCCCGAGAAGGCGGAGGCGCTCGCGCGCGGCGCGGTCGAGGCGCGGGCCGCGGCCTGCGCGCAGATCTCCGGGCCGGTGACCTCCGTGTACCGGTGGAAGGGGGCGGTGGAGACCGCGAGCGAGTGGCAGGTGCTGTTCAAGACGACGGGTGCGCGGTACGACGCGCTGGAGGCGTATCTCCTCGCGGCGCACGACTACGACACCCCCGAGATCATCGCCACGCCCGTCGTCCGGGGGAGCGCGGACTATCTGCGCTGGGTCGAGGAGGAGACCGTGGAGGGGGAGACCGGCGAGTGACCGTCCCCTTCTTCGTCTACGGCACCCTGCGCCCCGGCGGGCACAACCACGACCTGTTCCTCCGCGGCCGTACGGAGTCGGAGGAGCCCGGCCGGATGCGGGGAGCCGTGCTGTACGAAGGGCCCGGGTATCCGTACGCCGTCGAGGAGCCCGGAGGTGTCGTGCGCGGGGAGTTGGTCACCGCGCTTCCGGAGGCGTACGGGCAGTTGCTCGGCGCGCTGGACCGGCTGGAGGAGTACGTGCCGGGCGACCCCCGCAACCTGTACGAGCGGGTGGCGCGGGAGGTGACCCGCGCGGACGGCACGGCCGTACGGGCCTGGGTGTACGTGGCCGCCCCCGCCGTCGCCGCGCGGCTGCGGGCCGGCGGCACGCTCGTCGAGGGCGGGGACTGGCGCGTCCGTCGTTGAGGGCACGGGCGCACCTGTCATCGCCGAGCCCACCCGTGCGGGTGGCGGGTGCGCGTGACTCCGCGCGCCCCCACCGGTCGCGCCCCGGGCCGCCTCTAGGGTCCCGCCATGACCGACAGCGACATCACCCGGCGCCGTCTCCTCGCGCTGGGCGGCGCGGGTGCGGGGGCCGCTCTGGGGCTCGGGATCAACTCGTGCTCGCCGAGTCCCTCGAACACCTCGAAACCCCCGAACACCTCGAACATTCCGAAACCACCGAACACCTCGTCCGCTACACGGTGAGCCGTGTCAGCAGCACCGACGGAGCCTCCGGCAGCGTCACCCGCAGTGCCGAGCCGTCCCACGCCACCGGCCCCGCCGACCCGTGCAGTACGTCGACCCGCACCTCCCGCCCCGCCAAGTGCGCCACAGGCAGGGCGACTTCGGGATCATCGCCCGCCCTGCGCCACACCAGCGCATACGTGGTGTCGAGGAACGGCACCCGCATCCCCAGCGACACCCACGCGTCCCGCCACCCGGGCAGCCCCAGCGGCCAGAACGGCACCGACCGGCACAGATCGCCCCGGATGGCCTTGTATGTCACCAACGCCTCCTGGACGAGGCCGAGTTGGTGCGGTGTCATGCGGTCCAGATGCCCGGAGAGATGAACCCGCCCCAGCAGCGCCGAGCCGAGGGTGAAGGCGATCTCCTCGTCCGTGAACTCCGGTTGCGGGTACGCCCACACGGCCCCCTGCTCGGGCGGCACCACGGTGGGTGCGGCGGCCGCGATGGGCGGGTAGCGCAGGGGGTCCTGCTGGTCGGAGGTGGACTGGAGCTGGGCCACGGCCAGCGACGCGCCGTCCATGCGCAGCCCGCCCGAACCGCAGTTCTCGACGACCAGACCCGGGTGGCGGTCCAGGACGGCCGACAGCCAGGACAGCCAGGCGCGCGTGTGGTCGAGGAGCCCGGGCGCGGAGGTGGTGATGTTGTAGTCGAGCTTGAGATAGCCCACGCCCCACTCGCCGACGAGCCGGTCGACCGTCCGGTCGAGGTGTGCGCGGGCGGCCGGATGCGTCAGGTCCAGCTGGTGGCGGCCCTGTTCGGTGACGCGCACTCCGCCTTCGTGGCGCAGGAAGGCCTCGTCCGGCAGCTCGGTGGCGAGCGGACTGCGGACGCCGACCACCTCCGGCTCCAGCCACAGCCCGGGCACCATCCCGCGCTCCCGGATCCGGCCGAGCACGGCGTGGAGGCCGCCGGGACCGGGGAAGCGCCGCGCCGACGGCAGCCAGGCGCCGACACTGTCCCACCAGCCCCCGCCGCCGTCCCCGCTCGTGTCCCCCTCCGCATCCCCGTCCCCGTCGCCGCCCTCGTCGTCGTACCACCCGGCGTCGACGCAGAAGTACTCCGCGCCCGCCTCGGCCGCCGCGTCGATCAGCGGCAGCAGTTTCTCGGTGGTCGGGTCGCCCATGAGGGTGTTCATGTAGTCGTTGAAGACGACGGGGAGCCGGTCGTGGTCGGGGTGCGGGCGGCGGATCCGTCGGCGGTAGTCGGTCAGCGCGGTGAGGGCCCCGTCGAAGCCGTCGCCGAGCGCGAGGGCCGCGTACTCGGAGACGAACTCCGCCCCCGGGGGCAGGACGTGACGCCATTGGTGGTCGTCCGCGGTCGGACCGCTCAGGGAGAGGTACGTGTGGTGGTCCGCCTCGCCCGCCTCCCACAGCCAGCTCGCGGCGGACTCGATCTGCCAGAGCCAGCAGCGCCCGTCGGTTTGGTCGGTGAGCGCGCCCATCGCCAGATGCCCGTCGGTGGGCCAGCTCCCGCGCCCGGCGAGCCGCACCCCGGCCCGTCCGTCGTGCCCGTGGAACGCCCGGCCGACGTCGGGCACGGACTCCCGCAACTCCTCGGCGTACCAACGGCATTCGGCGAGCCAGTCGTTGCGTGCCCGGTGCACGTCGAGCACGTCGGGCGAGGGCAGCGCGCCCAGCAGCAGACTGCTCACGGAGCGCACGGTGACGGGTGTGTCGCCGTCGTTGCGGAGCCGGACGCGGGCGCGCAGCACCGGTACCGCGTCCGGTGAGGAGTACTCGACGAAGACGGTCAGACCGCCCCGCCTGTCCTGGAGTTGGACGGTGAGGTGGTGCCAGCCGTCGCCGTACGCCGCGTGGTGGGCGCGGTGGGTCAGGCGCTGCCCGAGCGCCGTACCGGTGAAACGCGGACCGGACCAGCCGGTGCCCTGTCCGAGGAGGGTCACGTCGACGAGCGGCAGCGCGGCGCCGGCGGCCTCGGCGGCGCATTTGGGCTCCGGTTCACCGGGCACGGTCAGCCGGACCAGGCGGGGTGTGCGGCCGTCCAGATCGAAATCGGCGGTGAGTGCGGAATGGCCCCAGCGATAGCTGAACTCCTGCGTCACGCGGCCATGCTAGTGCCAGGGGCACCTGCCAACAGGCGTGTTCCCTGGAGCCGTTCACCGTTTCGAGTCATGGCGCGCCTACTGGCTACTGGCGGTTCAGGGAGCGTGTGACGCCCGCCGCGATCGTCGTGGCCAGGATCCAGCCGACGGCGATCAGCAGATAGGACAGCCACTGGTACCAGCCGCGCGGCGCGAAGGCCGTCTCCTGACCGAAGTCGACGAGGGGCAGCAGAAGGTCGAGGGTGTAGAAGACCGGGTTGAAGCCGGGCGCCTCGGCGGGCTTCAGGGCGGGCGGATGGTGCAGCGTGAAGGCGGTGGCACCGGTGCACAGCAGCAACAGCAGCCAGCCCGCCGCGCGCATCGGCCGGTAGCCGTAGCCGACGGCCACGTCCTGCAGCCGGCCCCAGAACCTGGCGTAGCGGGGGAGGGTGCGGCGGTGCCGGCGGAGTTTGGCCAGCTGGACGGTGCGCGCGGCGGCGTCGTCGCCCGCCGTGCGGTACGCGGCGGCCAACTGCTCGTAGGCGTGGGGAAGATAGCCGCCCTCCTCGCGTTCCAGCAGCGGCAGCCGCTGCTCGGCGGGCAGACGCGGGGCGAGGGCGCGGTAGCCGAGGCCGTCGATCCGGACGCGGTCGGGCCACACCCCCGGAGGCACGTGCAGAAGGTCCAGCTGGGAGCGGCGCAGGTTCACGGTGCCCACGATCGGCGCGGCCTCGCGCAGCCACAGCTCGCCGATGACACAGCTGCTGGCGCGCAGGGCCGGACCCCCGGGGTTGGACAGCCGGGCGTAGGCCAGATTCAGCTGGTGGGGAATCCTCGACCCGCTCAGGTTGACCCGGCCCCGCGCGCGTAGCCGCACGGCCCGCAGGTCGGTGCCGACCGACAGGGTCTCGGCGTGCAGGGCGGTCTCGCCCGCCGGTACGCGCAGATCGGCGTCGTCGAGGTTCACCTGACCGCCGACCGTGGCCCCGTTCAGCCGTACCTGGCCGTGCGCGAGGAGGCCGACGGCCCACAGGTCGGTGCCGATGGTCGCGTGGTTGAGCTGGAGAACCGGTTCCGCGGCCCCTTCCGGGTCCGGGGCGTCCGGGGTGTCCGGTGCCGCCGGGTGGCCCAGCCGCGCCCCGTTGACGAACACGGCACCGGAGATCTTCGCGCCCTGGAGCCGTATCGGCCCGGTGACCCGGCAGCAGCTGAGCCGCAGCACCCCGTCGACGCGCAGGTTGCCGGCCTTGAGCCCGGGGAGCACCGAGTCGCTCAGCACCAGGGCGCGCAGCTGCGCCCCGTACAGCTTCAGAGGCTGCTCGAAGTGGCAGAACCGCAGCTGCACGGCCTCTTCGACCGTCCCGTACACGAGATCCAGCTGTCCGGTGATGCGCGCGCCGGTGAGCTTCAGGCCGGCTATCTCGCCGTCGTGCGCCGGTCCGTCGATCAGCAGCGCCCGCAGCACCTCGGCGCGCACGGTCCGCTCGGGGCCCCAGGAGGTGCCGGTCGCGGGGTCGTCGGCCGGGTTCCCGCCCGGGTCGGCGGAGGAGGCGGAGGCGGGTTCCTCGCGGAAGTCGACGCCCTCGCCGAGCGGAAAGGCCTCCCAGACACGGCGTTCCGCGGGCGTCAGACCGGCGGGATCGATGACCGTCCTCACTTCCGCGCCGCCGCGAGGGCCCGCGCCACCCCAGGCTCCTTCCGCCCCAGGAACTGCGGATCGGGCTTGAACACCGCGTCCAGCAGGGCCTTCCCCGCCGCGAACACCTCGCGGGTGCCCCCGTAGTACCAGGTGACGTCGTGGGTGGCGTCGACCCCGACGCCGTACGACCGCACGCCCGCCGCCCGGCACAGCGCGACGGCCCGCCGGATGTGGAAGTCCTGGCTGATCAGCACGGCCTCGTGGACGCCGAAGATCTTCCGGGCCCGCACACAGGAGTCCCAGGTGTCGAACCCGGCGTAGTCGCTGACGATCCGCCGGTCCGGCACCCCACGCTTCGTCAGATAGGCCCGCATCGCGTCCGGTTCGTCGTAGTCCTTGCGGCTGTTGTCCCCGGTGACGAGCACGGCCTCGATCCGCCCGGCCCGGTACAGCTTCGCCGCCGCGTCCAGCCGGTGCGCGAGGTACGGGGACGGCTCGCCGTTCCACAATCCGGCCCCGAACACCACCGCGACCTCGGTGCGCGGCGCGTCGGCCGTCGTACGCAGCCCGTCGGCCGTGGTCACATACAGCCAGGTCATCGGAAGCAGCGCCAGCACGCACAGCAGCATGACGGTCTGCACGGCCCGCCGCTGCCCGGCGCGGGTGCGCGGCAGGCGGGGCAGCCGCGGTCTGAGGATCCTCGGGTGCGGCAGGCGCGGCATGGTTGTTCGTCCCCCCGGTGGCGTCCGATCACGTCGGTGTTCGACAGATGGGGACGCAGCGTAAGCCCGTTCGGTTCGCCCGGGTACCGTGACCGGGCTCACCCGGCGCCACGGAACCGCAGGTGGGAGGTGCTCACACCGCCACCGCACCGGGCCGTGAACCCCCGGAAAACACCTGACACGCCCGTGCAACCGCGCTGCAACCTCCTACCGTCACCATCGGTCCATGACGGCGTCGAACCCCTCTCACGACGAGTCCAGGACCCTCCCCCACTCTCGGTTTCGCCCGAGCGGGGGGACCCCCATCGGCGGGCAGCCGCTCGGTGGCGCCCACCTCGACAGTACGGCGCAACTCATGAACGCGATCACCAGCCAGCTCGGCAGTCAGCTCAGCCTCGTGTCGCTGAACGGGGCCCGCCGCCCCGCGCCGCCGCCGCTCGTCCTCGTCGCGCACGGCAGCCGCGACCCGCGCGCGCTGAGCACCGTACGCACCCTGATCGAGCGCGTCCGCGAGCTGCGCCCGCACCTGTCCGTGCACCTCGGCCACATCGAGCTGAACGAACCGCTGCTGGCCGACACGCTCGCCTCCCTCGACGCCGAGGACGCCGCCGACGGTGCCGTCCTCGTGCCGCTGCTGCTCAGCCGCGGCTACCACGTCAAGCGGGACATCCCCGAGGCCGCGGCCGCCGTACCGGGACTGCGGGCCCGTATCGCCGCCCCGCTCGGCCCGCACCCCCTGCTCGTCGAGACGCTGTACGCGCGGCTCGTCGAGGCCGGCTGGCGGACCGGGATGAGCGACGCGGACCGGCGCGCCGGCGGGGTCGTGCTCGCCGCCGCGGGCTCGCGCGCCCCGGAGTCGATCATCGACACCCGCCGCACCGCCCAGCTGCTGGCCGAACGCCTCGGCGTGCCCGTCGTCCCCGCGTACGCCTCCGCTGCGGCGCCCACCGTCGCCGCCGCCGTCCGCGCCCTGGCCGCGCGTGGCCGCCACCGCATCGCCGTCGCCTCCTACTTCACCGCGCCCGGCCGCTTCGCCACCGAGTGCGCCGCGGCCGCCCCCTGGATCGCCGCCGCCCCGCTGGGCGCCCACGCCGCCATGGCCCGCCTGATCCTGCACCGCTACGACCAGGCCGTGGCGACCCCCGAACCGGCGCCGGAGCGCGAGCTGGCCTCGGCCTGATCCACGCCTCCTGGCGGTAGGCCACGCCCCGTTTGTCACCGCCTGCGTTTACTGTCGGGTACATGGACGGCACTGCGAAGGCACCGACGGCATACGACGACCCCGCCACGTCGGGCGCGTACGACACGTACGACGAGTCGTCCGTCGAGCGCTGGGCCGTAGAGCCCGACAAGCGTCCCGGGCGCACCGCCTTCCAGCGCGACCGCGCACGCGTGCTGCACTCCTCCGCGCTGCGCCGCCTCGCGGGCAAGACCCAGGTCGTCACCCCCGGCACCCGCAGTCAGGCCTGGGACGCCAGCGCCCGCACCCGCCTCACCCACTCCCTGGAGTGCGCCCAGGTCGGCCGCGAGCTCGGCGCCGCCCTCGGCTGCGACCCCGACCTCGTCGAGGCGGCCTGCCTCTCCCACGACCTCGGCCACCCGCCCTTCGGACACAACGGCGAACAGGCGCTGAACGAGTTCGCGGAGGACTGCGGCGGCTTCGAGGGCAACGCGCAGTCGCTGCGCCTGCTGACCAGGATCGAGCCCAAGCGCTTCGTCCACTCGCAAGAGACGGGCGAACTCGTCAGCGTGGGACTGAACCTCACCCGCGCCGCCCTCGACGCCGCCACCAAGTACCCCTGGCCGCGCGGCGCCCACCCCACCGACCCCGCCTCCCCGAAGTTCGGGGCCTACGAGGACGACCGGCCGGTCTTCGACTGGGTCCGCAAGGGCGCCCCCGGCACCCGTACGTGCTTCGAGGCCCAGGTCATGGACTGGTCCGACGACGTGGCGTACTCGGTGCACGACGTCGAGGACGGTCTGCACGCCGGCCACATCGACCCCAACTGCCTGCACGCCGAGCCGGAACGCGAGGAGATCCTCAAGGTCGCCATCGGCCGGTACGTGCCCGCCGACACCGACCCCGCCGAGCTCTCCGAGGCCCTCGACCGGCTCCTGGAACAGGAGTGGTGGCCGCACGGGTACGACGGATCGGCCGTCGCGCAGGCCCGGTTGAAGGACGCCACCAGCCAGCTCATCGGCCGCTTCTGCCTGGCCGCCGAGGGCGCCACCCGCGCGCGGTACGGCACCGGCCGGCTCACCCGGTACGCGGCGGAGCTGGTCGTCCCGCGCGCCGCCCGCCACGAGTGCGCCGTCCTCAAGGCCGTCGCCGACCGGTACGTCATGCAGCGCGCCGAGCAGGAGCGGCTGCGCGCCGATCAGCGGATCGTCGTCGCCGAGCTGGCCGAGGCGCTCACCGTCCGCGCCCCGGACGGTCTTGACCCGCAGTTCCGTGCGTTGTTCGACGAGGCCGGGGACGATCGTGCGCGCAAGCGGGTGATCGTCGACCAGATTGCCTCGCTCACCGACGCCTCGGCACGTTCACTGCACCTCAGGCTCACCACCCGCCCCACAGGCGGCGGCGGAGTGTGACCCTGCGTGGCCTGATCGGGCCACACCCTCTTCCCGCATCACGCTGCGTGCGGGACGCTCGCCTGGCGACAACGTTACGAGGAGGCATCAAGTGGTCGACGCGGATCAGACATTCGTCATCGTCGGAGGAGGCCTGGCCGGCGCCAAGGCGGCCGAGACGCTCCGAGCGGAGGGTTTCACCGGCCGCGTGATACTGATCTGCGACGAACGTGACCACCCCTATGAGCGCCCACCACTCTCCAAGGGCTATCTGCTCGGCAAGGAGGAGCGGGACAGCGTCTTCGTACACGAACCCGCCTGGTACGCGCAGAACGACGTGGAGCTGCACCTCGGCCAGACCGTCGACGCCATCGACCGCGCGGCGAAGACCGTCCGCTTCGGCGACGACGGCACCCTCGTCCACTACGACAAGCTGCTCCTCGCGACCGGCGCCGAGCCGCGCCGCCTCGACATCCCCGGGACGGATCTCGCGGGCGTCCACCACCTGCGCCGCCTCGCCCACGCCGAACGCCTCAAGGGCGTCCTGGCCGCGCTCGGCCGTGACAACGGCCACATTGTGATCGCGGGCGGGGGCTGGATCGGCCTGGAGGTCGCGGCGGCGGCCCGCGAGTACGGCGCCGAGGTCACCGTCGTCGAGCACAACCAGACCCCGCTGCACGCGGTCCTCGGCCCCGAGCTGGGCAACCTCTTCGCCGAGCTGCACCGCGAGCACGGCGTCCGCTTCCACTTCGGGGCCCGGCTCACCGAGATCGTCGGCCAGGACGGCATGGTGCTGGCCGCCCGCACCGACGACGGTGAGGAGCACCCGGCCCACGACGTACTTGCGGCCATCGGGGCGGCGCCGCGCATCGGTCTCGCCGAGACCGCGGGTCTGGAGATCGCCGACCGCGCGCACGGCGGCGGTATCGCGGTCGACGACCGCCTGCGTACCTCCGATCCCGACATCTACGCCGCCGGTGACGTCGCCTCCTTCCCGCACGCCCTCTTCGACACCCGGCTGCGCGTCGAACACTGGGCCAACGCCCTCAACGGCGGACCGGCGGCGGCCCGCGCGATGCTGGGCCGCGAGACGACGTACGACCGTGTGCCCTATTTCTTCTCCGACCAGTACGACGTGGGGCTCGAGTACTCGGGCTGGGCGCCCCCGGGGACGTACGACGAAGTGGTGATCCGGGGCGACGCGGGCAAGCGCCAGTTCATCGCCTTCTGGATGAAGGACGGGCGGGTGCTGGCCGGGATGAACGTGAATGTGTGGGACGTCACGGAACCCATCCAGCGGCTGATCCGGTCCCGGGCCCAGGTGGACACCGAGGCACTCGCCGACCCGCACGTCCCGCTGGACAGCCTGGTCCCCTGACACCGGGGCGTTCGCCTCGCCCCAGGAGTGTCGGTCCGGCCCCGTAGAATCACCTCGTGGCTGGAAGGATCAACGACGAGGACGTGAAGGCGGTTCGGGACGCGGTCCCGATCGACGCCGTCGTGTCCGAGTACCTCCAGCTGCGCAACGCGGGCGGCGGAAACCTCAAGGGTCTGTGCCCCTTCCACGACGAGAAGTCCCCGTCCTTCCAGGTCAGCCCGAGCAAGGGTCTCTTCCACTGCTTCGGCTGCCAGGAAGGCGGCGACACCATCACGTTCGTGATGAAGGTCGACCACCTCACCTTCTCCGAGGCCGTCGAGCGCCTCGCCGGGCAGGCCGGCATCACCCTGCGCTACGAGGAGGGCGGGTACAACCCCTCCCACCAGCGCGGCGAGCGGATCCGCCTGGTCGAGGCGCACAAGATCGCCGCTCAGTACTACGTGGAGCAGCTCGACATCAGCCCCGAGGCCGACGCGGGCCGCAAGTTCCTCGCCGAGCGCGGTTTCGACCAGGCCGCCGCCGCGCACTTCGGCGTCGGCTACAGCCCCCAGGGCTGGGACCACCTCACCCGCCATCTGCGCGGCAAGGGCTTCACCGACAAGGAGCTGCTCCTCTCCGGCCTCTCCCAGGAGGGCCGCCGGGGCCCCATCGACCGCTTCCGCGGCCGCCTGATGTGGCCGATCCGCGACATCGGCGGCGAGGTCGTCGGCTTCGGCGCGCGCAAGCTGTACGAGGCGGACAACGGCCCGAAGTACCTGAACACGCCCGACACCGCGATCTACCGGAAGTCCCAGGTCCTCTACGGCATCGACCTCGCCAAGAAGGACATCGCCAAGGCCAGCCGCGCGGTCGTCGTCGAGGGCTACACCGACGTCATGGCCTGCCACCTGGCCGGCATCACCACCGCGATCGCGACCTGCGGCACGGCGTTCGGCAGCGACCACATCAAGATCCTCAGGCGCCTCCTGATGGACAACGGCTCGGCCCGCGTGATCTTCACCTTCGACGGCGACTCGGCGGGCCAGAAGGCCGCCCTGCGCGCCTTCGAGGACGACCAGAAGTTCGCCGCCGAGACGTACATCGCCATCGCGCCGGACGGCATGGACCCCTGCGACCTGCGCCTCGCCAAGGGCGACGAGGCGGTCGCCGACCTCGTCGAACCCCGCACGCCCCTCTTCGAGTTCGCCCTGCGCCAGATCATCCTGCGCTACGACCTGGAGACCCCGGCGGGGCGCGCGGCGGCCCTGGACGAGGCGGCGCCCATCGTCGCCCGCATCAAGAACAGCGGCGCCCAGCACGAGGTCGCCGTGCAGCTCGCCGGCATGCTCGGCATCCTGGACACCCAGTTCGTGGTCAAGCGGGTGGCCCAGCTGGCCCGTTGGGCCCGCGACCGCGGCGGCAAGGGCCCGGCCCCCGCGGGCGGCCAGCGCCCCCAGCAGGCGTACGCCGCCGTCCGGACGCCCGCGGGCGGCCCGGCGCTCAACCTCCGCAACCCCGTCTACGCCACCGAGCGCGAGCTGCTCAAGCTCGCCCTCCAGCGGCCCGAGCTGGTCTCCCCGGCCTTCGACGCCTACGGGATCGACGAGTTCACCGCCGCGCCCTACGCCGCCGTACGCCTGGCGATCATGGAGTCGGGCGGCGCCGAGTTCGGCACGCAGGACCCCCAGGAGTATCTGGTCCGGGTCCGCGAGGCCGCCCCGGACGACGTGGTCCGTTCCATGGTCACCGAGCTGGCCGTCGAGGCGATCATGCGCAAGACCGTCGACGAGACCTACGCGGGCGACCAGCTCGTCATGGTCCGCCGCCGCGCCGTCGAGCGCCGCGTCGTGGACGTCCAGGGCGCCCTGTCCCGCGCGAGCGCCCACGGCGACCCGGCCCAGCTGGCGGCCGTGCAGAACGAGTTGTGGGTGCTCCAGCAGTACGGACAGGCGCTGCGCGAGCGGGGCGCGGAGGCGCTCTGAGGCCGCCCTGCCCGGTCCGAGGCCCGGGCGGCCCGGATGGGCCCGGCGCACATGCCAATCCCGTACGCCGTTCAATCGGTTTCGCGCGTGCTGAGCTGCGCACTCGGAGGGCACGGTAACCACCGGGTCACGGACCGGACGCAAAAAGTCACCGCACGCCCCTCGTGGCGGCGATGTGTCGTACTCCACACTGGGTTGCGGTGCCTGAGTCCTCGGAGCGCGGCCGACCCGCACGCGACGGGTTTCCGATTCCCGCGGTTCCGCCAAACGACTACGGGATGGACAGCGGCGAGGCCGTCGACCCCATCCCCGACGTACCGCTGCCGCACGCCTCAGCAGCGACATTCCTGGAGGTCGCCCCCGTGCAGACCCAGACCCTCACACAGACCGACAACCTCACGGACGCGGATACGGACGTCGAGCCCGACGCCGTCACGGCGGTGCCCCCGCAGCGGGGTGCCGCGCACCACCCCGAGACGGAGCCGGACGGGCCGGCGGCGGACGCCGTCGAGGCCGAGGCCGAGCCCGTGGAGGTCGAAACCGAGGCCGAGGTCCCGGAGCCCGTCGAATTGCCCCGAGGACGCGGTACGGACACCGGAGGCCCCTCCTCGGACCTGTTCCGCCAGTACCTGCGCGAGATCGGCCGCATTCCGCTGCTCACCGCGGCGGAGGAGGTCGAACTCGCCCGTCGCGTCGAGGCCGGACTCTTCGCCGAGGAGAAGCTCCGCCTCGCCCCCGACCTGGACAGTCAGCTCGCCCTCGACCTCGACAAACTCGTCGTCATGGGCCGCATGGCCAAGCGCCGCCTCATCGAGGCGAACCTGCGCCTCGTCGTCTCGGTCGCGAAACGCTATGTGGGCCGCGGGCTCACCATGCTCGACCTGGTCCAGGAGGGGAACCTCGGTCTGATCAGGGCGGTGGAGAAGTTCGACTACGCCCGTGGGTACAAGTTCTCGACGTACGCGACCTGGTGGATCCGGCAGGCCATGTCGCGGGCGCTGGCCGATCAGGCCCGTACGATCCGGGTCCCCGTCCACGTGGTCGAGTTGATCAACCGGGTCGTGCGGGTCCAGCGGCGGATGCTGCAGGAGCGCGGCTACGAACCGACGCCGGACGAGGTCGCCGCGCACCTCGACCTTCCCGGTGAGCGGGTGAGTGAGGTGCTGCGCCTTGCCCAGGAGCCGGTGTCGTTGCACGCGCCGGTGGGGGAGGAGGACGACGTGGCGCTCGGCGACCTGATCGAGGACGGTGACGCGACGTCGCCGGTGGAGTCCGCCGCGTTCCTGCTCCTGCGGGAACACCTGGAAGCGGTGCTCTCCACGCTCGGCGAGCGTGAACGCAAGGTCGTCCAGCTCCGGTACGGGCTCGCCGACGGCCGTCCCCGCACGCTCGAGGAAATAGGCCGCATCTTCGGCGTCACCCGCGAACGCATCCGCCAGATCGAGTCCAAGACCCTCAACAAACTGAGGGACCACGCCTTCGCGGACCAACTCCGCGGCTACCTGGACTGACCGAGCCGTGGGGTGGTCTTCAGGCTGCGGGCCGGTGGGGGCCGGTCGCGCAGTTCCCCGCGCCCCTAAGAGCCTCAGCCCGTCCGGCGTTTGAGGACGAGGCCGTTCAGGCCGATGCGGGGGTCTGGGGGCGGAGCCCCCAGGGATGATGGGGATCCCCCCTGCTCGAGCGAAGTCGAGAGCTTGGGGGAGGGTAGGGGCGGCGGGGGCGAGGAAGCGCCTCCCCGCACCCGCCTACCCCCCCCGCACCCGCTAGTCGACCTCGGCCACCGCCTGGGCGAACTGGGCCTTGTAGAGGCGCGCGTACGCCCCGTCCGCCGCCAACAGCTCCGCATGCGCGCCCTGCTCGACGATCGACCCGTTCTCCATCACGAGGATGGTGTCCGCGTCCCGGATCGTGGAGAGCCGGTGGGCGATCACGAACGACGTCCGCCCGTGCGCGAGCTTCGCCATCGCCTTCTGGATCAGCACTTCCGTACGGGTGTCGACGGAACTCGTCGCCTCGTCGAGGACGAGGATCACCGGGTCGGACAGGAACGCCCGCGCGATGGTGATCAGCTGCTTCTCGCCCGCGCTGACCCCCGTGCCCTCGTCGTCGATGACGGTGTCGTAGCCATCCGGGAGCGTACGGATGAAACGGTCCGCGTGCGCGGCCCGCGCTGCCTCCTCGATCTCCCCGCGTGTGACCTCACGCGAGGCCCCGTACGCGATGTTCTCCGCGATCGTGCCGCCGAACAGCCAGGTGTCCTGGAGCACCATCCCGATCCCGGCCCGGAGTTCGTCCCGGGACATGGACGCGATGTCGACCCCGTCGAGGGTGATCCGGCCGCCCGTGACGTCGTAGAACCGCATCAGGAGGTTCACCAGCGTGGTCTTGCCGGCGCCGGTCGGGCCGACGATCGCCACCGTGTGGCCCGGCTCCACCTTCAGCGACAGGTCCTCGATGAGTGGCTTCTCGGGGTCGTAGCGGAAGGACACGTTCTCCAACGCCACCCGCCCGCGCAGCTCGTCGGGGCGCGCCGCCGGCACCGGGTCGGCCTCCTGCTCCTCCGCGTCGAGGAGTTCGAATATCCGCTCCGCCGACGCGACACCGGACTGCACGAGGTTCGCCATCGAGGCGACCTGCGTCAGCGGCATCGAGAACTGGCGGGAGTACTGGATGAAGGCCTGGACGTCGCCGATCGACAGCGAGCCGGACGCGACGCGCAGACCGCCGACCACCGCCACCAGCACATAGTTCAGGTTCGACACGAACATCATCAGCGGCTGCATGACCCCGCTGTTGAACTGCGCCTTGAACCCGGCCTCGTACAACTTCTCGTTCTGCTCGGCGAACTGCGCCGCCGACTCCTCCTGCCGCCCGAACACCTTCACCAGCGTGTGCCCGGTGTACATCTCCTCGATGTGGGCGTTGAGCTTGCCGGTGGTGCGCCACTGCTGCACGAAGTGCGGCTGCGAGCGCTTGCCGATGCGCGTGGCGATGAAGAAGGAGAGCGGGACCGTGACGAGCGCGACCAGCGCGAGCAGCCACGACACCCAGAACATCATCGCGAGCACGCCGACGATGGTCAGCAGGGAGTTCACCAGCTGGCCCATCGACTGCTGCAGGGTCTGCTGGATGTTGTCGATGTCGTTCGTGGCGCGGCTGAGCACCTCACCGCGCTGGCGCTTGTCGAAGTACGACAGCGGCAGCCGTGAGAGCTTCGCCTGCAGGTCCTCGCGCATGTGGTAGACGGTCTTGTTGACGGCCCGGTTCACCAGGCGCGTCGCCACCGCCATCAGCAGGCCGGCCAGCAGGAACGTACAGAGCGCGAGCAGCAGTACGTTTCCGACGGCATCGAAGTCGATGCCCTTGCCGGGGGTGAAGTCCGTCCCGGCGAGCATGTCGGCCATGCCGCCCTCACCGCGCCCCCGCATGGAGGCGAGGACCTCGGCCTTGGTGGCACCGGCCGGCATCTGCCGCCCGATGATGCCCGCGAAGACCAGGTCGGTGGCCTTGCCGAGGATCTTCGGCCCGACCACCGAGAGCCCCACGCTCAGGACGACGGCGACCAGCATCCCGTACATGGTGACGCGCTCGGGTTTGAACTGGGCCAGGAGCCTCTTCCCGGACACCTTGAAATCCATCGAGCGCTGATCGGGGCCGCCCCCGGCCATCATGCGTCCCATGGGCCCGGCCATCAGGCGGCCTCCGCTTCCGTCAGCTGGGAGAGAACGATCTCCCGATAGGTCTCGTTGTCGGCCATGAGCTCGTGGTGCCGTCCCGTGCCCACCACCCGGCCCTCGTCGAGGACCACGATCCGGTCGGCGTCCCGAATGGTCGACACCCGCTGGGCGACGATCACCACGGTCGCCTCGGCGGTCTCCTGGGAGAGCGCCGCGCGCAGCGCCGCGTCCGTCGCGTAGTCGAGCGCGGAGAAGGAGTCGTCGAAGAGGTAGATCTCGGGGCGCTGGACGAGAGTGCGGGCGATGGCGAGGCGCTGGCGCTGACCGCCGGAGACGTTGGTGCCGCCCTGGGCGATCGGCGAGTCCAGGCCGTTCTCCAGCCGCTCCACGAAGCCCTTGGCCTGCGCCACCTCCAGCGCGTGCCACAGTTCCTCGTCGGTCGCGTCCGGATTGCCGTACCGGAGGTTGGTGGCGACCGTCCCCGCGAACAGGTACGGCTTCTGGGGGACGAGCCCGACCGTCCTGGCGAGCAGCTTCGGCTCGACGGTCGACACGTCCACGCCGTCGACGAGGACTTCTCCGTCGGTGGCGTCGAAGAGCCGGGGCACGAGCCCGAGCAGTGTCGACTTGCCGCTGCCCGTCGACCCGATCACGGCGGTCGTCTCACCCGGCCGCGCCACCAGTTCGATGGACTTCAGGACGGGCTCCTCGGCACCCGGGTAGCGGAAGCCGGCGCCGCGGATCTCCAGGTGACCGTGGCGGCGCAGCTCCACGACGGGCGCGCTCGGCGGCACGACGCTCGACGAGGTGTCCAGGACCTCTTCGATGCGCTCGGCACAGACCTCCGCGCGCGGCACCATCATGAACATGAAGGTGGCCATCATCACGGACATCACGATCTGCATGAGGTAGGCGAGGAACGCGGTCAGGTCGCCGATCTGCATGCCGCCGCTGGCGATGCGGTGGGCGCCGAACCAGACCACGGCGATCGACGAGAGGTTCACGACGGTCATGACCATCGGGAACATCAGGGCGAGCATCCGGCCGGTACCGAGGGACACCTCGGTCAGCTGGGCGTTGGCGGACTCGAAACGGTCCTTCTCGTAGTCGTCGCGGACGAAGGCGCGGATGACGCGGTTGCCGGTGATCTGCTCGCGCAGCACCCGGTTCACGGTGTCCAGGCGCACCTGCATGGTCCTGAACAGCGGGCGCAGCCGGCGCACGATCAGGGTCACTCCGATGCCGAGCACCGGCACGACGGCGACCAGGACCGCGGAGAGCGGCACGTCCAGGCCGAGGGCCAGCACGATGCCGCCCACACACATGATCGGCGCCGACACCAGCAGGGTGAACGTCATCAGGGCGAGCATCTGCACCTGCTGGACGTCATTGGTGGTGCGGGTGATCAGGGAGGGGGCCCCGAAGTGGCCCACCTCGCGTGCGGAGAAGGACTGCACCCGGTCGAAGACGGCGGCCCGGATGTCCCGGCCGACGGAGGACGCCGTACGGGCGCCGTAGTAGACGGCGCCGATGTTGCAGACGACCTGGATCAGCGAGATCCCGATCATCAGAGCGCCGAAGGACAGGATGTAACCCGTGTCTCCCTTGACGACACCGTTGTCAATGATGTGTGCGTTCAGGGTCGGCAGATACAGGGTCGCGCAGGTCTGCAGGAACTGCAGCAGCACGAGGAGAGCGATGGGTTTTTTGTACGGACTGAGGTAGGTCCGAAGCAGTCGTATGAGCACGCGGCTTCTCTCGGAGTCGTCGACGGCAGTGCGGTCGGTGGTGCACCACCCCCTATCGTCGAACACTCCACCCGTGTTACCTCAACCGATTAATCCAAGAGCGGACCAAGAGCGGACCGGAACCGGACGTTGAGACGTACGTCATAGGGCCCATGTCGGCCTCTACCCTCACCGGAACACCCGTCCGCACTCCTCTACGCCCCCTATGACCGGAACGCCCCCGGATGCGTCTGTTCCCGTACGGACACGTACTGCTGCCGTACGGCCTGACCCACGGCCAGTTCCTCACCCGGCTCCAGGATCTGGGCGACCGCGCCCTGCCAGACGGGTGGCAGCTGGGGGTCGAGCGCGCCCTGCGAGACGCCGAGGGCCCAGGCCGCCTGACGGGCCGCGCCCAGCGCCGCGTAGTCGGCCGGCTGGGGGACGACGACCTGCGCGCCGAACAGCGCGGGCGCCGCGGCCTGCACGGCCGGCAACTCGGCGGCCGCCCCGAGCAGGAACACCCGCCGTACGTCCACGCCGCGCCCGCGCAGCACGTCGAGCGCGTCCGCGAGCCCGCACAGCATGCCCTCGAAGGCGGCCCGCGCCAGGTGTTCGGGCCGCATCGACTCGCGCCGCAGTCCCGCGAGCGTCCCGGCGGTGTGCGGCAGGTTCGGGGTCCGCTCGCCCTCCAGGTACGGCAGCAGGACCAGCCCGTGGGAGCCCGGCGTGGACTTCATCGCCAGCTCGGACAGGCTCTCCAGGTCGGGCAGGCCGAGCAGTTCGACGGCGCCGCGCAGGGTCCGTACGGCGTTGAGGGTGGTCACCACCGGCAGATGCATGCCGGTCGCGTCCGCCAGTGAGGTGATCATGCCGGAGGAGTCGACCAGTGCCTCGGGGTGTACGGCCATCACGGACCCGGAGGCGCCGAGGGACACGACCGCGTCCCCGAGCCCGATACCGAGCCCGAAGGCCGCCGCCATGGTCTCTCCGGTGCCCGCGGAGATCAGCAGTCCCTCGGGTGTCGTCCCCGCCGCCTCGGACGGGCCCAGCACCTCGGGCAGCGTGGCCTGGTGGCCGAGCGCGAGCTCGACGAGATCCGGCCGGTAGCCGCCGGTCGCCGCCGACCAGTAGCCGGTCCCGGAGGCCCCGCCCCGATCGGTGGTCCGCCGCATCGGCCGCCCGAGCAGCTGCCACACCAGCCAGTCGTGCGCCTGCAGCAGCACGGCGGTGCGCAGCGCGGCGTCGGGCTCGGTCTTGTTCAGCCAGCGCAACTTGGTCACCGGCTGGGCGGCCTGCGGTACGTGGCCCACGGCTTGCGCCCATGCCTCGCGCCCGCCGAGCGCGTCGACGAGATCGGCGGCGGCGACCTGTGCGCGCTTGTCACCGCCGACCATGGCCGGCCGCACCGTGTTGCCCTGCGTGTCCAGCGGAACGAGCGCGTTCTGCTGCGCGGAGACGCCGATGGCCTGCACGCCTTCGAGGAGTCCGCCGCCGGCAGCCTCGCCCAGGGACAGCAGCCAGGCCTGCGGATCGACATCGGAAGGACGGCCGCCGCCCTCGGTGGTTTCCACCGGATGCGGGGCATATCCCTGCCTGAGCACGGCTCCCGTGTCCGTGTCGCAGACGACGATACGAGTGAAATCGGGCGAACTGTCCAACCCGGCGACTATCCCCATGGCGGAAATTCTGCCGTACGGCGGGGGATGGGCGCGCCGGGCCGGGCGGTAGTTACCGGCTCACGGGGTGCCCGCCGGGCAGGGGCGCAGGTCGGACGGGGTGGCGCGTTCGCCGACCCCGTCAGGGATCCCTCGCCCTGCCGACCGAGAGTCGTTCGACTTTCGGCCGGTAGGGGCTGATCGGGTGGTTCCCCGCGCCGCTCGCGGGGTCCTACGTGTTGCTGGTGCCCCAGTCGTCCTCGCGGGTGCCGTTGGTGTTGCGTTCGCGCAGCGAGCGGACGCGGGCGGTGACCGAGGCGGGGACGTGGTCGCCCACCTTCTCGCCGACCGTGTGGAACGCCTTGCCCGCGATCTCGCGCCCCTGCTGGGCGGCGGTCTCGGCGGTGTTGCGCACCGCGGGGTTCTGCGCGACCTGACGCGCGGACTTCTTCAGCTGTTCGTAGCGCTCGCGCCCGGCGCGCGTGCCGAGCACGTAACCCAGAGCCAGTCCGGCGACGAATGTGAGCCGGTAGCGCATGACGGCCACCCTTCCCTTGCGTCGGCATCGGTGCGGGGGGAACCGATTGGCGGAGCACCCCCCTGCTTGCGCTAATGTATGTGTCGCAGCGAGCACACGCCCCCTGGCGAATACCCGGGTAGGTGCGTTCGATGCAACGAGGCAATCCTCCGTAGCTCAATTGGCAGAGCAGCCGGCTGTTAACCGGCAGGTTACTGGTTCGAGTCCAGTCGGGGGAGCTCGATCTCCTGTAGCTCAATTGGCAGAGCAGCCGGCTGTTAACCGGCAGGTTACTGGTTCGAGTCCAGTCGGGAGAGCAACGGAAGAGGACCCCTCAGGGGTCCTTTTTCATGTCCGGCGGAACCGCGCAGGCCACGCCGAAGTCCTCATGGTCATGCGTTGCCGACCATCCGAAGCAGGAGATCGTATGAGCGGCTATGCTGCGGCAGACGGCGCGCACACATGTGCGCGACGCGCCGTAAGGGGCGGTAGCTCAGCCGGTTAGAGCAGCGGACTCATAATCCGTCGGCCGTGGGTTCGAGTCCCACCCGCCCCACTCCGCGCTACGCGTGAAGAAACGATGCCGCCTGCGCACTCGTGGTTTGCCAGCAACAAGGTTGCGGCCCCCGGAGCTGATCCGGGGGCCGCAGTCGTGCGTTTCGCGCTCTTTGCACTCGTCCGGGGGAACGGCCGGGGAATCGCCGTTCCCTGGTGTGACGTCAGTTCGAACCGGGAGCGGTCCGATCGGGCCCGCGGGTGGCGGGCCGCGCTGTTGACGCAGCCGCCGATGGTCAGGGGCATGGGGGAGTCGTACTGGGGGAACGTCGCGTTCGCGGTCGGTGACGACGGCGAGGCGTCGAGGTCGGCGGGGTCGCTGCGGTCGGCTCGGCGGCGGGGCACGCAGCCGCGGACGAGGGCGCGCCCGGCGACGCTGGGGCTGAGGGCGCCGTCGCCCGCGGCGGTGGCTTCACCGGATGAGCCGCGCCGCGGCCGCGTCCCAGCCACTGCTCACCGCCGCCAGAGCGTGAGCAGTGGCAGGCCCGGTCAGGCGGGGCAGCCGGAGTCGGCGATCACGTAGTAACCGGTGGCGGTCTCCTCGAGGGTGTGGGTGGTGAAGGTGTTGTACAGGCCCATGTTCTGGTTGGAGCCGTTCGCGTAGGTGTAGCCGCCGCTCTGGTGGGCGCGGCCCGCGGCGACCTGGTTGTAGTTGTTCGCGGTGAGGCACTGTGGCTGAAAGCCGGTGGTGGTCGCCGTCACGGCCGCGCCGGCGGCGCCGGCCCTGCCCGATGAGTCGACGGCGGCGACGGCGTAGCTGTATCCGGTGCCGGAGGCCAGCCCGGTGTCCGTGTACGAAGGGGAGGTCGTCGAGCCCGTCTTCGTACCGCCGCGGTAGATGGTGTACGAAGCGGCGCCGTCGACGGCGTTCCAGGAAAGTGAGGCGCTGGTGTCCGTGGTGCCGGTCACCGCCAGCCCGGTGGGCGCGGGCAGGGCACCGGTGCCACCGCCGGAGGTGCCGTCCAGGCCCCAGAACGTCGCCGTGTAGTAGCTGGAGCAGATGTAGTTGAGGTAGTACGTGCCGGTCGTGCCGCACTGGTCGGTCCCGGAGCCGGGGTTCACGGCGAGGCCGTGCGTCATGCCGGAGACGGTGAAGGTCTCGACGGCAGGATCGCCGTTGGCATCGTTGTAGACGTCCCGGGTGGTTCCGCCGGTGAGCGTGGTGGTCGATGACGGGGTCTGGCTGATGCCCCGGACGTTCGTCCACTGGTCGCGGGACTCGGTGGCGTTGGCGGGGTTGACGGTCGAGTCGCCGGAACCCTGCCAGACGGCCACCCGCGGCCAGGGTCCGCTCCAGCCGCCCGATGCGCCGCGGACCAGGTCGCCCCACTGCTGCGGGGTCTTGCTGACCGGGTTGTACTCGCAGGTGAGGCCGCTGCTGAGATCGGTGGCGCAGCCCGCCGGGATGCCGGAGTCGACGGAGCCGCCCGCGAAGACATCGGGGTAGTCGGCGAGCATCACGGAGGTCATGGCGCCGCCGGCGGACAGCCCCGTCACGTACACGCGGCTGGGGTCGCTGCCGTACTGCGTCTTGGCGTAGTCGACCATCTGCTTGATGGACAGGGCTTCGCCCTGGCCCCGGGTGTAGTCCCCGGACTGGTACCAGTTGAAGCACGAGTTGGCATTGTTGACGCTGGAGGTCTGCGGGAAGACCAGCGCGAAGCCGTACAGGTCGGCGTACTTGGGCCAGCCGGAGTGGCTGTAGTAGTCGCTCGCGCTCTGGGTGCAGCCGTGCAGCGCCACGACCACCGGGGCGCCGGAGGGCAGGTTGTCGGGGACGTACGTGTACATCGACAGGCCCCCGGGGTTGGAGCCGAAGCCGGTCACCTGGGTGAGCGAGGCAGCCGACGCACTCTGCGGCACGGTGAACAGGGCGAGCAGCAGGGTCAGTAGCGCGGCCCAGCAGGTTCTACGGGTGCGGTCACGAACCGACATGCAGTCCTCCCGTGGTGAGGGGGGTGAGTGGGCGAACCCCCGCGCCGGTGTCCCTCCGGAGCGGGCGGTCCGCTGCACCGTAGAACCGCAGCGGGCGCCCGACAGCGGAAGCGGACCACACTTCTCGATCACCTCGGGTGTCGGCAGACTCCACTGCGTAGGGCGCCGACGTCATTGCAGTGCACAGGAGTTGACCAGGTCTCCCGAGGCGGGTCTGGGCACGGTGCCGCTCGCCGGCGGCGCGACCCGGTACTCGACCCAGCTGGTCAGAGCGTCGAAGGCCGAGCGATAGCAGGGCAGGATCGGCCGGAGCCGGTCCGGATAGGTGTCGTACAGGCCGTCGACGTGGGTGCCGCCCGCGACCGTGTAGTAGCGGTGCAAACGGCCGCGGTGACTGTCGGAGACCATGCGCGCGTACACGTCCGAGTCAGTGGCGATCGGCAGCAGTGCGTCGAGCGAGCCGTGCAGTGTGATCATGGGTTTGCCGATTCTGCCGGTGAGCGAGATCCGCTCGACCGCCCGGTGCACGGAGCTCGGCCGCGTCGCATAGTCGTACGAAGCATCCGACGCGCAGGCCGCGAGAATCTCCTCAAGCGCCGAACCGGCGGACTCGCCCGGACACTTGGGGTCGTAGGAGGGGTCGACCTCGGCGCGGTACACCTTCTGCGTCAGGCCCCAATAGGCAGCCTCGTGGTACGGCCACAGGAACTCGGTGCCGGGAGCGAATCCGGCGGCGAGCATGTCGTCGTGGGTGGCCCGGCCCGCTTGGTACGCGACCGCGGTCGGCAGATAGGTGAACAGGTTCGGCCCGTCCTCGGTCCACAGCGCGCCCTCCCAGTCCACTCCGCCGTCGTACAGCTCGGGGTGGTTCTCGAGCTGCCAGCGGGTCAGGTAACCGCCGTTGGAGATGCCGGTCATGTAGGTGCGGCGTGGGGCGTGCCCGTACTCCTGCCGGACGACGGTCTTCGTGGCGAGGGTCAGCTCGGTGGTGCGCCGGTTCCATTCGGCGATCGCGTCGCCGGGCCGCTTGCCGTCGGTGTAGAAGTCGGGGCCGCTGTTGCCCTTGTCGATGGAGGCGAAGGCGTAGCCCTGGGCGATGACCCAGTCGGAGATCAGGGGGTCCAGCGAGTACTGCTTGCGCGTCCCGGGCGCACCGGTCACCACGAGGCCGCCGTTCCAGCGCTCGGGCAGCCGGATGACGAACTGGGAGTCGTGGTTCCAGCCGTGGGTCTTGTTGAGGTGCGAGGAGTCGGGGAAGTAGCCGTCGATCTGGATGCCGGGGACGCCGGTGGGGTTCTCGGTCCCCTTGGCGGGGAGTGAGGCCCAGTCCGTGGAGTCGGTGTAGGCGGTACCGGCGGTCGCGGACGTGGTCATGTCGGGTAGACAGGCCGTGGTCTGGAACGCCGCGCCGGGTACGTTGATCCGGCTCTGGCCGGCGCAGCGGGGTGCCGATCGAGCCGTGGCGCTCGCCGACACTCCCGCCGTCGACAGGAGTACGGCGGACAACAAGGTGACCGTGCGTCTCAGATGCATGGTTCGCCCTCCGGGCGGCGAAGGTGAAAGGGAGCGGTGAATCAGGAGTCGAAGCGGGCACGCAACGCCTTCTTGTCGAACTTGCCGACTCCGGTGCGCGGGATGGCCTCCACGACCTCGATACGGTCCGGGAGCTGCCAACGCGCGAAGCCTCCGGCCTCGAGGTGCGCCCGTACGCGTTCGAGGGTCACGGTGGAGCCCGGGCGCGGGGCGACGCAGATCAGCGGACGCTCCTGCCACTTGTCGTCGGGCACGGCGATGACCGCGGCCTCGGCGACCTCCGGCAGCGCCATGACGGCCGACTCCATGTCCACCGATGAGATCCATTCGCCGCCGGACTTGATGAGATCCTTCGCACGGTCGGCGATGACGACATAGCCGTCCGGGGAGCCGATGGCGATGTCCCCGGTACGAAACCAGCCGTCCTCCGTGAACTGGGCGGCGCCCTCACCGCCGAGGTAGGAATCGGCGATCCATGGCCCGCGTACGAGCAGATCGCCCATCGACGTTCCGTCCCACGCAAGGGAATCGCCCGCCTCGTCGCGTATGTCCATCTGTACCCCGGGCAGCGGAAGACCGGCCCGGGTGCGCACCGCGTCGGTGATCCGGTCCTCTTCCCAGTCACGCATCCGCTCCTTCGGCCACGCCACACTGGCCAGCGGCGAGGTCTCGGTCATGCCCCACACCTGCACCAGAGGGATGTCGAAGTCACGCCGGTAGCGTTCGATCAGGGCGCGCGGCGGACGGGCACCGCCGCACAGCAGATGCCGTAGCGACGGCAACCCGCCGCGGGCGGTGATCTCGTCGGCGACCGCCATCCAGATGGTGGGCACGCCCGCGGCGACCGTGACCCGCTCGGCGGCCATCAGATCGACCAGGGCGACGGGATCCAGCGAGCCGCTGAGGAACACCTGCTTGGCGCCGTACGGAGTGGCGGTGTAGGGGACGCCCCAGGCGTTGGCGTGGAACATGGGCACGATCGGCAGTACGCAGTCACCGGGGCCGATGGCCATGGCGGACTGCGAGGACGCGGCGATGGCGTGCAGCACGGTCGAACGGTGTGTGTAGAGCACGCCCTTGGGGCGGCCGGTGGTGCCGGAGGTGTAACACAGGCCGAGCGGCGACCGTTCGTCGATGTCGCGGGGGGCGTACGCATCCGGCAGGCCGGCGATCAGCTGTTCGTACGCCACCACCCCCGGCAGCGCCGTGTCGGGTACCTCGTCGCCGAGCACGATGACATGCCGCACGCCGGCGAGGCCGCCCCGCGCGTGCACCTTCTCCAGAAGTGGCAGCAGATCGGGATCGGCCAGGATGGCGCGGTCGTCCGCGTGGCCGATGATGTACGCCAGGTCCTCGGGGGAGAGCCTCAGGTTCAGGGTGTGCAGGACGCGCCCGGTGCAGGGCACGGCCCAGTAGGCCTCCAGGTGCCGGTATCCGTTCCAGGCGAGGGTGGCCACCCGGTCGTCCGGCGCCAGGCCGAGGGCGTCCAGGGCGTGCATCAACTGCTGGGCACGGCGGGCGAATGCGGCGTACGTGTAACGGTGCACACGGCCGTCGGGAAGTCGCGTGACCACCTCGGTGTCGGGGAAGTAGCGCGGGGCGTGTCCGAACAGCAGCCACGTGTTGAGCGGGGTCTCCATCATCGCCATGGCGCACATCGTCACCGCGGTGCGCGACCCGGGCGACGGAGGAAGACTCCAGAACGTCCCCCACCTCGGTGGAGCAAGTACCCACACCGGCGACGGGTGGAGCGGCGCGGGGAGGGAGAAGACCCACACCTGTGTGGGGGTGCCTTGTGGAGATTCTCTCCGTAGCCGCTGCTCATGGCCGAACTTAACGTCTGCCCCACATCGGCAACCGCCGCTGCATCCCCTGCGCATCCGAGGCGTCATGACACAACCGCGCGCCATCCTGGTCACGCAAGGCCTGTCCAAGGAGTTCCAGGGATTCCGCGCCGTCAGCGCGGTGGACCTGAGGGTCACCGAGGGCACGGTCCACGCGCTCGTAGGCCCCAACGGGGCAGGAAAGACAACGCTGTTCAACCTGCTGACCGGATTTCTCAGGCCTTCCGGCGGGCGTATCACCTTCGCCGGACACGACATCACCGGACAGCCGCCGGAGCGCATCGCCGGCCTCGGCGTCGCCCGCTCCTTCCAGGTCACCAGCCTCTTTCCGCAGATGACAGCCCGGGAGCACGTCGAACTCGCCCTCCAGTCGGGCACCGGTCTCGGCCGCCGGTTCTGGCGCACGGACAAACTGATGCGCCGCTTCTCCGGCCGGGCCCTCGAACTCCTCGGTGACGTCGGACTCGAGCATCTCGCCGACCGGCCCGCCGGAAACCTTCCGTACGGGCAGAAGCGCGCGCTGGAACTGGCCCTCGCCCTCGCCCTGGACCCGGCGTTGCTGCTGCTCGACGAGCCGACAGCCGGCATGGGTCTGGAGGACGTCGACCGCACCGTGGCGCTCATCGACAGGATCCGCGAGGGACGCACCGTGGTGATGGTCGAGCACAACATGAGCGTCGTCGGCTCGCTCGCCGACACCGTCACGGTCCTGCAGCGCGGCGAAGTGCTCGTGGAGGGCCCCTACGACCGGGTCAGGACCGATCCACGGGTCGTCGAGGCGTACCTGGGGGCCGACGTTGCTTGAGATCAAGGGCGTCAGCGCCCGGTACGGCGAGGCCACGGCCCTGGACGAGGTGTCCCTGCGGGTCGGCGAGGGCGAGGTCGTCACCCTCGTCGGCCGCAACGGCGCGGGAAAGTCCACCCTGCTGCGCTGCGCCATGGGGCTGCACCGTGAGATGACCGGCCGGGTCGCGCTGGCGGGCAAGGACATCACCGCGGCACCGCCGCATCGCAGGGCCCGGCTCGGCCTCGGGTACGTTCCCGACGACCGCGGCATCTACGCGGGCCTGTCCGTCGAGGAGAACCTGACCCTGCCGCCGGCCTCGCCGGGCTCCGCGTGGCCGCTGCCCCGCATCTACGACGCCTTCCCGGTGCTCGCCGCGCGCCGCCGCTTCCCCGGCGGCAAGCTCTCCGGCGGTGAACAGCAGATGCTCGCCCTCGCCCGGGTCCTGCGCGCCGGCGCGCGCGTGCTGCTCTGCGACGAGCCGACCGAGGGCCTTGCCCCGGTCATCGTGCAGCAGATCGGCGAGATTCTGCGCGGGGCCAAGGAGCACGGAGTGTCGGTGCTGCTGGTGGAGCAGAATCTGCGCTTCGCCGCGACCATCGCCGACCGCCACTACCTCCTCGCGCAGGGCCGGATCGTGGAGGCGCTCGACAACGCCGACGTACGGCAGCGCGAGGGCGAACTCCTCGCCTATCTCGGACTGTGACATCCCGTCACCTCCGCTCATTCGGGACGTACGCATCAGGAGGAAGCAATGAAGCACAGGCTGTCGACGGTCGTGGCCACGGCCGCGGTGGGGGCACTGCTTGCGGGCTGCGGGGGCGGCGGACCGAGCTCGGGCGGCGGAAAGGTCAGCGACGACAAGATCGTGCTCGGTGTGCTCACCGACCTGTCCGGCGTCTACGCGGACATCGCGGGACCGAACTCGGTGCAGGCCGTGCAGATGGCCGTCGACGACTTCAAGAAGAAGTACGGCGACAAGGCGATCACCCGGAACATCGAGGTCATCAAGGCCGACCACCAGAACAAGCCGGAGATCGCCAACACCCAGGCCCGGGAGATGTACGACCGTAAGAAGGCCGACGCGCTCTTCGACGTGCCGACCTCGTCGGCGGCCCTCGCGGTGCAGACCGTCGCCGGCCAGGCCAAGAAGCTGTACTTCAACACCGGCGCCGCCACCACGGAACTCGCGGGCAAGACCTGCAATCCGTACACCTATGAATGGGCCTACGACACCTACATGCTGGCGCACGGCACCGGCGCCGCGGTCACCCAAGCGGGAGGCAAGAACTGGTACACGATCTACCCGGACTACGCCTTCGGGCAGGACATGCAGAAGAAGTTCGAGACGGCCATCGAGGGCGCGGGCGGCAAGGTCGTGGCCAAGGACCCCACGCCGTTCCCCAGCGACAACTACTCCACCTTCCTGCTCAAGGCACCGGGCCTGAAGCCGAAGCCACAGGTGCTCGGGGCCCTGCAGGCGGGAGGTGACCTGGCCAACGTCATCAAGCAGTACCAGCAGTTCAAACTGAAGGACAAGGGCATCAAGCTGGCCATCGGCCTGCTCTTCGACACCGATATCAAGGCCATCGGCGCGGACAAGCTTGCCGGAACCATGTTCACCACGGCCTGGTTCTGGAACGTCGACGCCAAGGCCCAGGCCTGGTCCGACCGGTTCAAGGAGCGCACAGGACAGCGGCCCACCTTCGACCAGGCGGCCGACTACTCGGCGGCGACGCACTATCTGGAGGCCGCGCAGAAGGCGGGCAGCGACAAGGCGGCCGACGTCTCGAAGGAGCTGGACGGCACCAAGTTCAGCGACTTCTTCGCCCACAACGCCACCATCCGCGCCGAGGACCACCGAGTCGTCCACGACGCGTACCTGGCCAAGGTCAAGGACCCGGCCAAGGCGAGCGAGGCCGGTGACTACACCGAGCCGGTCAAGACCATCCCCGCCGACGAGGCATTCGACCAGCCTTCGCCCGACTGCCATCTCAGCTGACCACCGGGGTCCGGCGGCCCGCACGACGGGCAGGCCGCCGGCCGACGACGGGACCCACTCATGACCTCGTTTCTCCAACAGGCCTTCAACGGGCTGGTCAGCGGCAGCTTCTACGCCCTGCTCGCCCTCGGCCTCGCCGTCATCTTCGGCATGCTGCGCGTGGTGAACTTCGCCCACGGCGCGCTCTACATGCTCGGCGCGTTCGGCGCGGTCGCCCTCGGCGACAGCGCGGGGCTCGGCTTCTGGTGGGCCCTGCTGCTCGTGCCCCTCGCACTCGCCGTCGCCGGCACCCTCCTCGAACGGCTGCTGATCCGCCGCCTGACGGCCCTCGACCCGCTCTACAACTTCCTGCTCACCTTCGGCATCGCGCTGGTCTGCCAGGACCTGCTGCGTATGAAGTACGGCGCGCAGTCCCAGCCCTACGAGCGCGGTCCCTTCCCCGGCTCCATGGATCTGGGCCTGTTCGACTTCCCGCGCTACCAGGTGTTTGTACTGGCCATCTCGGTCGCCCTCTGCCTGGCCGTGTGGCTGCTGCTCACCCGCACCCGGATCGGGACCATCGTGCGCGCGGCCACCGAACGCCCGGAACTCACCAGGGCGTTCGGCATCGACACGGGGCGCTGGGTCACGCCGGTCTTCGGCTTCGGCGTCGGGCTCGCGGCTCTGGCCGGCGTGCTCGCCGCGCCCATGCGGGCGGTCAACTCCGGTATGGGCAGCGACCTGATCATCACGGTGTTCGCGGTCGTTGTCATCGGCGGCCTCGGCTCCGTCTTCGGCTCCGTGCTCGCCGGGTTCACCATCGGCATGATCCAGGCCCTCGGCAACCTCTACGTCCCCGTCCTGTCTCAGACGTCGGTCTATCTGCTGATGGCCGTCGTGCTGCTGGTCCGGCCCGCCGGACTGTTCGGCAAGGAGGAACACGCATGATCCTCGGCCTCCTCGAGAAGCTGCACGGCCGCCCCGCCCGGATCCGGTGGGGCCTGCTCACCGCCGGGCTGCTCGTGGCCTTCGGCCTGCCCTGGGGCCTGTATCCGCCGGTCGCCACGGACATCCTCTGCTGGGGCCTGTTCGCCGTCGCCTTCGATCTGCTGCTCGGTCACGCCGGGCTGCTGTCCTTCGGACACGCGGCGTTCTGGGGCAGCTCGGCGTACGTCACCGGGCTGATCGCCATCCACAGCGGACTGCCGTTCTACGTCGCCGTGCTGGGCGGGGCGGCGGCCGCCGCGCTGCTCGCCCTGCCCATCGGGTTCTTCGCGGTCCGGCGCAGCGGCATCTACTTTGCCATGGTCACCCTGGCCTTCGCGCAGATGGTGTACTTCATCGCCAACCAGTGGGGCGATGTCACGGGCGGCGAGAACGGTCTGCAGGGAATTCCCCGCGACCTGCCGGGTGTCGACCTGTCGGACTCGTTCGTCTTCTACTACGCGGCCCTGCCGGTGGTGCTGCTCGGCCTCGCCGCGGCCTGGCGGATCGTGCACTCCCCGTTCGGCCGGGTGATCGCCGCCGTGCGCGACAACTCCGCCCGTGCCCGTGCCCTGGGCTATGCCGCCGACCGCTACAAGCTCGTCGTCTTCACCGTGTCCGCGTTCCTGTCCGGCCTCGCGGGCGGACTGTACGCGGTCAACCACGGTTTCGCCTCTCTGCAGGAGGTGTACTGGACGACGTCGGGCAAGGTCGTCGTCATGACGGTCCTCGGCGGCATCGGCACCCTGTGGGGCAGCCTGCTGGGTGCCGGCGCCATCGTCCGCCTGGAGGACTGGCTGTCCACGTCCGGTTTCGAGGAGACCGGCCTGGTCACCGGCGGCGTCTTCATCGTCGTCGTCCTGCTCTTCCGCCGAGGAGTGTGGGGCACACTCACGCACACGCTGCGCTCCCGTACGCAGTCCTCGGCCCCCGACCCGGAACCACACCTGGAGCACGACCACGACGACTCGTCGCAACCGGTCTCGTCGTAGATCTGTGCAGACGGAGCCGGGGCGGTGAACATCGCAGGCGGGAACGCGTACCGGAACACTCAGGAGGCATCCGTGGACTCGACGACCACACACAGTCGGGCCGATGTGGAGCCTGCGGCGCGGCTGCTGCGCCTGCTGCGCGAAGACGCCGCGCAGAGTGAGTACGACGCTCTCCTCGACCGATGCCCTTCCGAGGACCGGCCCCGGCTCGCCCTGCTCGTCGACGACGCCCTGCAGGTACGGGCGCGCCTGGAGGAGCGTCGCCGTCGGGAGGCCGAGCTCGCCGCGCTCTACGAGACAGCGGGGGACCTGTCCTCACTGCGTGATCTGGAGGCCGTGCTCCAGGCCATCGTCCGCCGGGCTCGCAGCCTGCTCGGCACCGACGTGGCCTACCTGATGCTCAACGACGCTCAACGCGGCGACACCTATATGCGGGTGACCGACGGGATACGCACCGACGCGTTCAAGCAGGCACGGCTGGCCATGGGCGCAGGCCTCGGCGGTCTTGTGGCCAAGACGGCGGTTCCGTACAACACCTCCGACTACTTCGCCGACCTGCGCTTCGAGCACTGCATCGACGACGTCGTAGGCGGCGAGGGGCTGATCTCCATCGAGGGAGTGCCTCTCAAACTCGGCGAGAACGTCATTGGCGTCCTGTTCGCAGCCAACCGCCGGGTCCGCCCCTTCTCCGAGCACGAAGTGGCCCTGCTCGTCTCGCTCGCCAACCACGCCGCCATCGCCATCGAGAACGCGACCCTCTTCCAGGACGTACGCAGAGCAGTCGACGAACTCACCGAAGCCAACGGCGTCATCCGCGCCCACAGCGAATCCATCGAACGCGCCGCCGCCCTGCACGAGCGCCTCACCACCATCGTTCTCGACGGCGGCGGCATGGCCGACGTTGCGCAGACCCTCGCCGACGTCCTCGGCGGGAGCATCCTCGTCCTGGACCCCCGCGGACGCACCATGGCCGCCGCCGGTGACGACCCTCTCGTCGAACAGGCCCGCACCGAAGGGGCGCTCCCGGATCCGTGCCCCGCCGCCCATGCGGTCCGCGACGCCCGGGTGCTGAGCACGGACGCCCGCCGCACCCGCCGTATCCCGGCCGGCACCGACGGATCCGCCGCCTGTGCCACTCCCATCGTGGCGGGCAGCGAACTCCTGGGCGTTCTGCTGCTCGCCCGCGACCACCTGGACGCCTCAGGAGTACGTTCCCTCGAGCGTGCCGCGCTCGTCACCGCGCTGATGCTGCTCAGCGAACGCACCGTCGCCGAGGCCGAGCACCGACTGCGCGGCGAGATCCTCGAGGACCTGCTCGGCTCCCCGCACCGGGATCCGGAGGGCCTGCGGCGCCGGGCCACCCTGGTGGGTCTCGACCTCCACCGCCCGCACACGGTGTTCGCCGCCCGCTGCCGTGACAGCGCCCATCGGCGACGCATCGCCGATGCCGCGGCTTCGTACGCCGCCCATGCCCGGGGTCTCGCGGGCGAATACCGGGGCGATACCGTCGTCCTCCTGCCGCAGGATCCGGATCCGGACGAGGCCGCCCGCACCCTGGCCGACCACTTGTCGCGGGTCGTGGACAACCTGGTCACCGTCGGCGCCGCGACGGCCTCGCCCGGCATCGACGCCATCGTCGAGGCACACCACGACGCGGTCCGCTGCCTGGACGTCCTGCTCGCGCTCGACCGCGACGGAGAGGGGGCGTCCCCCGGCGAACTGGGCGTCTACGGGCTGCTGTTCCATCAGGCGGGCCGCGAGGAGCTGCACCGCTTCGTGCGCCGCACCATCGGCCCCGTGCTCGACTACGACACCCAGCGCGGCGGCGAGCTCACCCGCACGCTGCTCGCCTTCTTCGCCTGCGACACCGGCCTGGGCCGCACCGCCGCCGAGCTCTACATCCACGTCAACACGCTCTACCAGCGCATCGACCGCATCACCTCGCTGCTCGGCTCGCAGTGGCGCCACGGCGACCAGGTGCTGCAGGTGCATCTCGCCCTCAAGATCCACCTGGTCCTGTCCGCCGAGTGATCACCGGCCGACGCGCAGGCCGTCGAGCACATGACGGACATGCCGCGCAGAGTCGCTCGAACCGGGCGGCACATGGCCCACCAGGAGCCGGCACCAGAAGGCCCGAAGAGCAGGTCGATCGGGCGGACCATCGTCCTCGGCTTCGGAGCCCGTCTCTGCGGCCTCGTCCTGCTCCTCCGGGCGGGACTGCGCGTCTGGTCCGGCTCATTCTTCGTGGACCGCGGTACGACCGCGGTGGTGGATTCCGTCTCGGCTGCCATGAACTGCGGCAGGACGCTCGTGTACGTGTCCGAGGTGATCCGGCGGGAGCTGTGCCCTGGGCGCCCTTGGGCGACCTTGATGTCTGCCTCGCCCAGCAGCGCCGGTGTCGCGGGCCGGTGCCGTGTGCCGTGCAGGCGGATCGGGGGAAGCCCGGACAGCTGCGCACGCTGTCCTGCTTCGGTGCTCGTCGTACTGCCGGCGGGCGAGCTCGACGATCCGCGCGGAGATGCGGAACCACGAGCCGGACAGGCTCACCTCCGGTCAGGGCGGCACGCACATCTCGCCACGCCCTACGGCGCCCTGACACGCTACGCGGTCACCGGGCCGCCCGCGCCCGCGAGGAGATCGAGGCCCAGCGGGGTGCAGGAGTGCCGGACGGCCTTGCCGCCGCGCTCCGTGGTGATCAGTCGAGCGGCGCGGAGGGCCTTGGCTGGTCGGACGCCGAGGACTTGGCGATGGACAGTTCCGTCGCGAGGTCCGTCGTGGTGCGCTGCCTGGTGAGCAGTGTGAGGGCTGCGGCGCGGGTGGAGCCCAGAAGGGCGGCGAGGGGGGCAGCGCCGACCGGTTCCTCCAGCAGCGGGAGCGGGCTCACCGCCGGGTAGACCAGGATGGCGGCCGCCTCGGGACGTACGGCGAGCATGGGCCAGCGGCTCCACACCATCGACGGCAACAGGACCAGGCCTCGCCCGTCGAGGGCGAACTCTGCCTCCTCGGGCCAGCCGTCCGGCTCAACGCTCGCGGGTGTCGCCGACGGGCCGCCCTCGGACCTGCCCACGGCACTTGGCGCGGCCCGCGATGGCCGGAGCGGTCGCCCCCAAGTGGGCAGGCGGGTCGAGACCAGCTGCACGACGCGTTGCCGGCCGGGAAACTCGGCGACGACAGGCGCGCTGGAGGCGTGGTGTCTCCATGGACCCGCCCGCTGAAGTGCCCGGTGAAGGTGACCCGTCTGCGACGGTTCGGCTGCCCGAAAAGCGGTTCACCCAGGCTCATCAAGAAACGATGCCGCCTGCGCGTTCGTGGTTCGCCCGCAGCGAGGTTGCGGCCCCCGGAGCTGATCCAGGGGCCGCGGTCATGCGTTTCGCGCGCTTTGCGCTCGTCCGGGGTGATCGCCAGGGAACCGCGGTTCCTTGGCGAGGTCAGTTCGAACGGGGAGCGGCTCCAGCGACCCCGCGCGCGAGGCCGGCCCGGGGGACCGGGTCAGGGCTGGACGGGCTTCCCGCGGCCCCAGGCCCAGGCGAGGCGGTCCGCGCCGGACTGGTTGGTGGTGGCGAGCCAGGGGCGGCTGGGGGCGCCGGTCAGGGTCTGCAGGGAGTACGTGTCGTCGGTGCGCAGGCCGGGCCAGTAGACGGAGCCCATCTTCAACTGGCGGAAGGTGTCGGTGACGGCCTGGACGTAGTTGACGTAGTTGTTGGAGGCGTCCGGCTTGTTGTAGTCGAGGCCGGTGGTCATCGGGGCGCCGAACTCGTCGGCGACGGTACGGCCCGCGCAGTCACCGATGCGCTCCTTGAGGTCGGACACCCACTGGTCGTAGGTGGCGTAGTCCTTCCAGAACCCGTAGTGGTGCAGGGAGAGGTAGGTGCCCTTCAGGCGCGGGTCGGCGCAGACGGAGGTGACGTGGTCGTTGTAGCCGGCGCCGCTGACGAACACCCGGTCGCGTGGGACGGAGGGGTAGGTGGCCAGCCACTTCGCCGCGATGTCGGCCCACTCGGTCTCGGTGTAGCCGTGGGGCTCGTTCATCGGCTCGAAGTAGACCTGCTTGTCGTTCTTGTAGGTCTTGACCACCGTGTTCCACATGGGCCAGAAGGTGGCGGGGTCGTCGATGAAGCCGTCCTTGCGGGCGCCCGTGCCCTCCCAGTAGGAGACGATGACCTTGAAGCCCTTGTCCGACGCGGCGTCGATGACCCCGCGGTAGGACTTCCAGTACGAGCCGTTGACCGTGTACGGGTTGATGGGCAGCCGGACGGTGTTGGCGCCGAGGTTCGCGCGGAACGCCGAGATGATCCGGCTCGCCTTGGCGTAGGTCCGGGCGTAGCTGTCGGAGGTCGACAGGCCGGACAGTACGACGGGGTCGTCGGCGAAGTTGTCACGCGGGTCGGCCCAGTTCACGCCCTTGAACTGGGTCGTGTCCTTGCTCGGCGCGGCGTGGGCGGAGCCGCCGGCGACGGCCGTGCCGCCGGTCGCGGCGACGGCCGTGCCGCTGGTGCCGGCGATCAGGAGCGCCACGAAGGCGGCGCGCAGGCGGGGCGAGAGGCGGGTTCTGGCGGGGGTAGTGCGCATCGACTTGCCCTTTCAGGTGACTGCGGCTCAGCGCCCGGCGGAGCCTGCGCGGGGCTGGGTGGCCGTCGGAAGGTGCGCCGGGCCGGACGGGACGCGGGGGTGCGTCGGCTCGCCGTCATGGGCCCGGTGACGACCGGTGCTGTATCGGTGGTGCGGTGGTGCTTCACCGGTGGTACTTCACCGGTGCGGGGGAGGCTGTGGGTGCGTGCGGGGCGGTCCTGTCGCCCGCGCGGGTGGGCCCCGGCGTACTCAAGGCAGGTGCGAGGCGCGGTTCCTGCGCGGTCTCGACCTCGACGGCCTCCGAGCGCCGTGCACGCTCGCCTGCGGCGCTGAGCCCATCCGTCCGCTCCTCCCTGATCCACCGACCGGAACGCTGTGTTTACGTAAACATCGGTCGGCGCGGCGAGGCCTGAACTCATGGCCGGGGCTGGGTCGGTGGCGATGTTTACGTAAACATGGCGGCGCCGGAATCGTGGCACCCGGGACAGTGATCGTCAAGGTTTCCCGCACGTAACGTCGTTGGGCACCTGTGGTGGATTCCCGGCGCCGGGGCGAGAGAGGTGAGAGGTGGTGAAGTGACGGGACTGGACGTCAGTCCTGGTCGTCGGGTGTGTGGAGGTGAGCGAGGACCTTCTCCAGGGGGAGGTCGAAGCGGTCCTTGTCGGCGGTCCAGTGGCGCAGAACCGTGGCGCTCGCCTCGGCCAGGTCGGGCGGGAGGCCGGTGGAGCGGAGGGTGGCGGCGATCTCCTCCATCTCGGGGGCCCAACGCCAGGCGCGGGCCGCGACGCTGGGCAGGTACTCCACTTCGGCGAGAATCCTGGAGGTGATCGACTCGGCCTCCAGGGTCAGTTCGGCATCCACTCCGTGACGCGTGGCGAGCGCGTGGGAGACGGAGGCCAGGACGCGGGCGGACTTCTGGAAGGAGGCGAAGGCCATCTTCAGTGCCGACGCGGCACCGACCCCGGCGTCGAGCGGTCGGGCGAGTACGGCGGTGCCCTCGAACACCGCGGCCACCCGGCCGACAGCCTCCTGGTCGCCGCTCAGGTAGAGCCGCGGGGCGCTGTCCGCTCCGGGGGGAGCACCGATGATCGAGCCGTCGACCATGACGAGGCCGCGTTCGCGGCAGGCCGCGTCGATACGGAGGGCCCGATCGGGACTGATGGCGTTCGCCTCCACGTAGACACCGGTGAAGGCGTGCTCGAGGACCTCGCGGGCGACGTCCTCCGCGGCGTGCGGTGGACAGATCGACAGGACCAGGTCGCTGACGGCCAAGGCGGACCCGAGTGACTCGGCCGCTTCCAGGCCGGCTTTCCGGGCCCGCTCGACGCTGGCGGAACCACGGCCGGTGGGGACGTGGAGCACCCGGGTCCCGGCGCGGTGCGCCTGGGCGCCGACCTCCGCGCCCATGGCGCCGGGGTGCAGGAGTGTCACGGTCGTCATGAACGGTCCTCGTGGAGTCGGGGGAGACGGATGAGGGAGGAGGCAGGCGACGGGATGGATGGGTGAGGCGACGGTGGACGACGGGAGAGGGCTCTACGTTACGAGGAAGATCCACCGGCGCGGGGTGTCGCGGCCCGACTCCGCTCCGTGACCCCCGCTCCCTCCTGACTCGTCATTCAGCTGACGGCATGCCACATATCGACGCACGTAACCCTCCCGTGGCCCAAGCATCATTCACACGTTGCCCTTTGGGGGGGCGGTGTTCGCTGTGATTTATCTGTGGGACGTTTACGCTTTACCGTCCTTTGGGCGTTGGATCCCCACTGCGCAGCCTGTCGTGATCAGGGTGTGCGCACCTTCTGTCCCCCCGTGTACGCAGCACTTCTCCTATACCTGCGAGGGTCAAAGAGCCATGCGAGCGCTACTCACCACCAAGACCGCCAGGCGCGCCCTGCGTCCGATCGCCGATCTCATCGATCAGCGCATCGACCGCCAGATCCGCCGCGCCATCGGGGACGGATCCGAAGGCGGACTCCAGCGCGAGCTGGCGACACTGCGCAATCGTCAGCGCCCCCTCGAGTTGCTGATCGACGGGACGGGGCGCGGCGTGTCGCGCATGCCGGCCCAGATCCACCTCGACCGCGCCATCGAGGAGCTGGCGCAGGTGAGCGGGGACAGGAGCGGGGCGGAGCGGAACATCTCCCAGGCGTTCCGGCTGCTCATCGCCCTGGAGGCGCTCGGGGTCGGCCGGATCGCCGGCGGCACCATGAACATCTGCGGCAAGCTCTCCGCCGTCCCGCTGCTCGACCCGCCGAACGACGAGATCCTCGAGATCGGCACCCTGTACGGGATGTTCGGCGCGGCCCTGATCCGGATGATGGAGCGCGCGGGACGCGACCCGCGTCTGACGATCGTCGACCCGCTCGCGGGCCTCCAGTTGCAGCCCGGCACCACCGAGGGGGCCGACCCGACGGGCACTCCCGTGCGCGGCGCCGCGGTGCGCGCCAATCTGGCCCTGGTCGGCGCGGCCGGTGCCGCGGCCCGCGTCCAGCAGGGCTTCTCCGAGGACCCCGAGGTGCGCGCCCTGGTCTCCGACCGTTCCTACGGGGTGATCATCGTCGACGGTGACCACTCCGCCTCCGGTGTCGCCGCGGACCTGGAGTGGGCCGAGCAGATCGTCGCGCCCGGCGGGATCGTCGTACTCGACGACTTCGGACACCCCAAGTGGCCCGGTATCAAGGAAGCCTTCGACAAGCACATGGCGACCGACACCCGGCTGACGTTCCTCGGGCAGGTGGCGAACTCGGGGTATCTGCGCGCGAGCGTGTAGCCACGAGCGCGTAGCCACGAGTGAGCAGCCATGAGCGCGCAGCTCGCGAGTGAGAGGCGTTGCAGGGGGTCTGCCCATCGGCCCCGACTCGTGATAGAAGCGGCGGAAGGGGATTGTCGGATACTGAGAATGAGGTTCTGGCATGAAGGCTGTCGTGGTCGGGGCGTCGAGTGGACTGGGCCGGTGCATCGGGGTCGACCTGGGGCGCCGCGGCGACCGGGTCGCCCTGCTGGCACGCCGGCGCGACCGGCTGGTCGACGCGGCGAAGGAGGCGGGCCCGGACGCGCTCGCCGTCGCCTGTGACGTGACCGACGAGTCGTCCTGCCGGGCGGCGGTCGAGGAGGCCGCCGCCGGGCTGGGCGGCATCGACGCGCTCGTCTACGCCACCGGCATCGGCCCCCTCGCCCCGGTCGAGAAACTCGACGCCGACGCCTGGCGCCGCGCCATGGACACCAATGTGATCGGCGCGGCGCTGGTCACGAGCGCCGCGCTCCCGCATCTGACGAAGTCGGGCGGGGTCGCCGCCTACCTGTCCTCCATCGGCGGCTCGCTCACGCCGTCCTGGCCGGGGTTCGCTGCCTACCACGTGAGCAAGGCGGCCCTGGAGAAGCTCGTCGAGGCCTTCCGCGTCGAGCACCCGAGCGTGGGCTTCACCCGGTTCGTGGTCGGGGACTGCGCGGGCGGGGAAGGCGACTCCAGGACCGGGTTCAACGACGGCTGGGACCGGGAGTACGCGGCCCAGGTCTACCCGGTCTGGCGGCAGCGCGGCTATCTGACGGGTTCCCTGCTCGACGTGGAGGAGTTCCTCCGCGTCCTCGACGTCGTACTGCGCTGTGGCGGCACCATCCCGGAGGTGACCGTGACGCCGCGCCCGCCCGTCCGGGCGTCCCAGGGCTGATTCACAAGACAGGCCCTAACGGCCCAACGCCGCGCCCCCGTTGATGTGCAGCAGCTGCCCCGTCAGGTACGCCGCCTCCGGTGACGCCACGTAGCGGACGGCGGCGGCGATCTCGGAGGGGTGACCCGGCTTGCCGGTCAGGGTCTGGCCGACCCGGGAGGCGATGAACTCCGGTGTCGCGCGGGCGCCGAAGAACTCCGTGTCGCCGACGAAACCGGGGGCGACCGCGTTCACCGTGATGCCCTCGGGGCCGACGCGCTGCGCGAGGGCGTAGGTGTATGTGTTGACCCAGGCCTTGGAGCCGCCGTACGAGCCGGGCCCGCGCAGCGAGGCGATGGAGGAGAGCTGCACGATACGGCCGCCGGGGCGGCGCATGTGGGGGAGCAGGGCCTCGGTGAGCAGGACCGCGGTCAGCACATTGGCGTCGAAGTTGTCGCGGTAGCTGTCCGCGACGGAGGCGAGCGTGCCGTCGGGCTCACGGGCCACGTTGCCGCCCGCGTTGGCCACCAGCACGTCCACCGGGGTCTCGTCCGCCGTGATGAACTCCCTTGCCCGACCGACCTGTTCGGGGTCGGCGAGGTCCGCAGCGCACCAGCTCGCCGTCGACTCGCCGTACTGGCCGTTCAAGGTGTCGGCCGCCTTGCGCAATACGTCCTCGCGGCGGCCGAGGAGCACCACCCGGTCCCCGTCGGCGGCGAACGCCTCCGCCGTCGCCAGGCCGATCCCGGTACCGCCGCCGGACACCACCACACGTCGCTGAGTCATGGCCATCCCGTCCTCGGATGTGAATATTGGTCATGTGGGCGTACGGGCTGCGACGCTACGGAGGCCCTGAGGGGACGTCAAGTGAGTTGCGGACGCGGCTCACAGGGGCGACTGCCAGGTGACCGTCGTACCCGCGCCGCCGTCGTCGAAGACCGTCAGGCGGACCCCGGGGCGCCCGTCGGGGAGGGGCGCCGTCACGTCGACCGTGATCTCGACGCGGGAGACACCGGCACGGCGGGAGGCGGCGGCCAGGGCGCGGCGCAGTGCGGTGAGCAGCCGGCCGGCGACGGGCTCCGCGAGACGGTTCTCCACCGGGCCGGTGAACCGGGTGGACGGCTGGAATCCCAGTACCGCTGCCGCGCCCGCCGCCTCGCGCAGGACCTTGCCGCGGAACGTGGTGGGGGCGTCGGCCGGCGGCTGCTGGAGCGCGAAGATCGCCGTGCGGACCTCCTGGACGGTGGACTGGAGTTCGTCGACGGCACGGCCGAGCATCGCGTGCACATCCTTGTCCGCATCGCCCGTTCCGGCGCTCCTGCGCTGGGTGGACTCCAGCATCATGCCGGTCGCGAACAGCCGTTGGACGACGAGGTCGTGCAGGTCGCGGGCGATCCGGTCACGGTCCTCGTAGACCGCGAGCCGTTCCCTGCTGTGCCGGTCCTCGGCGTGCACCAGCGCCAGCGCGGCCTGGGAGGCGAACTGGGTGGCGAGCAGCCGCTCCACCGCGGTGTACGGACGGCCGCCGCGCCGGCGGGGGAGGGCGAGCGTGCCGAGGAGACGGCCGCCCGCCTGGAGCGGCAGCATCATGTTCGGCCCGAACCGGTGCCGTACGTGCGTGGTCATCCGGGGGTCGGTCGCCGAGTCGTCGATGAACACCGGCTCACCGCCGAGGAGTTGTTCGAGGACGGGGCTGCCCGGCTCGATCACGGTGCCGACGATGTCACCGGGGTCGTCGAGCGTGGAGGCGGTCACGATCTCCATGCCGCCGTCCTCGGTGGGCTGGAGGATGACAGCGGCCGAGGCCTCGGCCAGGCGCCGGGCCCGTTCGGCGACCGTCATCAGCGCGTCGGCGGCGCTCTCGCCGCTGAGCAGCGCGGTGGTGACGGCCGCCGCGCCCTCGATCCAGCGCTCGCGCTGCCGCGCCGTCTCGTACAGCCGGGCGTTGCCGATCGCGATGCCGGCCTGGGCCGCCAGGACCCGTACCAGTTGCTCGTCCTCGTCCGTGAACGGGCCGGCGCGTTTTCCGGCGAGGCGCAGGTCGCCGAACACCTCGTCGTCGACGTGGATCGGCACGATCAGCTCCGGCGACTCCGGCGACTCCGGCGACTCCGGCGGCTCGGGCGGCTCGGGCGGCTCCGGCGGCTCGGGCCGTTCGGGCCGTTGCGCCGTACGGATCCCCCTGAGCCCGTCCCGTCCCGGATCGGTCATGTCCAGCGCCGCGTACCGCGCCTCCGTGAGCTCGGCGGCGGCGTCCACGATGTGCTGGAGCGTGGCCCGCAGTTCGAGGTCGGTGCCGACGCTGAGGACGGCTTCCAGGAGCGACGGCAGGCGGGGGACCGGATCGTGCATACCGGGGCCTTGTTCCGGGGCCCGGCCGTCAGAGCGCCAGCGGGTCCAGCGTCAGCGGCTCGATCTTGCCCTCCAGCATGTAGCCCAGGCCCTGCACCGCGCACACGTCGGGACGCTCGGCGATGTGCACCGGCATGCCCGTCGCCTGCCGCAGCATCTGGTCGAGGCCCGGCAGCAGCGCGCTGCCGCCGACCATCATGATGCCGCGGTCGGCGAGGTCGGCCACCAGGTCGGGCGGGCAGGCCCGCAGCACCTTCCCGATCCCGTCCAGTACGGCGGTCAGCGGGGTCTGGATGGCGTCGCGTACGGCGGCGGTGTCGACCTGTACGGAACGGGCGAGGCCGGTCGCCACGTCCCGCCCGTGGATCTCCGTGGACGCCGGGCCGTGCGGGGTGAGCCCGTTGCCGGAGAGGGCGAGCTGCAGGGGCCGTACCGACTGCGACGGCAGCATCAGCTCGTGCTGGTGGCGCAGGTGCTGCACGATCGCGCGGTCGACGGCCTCGCCGCCCACCGGAACGCGCTCGGCGGTCACGATGGACCCCAGGCACAGCACGGCGACCTGGGTGGTGGCCGCCCCGCACACCATGATCATGGTGGCTTCCGGCTGTTCGACGGGCAGTCCGCACCCGACGGCGGCGGCGATCAGCGTGTCGACCAGCTCGACCCGCCGCGCCCCGAGGCCGACCAGCGTCTCGATCGCGGCGCGCTGCGCCAGCGGGTCCGCGTCGTGCGGGGTGCACGCCGCGGCGCGCAGCCGGGGCCTGCGGCGCAGGGAGCGGCGGACCTTGTCGCCGAGCAGCTGGCGCAGCATGCGCTGGGCCATCTCGATGTCGACGACCGTGCCGCCGGACACCGGCCGCATGACCCGGATGTAGTCGGGGGTGCGGCCCGTCATCTTCTCCGCGAACTCGCCGACCGCGAGCAGCGCGCCGGTCCTGGTGTTGATCGCGGCGACACTAGGCTGATCGACGACCAGCCCCGCGCCCTTCACATACACCCGGGTCCGGGCCGCGCCCAGGTCGACGGCGAAGTGACAGCGGCGCAACCGCTCGAGACTCGCGGTCATGACAGGTCCTCCCGAGAGCAGACCGTGGGCTCCGCCAGGTGGCGGTCCTTCCTCACATCGTGGACGGGCGCCGGACCAGGCGCCTTCCGTGGGGGGCCGGGCGGGGTGCCGCTGGATGGGTGGTCCTCCCCGGATGCCGGATGGGTGGTCTTGTCCGGATGGGTGATCCCGGCGCCCTGGCGGAAACCCGCCAGGGCAGTTTCTCGCCAGGTTCCGTCAACTCCCGCGCACCACCGGCCCCCCGAAACTCTTCGCAGCACCGGAGCCACCACGTGCCGACGAGGAGAGGTCATCCATGACCAGAGGACCAGTCAGACGGGGGGCGGCTCTGCTGTCCGCCGGGCTCGTGCTCGCCGTACTGCCCATGGGGCGGGCGGGCGCGGCCGAGGCAGCCGCCCCGGCCCCGACGCGCACCGCCGCCGCCACCCACACCGTCACGCTCGTCACCGGCGACAAGGTGACCGTCACCGACCTCGGCGCCGGGAAGAAGACGGTCACGGTCGAGCGGCCCCGGGGGGCCACGGGGGCGGTCCGCACCCAGGTGACGAACGGGGCCGTGACCGTCGTACCGGACGAGGCACTGCCCTATCTGCGGGCGGGCACCCTCGACCGGCGGCTGTTCGACGTGAGCGAGCTGATACGTCAGGGGCTCACCGACCGGAAGACGGCCGAGCTGCCGCTGATCGTGACGTACGGGAAGGGGCGCGCGGCCACCCTGCGCGGGGCCGAGCAGAAGCGCGCGCTGCCCAGCATCCGGGGCGCCGCCGTCGCCGCCGACAAGGGGCGCACCTTCTGGCAGTCCCTCACCCGGCAGGGCGGGACGGTCGACAAGGTCTGGCTCGACGGGCGCGTGCACGCCGATCTGGCCGAGAGCAATGCCCAGATCGGTACGCCGGGGGCCTGGGAGGCAGGGCTCACCGGGAAGGGCGTCACGGTCGCCGTGCTCGACACGGGGGTGGACGCCGACCATCCCGACCTGGCCGGACGGGTGTCCGTCAGCAAGAGCTTCATCGACGGGCAGGAGGTCGCCGACCGCAACGGGCACGGTACGCACACGACGTCCACGGTCGGCGGCAGCGGTGCCGCCTCGGACGGCAAGGAGCGGGGTGTCGCGCCCGACGCGACGCTCGCCGTCGGCAAGGTACTCAGCGACCAGGGCTCGGGCAGCGAGTCGCAGATCATCGCGGGCATGCAGTGGGCCGCGCGGGACGTGCACGCCAAGGTGATCTCCATGAGCCTCGGCTCGACCGAGGCGAGTGACGGTACGGATCCCATGGCGCAGGCGGTGAACACGCTGTCCAAGGAGACCGGCGCCCTCTTCGTCGTCGCCGCGGGCAACACCGGCGCCCCCTCCTCCATCGGCTCGCCCGGCGCCGCCGACGCCGCGCTGACCGTCGGCGCGGTGGACTCCGCCGACCGGGCCGCCTACTTCACCAGCGCGGGACCGCGCTACGGCGACAACGCCCTCAAGCCCGACCTGTCCGCGCCCGGCGTCGACATCCTGGCGGCCCGCTCCCAACTCGTTTCCGGCAGCGGCTACTACACCTCCATGAGCGGTACGTCGATGGCGACGCCGCATGTCGCCGGTGTGGCCGCCCTGCTCGCCCAGGAGCACCCCGACTGGACCGGCGCCCAGCTCAAGGACGCCCTGATGTCGACGTCGAAGCAACTCGACGCGTCCGCCTATGTGCTGGGCTCGGGCCGGGTGAGCGTGCCGGACGCCATCGACGCGAAGGTCACCGCCACCGGGAGCGCCGATCTCGGGTTCTACAGCTGGCCGTACGAGGCGAACCAGCCCGTCACGAAGACCGTGACCTACACCAACTCCTCCGACTCCTCCGTCGAGTTGAGCCTCGCCGTGCGGAGCGCCGCCGACGGGGTGGCCACCCTCGCCGACTCCACGCTCACCGTGCCCGCGCACGGCAGCGCGTCGACGACCGTGACGGGCGACGGCTCGAAGGCGCCCGTGGGCGACACCTCCGGGCAGATCGTCGCGTCCGTCGGCGGCACGCCCGTCGCGCACACCGTGTTCGGGCTGGTGAAGGAGGAGGAGCGGTACACGCTCACCGTCCACGTCAAGGACCGCGCGGGCGAGCCGACCGCCGCCTACCTCGCCGTGCAGCAACTCGCCGCGGGCGTGGACCCGTTCCCGGCCTCGGTCGACGACTCCGGCACCCTGAAACTCCGGCTCGGGCCGGGGGCGTACAGCCTCACCTCCTTCCTCGACGTGCACGGCAGTCACGGCGCCGACTCGCTCGGGCTCGGCTTCCTCGCCGCGCCCGAGATCACCCTCGACCGGGACCGCGAGGTCACCCTCGACGGACGGCGGCTCCGGGAGATCCGGGCCGAGGTGGAGCGGCGGACCGAGACCCGGCAGCTGCTCATGGAGTACGACCGGAACGCGGGCGGTTCCGACCAGTTCGGTGCCGTCCAGGTGCCCGTGAAGTACGACAGCATCTTCGCCGCACCGACCGCGAAGGTCAGCCGGGGCACCTTCGAGTACCGGACCGTGTGGCGGCTGGGGAAGCCGTTGCTGGAGGTGAAGGGCGTCGGCGAGGCCGTCGTCCAGCCGGGCGGGACCCTGATCGAGGGCCGGAGCAGGCTGCCGCTGGTGGACGTCGGGACCGGACCGTTCACCGGGGTGAGCGGCAAGGCCGTGCTCGCGACACTCGCCGATGGTGTCGAGCCCGCCGCCCTCGCCCAGGCGGCCCAGGACGCGGGCGCCAAGGCGCTGTTCGTCACCGACGGCGCGGCGGGGCGGCTCAACGCCTGGTTCGGCACGGACGACTACGCCGACCGGCCGCTGCAGGTCGCCACGGTGAACGCGGCGGACGCGGCGCGGCTGCGGGGCGGCGGGCATGTAGACATGACCGGGACGCGCAACACGCCGTACGTCTACGACCTCTCGGAAGGGCACGAGGGGGCCATTCCGCGCGGCGACCTGACGTATGAACCGGGTGCGCGTGAACTCGCCGTGCTGGGCACCAGGTTCCACGCGGCCAAGCCCGTCTCCGGCAGCGAGTTCCGCTACTCGGTCACCGACGCCTTCCACATCGGGATCGGCTTCCAGGAGCGGATCGACTACCCCGCCGAGCGGACCGACTACGTCTCCACGGGCACGGGACAGACGTGGATGGAGTCCGTGAACCTCGGGGCGGGCGCGCTGGAGGAGCGCAGTGGGCTCGTCCACTACCGCGGGGGCTCGCACACGACGCTGAACTGGTTCAAGCCGGTCTGGCACGCGTGGCTCGGCACCGGGCTCGGCTGGGGACAGGAGCGCGCGGGCAACCAGATCCAGTTCAACACGCCCGGCTGGGGCGACTCCGGGCCCGACCACACGGGCTTCGGCGACGTGTGGAGCGACGACACCGGGATGACCCAGTTCACGTCCGTGTACCAGGACGGCACCCTGGTCGACCGGCGCAAGAGCTCCGGCGCGTACGTGTGGGACGCGCCCGCCGACGAACACACCTACAAGGTCGTCACGGACACCACGCTCGACCCCGACCGCTGGACGCTGTCCACCCAGGGGCACTCCGAGTGGACCCTGCGCTCGGCGGCCACGCCCGCGGACCGCTGGACGTTCCTGCCGCTCATCAACCTCGGCTACGACATCGACACCGACCTCGCGGGCGCGGTGCGCGGCGGCGGCCGGGTGCCGGTGGGGATCCACGCCGAGTACGTGAAGGGCGCGCCCGGCACCGGAACCATCGGGGGCGGGAAGCTGGAGGTGTCCTACGACGACGGGAAGTCGTGGCGGGCGGTCCCGCTGTCGGGCGGTGGCGGCGCGGCGTCCTGGAAGGGGACGTTGAGCGTGCCGCGCGGCGCGGAGTTCATCTCCCTGCGGGCCTCCGCACGGGACGACCGGGGCGGCTCGGTGAGCCAGGAGGTCATCCGGGCGGTGGGGGTGCGATAGCGCGCGCTCCCCTCTGAACGGGCGGCGCCGGTTCCCCTTGGGAGGGGGGAGCCGGCGCCGCCGCAGCGTCATTGCCTGGGTGGGGGCACGCTCAGCGCTCCGCATGCTCCACGATGCCCCGGATCACACCTAGCTCCACCAAGTCCTGTGGCCGGATGCGGAGTTGGTCCGCCGTGTCGTGTACCTCGCTCGCCGGGCGTTTGAGGATCGCGGCCGCGAGCTCCGGCGCGATGACGGAGAAGTAACTGTCCGGCGTGGCCCAGGTGTTGCCGGGCGCGGCGAGCGCGAGCGCGCCGCCCGAGCCGCCCTCGCCGATCACCAGGGTGGTGACGGGCGTACGGGCGGTGGCCACCGCGGCGAACAGGTCCGCGATCGCCGAGCCCGCGCCCTGCCGCTCGGCCTGCGCGTCGTTGGCGGCGCCCGGGGTGTCCACCAGCGTCAGTACGGGGAAGCCGAGCCGGCCGGCGAGTCGGATCAGCCGGGCGGCGGTGCGGTATCCGGCGGGGCGGGTCGCGGTCCCGCACTGGGCGGCGTACGCCACGGTCCGCCCCGCGGGTCCGGAACCGAACCCGCACAGCATGCCGTCGTCGCTGCCGCCGCAACGGTCGCCGCTGATCGCGGCGCGGCGCGTGAAGTAGGCGTCCAGGTAGGCGGCGGCCCGGGGGCGTTCGGGGGAGCGGGCGCGCCGGACGGCGTCCCAGCCGGTGGCGGGGAGGCCGGGGGAGCCGAGGGCGGCCGGGGGAGGAACGGGCTCAACCTCGGGCCCGACCTCAACCTCGGGCCTGGCCTCGACCTCGGGCCTGGCCTCGACCTCGGGCCCGGCCCCGGCCTCGGGCTTGGACCCGGACTTGGCCCCGGTCTCGGGCTTGGCCCCGGCCTCGGTCTCGGTCTCGGGCTTGGCCCCGGCCTCGGTCTCGGCCTCGGGCTTGGCCCCGGCCTCGGCCTCGGTCTCGGCCTCGGTTTCGGCCTCGGTTTCGGCCTCGGGCCTGGGCTTGGCCTCGGGCCCGGACTCGGCCTCGGCCTCGGGCTTGGCCCCAGGCTCGGGCTTGGCCCCGGCCCCGGCCTCCGGCCCGGGCTTGGCCCCGGGGGCGGTCAGTAGGGTCAGCCACAGCGTCAGCGTTTCCCGGAGCTCCTCCTCCCGTACGACGGCGTCCACCGCGCCCGCCGCCACCTGGGCCTCGGCCGTGTACGCCGCCGGGTCCGCGTCGGGCGGGCGGACCCGGGAGCCGGCGAAGCCGACCTGGGCGCCGGGCAACGCCAGGGTCACGTCGGCGCCCGCACCCAGCGTCGCCCAGCCGCCGCCCGTCGTCGGATCCCGCAGCACGGCGATCTGCGGCAGCCCCTCCTCCCGGGCGAGCGCCGACTGCCGTGCCACGCGCTGGAGTTGGGTGAGCGCGAGCATGCCCTCCTGCATCCGGCTGCCGCCCGTCGCGACGAGCGAGACGACGGGCAGGCGGTGCGCACGGGCGTGGGTGTAGGCCGCCTCGACGCGGTCGCCGGTGCGTTCGCCGAGCGAGCCGCCGAGGAAGCCGAACTCGAAGGCGATCAGTACGACGCGGGTGGAGCCGATGACCGCGGTGCCGCAGACGACGGACTCGTCCTCGCCGGTACGGGTGAGGGCGCGGCGGCGCGAGTCGTCGTACCCCTGCCAGGACAAGGGACCGTCCGGTTTGAACTCCCTCATGGGAACGGGGAGTTCACGGAAATCATCGCCGGCCAGGGCGATGGCCTCGCGGGCGGAGAAACGCTCAGTCATGCTCAGGGGCCTTTGCGACGGCATCGGGGAGGGCTCGCTTGAGAATCTTGCCCATGTCGTTGCGCGGGAGCGACGTGAGGAAGCGCACGGCCCGCGGGCGTTTGTGCGGGGCGAGGCGGCGGGCCACGTGGTCGGCCAACTCCCCGGCGGCGGGCGGGTCCTCGGGATGGGTCGGGACGATCCAGGCCACGATCCGCTCACCCAGATCCTCGTCGGGCTCACCGGTGACGGCGGCCTCGCGCACCGACGGATGCTCGAGCAGCGCGTTCTCGATCTCCCCGGCGCCGATCTTGTAGCCGCCGCTCTTGATCAGGTCGGTGGCCTTGCGGCCGACGATGCGTACCGAGCCGTCGGGGTCGACGACCGCCATGTCGCCGGTGCGGAACCAGCCGTCCCCGGTGAACGCGGCGGCGGTCGCGTCGGGCCGGTTCAGGTACTCGGTGAAGAGGTTCGGCCCCCGGACCTGGATCTCGCCGACGGTCTCGCCGTCGGGCGTACCGGTGGGAGTGCCGTCGGCGTCGTACGAGGCGATCGTCGTCCCGTCCTCCTCGACGAGCCGTACGTCGACGCCGGGCAGCGGCACTCCGACGGTGCCGGGCCGGGGTTCCCCGTCCACCCGCACGCTGGTGTTCATGAGGGTCTCGGTCATGCCGTACCGCTCGACGACCCGACGTCCGGTCGCAGCCGTGATCCGCTCGTGGTCGTGCACCGGCAGCGCGGCGGAACCGGACACGAGCAGCCGCGCCCCGCCGAGCGCCTTGGCCAGTTCGGTGTCCTCGACCAGCGCCTCGGCGAGCCGGTGGTACATCGTCGGCACCCCGAACAGCATCGTCGCGCCCGCGCCCAGCTCCCGCGTCACGCCCTCCGTGCTGAACCTGCCCAGATGCCGCACCGCCGCGCCGCGCCGCAGCGGGCCGAGGATGCCCAGGATCAGCCCGTGCACATGGAAGAGCGGCAGCCCGTGCACGAGCACGTCGTCGCCGGTCCACTGCCAGGCGTCGGCCAGCGCGTCCAGGGTCGAGGCGATGGCGCGCCGCGGGATGACGGCACCCTTGGGCGGACCGGTGGTGCCGGAGGTGTAGACGACGAGGGCGGGGGCGGCGGGGTCGTCCGGTTCGGTGTCCGGGCGTGCGGGGGTGCCGGGGCTTGGGCGGGTGTCCTGACCGGCGACTCCCACCTGGACGTCGAGGCGCTCCAAGTCGCCCACAGGCGGAGGAAGTTCGACGCCCGGCTCGACCAGCACCAGCGAGGGCGCGCTGTCGCCCAGAATGTGCCCCAGTTCGCCCTCCCCCGACTTGGGGTTGAGCGGCACGGCGGGCACCCCGGCGAGCAGCGCGGCGACGACCCCGACGGCGGTCTCCAGGGACGGCGTCGCCCACACGGCGACCCTCTCCCGGCCGTCGAGCCGCGCGGCCAGCTCACCCGCCGAGGCGGCGAGCTCCGCGTACGTCAGGGACCGGTCGCCGAAACACAGGGCGGGCCGCCGTGCGGTCGAACCGCTGACCAGGGCGGGAAAGAGGGAGGACACGCGGGGTACTCCTTGCCGTAGGGACCTGCTGGCGGACGTGCTGCCGATGACAGTCACCACCCTGCCCTTCGTGCAGGGTGCCTGGTCCTTCAGGGCCGGGGTGAATGCGGGCTCCCGCAGAGCGGGGCAGGGATGGACGAGTCGCCGTCAGGGCGATTCGTCGTCTCCATCCACGGACTTGAGGGCGATGTTAAGCGGTTGGTGGTGACGGCGAGTTGAGGGCCCCGTGGTCGGGGGTTGCCCTGGAAGGCAGGGCATGTCGGTCACTCGCACGGGTGATGTTGATCAATGGCTGCGCGGGAGGGGAACGGGGTGGCTAGGTTCGTGGCATATCACGCTTCCGGCTGTACCCGACGCCCGTGCAGGCGCAGCAGATGCTGCTGCACTGCGCGCACGCCCGGTACGTGTGGAACCTGGCGGTGGAGCAGCACGCGGACTGGCGCCCCGGCCGCAGGTCCGCGCCTGGCTTTGCGGAGCAGTGCCGCCAGCTGACCGAGGCCCGGCGCGAGAACGAGTGGCTCGCCGCTGGGAACGCGGACGTGCAGCAGCAGGCTCTGAAGGACTTCGCCACAGCCAAGAACGCCCGCTTCACCTCGGGGTTCGGCGAGCCGACCTGGCGCAGAAAGCGCGTGCACGAGGGCTTCCGGGTCATCGGTACCGGTCGTGTACCGGAGTTCGAGCCGGACGGCAGCCCGAGGCTGAACGCCAAGGGCAGGCAGGTCATGGGCCGCTCGGTCGTGGTGGAGAGGCTGAACCGGCGGTGGGCGCAGGTGAAGGTGCCCGGCTGTGGCTGGGTGCGTCTGCGGCTCACCCGTGCCGCACTGCCCGCCGCGAAGACGTTCCGGGTCACCTTCCGTAACGGGCAGTGGCATATTGCGTTCGCCGTCGTCCCCGAGCCGATCGAGGCGCCGGCGGCCGGCGAGATCATCGGCATCGACCGGGGTGTGACCATCACGGCCGCTCTGTCCGACGGCCGGAAGCTGAACTGCCCGCAGCTTACGGTCAGGGAGCGCGCGCAGGGCCGCAAGCACCAGCGGCGTGCCGCCCGCGCCCCGAAGGGCAGTGAGGCCAGGGCCGCCGAGCACGCGAAGGTAGCCCGGCTGAAGGCGCGCGAGGCGAATCGGCGCAAGGACTGGTGCGAGAAGACCAGCACGATGCTCGCCAGGTCGTGCGGCCTGGTGCGGTTCGAGAAGCTGAACATCAAGAACATGACTCGCTCGGCAAAGGGAACAGCCGAGCAACCTGGCAAGAACGTCCGGCAGAAGGCCGGGCTGAACCGGGTCATTCTCGCTCAGGGTTGGGGCCTGTTGAGGCGGCGCACTGAGCAGAAGGCTCCGGGCCGGGTCGAGGATGTGCCCGCACCCTTTACGTCGCTGCGGTGCAGTGCCTGCGGATGGATCGAGAAGAAGTCGCGCAAGAGCCAAGCCGACTTCGTCTGCGTGTCCTGCGGCTTCACCTGCAACGCCGATGAGAACGCAAGCATCAACGTCGCGGCAGGACAGGGCGGGATCCCCCGCCCCGGCGAACAGCCGGTGCCGGAGGGGTGACAGCGGTCGCCAGCCGTTCGAGCGCCCGTGAACCTCAACCCGCCTGGGTTGGAATCCCCCTCATTTAAGAGGGGGAGGATGTCAACGTTCCTACACCAGTGCGAGGGATTCCCGCCGACGGGCTCACTCCGATGACGCGCTCGTCCCCGTCGAGGCAGGCCGTCGCCGCGTGCCCACCAGCGTGGCGAGGTCCTCGGCGAGCCGGAGTTCGACCGTGTCCAGGGCGACATGCTCCAGCCAGTGCAGCCGGGCCCGGTCGGGGGCGCCTTCGTGCAGGGGCGGCCATCCGGTGGCCGGGGTGAAGTCGTCGACCACCACCGCGCCGCCCGGAGTCAGCAGGCGGGCGGGGTCGGCCGGGTCGTCGCCCGGCGTCTTGCCGGTGCCGCCGCCGTCCAGGACCAGCAGGTCGTACGGGCCGTGCTCGTCGATCCGCCGCCAGTCGCCGTGGATCACCTCGACCTCGGGCCGGTCGGCGAAGACCTCGGCCGCGACCCGGGCCCGCTCGGCGTCGCGCTCCGCGCTGAACAGCCGTACGCCCTCCCGCGCCCCGGACGCCAGCCACGCGAGCCCCACCCCGCACCCCGTACCCGTCTCACCGATCCGCTCCCGGGCACCGCCCGCCAACGCGTGCAGCAGACGGCCCTGCTCCGGACGGCACGCGTGCGCGAAGCCGTGACGACGCGCGGCGGCCAGGGCCCGTCGGACGAGCGGGGGGAGGGCGGCGGGGTCCGTGGCGGCGTGGGCGTCTGTTCCTGAGATCGACATGGAGGAGATCATTATCGCCGCGACGGCTCGGCCGGCGCTGATTACGCTGGTCCGTCGCGAGGGGACGAGGTGGCGGCATGAGCCAGGACTACGACATGGGTGACGAGACGCTATGGAATCCCTCCAATGGGGCGTCCCGGTTGTTTCTTCGTCAAGTGGCGCTTTTTGAAGCGGAGTTGGAACTCCCGTCGGGTATCGGGCCGATGGTGAACGACGAGAGCCGGATCGACCGGGACGCCTTCGCGGTCTTCGTCGACGCGCTGCTGGCGTGGCATCGAAGAACGGGTCACGCCGTCATGCTGGCCCTCTCCGAAGGCTTCGCCGCCACGGTGCTGGTTCTCGCGGAGCGCGGCGGGGTCGCGGTGGACTGGGCGCGGCTCGGTGCCGCTCCGGACGGCCCGTCGGAGAATGTGCAGATCTCGGCTCTCACCGGGATGTCCGCCCCGCCGGAGGGCGGCACCTGGGAGTCGCGGCTGCGGGAGAGGTCGCGGGAATTGGGTCGCTTCATGCCCCGTTAGCCGGGGCGATTCCGGCTGTCCTGCTCCGCGGGAGCGATCGTTCTTGAACTGGGAACGATCGTTCGGAAAGCATGGCGCGGGCCCCGTCGGGGACCGTAGTCTCGGCCCACAGCGTGAGAATTTGACGGATCAACTGCCGGGAGTGCATGGGTGAGTGCGTCGCTGACTCCTCTTCGCGAGACACTCGCGCGCCTCGACGCGCACCTCGCCGAGAAGGGCCTCGATCGCGGGGAGGTCCTCGACGTGGGGGAGTTGTCGAGAAGAACGGCCCTGCCCGAGGGGGAGGTCCGGGCGCTCCTCGACGGGGCGGGGGTCCTCGACGACAAGGTCGACGACCGCATCCGCGGGCGCGTCCGCGCGCTGTACGAGGCGTATCTCGACGAGAGCGGGAAGCGGGCCGCCGACGTGTGCCGGGACGTCGCCGGGCGGCTCGGGATCAGTGACAAGTGGGCCCGCAGTCTGCTCAACGGCGACAAGATGCCGAACGTGCCCGACCTCACCCGGCTCGCGGAGTTCTTCCACATCGAGGACGGCACGAAGTTCTTCACCGATCCGGCCCCCGTCGTCCTGAACGGCGCACTTCAGCACGTCGTCACTGAGCTGGACGGCGGAGCCGAGGACGGGCCGCTGCTCAGGTTCACCCTCAAGCACGGAGTCGTCACGCTCGCCCTGCGGGGCCGACGGCTGACACCCCGCAAGCAGGAAGCGCTCACGCTCATGCTCGAGGGTCTGCTGAGCGGCGAGAGCGAGGAGGCGGAACAGTGAAGCCCTTCCTCAAGATGCGGCCGGTCCGTCGCGCGTGGAAGCGCGCCGCCGTTCTCCTCTCCCGCCGGGCCGACTCCGAGATGCACGGCCTCGCCGTCGAGCTCACCCGCGCGCTGAAGAAACGACTCGACGCGCCAGTGGACGTACGGGAGTTGGCCGAAGCCCTCTGCCAGGAGATGAGCCGGCGCCGCGACGACCGCCCCATCCAGCTCCGCTTCGAGCGCTTCCCGGACGAGATCGAAGTCACCGGGCTGTGGATGGAGTTCCACGACTTCGACCTCGTCATCGTCGAGGAACGCGCCGAGACGGTGCAACAACTCGTCATACTCGGACACGAGTTGTGGCACATGATGGCGGGGCACTCCCACTCCCCCCACCACTACGCGGGAGCGGCCGCCGCCAGCGCGCTGTCGGACGACCCCGGCTGGCAGGAGATCGCGCTCACCGTCGCCGCCCGCAACGGCTCGCACGAGGACGACGAGGCCGAGGCGGAGGACTTCGGCCTGCACCTCGCCAGCGTCTTCCGCTCCTGGGTGACCGGCCCGCGTACGAAGGGCCCCGTCGACCCGGTCGGACGGGCCATCCAGGCCTCCCTCGGCTACCGCGGACCCCAGGACTGACCGGCGATGAATCCTTCCCGCTTCTTCGCCGGGTTCTACATCTCCTTCTGGATCCCGACGGCGGTCCTCACCGCCGCGCTGGCGATCAAACTGCCCAGCATCGTCAAGCTGTGGAAGGACCCGCTGCTGCGTGCCGTCGGCGGCCTGCTCGTGCTCGCCTGCGGCGTCTTCGTCTTCGCGGCACCGGCGACCATCGCCCGGACCAACCGCGTCACCGGCGTACCGAACATCGCGGCCCCCCTGGTCTACAGCCTCATCACCGCGTTCTGCGGCGCCTGCCTGCTGCTGATCACCGCATGGCGCAACGGTATCTCCGCCCGCTCCGGCGTCACCCGCCGCGCCACCCGTTGGGTGGTCACCGCCTACGCGAGCGTGATCGTCGCACTGTGGGTGCTGTTCGCGCTCGCCGATGTCCCCGTCGAGCGGATACGGGACCTCGACACGTACTACGCCAACACCCCCTTCATGCGCGAAGAGATCGTCCTCTACCTGCTCGCGCACACCGTGGCCGGCCTGATCACGTCCAAGCTGATCTGGAACTGGATCCGCGCGGGCGGACTCGACGTCTGGCTGCGCGGCGGTCTGACGTTCCTCGGCGCCGGCTACGTGATGAACCTGCTCTACGACAGCTCCAAGTTCTGCGCCGTCGTCGCCCGCTGGACCGGCCACGACCTCGACTGGCTGAGCACCGGGTTCGCCCCGCCGGTCGCCTGCCTCTCCGCCATCCTCATCGCGGTCGGCTTCATCCTTCCGCACACCGGCCAGTATCTGCACCGCCGCGTTCGCACCCGGCTCGGCCACTGGCACCTGCGCCCCCTGTACCGCCTGATGGGGCCCGTCACGGGCGGCGGACGCGTCCCCTTCCGACTCCGTGCCACCCCCGAACTGCGCCTGACGCGCCGGGAGACGTTCATCCGGGACGCGCTGCTGCACCTGTCCCGGTTCATCGACGAGGACCTCCGGCGGAAGGCGTACGACGCCGCCCTCGGCCTCGGCTTCGGGGCCGGCCGGGCGGGGGCCCTCGCCCACGCCGTGACCATCCAGGACGCCATCGAGACCAGGAAGCGCACCCGCCAGGACGACGCCGCGCCCCTCAACACCCCGGACATCAACACCCCGGACACGGAGAACCTGCTGGCGGAGATCGATGCCGTGTCCCGCGCCCTGCGCCACCCCGCCGACATCAGGGCGGTACGCGAGGCCGCGGCCGGCTCGGCGCGGAGCGTGCCGGGCCCCACCCTGAGTCAGCCGAGCCGCTGATCCCCGTCGGCCTTCACCGTCTCCACCACGTCGGCCACCACACAGCTCACGTTGTCGGGCCCGCCGCCGTCGATCGCGGCCTCGACGAGTGACCGTACCGCCGCGTCGGGAGCCGGGGCCGCGCCCAGCAGCCGCCGGAGCTCCTCGTCCGCCACGACGGTGGAGAGCCCGTCCGAGCAGAGCAGGTAGCGATCCCCGGGCAGGGCGTCGCACAACCGCAGATCGGGTACGACGGAGTCGGCGCCGCCGGTGAGTGCCCGCAGGAGCAGGGCACGTTGGGGATGGACGACGGCCTCCTCCGGAGTGAGCCGGCCCTCGTCGATCATCGACTGGACCATGGTGTGGTCGTGCGTGATCCGGAACAGCTCGCCGTCGCGCAGCAGATAGGCGCGGGAGTCGCCGATGTGGACCAGCCCGAGCTGGGATCCGGTCCACACCATGGCGGTGAGGGTGGTGCCGTCGTCCTTGCCCGGTGCGGCGTCCCGGACGGCCCGCGCGGCCCCCTGCACCGCGTCCTCCAGAAGGTTGAGGACGCTCCCGCCCGGAAGGGGTTCCCCGTCCAGGGACTTCAGGGCCCGCACGGCCGCCGTACTGGCGGGCGCCCCACCCGTGCCGAAGCCGTCGGCCACGGCGAGGACGCGGGCGCCCGCGTGGGCGGTGTCCTGGTTGGCCGGGCGGACCAGACCGGTGTCGGAGAGTGCGGAGTAGCGGAGTTCGAGCATGGTGGTGTCCTTCCTCGACGTGTACGAGAGGTGATCCACGAGAAACGCCACGAGCTCCCGCCGACCGACGGTCTCGGCCTCGACCCGCGCCCAGTAGGCGCGGATCTCCCGGGCGGCGGACGCGTCGTCCAGAGCGCACACCTGCCGGATCCGGGCCAGCGGCATCCCGATCCGGCGCAGCCATGCCACCAGCCGTGCCCGCTCCAGTTGCGCGACGGCGTAGTACCGGTACCCGGTCTCCGGGTCGACCCGGGCGGGTCGCAGCAGCTCCAGCTCGTCGTAGAGCCGCAGCGCCTTCGGCGACAGCCGGCACGCCTTCGCGAAGGCCCCGATCGTCAGCATCCCCATGCGCCCACCCGTGGTCGTGCCGTGCCCGTCATGCGTTCCTCGTTCCGCCACCGATGCTGCGGCTTCACCGAAGGTGAAGGTCAAGTGGGCTGCCAGAGTTCCCTCGGTCGTTGTTAGCCTCCCTGGGGATCAGCCGTTACCAGGATGGAGTCCGCCGTGGCCCGCACCGTCGCCGCCCGCGCACGTATCGCGCTCGCCACCTACCGGCCCGAGGAGGGCGCGGAGAGCCTGGACCGGGATCTGCCCGTGCTGAGGGCGGCTCTGGAGGACGCCGGGGCGGAGGCCGTCGTCGGGTACTGGGACGATCCGGACGTCGACTGGGCGGCCTTCGACCTCGTGGTGATCCGGTCCACCTGGGACTACAGCTGGCGGGTGGCGGAGTTCGTGGCGTGGGCCGAGCGGTGCGGGAAGCTGACGCGGCTCGCGAACCCGGCGGCGGTGGTGCGGTGGAACACCGACAAGCGGTACATCGGCGATCTCGCGGAGGCGGGGGTGCCCACCGTGCCGACCCGGTACCTCGCGCCGGGTGAGCCCGCGGAGTTCCCCGACGACCGCGAGTACGTCGTGAAGCCGACCTCCGGCGCGGGTGCGCGGCTCGCCGCCCGGTACCGCCCCGAGGAGCGGGAGACGGCCCTGCGACAGCTGGAGCGGATGCACGACCGGGGGCTGACCGCCATGGTCCAGCCGTACCTGACCAGCATCGACACCGCCGGTGAACGCGCGCTCCAGTTCTACGGCGGCCGTCTCCTGCACGCCAGCCGCAAGGGCGCCGTGCTCGAACCCGGCACGGCCTACGACGCGGACAAGGTCGCGCACCCCCGCCTGGAGCCCTGGCAGCCGACCCCGGCCGAACTCGCCGTCGCGGAGCGCGCGTTGGGAGCCGTACCGCAAAGGACGGGCGGCTCGGAGCTGCTCTACGCCCGTGTCGACCTCGTCGACGGCGACGACGGGAACCCGTGTGTCATGGAGCTGGAACTCGTCGAGCCGAACCTGTTCCTGTGGCTGCACCCGGAGTCGGTGCCCGTGGTCGCCGAGGCCGTCGTCAAGGCCGCTCTCCGCTGACGGCCACGCGCTGCAGCAACCCCCACGTGAACTCCGCCGCGCCCTCCCGCGGTACTCCTGACGCGTCCGGAGCCGTGAACGCCAGGCCCCAGCGGGTCGGCGCCGTGCCCTCCAAGGGGCGGGCGGGGGCGAAGGCGCGGGCGACCTCGTCGACCGTGCAGGACCAGGGGGTGAGGTCGTCGAGGGTCTCCAGCCGGGGGCTCGGAGCGTCGGGGGCGCGGACCAGCCACTCGTTCCAGGCGACGCCGTTCGGGGCGACGAGGACCTCGAAGCGGAGGTCGGGCCAGAGGGGGACGGGCCAGAGCAGGGCCTCGCAGGCCAGGTCGCCGACCCGGCGAGGGGTGACGGACTCGGGGGCGCCGAGGATCGAGCGGATGGGGGTCCCCCCTGTTCGAGCGGAGCCGAGAACTTGGGGGAGGGAGGTCGCCGCTCGGGAGCGCGGGGCGTGCAGCATGGCCTGCCAGCGGCGGTTGGCCTCGCGCATGTCGACGATGGAGACGCCCAGCTCGTGGCGGGCGTCCTCGACGAGGCCGGGGTTGTGGTCGGCCATGCGGCGCAGCAGGACCAGTTGGAAGTCGAGCGGGGTGAAGGGGCTAGCGGGTCGCTTGGCGGGCATGGGGTCCATGGTCGCGCATCGGGAGGGAGCCCGGTCGGCGGCCGCCCGGGAGGAACAGGACCGAGTTGACGTAGCGGGGGCCGCGCGGGGGCAGGACGCGGCGCAGCAGGCCCTGGGCGGCGACATGGGAGGTGCGTGCCTGGTGGGCTTCCAAGGGGAAGGACGCCAGGGGCAGCCAGGTGGCGGCGGGCAGGACCCAGCCCGTGTAGCCGCGCTGGGTGAGATGGTCGACCACGGGGGCGATCGGCTGGATGCGGGACTCCAGTTCGATGAAGAGGGCCGGGCGGTCACGGGTCAGGAGGGCCTCCGCGCCGCGCAGGACCGCGAGTTCGTTGCCGTCCACGTCGATCTTGACGAAATCGACGTCGTGGAGGCCCAGGCCGTCGAGGGTCACGCACGGGACCTCGACCGCGTGGGCGTGGATGTCCCGGCGGATCAACGACGACACGCCCCGGTCGCCCGCGTCGTCCGGCGGGAGCCAGAGCCGCGCCGTGCCCGGACGGTCGGAGGCGGCGGCGCGGATCACGCGGACGTGGGAGGGGGTGGTGGCGGAGAGGAGCCTGGCCAGGTGCGGGACCGGTTCGAGGGTCACCACGCGGTCGGCCAGGCCCGCAAGACGGTGGGTCCAGGGGCCGTACCAGCCGCCCACGTCCACCGCCGTGCCGCAGCCCGGCGGGCAGAGGTCCGCGAGGCGGCCCAGTTCGGGTTCGAAGCGCGGGTAGACCAGCCGGGCGCTCGCCGCGACGAGGCGGGTGGGGAGGTGCGGAGCGAGCCGGGCGGCCCAGGTCCTCGTCGTCTTCGACGCCCTCGTCATGGCACCATCCGCTTGAGGAGTTCCTCGTGCTCGTCCTCCGTGACCTGCTCCCCGGAGGACGGCAGCAGCTGTGGGATGCCGTCGACGATCGGGTAGCGGCGGTGCAGGCGCGGGTTGTACAGCGCCTCCCCGGCGCTCGGCTCCGCCCCGGAGTGCGGCGCCTCGTCGTCGCTCGAGGTCAGCAGGTGCAGTGGGCCCTTGTCCAGTGGGCAGGCCAGGATCTTCAACAGCGGGTCGTCGGGGTTCACGGTGGCGTCAGCTCCTTGGCCACGATGGGGGGTTGGGATGCCGCGTCGTGCTTGGGCATGACCAGCAGCACGGACACCGCGAGGGCGGTGCCCGCCAGGCGCAGCGTCAGCCGCACCGGGTCGTGCGGCAGCGCCTCGCCGAACGCGAGCGTGCCGAGCACCGCCGTGAACAGGCTGGTCACCGTCGTACAGACCGGCACGATCAGCGAGGCCCGGCAGCGCTGCAGCGCCGCCTGGGACATGACCAGGCCGAACGCGCCGGTGAAGAGCAGGAGATAGGGGTACGGGGAGCGGAGCACGCCGATCACCGCCCCCGCCAGGTCACTGGTCGTCAGATAGCTCGACACGCCCTTGATGGCCAGCGAGCTCACCCCGTACAGCAGGCCCACCGCCACGCCGTACTCGACCCCCGTCGTCGGCATCCGGTGCCGGTGCCGCGCGCGGCGCTCGGCGGCCCCGTACAGCCACAGGCCCGCCGCCAGCGAGGGCAGACAGACGGTCAGGATCAGCGGCGCGGGGGCACTGCGGCTGACCCGGTCCGAGCCCTCGCGCAGGGAGAGGACCACCATCAGCAGGGCCAGCAGGATCGCGCCGAGCGCGTACCGCTCGCGGCCCGACGTCTCCTCGCCGAGCAGCCGGGCGGAGAGCAGCACCAGCAGCACGAGCCCGGAGACGAAGATGCCCTGGGCGGCGGCGATCGGCAGCGTGCGGTAGACGGCGAGCTGGGCGCCGAAACCGGAGGCCAGCGCCAGCGAACCGCCGATCCACAGCGGGCTGCCGAGCACCAGCCGCAGCAGCCGGGCGGGGCGGCGGATGTCGACCTCGGGCAGTGCGGCGAGCGCGCGCTTCTCCAGGACGAATCCGGTGCTGTACAGGACGTTCGCCAGCAGGGCCGCGGCCACTCCCCACCACATGGGCTACGTCCTTCGGGCGTGCAGGAGCAGGATGGAGGAGAGGGTCGGCGCCGCGCAGGCCAGTCGGTCCAGGGGGCGCAGCGGACGCGGTACGCCGTGGAAGGGCGCCCCGCTCAGCCGTACGACCTCGAAGCCCGCCGCGGTCACGAACTCCCGCAGCGCGCGGGCCGTGTAGAGCCGCAGATGGCCCACGACCTCCCGCCCCGGGCGGCCGTGGATCGCGCGCAGGCTCACCTCCGAGAAGACGGGCTGGACACCGGCGAGCAGCAGGGCGCGGTTGTACCAGGCGGCGAGGTTCGGGGTGGAGAGCATCAGGTGGCCGCCGGGGCGCAGGACCCTGCGGATCTCGTCCAGGGCGCTGTCGGGGTCCACGAGGTGCTCGATCACCTCGCTGAACAGGACGGCGTCGGCCGAGGCGTCGGCGAACGGCAGCCCGCCGTCGGTGAGTTCGCCGCGGATCGCGTACGGCAGCCGGGCGTGGGCGCGTCTGAGGGCGTCCTGCGACCAGTCGACGCCGACGAGTCGGTGTCCGGCGAGCAGGGGTGCGGCGGTCGCGGCGGCGGTGCCGTCGCCGCAGCCGATGTCCAGCACGGTCCGTGCGCCGGCCGTGGCGGGGCCGAGCGCGGCGGCCAGTATCCGGGCCTGGCGGAGGCTGCGGGGGGTGCCGGAGGCGACGGGGACGCTCGGATCCTCGTAGAAGTCGCGAAGTCCCCGGCGGGCGGCGGCCGTTGTCGATCCGGCGGAAGGGGTGGGGGTCGAGGTCGTGGGTGTCATCGGCTGCGGTCCTCCTCCGTCGCGTGCAGATAGTGCTCGAAGAGGTCGCGGAGGTGGGCGCCGTCGCCGTGGCTGAGCAGGGTGCGCGACCAGCGCAGGGCGACGTGCAGACGGCCCGCGGTGGACGCCGTGGTGACGGTCAGGCCGCGGGGCGTCCGGGCGGGCGCCGAGAACCACACCGCGTGCGCGCGGCCCGCCTCCGCGCCGAAGTCCAGCGCGTACGGGATGCGGCCGATGTTGCTCAGGAGCGTGGTCGACGTCCAGGGGCCGGCCGCGCGGCGCAGGCCCCGGGTGAGGGCGGCGCGCCAGGCGACCGGGACCACGGGGGCGGTCAGGAGGGCGGCGCCGTGGCCGAGTTGGGGCCGGGGCAGCGACTTGAGCGCGCGGGTGCGTTCCGCCGTACGGCGCAGCAGCTCGCCCATCCGTCCGGCGTCCAACTCCTCGACGGTGAAGGGGACTTCGACGAGTCGTGTCCCGTTGCCGATGGGCATGTCCGTGCCGCGGGGGCGGTCGTCGACCGGCATCGTGATGCGCAGGGGGCGCGGGCGGGCGCCGTGTTCCCTGTTCCAGTGCGTGATCATCAGGGCGGTGGCCGCCATGAGCTGGTCGTTCACGGTGTACGGGGAGCCCTTGGGGCGGTGCGGGACGCCGAGTTCGGTGACGAGGAGGCCGTTTCCGGGCGAGGGCTCCGGGGTGCCGTGGGCCACGCGGGCGGGCGGGGTCCAGGTGGACGGGGTGTCGACCTGCACGGCCTTCGCCTCCACCTCGGGCGGCCGTACGGGGGGTGCGGTCGGGGAGTTGTCCTTGCCTCCGTACAGCTCCGCGGCGGTGGCGAGGACGCGGAGGCAGGCGGGGCCGTCGAGGGCGGTGTGGTTGACGGTGAGGAAGAGGACGGTGCCCTTGGGGCGGGGCCCGGTGCGGGTACGGGGCGCGGCGCCTCGACGCGGCGCCGTGCCCACCGCGTCCGTCGCCTCGCTGCCGACGGGCGGGCCCGCGCCGTCGACCACCTCCAGTCGGATGGGCGGCGAGGCGGTCAGCGGCGGGGCGGTCAGCAGGGCGCGGGTCCGTGCGTGCTGGAGGGCGCCCGGGCCCGGTGGCGGGAAGGAGACGACCTCCAGGTCCGGATCGGGGGTGAGTTCCCACTCGTAGCGGCGGCGGTACCAGGGGCCCGCGGCCTCGCGCATCAGGATGCGGGGGTGACGGTGCAGGGCCTCGGTGAACGCCGCGGTGAGGCGGGCGGGGTCCAGCCGGCCGGGGAGGTGGACCTCGATGTGGACGGTCTCGGGTTCCTCCTCCTGGAGACAGTGCCGGGAGACCTCGTCCACGACGGGGAACGGCACGCGGGCGGGGCGCCGGGACGGTCCGTCGGTACCGTCCCGTGCCGGGTGCTCCAGCGCGGTCATCGGGGTTCGCCCCTTCCCGTGTCGTCGTCCGCCGGGTTCCCCGCCTTGCGGAAGGCGATCCGTGCGGTGGGCGGATCGACCTCGTGTGCGACCGCCTCGCCCGCACCCGTGTCACCCGCGCCCGCCTCGCGCGGGGCGGAGCCCGGGCCGCGTGCGGAGATGGTCGGGCTGGAGGCACGGTCGGGCCCGGGGGCCGGTGCGGGGTGCTCGGCTCCGGTCGGCCCGGACGACCCGGGTGCGCCGCCCGGCGCCTCCTCGGCCGATCCGGCCCCCGTGTCCGGTGCGGCCCCGGGGCCGCCGTTCTCGCCGCGGCGTCGTCGGGGGAGTGGTGTCGTCGGGGCCTGGGAGCCCGGGGGCGGGCCGAGCGGGGGGACCGGGCGGGAGCCCCGGGGTGCCGCGCCGGGCGGCTCCTGGACGCTCACCAACGCGGCGAACAACCCGATCAGGGCCAGCAACTGCGCCGCGGGCCCGAACGCGCCCTCGCTCGCGCCCGGTGGCGACCCGGCTCCCGTGGCGGCCGCGATCCCCGCCCCGGTGAGCGCGAGGAACGCGATCGGTACGAGGAGCGCGTGCCGTTTCCAGGCGAGCAGCGCCAGCGCGGGGACCAGCAGCGCGAACGGTCCCGCGATGACCACGCCCACCAGGGTGAGCGCCACCGTGCCGAGCCAGAGCCCGGCGTCCGGCGCCGTCGGCTGCGGCTCGTCGGGGCCCGCCTCGCGGCGGCGCCACAACGCGAGGCCCGCGAGAGCCGCCACGCCGACCCCGCCGCCGATCAGCCCGGCCTCGTACGTCGTCGAGGGCTCGTACGACAACGTGACCGTGCCGCCCGCGCCGGCCGGGATCCGCCAGCCCTGCTGCCAGCCGTCGAGCCGCAGGGGCGTCAGTTTCTTGCCGCCCAGCGTGGCCTGCCAGCCGTCGTTGTAGTTCTCGTACGTCGTGAGGTACGAGGCGGCGCCGGAGCCGACCTTGACCTCGCGGCGGTCGCCCAGCCAGTCCACGATCCGCAGTTCGCGCCCGGCACCGGCGACGGCATCGACGGTCCCCCGGGTCAGGGTGACGTCCGTGACCGCGAGGGGCCCGGCGTCGCCCGCCTCGACCCGGTGTGAGCCGGACCCGAGGTCCAACGCGGGGTTCGAGGAGCCCTCCTGGCACAGCGTCAGCTGGACCGGCCGCCGTTCGGTGAGATCCCCCACCGTCCCCTTCGCGCTCGTCGCGTACAGCTTCCCGTCGACCGCGAGCGTGGGCCCCTTCCCGCAGGGGAGCGAGAACTCCTGTGTCTCCACGGCCTGTGTGGTGCGGTACTCGGCGAGGTCCGGGAGATACAACTCCGTCAGCCCGACCGGCAGTTGCAGATCGGCGCCCGCGACCGGGTTGTGGAGCGTCAGGGGCGCGGTCTCGGTGACGGTGATGTCGAGGTGGTTCGTGGTGATCGGGTCGAAGCGGGCCCAGCCGTTCTCGTCGACGCCGGCCACGGTGTCCCCGTCCGGGGAGCGGATCTCGATCTTCGTCGGGCGGGTGGAGAGGCCGCCGGCCGCGGCCAGGACCATGGACGAGACGGGCTTCTTGTCGGGCCAGCTCAGATGGATCGTCGGCCTGTCCCCGGCGATCCAGGCCGTGGTCAGGTTGCCGTCCGTGAGATTGCGCGCGTCGAGGCCGGGGCCGAGGTCCGTCGTGGAGTCGGCCGTCGCGACGATGCGGTTCGGCTGCCTGGGCGAGACGTCGTACAGCAGCTTGTCGAGTGCGTCGCCGGTGATGGCGACGGCGCTCGCGTTCACCTCGTACGATCCCGCCGTCGAGGTGGAGAAGGTGCGGTGCAGGCCCGCCTCCGTGCCCGTGGGGGCGAGGCCGGTGGGGTCGGCGGTGCGGTGCAGGGAGACGATCTCGGCGGAGGCGTCCGAGCCGGCGGCGTCGGTCGGGAGCTTCAGCAGGCGGGTGACCTGGACGTCCGGGAGGGCGATCTCGGAGAAGCCCGCGCCGGTCAGGCCGGCGCGCTGCGCCGTGGAGCCGACGATCGTCAGCTTCATCCAACTCGTCGACCCGGCGGGCGCCTTGACGGACTGGGTCATGCCGTTGGGTTCGAGATAGCTGGTGGCGGAGCCCTTCTCCGTCTCCACCCGGACCCGGGTCGCCGCGGACCGCATGCCGTCCTGCGGCAGCGGGGTGACCTTGAAGGACTTCGGCATGTCCAGGGACCCCTCGAAGCTGATCCGCAGCCACTGCCCGTTCGCGGAACCGGACGCGCCCTCCGCCCACGCGGTGTCGGGATTGCCGTCGAAGGCGTTCACGGGGTCGTACTGGGGGAGATGGAACAGCCAGTTGCCGGTGGAGGACGCGGTCACCGAGCGGGCGCCGCGCAGCTCGGCCACCGTCTGGTGCTGGATGCCCTTGGTCGGCAGGATCTGGTGCGGCTTCTTGCCGGCGTCCTGGGCGCTGCCGCTGTCGTTGCGCTGGTCGGGCGTGTACGTGTACGAGGTGTTGGAGTCGACCAGGCCGAAGCGGGTGTCGGCGCGCCGCAGTCCGTCGCCGACCACCTGGACCGCGGCGGTGCCGAGGCCGGGATGGTTGTCGCCGGTCAGGACGGCGGGGCGGCCGCGCATCGAGGGGTCGGCGGCCAGCGGCAGCAGCGCCTCGGGGCCGCCGGAGACGACGGCGGTGTCCGCGATGGCGCTCAGCCCGGCCTGCCCGGGGCGCGGTGCGCCGTTGCCCGCCGGTTCGTAGATCTCGACGGCGCGCTCGCGCGGGTAGAGGCCCTCGACCTGGAGCGGGGCGTGGTGGGCGATCCGGCCGCCGGTCATGACCGGTCCGAAGCCGGTGACCCGCTCGTAGCCCGACTGTTCCAGGGTCCGCTTCACGGTCTGGGTCGGGACGTAACCGACCTGGTCGGGGTCGAGGTCGTTGCGGACGACGACGTAGTAGAGCCCGGCGCGGCTCAGGTAGTCGCCGAGGCCGGGGACGTCACCGCCGGTCATGAGAGCCTGCTCGACGGCGTCCATGGCGCGCCGGTTGCCGGGGGTGCCGAAGGGGACGTAGTCCCGCTCGGCCCAGCGGGAGTCGGCGAGCACGTCGAGGGGCTCGTCGATGGGGGAGCCCCAGGTGTAGAGGCCGTGCGCGGTGGCGGGGACGACGAGGGCACGGGAGTCGGGGGAGTACTTCTTCAGCCAGTCGGCGGTGGTCTGCCAGTACTTGGGGAGCTGCTGGAAGGAACCCGGGTTGAGGATCGACCCGTTGAGGTACGGCCAGGCGAGGCCGGGCAGGATCAGCACGGCCGCGACGAGGGGCGCGTAGCGGCGGCCGTGTACGGGACGGGCGCCACGCGGCTCGGCGGCGACCCCGACGAGATGCGCGAGGCCGAACACCAGCGCCAGTGCGAGGCCCGTCTGGAACTTGTAGATGTTGCGGAAGGGGACCAGCCAGCCGTTCAGCCAGTCCTGGACGACGCCGTGGAAGGGCGCGCCGAACGCGCCGCCGTACCCCGCGAGGGTGAGGAGCGCGACCGACAGCACGGTCAGCACCAGCCAGCGGCGCTCGGGCATGTCACGTCTGGCGAGCCCGGCGAGACCCAGCCCCGCCGCGAGCGCCGAGCAGACGATCACGATCACGGAGGCGGCGACGGTCCAGCCGGCCGGCAGCCAGGCCTCGCCGAAGTGGAGGTACGCGACCCAGTTCCCGGCGCCGCGCAGGGACTCCGTGGCCGACATGGTGGCGGTCGTGGTCCCCGAGGTCTCCACGTACGGGAGGAAGTTCTCGCCGTAGATGCCGAGCATCAGCAGCGGGATCACCCACCAGGCCGTCGCGAGGATCACGCCCGGTACCCACCAGGCGATCAGTCTGCGCTGTCGGGGTCCACGTGGACGGGACAGCAGATACAGCCCGACGGGGAGCAGCGAGGCGAGGGTGGCCGCCGCGTTCACGCCGCCCATGAAGGGGACGAGGAGTGCCGAGCGGAGGGCGGCGACGCGGGCGCTGTAGCGCTCGTCGGTGAGGGGGAGCAGGACCCAGGGGAGGAGGGCGCCGGGGAGCGCGGCGGCGGAGGTCGAGCCGACGACGATCGTGAAGACCGGCCAGAGCGCGTACGCGACGGCGGCGAGCAGCCGGGAGGAACCGTTCCCGATCCGCAGCCGTTCGGCCAGCCGCAGGGCGCCCCAGAAGGCGACGGACACGACGATCGACAGCCACAGCCGTTCCGCCAGCCACACCGGGAGGTGGATCAGCTTGCACAGGCCGTAGAACGGCAGCATCGGCCAGACGTACCCCACGTACTGGTCCTGGATGCCGCCGAAGCCGCCCCGGTCGTGCCACAACTGGCCCAGGTCGGACAGGAACTGCCACGGGTCGAGCGCGACACCGAGCTTGGTGTCGAACGTCATGCGTCCGGGGTGCACGGCCAGGAGCAGCACGAACACCACGGCCCAGAACCCCAGCAGCCAGCGCCTGGACCGTGGCCCGTGCGGGGGGCCGGACGTGGTCGAGACGGGGCGGACGGCCGCCGGGGGAGGAGCCTGGACCGTGGTCGTCATGGTGGACACCGCCGGAGGATGAGGAGGAGGTTCCAGGTGGCGAACTCCCGCAGCCCCGGCGCCCTGGTGACGGCGGAGGCGAGGAGGGGCCAGTAGCGGGAGCGCGCCGAGACGACCGTGACGTCGTCGCGGGCGCGCACCTGCCGCAGGGTGGGGCCGATGTGCACGGCGAAGAGGTTCTCGCCGAGGGTGTGCTTGGCGGGCTTTCCCGTACGGCGGTGATAGCGGGCGCGCGCCCGCTCCGCGCCGAGGTAGTGCCAGGGCGCCCACTCGTGACCGCCCCACGGGGAGAGCCAGTTGGTGAACGAGACGTAGATCAGCCCGTCGGGCCGGGTGACGCGGACCAGTTCGCTCAGGAACGTCTGCGGGTCGGCCACGTGCTCGAGGACGTTGGAGGAGAAGGTGACGTCGGCGACCCCGTCCGCGAGCGGCAGCAGATACCCGTCCGCGACGACCGCCGAGCCGTCGGGCTTCGCCCCCAACTCCCGTACGTCCGGCTCGAAGAGATACGCCTGCGCCCCGCGTCGCCGGAACTCCGCGGTGAAGTACCCGCCGCCGCCCCCGACGTCCACGACGGTGCGTCCCTCGACACCGCCGTACGCCTCGACCTGGTCGGCGGCGTCACGGGCCAGTAGCGAGTAGCAGCCCTCGGGATCGTCCTGCTCCCGCATAAAGGCCCGGAACAGCGCGAACGAACGCCGGAAGGAGGGGTCCTTCCAGGCGCGGGGTGCGTTTTTGGTAGGGGCTCGGCGGGGTATTTCGGGGTCGCCGTCCATGGGCGTCACCTCCGCCAGGAGGTGGCCGCCTCCGTGGCCACCGCCCTGAACTGGCGCACCGTGTTGTTCCAGCGGTATTGGGCCGCGCGGTCGCGGGCGGACTTGCCCATGAGGGTGCGGCGGTGGGTGGACAGGGCGAGGGTGCACCAGGCCGCCGCGAAGGAGGACTCACCGCGCGCCAGCACCCCCGTCTCGCCGTCGACCACGGAGTCGCGCAGCCCGGGCACGTCGAAGGCGATCGCCGGGGTCTCGCGCGCCGCCGCCTCCGTGACCACCAGCCCCCAGCCCTCCACGGCGGAGGGATGCAGCAGCAGCCACGCGGCGCACAGCAGCCGGTGCTTCTCGGCCTCCGAGACCCGGCCGGCGAACTCCACACCGGGGCCTGCCAGGTGGTGGAGTCTCTCCCGCTCGGGACCGTCGCCGACGATCACCAGCCGGCCGCCGGTGACCGGGCGGACCCGTTCCCACAGCCGCAGCAGCAGATCGATCCGCTTGTACTCGACCAGCCGTCCCATCGCCACGAACAGCGGCTCCGGCGAGCGCTCGGCGCGTGGGCCCGGCTCCTCGACCCCGTTGTGCACGACCCGGATGCGCTCCCGCTGCACCCCGATCGCGCGCAGCGCGTGGGCCGTCGACGGCGAGACGGCGACCAGCAGATTGCCGCGCTGCGCGCCCGCCAGTGCCCAGTGTTCGAGTCTTCGGCCGATCCGGGCGGCGGGCGCCAGCGGTCCGCCGAACCGCATCCGCCACAGGTCCGTGTGGACGTGGTTGACCAGGCACAGGGTGGGGCCGTGGTGCCAGAGCGGCGCCAGGTACGGCATGCCGTTGCAGACCTCGACCAGCAGGTCGCAGCCGCCGACCTGACGGTGGAAGGCGGAGCGGGCGCGCAGGAAGTGGCCCAGGTCGCCGCCCGCCGAGACGACCCGGTAGTCGTGGTAGGCCGCGGGCCCGCCGCACACCAGGGTGACCTGGTGGCCGAGCGAGGTCAGTCCCTCGGCGAGCCGGTCGACGAGGATCTCGGATCCGCCCGCGGACCGGTTTCCCAGGTCTCGGTGGGCGAGGAAGACGATGCGGCGCGGCGGTGGGGGAAGCGCCGGGAGGGACTGCGCGTCGCGCGGGACCGCGGCGCGCAGCGGGGAGGGCACGTGCTGGGGCATGGGTGCTCCAACTCGTCTCAGGGTGCGGAACTCAGCGTGGGGGGTGGGGCGTAGGGAGGGTCGGTCTCTTCGGGGGTGAATTCGCCGATCTGATGGGGGTGAATCTGCCTATCTGTGGGGGATGCGGGTACCGGCGGTAGCGGGAGTGTGGGCGGGCTGTGCTCGGGTGGGGGTGGACAGTTTTCGCCCGGCGCCGGGAAGCTGCTACTCACCGAGGTGACAAATTCCGGGCTTTGTGTAGCTGACTGACCATCACATCGTGAGTGCTGAAGGGGAGTTACCGGGCGAACCGGGATCCCGTCGCCCTCGTACCACCAAAACACCCCCGACGGCGGCGAGGACGAACCCGAGCACACCGGCACCTATCGGCAACGTCTGCCCCAGCAGACGCAGTTGACCGCTCTCCTTCTTCGCCTGCTTCACCTGGTCCTTCTGGGTGGCCGCGGTGAAGGCCAGCTTGTCGGCGTCCAGGAGCAGCGTCGAGTCGTACGTGGAACCCGGGGCGCGCAACGTCCTGCGCGGCCCGACCTGGGCGTAGAGCACCCGACCGGTGCGCTGGTCGACGACCAGCTCGATGCCGTGATTGGAGTACCACTCCTCGGCCAGCACCTGGGGGCGACCGGGCTGGTCGACGATGCTGCCGGGCACCAGCCGGGTGCCGATCTTCGTCGGGGGGACCGTGCCGGTGAAGCGGTAACCCGTGTAGCCCTGGATCTTCTTGGTGCCCCGGTAGGCCAGCGTGATGGGTGCGCCGAGGGAGTTGTCCCACCAGCGGTACGCGTGTTTCTGCACGTCGAAGGGGAACTTGAGGTAGGCGTCGCCCTCGAAGCGCGGGCTCTCCTGGCAGCAGTGCACCGGCTGGTTGGTCTTCCGGTCGGTGACCCAGCGGTTCGGGAAGAACTCCAGCGCGTCGTACGGGTCGGCCGCGGGCAGCGACTTGTCCGTGTCGACCGTCGTCGTCACGTCCCAGACGGCGCGCCCACTGTGCTCACTGTCGGCGACATCGCCTCTGACCTGCTGGGTGATGGTGATCCGCTTGTCGAACAGGGTCTGGATCTGGGCGGTGTCGAAATAGGCGCCCGTGCCGGTGTAGACGGCGGTCGTGTCGATGTCGACGGGGTTCACGGCGGCCCGCGGTTCCACGTACCACGCGAGCATCGGGGCCAGTACGAGCAGAAACGTGCCGAGGCCGAGCAGGGCCAGTGCGAAGGGTGAGGGTTTCCGGCGCATCCGGGCACTCCAGGGGCGTGAGGAGGCTCGACGCACGAGTGATCACGGCTCACGGCTGGTCACGGCCGGTCACGGGTGATGCGGGTGATACGGGTGGAACGCGGTGATACGGGTGCGTCGACACCAGGAGGGAAAGTGCACGTGCGGTATGGGCCGGGAACCGTACGGGCACCCTTGACGGAGTGTCAATGCATTGTCGAGACTGAGGACTTGCCGGACGGGGCCGGCGTGGCGGGCTGCGCGGATCACGGAAACGGGTGGGGACGACCTCCGACAGAGAGGCTCACCCTGCGATGTCCAGACTGTTGGCCGCCGTACTCACCGTCGCTGCCGCCGCCGCGCTCGCCGTGGGTGCCGCACTCGGCATCGTCGCGCTGCTCGACGCGACCCCCGATCAGCCGAACACCCCCCTGATCACGTACGAACATGCCGACCAGGAGCACTGACCGTGCCGCGGGGCGCGCCGGAGGCGGACCGGAAGGTGCAGGCCGGCCACGGGACCGTCGCCATACGCTCGGCCTGGCATGACGTTCCCCGTGCCCAGGTGCGGCAGTTCGCGGCGATCGCCCTCGCCGAGGCGCCGGATCTCGCCGAGGAGATCCTCCGGGAGATCCGCCGCGAGTACCCGAACCTGCCCCTCGTCCTCGACGACTCCGGCGAGCCGATGGCCCTCGTCGGCATCCGCCGGGCCATCGAGGTCTTCGTGCAGCACCTGGAGACGGCGGAGGGCAGACCCCGCGTCCACCCCGAGGTCTTCCAGGAGTTCGGCCGCGGCGAGGGGCTGCACGGCCGCAGCCTCGACTCACTGCAGGCGATCTACCGGCTGGGCGTCCGCCTCGCCTGGCGCCGGTTCGCGGAGATCGGGCAGCGGGTCGAGATCCCGCCACCGGCGATGTACGAGCTCGTCGACGCGGGATACGAGTACCTGGACGGTCTGGTGGACCAGTCCGTACGGGGTTACGCCGAGGCCGCGGCCCGGCAGGCGGGGGAGCGCCTCCGTCTCCAGCGGCGCCTGATGGAGCTGCTGCTCGCCGAGCACCACCACCGGGGCGACCCCGCCGAGGCGCTCGTCGAGCGGGCCGCGCGGATCGGCTGGCCACTGCCGGACAAGGTCGCCGTCGGGGTGCTGCTGCGGCCGGCGCGGGAGGCCGTGGCGCCCGCCGTCGGGCAGGGGGTGCTGCTCGACATGGAGTACGAGCAGCCGCGGATGGTGGTGCCCGAGCCGGACGCCGCCGGGCGGCCGGAGCTGCTGCACCGGGCGCTGACCGGGTGGTCCGGGGCGATCGGGCCGCCGGTGCCGCTGGCCGACGCGGCGAAGTCGCTGCGCTGGGCGGATGCGGCGGTACGGCTGATGGAGCGGCGGCTGCTGCCCGGCGGGGAGGTGCTGCACTGCACCGAGCACACCGAGGCCCTGGTGCTCCTCCAGCCCGAGGAGCTGATCGACGATCTCGCCCTGCGCTGCCTGGCGCCGCTCGCGCACTGCGGGCCGACGCACGGGCGACGTCTCGCGGAGACGTTGCTGGCGTGGCTGGAGACACGCGGAGGCGCGCCGGAGGTGGCCGCGCGGCTCGGTGTCCACCCCCAGACCGTCCGCTACCGCCTCCGCCAGATCAGGGAGCTGTGGGGTGACGAGATCGACGATCCGGACCGGCGGTTCGAGCTGGAGCTGGTACTCCGCGCGCAGCGTCTCCGGGGTGAGCTGGGTGATCCCCACCCCCGCCGCTGACCTCCCGTCGCGCGCGGCCGACTCCGCCTGCGCGCCAGTGCCCCTGTGACCCCCTGCACCTCACCGTTACCCACCCATTGCCCGCGCAAGAGCACTATGAGTAGCCTGTGTTCGTCATGCCGATCGGCTGTTGAAATTTCGAACATAGGGAGGGGGCCGGTTGTGGGACGCCTCGTACCTGCCGTGACCCGAGCTCTCGACATACTCGAGCTCTTCCTCGACGGGGACGGGACGCTCTCCGCCCCCGACATCGTGCGCAAGCTCCAGCTTCCCCGGACGACGGTGCACGAGCTGGTCACCACGCTCGCCGCCCGCTCGTACATCGTGCAGGTTCCCGGCCAGCCGGGACGCTACCGCCTCGGTGTGCGCCCGTACCAGCTCGGGAGCAGGTACGCCGAGCAGCTGGACCTCGCCGCCGAGGGCCAGCAGGTCGCCCGGTCCGTCGCCGAGACCTGTGACGAGACCGTCCACGTGGCGATCCTGGAGGGCACGGACGTCATCTACATCGCGAAGGTCGACTCCACGCACGCCGTGCGCATGGTGTCCGCGGCGGGCCGGCGCCTGCCCGCCCACTGCACCTCCGTCGGCAAGATGCTGCTCGCCTCGCTCCCCGACGTCGAGCTGACCTCCCGTATCCCGGACAACGCGGATCTGGTCGCGATGACGCCCAACAGCATCACCGAGCCGGGCGCCCTGCGCGAGGCCCTCGCCGAGATCCGCCGCCGCGGCGTCGCCGTGGAGAGCCGCGAGTCGAACCCGGACGTCAGCTGCGTCGCCGCCCCGGTGCGCGACCGTACGGGCCAGGTCGTCGCCGCGCTCTCCATCTCCGTACCGATGATCCGCTGGAGCGACGAGCGCCGCGTGGAGCTGGAGCAGCTCGCCGCGAAGGGCGCCGTCGAGCTGTCCGAGCGGCTCGGCCACCGGAGCGTGGTGGGATGACCGGGACGACCGGCGGCACGGGCAGCACGGCCTTCGACGTCGCGATCCGCGCCGAGGCGGCCCTCGGTGAGGGCCCGACCTGGGATCCGGACGCGCAGCGGCTCATCTGGGTGGACATCCTCGGTTCCCGGGTCCACACCTACGACCCCGTCTCCGGGCGCCGCACGGTCATGGTCACCGAGCAGCACGTGGGCGCCGCCAAGCCCCGCGCGGGCGGCGGCCTGGTCGTCAGTCTCCGGGACGGCGTGGCGACGTACGGTGGCGCCGAGGGCTTTCGGTGGCTGCACCGCGACCCCGTCCACGGCCGCCGCGCGAACGACGCCGCGGTCGCCCCGGACGGCTCGCTGTTCTTCGGCACCATGCGCTACGACGAGGCCCCGGGCGGTGGCACCCTGTCCCGGATCACCGCGGACGGCACGGTCACCCCGCTCCTCGGCGACGTCGCCGTCAGCAACGGAACGGGCTGGAGCCCGGACGGCCGGCTGCTGTACTACATCGACTCCCCGACCCGCCGCATCGACGTCTTCGACGTAGGTGACGTGAGTGACGGCCAACCACCCCTCAACAGACGACCGTTGGCCGTGATCGAAGAGGGCGCGGGGTGGCCCGACGGGCTCACCGTCGACGCCGAGGGCTGTGTGTGGGTGGCCCTCTGGGACGGCGGAGCGGTCCGCCGCTACACACCCGACGGCGAGCTCGACCGGGTCGTGGAACTTCCCGTTCCCCGCCCCACCGCCTGCGCCTTCGGCGGCGCGGACCTGACCGACCTGTACGTCACCACGGCGCGTACGGGCCTGGAGGCGCCGCATCCGCTCTCCGGCTCGGTGCTCGTCGTCCCCGGCGCCGGGAAGGGCCTGCCGCAGCCGCCGTTCGCCGGCTGACAGTTTTTCCTTCGTAGGTCCCCCTCCGGTCGTCGAGCACCGGACGGGGACCTTCGATTTTTGTGCAAACCATTGACGAGAAAGCGCTTCCTATCTACGGTCCCGTTCGAAGTTACGAGCGATCACCGAAATCTCGAACAGTGAATCTCGAACAGTGAGGGCAGGGCATGGGACGACCTGACCTGAACGACGGGTATCCGAACCGTGGGAACCTGAACCGCAGGAACGTTTTGGCCGCGCTCGGCGGCCTGACCGTCGCCGGCAGCCTCGGCTTCGCCGCGCTCGGCACCGGCGCGGACGCGCTCGCCTCCAGCGCGCGCACCCGGGTCCGTTACTGGAACCTCTTCCAGGGCGGCGACGGCACCAACCAGGTCGCGATGGTGGACGCCTTCCGCAAGGGGCATCCGGACATCGCGGTCAAGGACTCCACCCTGACCTGGGGCGGCCCCTACTACACCAAGCTCGCCATGGCCGCGGCCGGCAACCGCGCACCGGACCTCGCCGTCATGCACCAGGGCCGCGTCCCCGGGTTCGCGCCCGGCCGCCTCCTGGACCCCTGGGACATCGACCTTCTGGCCAAGTACGGCGTGCGGGAGGCCGACTTCAACCCCGTGCTGTGGAAGCGCGGCATCGTCGGCGGCAAGCTCTACGCCCTGCCCCTCGACATCCACGTCCAGCTCTGCTTCTACCGCAAGGACGTCTGCAAGAAGGCCGGGCTGCTCGACGCCGACGGCCGGCTGCCGGCCGCCGGCTCCACCGACGAGTGGTTCGCCCTCCTCAAGGCGGCCAAGAAGCAGCTGAAGAACGGGCAGCAGACCCTCGGTCTGCACGCCAACGACCAGAACTTCGCCTGGTGGTTCTTCGTCGCCTTCTACCAGCAGCTCGGCGGCGGCTACTTCAACGACGACCAGACCGACGTCACCTTCGACACCGACAAGGCCACCGAGGTCCTGGAGTTCTTCCGCAAGCACGTGACCGACGGCTACGTCACCGTCGGCGAGGCCGACGGCGAGGCGTTCCTCGCCGGGTCACCGTTCACCTGGGAGGGCAACTGGTCGGTGCCGTACTTCAACGGGGAGAAGCTCGACTTCGGCGCCCAGCCGCTGCCTCCGGTGTTCGGGAAACCGGCCACCCACGCCGAGTCGCACTCCTTCATCCTGCCCCACCAGTCCGGCCGCGGCGGCGCCGCCGACGAGGGCGCCTACCGGCTCGCCGCCTACATGGTCACCCACGCCACCACCTGGGCCATCGGCGGCCATGTCCCCGCCTACCTGCCCACCTTCAAGGATCCCGCCTACCTCAAGCTCAGCCCGCAGAACGAGTACTCCGGGCCCGCCATGGAGCATCCGGCCACCGAACCGCACATCTGGTTCGCCGGCTCCACCGGCGTCCTCGCACAACGCGTCGGCCCGGTCGTCGCCTCCTCCAACCTCGGCTCCGCGAAGCCGGCCGCGGCGGCCCGCCGTATGAAGTCCGTCCTGGAGCAACTGCTCGCCATGAAGAACCCCATGGACGGCAGGACGGCCGCCCAGGAGCTGAAGGGAGCAGGCGCATGAGCAGCGCCACGAGCACGGTCGCCGCCACCACCCTGCGTCCTCGCGCGACCGCCGCCGCCGACTCCGCCCGCGTGCGCTGGGGCCGTCGCTTCCAGCACGGCGGCTGGTTCGTCGCCCCGTTCTTCGTCCTGTACGGGCTCTTCGTGCTGCTGCCGGTCGTCCGCGGCCTCTACCTCAGTTTCACCGACGCCAACATCTCCGGCGACCACACCGACTTCGTCGGCCTCGACAACTACCGCGAGGCCCTCAAGGACGACCTGGTGTGGAACTCGCTGTGGCACAGCGTTCAGTTCACCCTGTACGTCGTCCCGTGCATCGTCGTCGTGGCGCTGCTGATGGCGCTGATCGCCCACCACACCGTGCACTTCAAGTGGCTGTGGCGGCTGTGCTTCTTCGCGCCGTTCCTGCTGCCCTCGGCCGTCATCGGCAACCTGTGGTGGTGGCTGTTCCAGCCCACCAACGGCATGGTCAACCACGTCCTCGGCCTCACCACCCCCTGGCTCACCCAGAAGTCCACGGCCCTGCTCGCCGTCGTCGTCGCGACCCTGTGGTGGACGGTCGGATTCTCCTTCCTGCTCTTCCTCGCCGCCCTCCAGAACATCCCCCAACACCTCTACGAGGCGGCCGAGCTGGACGGCGCGAACGCCTTCCGGCGCATGCTCCACATCACCGTGCCGAACCTGCGCAACATCACCGGCCTCGTCATCGCGCTGCAGATCCTGGCCTCGCTCCAGGTCTTCGACCAGGCGGTGGTCATGTACCAGTTCGGCCCGGGGCCGGAGGAATCGACCCGCACCTTCGTCCAGTACACCCTCGAACAGGGCTTCACCAGCTACCGCGTGGGCTACGCCTCCGCGATCTCCTTCGTCCTGTTCCTCATCATCGCGGCCGTCGCCCTCGGGCGGATGTGGCTGCTCCGCAGCCGAGAGGAGGGCATCTCCCGATGACCACGCCGTCACCCACCCTCCGTAAACCCCGCAGCACCTGGACGCCCGCGCAGATCGCCCTGACGGTCGTCGCCCTCGCCCTGTCCGTGATCTGGATGGCGCCGCTGGTGTGGGCCCTGTCCACGTCGCTCAAGACCCCGGCCGAGTCGGTGGCCTCGCCGCACTGGATCCCCGAGGACCTCACCCTCGACTCCTGGCGAAAGGTCTTCGAGGCCGGCAACATCCCCAACTGGTTCGTGAACTCGCTGGTCGTGTCGGTCTGCGTCACCTTCATCGTGCTGCTGGTCGCCTCCCTCGCCGGATACGGATTCGCCCGCACCGAGTTCCGCGGCAAGTCCGTCCTGATGGCCGTGACGATGGCGGGCCTGATGTTCTCCCCGGCGATCCTCGGCGTCCCGCTCTTCACCACCGTGCAGTCGCTCGGCATGGTCGACACCTACTGGGGCATGATCCTGCCGCAGTGCGCCCCCGCCGCGATGGTCTACATCCTCTACAAGTTCTTCCAGTCGCTGCCCCGCGAGCTGGAGGAGGCGGCGTTCATCGACGGCGCGGGCCGCTGGCGGATCTTCTTCACCCTCGTCCTACCGCTCTCGAAGCCCTCGCTGTCGGCCGTCGGGATCTTCACCTTCATCGCCTCGTGGAACAACTTCCTGTGGCCGTACATGGTGACCAACAACCCCGACCTGATGACCATGCCGAACGGCATCGCCACCGTGCAGAACGCCTTCGGCATCGTCTGGCCGCAGCTCATGGCGGGCGGCCTGATCGCGGGACTCCCGCTGATCGTCGTGTTCGTCTTCTTCCAGAGCCAGATCGTGCGGGGTGTCGCCCACACGGGTCTGGCCGGCCAGTAACAGCCCAGAGGAGAGTGTGAGTTGAAGCGCTTCAGACTCGCCGTACTGCTCGCCGCGGCCACCATCGCCCTGCTCCCGGCCACCGCGTCGGCCGACGTCACCTACCCCGACCCCCTCCCCCTCACCGGCCAGCAGATCATCCACGACCCCACGGTCACCCACCTCAGGAACGGCCGCTACGTCGCCTACTCCACCGGCGGCGTCCTCGGCGCCCGCCTCTCCACCGACCTCCACCACTGGGACGACGCGGGCAACGCCTTCACCACGCACCCGAGTTGGTGGTACGACTACAGCTCCACCGCCGACCCCTGGGCCCCCGACCTCTCCTACCGAGACGGCCGGTACTGGCTCTACTACGCCGTCTCCTCCTGGGGCACCAACCACTCGGCGATCGGCGTGGCCACGTCGAAGACGGGCATGCCCGGCACCTGGACCGACCACGGCCCTGCCTTCACCTCCCAGACCACCGATGCCTGGAACGCCATCGACCCGGCGGTGATCCGGGCCGACGGCAAGCTGTGGATGGCGTTCGGCTCGTACTGGACGGGCATCCGCATGGTCGAACTGGACCCGAGCACCGGCAAGGCGAGCGCAGACACACCCGTGGAGCACCTGGCCACCCGCCCGGACGCCCCGTACGCGGTCGAGGGCCCGTACATCGTCAAACACGGCCGCTACTACTACCTCTTCGCCTCCTACGACGCCTGCTGCGCGGGCGTGAACTCCACCTACAAGATCCGGGTGGGCAGGTCGACGAAGGTGACCGGCCCCTACGTGGACAGCACGGGCAAGCCGCTGCTGGAGGGCGGCGGCGACCTGCTCCTGGCCGGACACGGCAGGTACATCGGCACCGGAGGCGAGTCGGTCTTCCACGACCGAGGCCAGGACTGGCTGGCGTACCACTACTACGACGCCGATGACTCGGGCACGCCCAAGCTGGGGCTGAACACCCTGAACTGGAAAGCAAACGGCTGGCCAAGTTTGCGCTAGGGGCGCGGGGCTGTACCAATATGCGGCTCCGCCGCGTGGGCGCGCCCAGCCCCACCAAACCCGCAGACAAAACTGAACCCCCGGAAGGAAGAAATGCGTACCGCCCGCTTCGCCCTGGACCCCGCCTTCACCATCGGCGAGGTCAACCCCCGCCTCTTCGGCTCCTTCGTCGAACACCTCGGCCGCTGCGTCTACACCGGCATCTACGAACCCGACCACCCCTCCGCCGACGCCGAAGGCCTCCGCACCGACGTACTGGATCTGGTCCGCGAACTGGGCGTCACCACCATCCGCTACCCCGGCGGCAACTTCGTCTCCGCCTACAACTGGGAGGACGGCGTGGGCCCCGCGGAGGAACGGCCCCGCCGCCTCGACCTCGCCTGGCGCTCCACCGAGACCAACCGCTTCGGCCTGTCCGAGTACATCGCCTTCCTGAGGAAGATCGGCCCCCAGGCCGAGCCGATGATGGCGATCAACCTCGGCACGCGCGGGGTCGCCGAGGCCCTGGAGCTCCAGGAGTACGCCAACCACCCCGGCGGGACGGCCCGTTCGGACCTGCGGGTGGCGCACGGCGACAAGGAGCCGTTCGGCATCGGCCTGTGGTGTCTGGGCAACGAGATGGACGGACCCTGGCAGACCGGCCACAAGACGGCGGAGGAGTACGGCCGACTCGCCGCCGAGACCGCCCGCGCGATGCGCCAGATCGAGCCGGACCTCGAACTCGTCGCGTGCGGATCGTCGGGGCAGAACATGGAGACGTTCGCCGCGTGGGAGGCGACCGTGCTGGCCCAGACGTACGACCTCGTCGACTACATCTCCCTGCACGCCTACTACGAGGAGACCGAAGGCGACCGCGACTCCTTCCTCGCCTCCGCCGTCGACACCGAGTCCTTCATCGAGAACGTGGTGGCGACCTGCGACCACGTAGGCGCCCGGCTGAAGTCGAAGAAGAAGATCAACCTCTCCTTCGACGAGTGGAACGTCTGGTACCAGAGCCGGCCGAACCCGCATCCGGTCGAGGACTGGCAGGAGGCCCCGCGCATCCTGGAGGACGTCTACAGCGTCACGGACGCCGTCGTCTTCGGCTCCCTGCTGATCGCGCTGCTGCGACACGCGGACCGGGTGACCGTCGCCTGTCTCGCCCAGCTCGTCAACGTCATCGCGCCGATCATGACGGAGCCGGGCGGCGCGGCCTGGCGGCAGACGACGTTCTTCCCGTTCGCGCAGGCGGCGAAGTACGGACGCGGGGAGGTCCTCGACGTCCGCGCGGTGTCGCCGACGTACGAGACGAAGAAGTACGGGGAGGTCGACCTGCTGCACGCCACCGCCGTGCGCGCCGAGGACGGCTCGGTCACCGTCTTCGCGGTCAACCGCAGCCAGACCGAACCGCTGCCGCTCGAAGTCACCCTGAACCGGCTTGGGTTGACGACGGTCGTCGAGCACAGCGCGGTCGCCGACGCGGACCCCGACGCCCGCAACACCCTTCAGGACCGGGAACGGGTCGCCCCGCACCCCGTCGAGGGCACCACCCTCCAGGACGACGGCACCCTGACCGCCGTCCTGGAACCGCTGTCCTGGAACGTGATCCGGCTCGGCTAGGTCCTAGCGGGCGTGCGCGCGGCCGGGGGAGTCCACCGGTGTCACCGGTACCCCTCCGGCTGCGCTGCCCATCAGCGTCAGCCTCACCTCGCCGGGACCGGCCGGGGTGGTGCCGTCGGACAGTACGGCGAGGGCCAGGGTGTTGGCGCCCCGGGTGCGCAGGACGCCGCCCGGCAGGACGAAGGTGTGCTGGGGGCCGACGTCGTTGATGTACTGGCCCATGTTCCAGCCGTTCAGGAAGATCTGGACGCGGTAGGCGCGGGCCGGGTCGTCGGTGAGGGTGAGCCCGATCGAGGCGTCCACGCCCGGATCGATCGCGAGCCGGAACCCGGTGCGGTACCAGGCGACCCCCTGCCCACGTTCCGCCCGCGGGAAGTCCACGACCTTCCAGCCGCCGTCGGCGAACTCCGGCAGATGCCAGCCCTGCCGTTCCCCGTACAGCCCGCCGTGGTTGAGCGGCCCCCGCACGGGGTCGGGCGCCGCCCCGCCCTGGATCCGCCAGGTGACGGCCGGGCTCGCCCCCGCGAACGTCACCGCCGTGAGACCCCGTGCGGCCTTGTGCGTGTCCTTCGCCGCGCCGTCCATGTCGTGCTGCATCCGGCGGACGAGGACGGAGAGGACGTGCGGTCCGTTCGTGTACCGCGCGGGGAAGGTGGCCGTGGCGGACCACGTGCCCTTCCGCACCGTCGACTTGTCCGGCACCGGCATCCGGTGCGTGCCGAGCGGCTTCCCGTCCAGCCACGCCATCAGCAGCCCCTGTGTGCCCGTGACGTACGAGAGGGACACCGACCCGGCGGCGCCCACGGCCCCCGCTTCCTCGAAGCGCCCCCGGTACCAGACGTCTCCGTAGTGGAAGCCGTAGTCGTCGGCGAAGAGGACGGGCTGCCCGGCCGGTACGGGGGTGGTGCTGTACGAGGAGGTCCTGTCCGCGACCTTCCAGGTGGAGTCGTCGAACTCGGGGTCCGATTCGGGGTTCTCCGTGCGGAAGCGCCAGTTGCCCAGCGCGGGAAGGGGGACGGCCGCGACCCCCGGCAGCCGCTGCTCGGCCCGCAGACTCCCGGAGGTGGTCGCCCGTGCCTTCAACGTGCCCCGGTTCCATACCACTTCACTCATCCCGCGCGGTCCCCACACCTCCAGGTCGGCCTCCTCGACGGTGTCCCCGGTGAGATGGACGGTCGAGTCGCGCAGGGCGGCGGTGCGCAGGAGCGCCGGGCCGTGTACGAGCACGGGCCCCGACGGGGTGTCGTAGCGCCACAGTCGTACGGACGTCTCGTCGTCGGCGAGCAGCAGGAGGAGGGGAGCGTCCGTGCCGCCGCCCTCCACCAACACCCTTGTCAGGCCGTCGAGTTCGGCGTCGACGCGCAGCGCGCCGGACGCGTACGCGTGGTGGGCCTTCCCCTCCAGCACGGTGACCGTGGGCTCGCTCGCGCACTCGACGGCCGTCCGCGTCGCCTCCCCCTTGCGCCCCGTGAACACGGCGATGTCCTGCCGTCCGGCGGTGAGCCACAGCATCGGCTGGGCGCTGGAGTATCTCAGCGTCCGCCGCCCGAGCGCGAGACCGGTGGCGAGCAGCCGGGCGTCGAGGCCGGGGACCGGCACCGGTAGCGGAACGTTCACTCCGGCGAGGGGGACGGCGGCGAGGACGTCGTCGGCCCGGTCGTTGCGCAGGATGTGGAAGTGCGCCTCGGTGTCCGGGTTGACCAGGTGGTACGCCGTGATCCCGGCGTCCGCCCCCGACGCGCCGCCCCTCGCGCCGACCCGGACGTCGGCCGCCCGGTCCAGCTTGGCGAGGTCGGGCACGGAGTGCAGGAGCTGCCCGAGCTGGTGCATCGGGACCAGCTTGGGGGTGGGTCTGCGGGCCTCGTCGAGGGCGGCGCCGTAGTCGTACGAGGTGTAGACGACCGGCGCGGGCAGCCAGCCCCAGGAGGTCCCCCCGAACGTCATGTAGACGTTGTGGACCTTGATGCCGTTGGCGAGGTTGGTGAGGTAGAAACGCCGCTCGTACGCCGCGTCGCGCGTCCGCGCCGACTCCGCGTACCCCTTCCCGTCGAACTCCACCCCGCCCCACGGATCGAACCAGCCGCCCCCGAACTCGGCCAGCAGCCCCGGGGTTTCGGGACTCGCCGTCGAGCCGCCCTTCGTACCGCCGATGCCGAAGTAGCCCCAGTCGGGCGGCGGCGCGACGGGCGAGGGATAGCCGTCGAAGCCGTACAGATAGCGGCCGCTCTCGCCGCCCGTGTCGAACGTTCCCGGTGCCCAGTACCCGTTGCGCCCCTTGTCGTTGTGGAAGAGCGGCACGTCGATGCCGTCGGCGCGGACCTTGGCGTAGAGGTGGGCCATGTAGTCGCGTCCGCGGGGGCTGGTGATGTGGTTCGCGTACTCGTTCTCCAGCTGGTAGAGGACGATCGTGCCGCCGCCGTGGGTGTAGAGGTGCCGGGCCGCGATCCGGTTCACGGCGGTCAGCCACTCGTCGACGTACGACAGATAGGTCGGGTCGGAGGTGCGGGCGGTGCCTCGGGTGGCGGTCAGCCAGCCGGGGAAGCCGCCCGCGTCGACCTCGGCGTTGATGTACGGGCCGGGCCGCAGGATCACGTACAGGCCGGTCTCGGCGGCCGTGCGCAGGAACAGGTCGAGGTCGCGGACGCCGGTGAAGTCGTACTGTCCGGGCGCGGGGGAGTGGTAGTTCCAGGAGACGTAGACGCTGATGGTGTTGTAGCCGTGGGCGCGCAGCTTCTCCAGGACGTCCCGCCAGAGGGAGGGGCTCGGCAGCCGGAAGGGGTGGACCTCGCCGGACCACAGGACGACCCGCCTGCCGTCGACCAGCATCGAGTACTTGTCGAAGCCCACGGTGTGGCGGCTGCCGTCGGCGCCGGGCGGCTCCGGTGCCGGACCGGTGGGGGCGGTCGCGCGGGCGAAGGCGCCGTCGCTCCCGCTGAGCGTGAGGCCGAGCGCGGTGGTACCGGCGAGTGCGCTGAAGGTACGTCTGCTCAACACCATGCGGGGCCTTTCGGGGACAACGGTGGGGGTCCCCCCTGTTCGAGCGGAGCCGAGAACTTGGGGGAGGGTGCGGCCATTGTCCACAGCGGTGCGTCTCCCCATGGCGGTATGAGGGGCCCGGCGCGGGCGGATTACGCGGTACGGCCGGTACGGGCGGCATCGGCTCCATCGACACGAGCGAGTTCCTGATGCCGCCGCGCGGGGCCGGGTGGGGTCAGGAGGGCTTGGCCGCCGAGAGGGCGGTGACCGTCACCTTGTCGTCGCACTCGGCGATGACACCGTCCGTCAGCGCGACCTGGTGCGCCCCGGCGCCCGGGACACCCACCACCAGCGTCGGGTAGCTCGCGGGCGTGGCCGCGGACTTGCAGTAGCCGTCGGCCTCGCCCTGGACCTGCACGAACGTCAGCTTTGTCCACGCCTTCCCGCCCGCGGCGATCTTCACCGTGGACGCGCCCCCGGTCGTGGTCACCTTGAGCGGACGGTTCTTCTCGGGGGAACCGTTGCCCGCCCCCGCCACGGTCGGATACCCCTGGACGGTGCACGCCTTGCCGGACACGTTGGTGAACTCGACGATCGCCGCGCCGGTCCCGGTACCGTCCGGCCGCACCGCGGCCTGGTACATGGACGCCTTGAGATCCGGCAGACCGCAGGCCTTCGCACCGGTGGGCGGCGTCGCGGTGTGCGTCGGGGAGCCGGATGTGGCGGATGCGGCGGGGGAAGCGGAGCCGGAGGTGGAAGTGGACGCCGCCGGCTTGACCGGAGCGCCCGACGGCGAAGAGCCCGCCCCCGCCGGGCTCCCGCCCGGCTGACACGCGGTCATGAGCAGGGTGGCCGCCGACGCGGTCACCATGGCCGTCGCGACTCTGCGGATACCGATGCCGTACATGAAGTCCCCCGAAGTGGTTCAGGCGCCGGTCTCTCACCGACACTCGTCGCTTCAGAGCGCGTCATCGGCTTCCGGGGTTCACCTGGCGGGCTGTCTGTGACATGACGGTGACACAGCAGGCCGCACTGCGCATTTCGGGACAGCTCGACCGCCGACGCCCGCACGTTCGATCAATCGAGCAGCGGTCGGGGAGCCGCCCACAGGAGGTCGCGGGTCAGTTCGAGCACGCTCGGTGTGCCGGTCAGGCTCATCGCCTCGACGAGTTCGTCGGTGAGGTCGTCGATCAGGCGGGTCACACCGGCGGCGCCGCGGACGGTCAGCGCCCACAGGACGGGACGGCCGATGAACACCGCGCGGGCACCGAGGGCGAGGGCGGCGAGGATGTGGGTGCCGCGGCGCAGCCCGCCGTCGGCGTAGACCTCGGCGCCGGTGCCCGCCACCGCGTCGACGACCTCCGGCAGGGCCCAGGCGGTGGGCACCAGCCCGTCCAGTTGCCGCCCGCCGTGGTTGGAGACGATGAGGCCGGACGCCCCCGCGGCCACCAGTTCCCGGGCGTCGTCGCCGCGCAGCACGCCCTTGACGACGATGGGAAGGCCGCGGGCCCGTTCCCGCAGCCAGCCGATGACGTCGAGGGTCAGATCGGGTGCGCGCTCGGCCGCCTCGGGCGAGGGAATCCCGGTGACGTTGCCGTACAGGTCGTCCGGTCCGATGAAGTCGTCGACCTGGGTGCCACGTTTGCCCCGCGCCCCGTTGACCGGCGTGTCGGCGGTCAGCACGACCGCCCGCGCCCCGGCGGCGAGGGCCCGCTCCAGCGTCTCGATGGTCAGTACGGGGTCCCGGGCCACGTACACCTGCACCCACCACGGCGCCCGGCTCGGCACCAGGTCCGCGAACGGCACCGCGGTGTTCGAGGTCACCGCCAGCAGTGATCCCGCCGCCGCGACGCCCCGCGCGGTGGCGGCCTCCCCGTCCGGGTGGGCCTTGCGCTGCAGGGTGCTGGGCGCGACGAGTATGGGCGTACGAACGGGCGTGCCGAGTACGGTCGTGGAGGCGTCGCACGTCGAGACGTCCCGCAACAGCCGTGCCCGGAAGCGGAACTGGTCCCAGGCCGAGGTCGCCTCCGCGACGCTCATGCCGCGACCTGCGCCGCGCCGGAAGTACGCGTAGACGTCCTCCGGCAGCACCTCGGCGGCCCGTTCCTGAAGACCGTCCATCCAGCGATCGATGTCTGTCACCTGACATCCCTTCGTCGTACGGTACGACGAAGCAAGGGTGCCCCAGGCACCCGCCTCGGCGGTCAAATTCGCTCGACACCGAGGAGCGGGACCGTGATGCTGCACACCTATGACGCGAACCGATACACCCACTGCCTGGGACGAACGCACACAGCTGACCACCTTCCTCGACTACGCCCGTGCCACCGCCCGCGCCAAGTGCGAGGGGGTCTCGCCGGAGGGCGCGCGACAGGCCCCGCTCCCCGGATCCCCGCTCATGACGCTGTGCGGGCTGATCAGCCACCTGCGCTGGGTCGAGCACTACTGGATTCAGGTGGTGTTCCTCGGCGGGGAGGACGACGGGCCGATCGCTGCCGCGACGGAGGAGGATCCCGATCCGGAGATGCGGATCGCCGTCGACGTGCCGTTGCCCCAACTCCTCGACGAGTACGAGGAGCAGAGCGCCCGCTTCCGTCTCCTGGTCGCCGAGCACGACCTCAACACCACGGCCAAGCGTCCGATCCGCGACGGCCGGCACGTCGACCTGCGCTGGATCATCCTCCACCTGACCGAGGAGACCGCCCGGCACAACGGCCACCTGGACATCGTCCGGGAACTGGTCGACGGCGAGAAGGGAGCCTGAAGCCATGGGCGAGTCGGCGGGGCTGAACCCGACCATCCGCACCCTCACCTTCGACTGCACCGGTGATCCGTACGATCTCGGCCTGTTCTGGAGCGAGTTGCTCGGCCGTCCGCTGGACGAGGACGACAAGCCGGGCGACCCGGAGGCGTTGCTGCGCGACCCGTCCGGCGGCCCGATGCTGCTCTTCGTGCGGGTCCCCGAGGGCAAGTCGGCCAAGAACCGCATCCACTTCGACCTTCAGCCGCAGGGCCGCACCCGCGCCCAGGAGGTCGCCCGCGCCCTCTCCCTCGGCGCCCGCCAAGTCGCCGACCACACCCGCCCGGACGGCGGCGGCTGGATCACCCTCACCGACCCCGAGGGCAACGAGTTCTGCGTGGAACGGGGCGAGTTGGGCTGAGCGCGCGCTAGCGCTACGCGCCCGTCACCCCGTTCAACGGCACCCGCCGCGCCTCCACCGTCCGCCGCGCGATGCGCCATCCCCCGTCACGCCGCACCACGACGTCCTCGTACGTCACCGATCCGCACCGGCCGTCCGCCATCACCCCCAGTCCTTTGGACCGCACCCGCGCGCGGCCGTCTCCGAGATCGTCGGTGATGACGATGTTGGTGACGTGATGGGCGACGGCGTTCGCGGCGCCGAGGGCGAGGGCCGCGTCCCGGATCGCCTCGATCCCGACCAACTCGCCCTGTCCGAAGGCGGACACGTCGTAGACGACGTCCTCGGTGAACAGTTCCGTCAGTTCGTCGAGGCGCCCGCCGTCGAAGAGGTGGCCGTGCAGGGAGACCAACTCGGCGATGGCCAGGCGGTCTTCGGTGGCGAGTGTCATGGCGGGGCCTTCCGTGTGCGTGCGGTCGTGTGTGGTGTGCGGTGTGACGGGCATCACATTTCTGGGTTCGAACTTTCGCGCTAGCCGTGCATCTGGTCGGTGTCAGGTCACTGGGTGGCTTCGGAGCAGCACGTCTCCGGAGCCGTCCGTTCCATTTCACCGAGGAACTTTCATGGGTTATCTGCGCGGATTCATTCCCTGGATCGTCGCCGGCGTCGTCTCGTCCTTCGACTGGCGCTGGGGCGCGATCGCGGGCCTTGTGTCGGGGCTGCTGCTCCTGCTGCAGGACCGCTTTCGCGGGGTCGGCCTCGACGCGCTGATCCTGGAGATCAGCACCGTCGCGTACTTCGTCGTGGTCGGCGCCGTGGCCGTCGCCGACCCGGGCTCGGCGCTGGCGGACCACACGGACGTCATCTCCTTCGGCTGGCTGGCCGCCACCGCCTGGGGGACCCTGGCGATCCGGCGCCCCTTCACGCTGGGCATCGCCAAGCGCCAGACTCCCCCCGAGTACTGGGACATGCCGGAGTTCGTCCGGGTCAACAACCACATCACCAGTGCCTGGGGCGCCGGCTTCACCTTCATCGGCGTCAGCCTGGCCGTCTGCGGCGCGGTGGACGCCCCGGCCTGGGTGGGCATCGCCGCCCACGTCGCCGGTCTCGTCGGCCCCGCCGTCTTCACGAAGGTCTATCCCGCCCGAGCCCAGGCACGCCTGCTGGCCGCCGCAGGAGCGACCGCGTGACGAACGAGACAGCTCTTCCCCTGTATCTCCAGGGCCGCTTCGCCCCGGTCCCCAAAGAGCACAGCGCGGCCGACCTCACCGTGCGGGGCTCCCTGCCGCCCGACCTGGACGGCCGCTATCTGCGCAACGGCCCCAACCCGCTGCCCGGCCAGGACAAGGGGCACTGGTTCACCGGTCCGGGCATGCTCCACGGCATCCGGCTGCGGGGCGGACGCGCCGAGTGGTACCGCAACCGGTGGATCCGCACCCGCCGGCTGGACGGGCACCCGTTCATCCGCGCCGACTTCACCGTCGACCTGGCCGCGACGCCCGCCAACACGCACGTGATCCGGCACGCCGACACCGTGCTGGCCCTGTGCGAGGTCGGTCTTCCCTACTGGGTCACCCCCGAGCTGGAGACCGTGGGACCGTACGACTTCGGCGGGCGGCTGACCACCGCGATGACGGCCCACCCCAAGGAGGACCCGGTCACCGGCGAACTGCACCTGTTCGGGGCCGGGTTCGCCCCGCCGTACCTCACCTACCACCGGGTCACCGCGGACGGACTGCTGCTCGACAGCAGGCCGGTCGAGGTGCCGGGCCCGACGATGATGCACGACTTCGCCATCACCGAGCACCACATCGTGTGGATGGACCTTCCCGTCGTCTTCGACCCCGCCCTGGCCGGGCCCGGCGGCGGCATGCCCTACCGGTGGGACGAGGAGTACGGCGCGCGGCTCGGGGTCATGTCCCGTACGCCCGGAAGCACCGACGTGCGGTGGTACGACGTCGATCCCTGCTACGTCTTCCATGTGGGCAACGCCTACGAAGACACGCGGGGGCGCATCGTGCTGGACGCGGTGCGCTACGACCGCGCCGGCTTCCGGCACACCTGGTCGGACATCGGCGGTTCCACCAGGGCGAGCGGCCCGGTCGGGGTGAGGGAGCCGGGTCACTCCCAGGCCTCCTCGGTCCTGCACCGCTGGACCCTGGACCCGGTCACCGGCCGCGCCTCCGAGTCACCACTGGACGACCGTGACGCCGAGTTCCCCACGCACAACGAGACCCTCACCGGGCGTGCGAACCGCTACCTCTACACCGTCTCCGGTGACGGCATCGCCAAACACGACCTCACGCGCCACACCAGTCGCACCTACGAGACGCCCGGCAGCCGCTACGCGGGCGAGGCGGTCTTCGTACCGGCGGCGGACGCCACCGGCGAGGACGAGGGGTGGCTCCTGTCGCTCGTCTCGAACGGCGACGGCGAGGCCGGGGAACTGCTCGTCCTCGACGCCACGGAGATGACCGTCCAGGCAGTGGTGGAACTGCCCCACCCCGTCCCGGCGGGATTCCACGGAAGCTGGCTGCCGGAGCCCGTCCAGCGGCCATGATCGACTGGACAGGTCCTAGGGCTCCCACGGCCCCAAGTGGAAGCTCTATCCTACGCGCATCGCCATCGCGACGGAGGCGTTCGGACATGATGCCCCTCACCTCACCCACGGATGAGGAACTCACCCGCCGGGCGCAAGCCGGCGAGACCGGAGCCCTCGGGCTGCTGCTGGCTCGCCATCAGGCGCCGATGCGCGCGGTGGCGATGAGCCTGCTCGGCTACGGCCCCGACGCGGAGGACGTGGTGCAGGACGCCGCACTGACCGCGCTGCGACGCATCGGGGACGTACGGGATCCCGCGGCCGTAGGAGCCTGGCTGCGGGCGGTCGTGCGCAACGCCGCCCGTATGCGGCTGCGTGTCACCCGGGAGACGCCAGGGCTGGACGGCCTCGACCACCTGCACCCGTGTGATCACGAGCCGTCGCACCCGGAGCGGGTCGTCGAGCAGCACGCGATGCGGGACTGGATCTGGGACGCGGTGGAGGAACTGCCCGAGCCGCTGCGGCTGGTGCTGATGCTGCGGCACTTCAGCGGCATCACCTCGTACCAGGAGATCGCCGCCGCCTGTGAGATACCGGTCGGCACGGTGCGCAGCCGACTCAACCAGGCCAGGGCGAAGCTGGCCCAGGTGCTGTTGTCGACCGCCGCCCAGGCGCACGACGACGCTTCCGCTCTCACCGAGGACAGCAGGCAGGAGGCCCTGGTGACCCTGCAGGGTGCCGCGCGCGGCGATCTGCCCCGGGAGATAGCCGAGCTGTGGCCGGCCGAGGCCGAACTGGTCGGTGCGCTCAGTCGAGCGGGTGAGCGCACCCACCCCTTCCCGGCCATGCGGCAGAACCGGGAATCCGGGGTGCGCCAGCACCTGCGCCATGTGGTGGCCAGCCGGGACATCACCATCTGGGAGATGGACGTCATCAGCCCCGCGGATGCGGTCAGCCCCTGCCCGCCGACCCTCGCCTGGCTCATGTTCCGGCGGGACAGAAGAGTTCAACGACTACGGGTGGTCTTCCCCGAACCTCCACGGTGAGCGTTGTTCCGGCGGGGACGGCCGTGACGATCAAGGTCTTGGCTGCTTGGGCCGCCTCATGGTCTGGCAGGCGTGCCGAGGTCCGTGGTGGGGCGAGATCTGGCCGACGAGTTCCCGGAAGCAGATCAGGGCGGTGATGGGGGGGATTCCGACGACCACCATCGCCAGCAGGGAGCGCGGAGACTGGCCGACACAGAGGGCGACCGCCGTGGCGGAGGCGATCAGCATCACGGACCAGGACCGTCTGGCGCTCCGGTGCTGAACGGACGCTCGAAGAATGGACAAACCTGCCACGAGCCACGGTCCGTACACCATCAGCGGCCACCATCGTGCCAATTTCGCCGATACGACCAGTAGTGAAATGCCACGCAGCTGGTTGTATGAATAAGAGACGGACCATCCCAGCATCATCACTGCGGACACAATGATCATTACGACCAGGAAGACAACCGTGATGATCCTGTGTTTTGCGGCAATGGCATGGAATCCCGGCCGGGGCCTGCGCCGGTTGACCGGGCGGCGCGGCAGGGCGTGGCTGTGTGGCGGGGCCGGAGCGGTGGGCGTCACGCTCGACGTCGTGTACAGCATCTGCGCCAGCTCTTCGTCCGGATCCCACGCGTCCGGCTCGATCGCGGGCTCGGGGACGTGCCAGAAGTGTTGCGTCCCGAGCGGATCGGCGCCGGTGAACGGTGGGTTCAGCGGATCGTAGGCGGTGGCTCGCGGATCGAGCTGAATGTCGCGGAGGGTGGGATCGTCCTGAGTCCAGTCCATCTGTCTGCGGCTCCTTTGCGCCCTGGCTCAGCGGGATCCGTCTGTGGGGTGTCCGTCCCACGTGGCCCGCAGGTATTCGCTCTCCATGCGGGTCATGGCCTTGAGGAACTCCTCGAGCAGATCCGCGCAGTGCTCCAGGCGCGCCCTCCCGTCGGCGGTATCGAGCCAGTCGTTTGCGTGCATATCTTTTGTCGTCACGGCTGAATAACGAGCACCATAGGGTGTAAGGCATTCGGTCATTCAGGGGAATGTACGTCCATAGATCCATAGATCAATTGAGATGATCGTGGTGTTATCGAGGCGAGGGCCCCGCCGGTTTCCGGCGGGGCCCGTTGTGCGGATCGGGGCGGACGTCAGCTCGTTTCGACGCCGACCGTCAGCGTGCCCGTGTAGCCCGAGGCGGCCGTGCTGCCCAGGGCCGTCAGGGTGAGGAGGCCGGACACGGCGCCTCCGTCGTCGTAGATCGAGTCCTGGGCGAGGGTGGTGCGGGTGACCGTGTTCGTGGAGTACGGGGAGACCTTGGCCACCGCTGTGGTGATCGTCTCGTTGAAGAAGAGCTGGCCGGTGTGGAGTTCCCGGCCGCCGGTGAAGCTGCCGTCCGAGGTGAGCGTGACTCCCGTGTGCACCTTGAGGTGGATGTGGATGCAGCGGCCCCGGTACCAGCCGGGGTAGATCGTGGTGAGGTTCGCGACGCCGCTGGAGTTGGTGAGGACGCCGCCCCGCAGGAACGAGCCGTCGTCCGGTTCGCTGTGGCCGTTGTTGCCGACGAACCCGGAGTACTCGCCCAGCGCGTCGCAGTGCCAGATCTCCACGAGGGCGCCGGCGAGCGGGGCGCAGGTGTCGTCGTCGACGACGGTGAGCGCGAGCTTGAGCGGGACGCCCGGCTTGCTCTCGGTGATGTCGGCGCGGACCAGGGCGCCGTCCAGGTAGTAGGGGCCTTCGGTCATCTCCTTGGTGAGGGTGCAGACGGCCGCCGCGGCGACGGGGGCCGAGTGCCCCGCGTCCGCCTTGTCGGCTGTGGGGGCTTCCGGTGCGGCGGCGCCCACGGCCAGGGTGGCGGCCGTGGCGCCGGTGGCGATCAGCACCGTACGGCGCCCGATCGGGTGGGCTGCTCCTGAAGTGTCTGTCATGAACACGGCAGATTAGGAACGGTTGCTGTTGGTCAGCTGTCAGTACGGCAAAGTGATGATCCGTCAAGTTCCTTGTGAGACACGTGCGCCGGGTCGGTTCAGACGGTCGCTTCGAGGGTCACGTCGATGTTCCCCCGGGTGGCGTTGGAGTAGGGGCAGACCTGGTGCGTGGTCTGTACGAGCCGGTCGGCGGTCGCCTGCTCCACGCCGGGCAGGTGGACCGACAGCTTCACGGCCAGGGTGAAGCCCCCGTCCTCCTTGCTGAGCAGGCTCACGGTCGACGTGACGGTGGAACCGGGCACCTTCACCTCCTGCTGGGCCGCGATCAGCCGCAGTCCGTTGTGGAAGCAGGCCGCGTAGCCCGCGGCGAAGAGCTGCTCGGGGTTGGTCCTGTCGCCGCCGGGGCCGCCCATCTCCTTCGGCACGGCGAGGACCTCGTCGAGGACTCCGTCGAGGCTACGGACCTCCCCGTTGCGGCCGTCGCCGGTCGAGAGGGCCTCGGTGGTGTAGAGCGTGGTGCTGGACATGGTGTCTCCTTCTGGCTGTACTTGGGCAGGTTTGAGTAGGCATGCGTGGGCATGCCGAAGAGGGGGGTGAGGGTCACCCCGGCTACTGGACGGAAACGGAATCCGTGTCGACGGCGGTCCGCGTGCGCGGGGCGGTGACCTGGGCGAGCAGGGTCAGCGCGGCCTGCGAGGAGGACCCCGCCGCCGCGGTGACCGCGACGATGCGCTGCCCGGGCTCGTTCGGGATCGGCATCGCCTGCTGGGCGACGTCCATCGGGCCGACCAGTGGATGCCGCATCCGGTGGGTCGCGATGTTCCAGGCGCGAACGCGGTGTTCGGACCAGAGGGAGGTGAACTCCCGGCTTTTCATCGTCAGTTGACCGATCAGCTCGGCCAGCTCCGGATCGTCGGGGTACTCCCCGACCGCGAGCCGCAGCTTGCCCACCGCGTCCCTGGCCTTGCGCGACCAGTCCTCGTACAGATCACGGGTGTGCGGATCCAGGAAGACGAGCCGTGCGGTGTTGGGGCGCCGGGCCGGCTGCTCGGGACTGTCCGGATCGAGATGCCCGGCGAACAGCGCGTGCCCGGTGCGGTTCCATGCCAGGACGTCGCTCCGGCGGCCGAGCACGATCACCGGGGTGTCCCCGAAGGCGGCGATCAACTGCCGCGTCGCCTCGGAGACGCGCTCGGGTGCCGGGCGGCGGGGCCGGCTCCTGCCGCTCTTGCGCACCACCCCGGCGAGGTCGTGCAGGTGGCGGTGTTCGGTCTCGTCCAGGCGGAGCGCCCGGGCAATGGCGTCCAGTACCTCCACGGAGGCGTTGAGGGACAGCCCCTGCTCCAGTCGTGTGTAGTACGACTGGCTCACCCCCGCCAGCTGGGCCAGCTCGTCGCGCCGCAGCCCGGGCACGCGCCGGCGCTCCCCGAACGTCGAGAGCCCGACGTCGGCGGGCCGCAGCTGCGCGCGACGCGTACGGAGGAATCGACCGAGCTGGTCCTTGCTGTTCATGGACTTGAGTATGGGCGGGTCCGGCGCGGGTAGCCTGCCCCTCCCAGTAACACGTTGTGGGGCGACTCCGTCGGTTCAGCGGTGGGTGGCGGAGGCGTGGTTGAGGAAGTCGGCCCAGGTGGTGGGGGAGAGGGTGAGGTGGGGGCCGTCCGTGTTCTTGGAGTCGCGGACGTGGATGGTGGAGGGGCAGGTGGCGACCTCGACGCAGTCGTCACCGGAGCCGCCGCTGTAGCTGGACTTGTGCCAGGAGAGGGCGACTTCGACGCAGTCGCCGGAACCGCTGCTGCTGTAGCTGCTTTTGAACCAGGCCAGTTCGGACGTGCTCATAGCGCTCCTCGCATCCGCTCCAGCAGGCTCACGGAATCTTCCAGGGAGAGAGCCTGCGCACGCATCCTGGCATATCGCCTCTGGAGCACGCTGACCACCTTGGGGTCCGAGATGAGCTGGCCACTCATCGGGGCCTCGGTGTAGGCGAACCACTTGTTCTCGGGGGTTTCCAGAAACTGCATGGGGCCGTGCAGCCCGGCGTGCGACTCGCGTACCACCGGCATGACCTGGAGCTCGACGTTCCGCAACTGCGCGATTTCCAGTACGTGATCGATGAGCTCCCGCGTGGCCTGCACTCCGCCCGTACGCCGAAGGAACAGTGGTTCCTCCAGGATGAAGCCGAACGCGGTGTTGGGGCGCTCTCGCAGCAGCCGTTGCCGCTCGGCCCGCGCAACCCATTGGGCCTCGATCTGGTCGTCGTCCAGCGGCGGCAACTCGTCGACGAACAACTGCCGCGCATACCCCTCCGTCTGCAACAACCCCGGAATCAACCGACACTCATAGGTATAGAGAGTGATCGCCGTCGTCTCCAACCTCGCCCACTGCCTGAACCACGCCGCCAACCCCGGCTGCCTCGCCAGATGCCCCGCCGCCTTCCGTAGCGCCCCGGTGTTGCCCAACACCTCCTCCGCCCGATCGACGAACGTCGGATCCGGCATCCGCCGCCCCAGCTCCACCGACGCCACCGTGTGTTTGGAGAACCGCACCCGTTCCCCGAACTCCTCCCGGCTCAGCCCCGCATGTTCCCGCAGGGCCTGTACGACCGCCCCGAACGTCCGCAGACTGTCCGACGACTCGGGCTCTCCACCCGTCCCCACCGCACCATCGACCACCATGGGTCACCTCCCGCGCCCCATGGTCACGCCCAGTGACCGGTACTGTCCAGCGCGTCACCGCGTACGCTCCCGCAGCGTACGCGGCGCCGACCTGGTGCAGCGCGCGCGATCACCGCCAGATTGGGCCCATGACCGCACCACCCACCCCCCAACATCCGGTTACCGTACGTGTGTTCACGCAGCGGCTCAGCGCCACCCCGCGCGGCGCCCGCCTCGCACGTCACCTCGCCCTGCACCAGCTGCACGCCTGGGGCGTCCCGCACGGCACGGACGCCTCCGACGCCGTCGCCGTGATCGTCGCCGAGCTGGCCGCCAACGCGGTCACGCACGGGCGCGTACCGGGGCGGGACTTCGAACTGCGGCTGTCGCTCGTCACGGGCAGCGTCCGCGTGGAGGTCACCGACACGCGCAGTGGGCCGCGTCCGCCGGGACCCGGTGACGTACCGGCCGTGCGTCCCCTCGACGAAGGCGGTCGGGGCCTCGTACTCGTCGAGGCACTCGCCGACCGGTGGGAGGTGCTGGACCGGGAGCCGCCCGGCAAGACCGTCCGTGCCGAGGTCGACCCGCCGGGGTGGCTGTCCCTGGTCAGGAGGTCGAGCGTGTCGCCTTCCCGATCGACGACAGCACCGCCTCCGGATCCCCGCCCGGACCCACCGACTTGCCGATCCGTGCCCTGATCGACGCCGCCACCTGGGACCAGTTGGTCTCGGAGAGGGGGTAGAGCTCCATGTTGTCCAGGGCGTCCAGGCCGTTCCAGAGCTTGGTGTACTGCTTGTCCTCGCGCATGGCGGCGCTCGCCGCGGTGGTGACGGGCAGGAGCTGGTACTCGGCGGCCTGCTGGGTGACGTACTTGTCGCCGTAGAGGAAGTCGAGGAACTCGCCCGTCTGCTCGCGGTGGCCGGCCGAGCGGAAGGCGATCGTCCAGTCGGCCGTGCCCATGGTCGGCACGGTCCGGCCGGTACGGCTCGGGAGCGCGACGGTGCCGTAGGGGACGCTCAGGGTCGAGTCCTCGATCTGGCGCATCAGCGAGAGCGGGGCGTTGACCATGGCCGCCTTGCCGTCCATGAAGGCCTGGAGGGCGGCGCCGCGGTTGAGCTTGCCGGGGAGGGTCGGGCCCGTGAGACCTTCGGTGACGAGGGAGGAGCGCAGCCACTCCAGCGTGGAGACGTTCTCCTTGGAGGTGAGGGCGTAGCTGCCGCTGTTGTCGGTGTAGCCGCCGCCCCCGGCCAGCAGCCAGGTCAGGGTCTCCGCCTCCGCTTCCTCCGGGCCGAGGGGCAGCGCGATCGGGTACGTCACGCCCATGGTCTTCAACACGCGGGCGTCCACGAGTAGTTGCTGCCAGGTGGTGGGGGGCTTCAGGCCCGCCCGGGAGAAGAGGTCCTTGTTGTAGTACAGGAGGCGGGTGCTCGCCGTGAACGGCAGGCCGTACTGGACGCGGCGCACCTGCCCGGCCTCCGCGAGGCTCGGTACGAAGCTGCCCTGGGCGGATATCGACAGCAGTTCGTCCGCGCGGTAGAGCAGGCCCTTGGCCGCGTACTCGGCGTAGCTGTCGCTCTGCACGACGTCCGGCGCCCTGCCCTGCTTGACGAGTGCGGCGACCTTCGCGTCGACCTCGTCGGCCGGGTAGACCTTCGTCTCCACCCGGATGTCGGGATGGGCGGCCTGGAAGGCGAGACTGACGCGGTCCCAGAAGCCGATGGAGTTCTTGTGGACGCTGTCGCCGTAGTTCGTGGCGACGACGGTGAGGGTCGTGGTCTTCGCCGCCGACCCGGAGTCCGTGCCGCAGCCGCTCACGCCCATCGTGAGGCCCAACGCGGCCGTCGTCGTCATCATGATCCGGGCTCTGCGACGCACGGCTCCCACCCCTCCTGGACGAAGAGCGTTGATCGTAGGCCGGGAGAGGCGGTGGCCACAGGGCCGCCGCCGTTGCGTTTTGGTTCCGGTGGTGTGACGGAACAGGTGATCTCATGGGCGCCGTCAACGACTCACAAGGAGACAGACCGTTGGTTGCCAGCAATCTTGTTCTTCTCTCCAACGCCGGTGACGTGGGCCGCACGGTCCTCGACCAGCTGCGCGCGCAGGACGTGCCCACGCGGGTGATGGTCCGCCGCGACGACGCGCGTGCGGCCGAGCTGCGGGTGCTCGGCGCGGAGGTCGTCATCGGAGACCTGACCCGGCCCGAGACCGTCGCCGCCGCGCTGGAGGGTGTCGGGCGGATGTACTTCGCGATGCCCGTGTCGCCGGACCAGCTGCTGGCGGCGACCGTGGTGGCCAGCGTGGCGCGCGAGTACGGGGAGCTGGACGGGCTGGTCGACATGTCCCAGATGACGGTGTCGCAGATGACCGCCACCAGCACCGGGGAGTCGGACCAGCAGCGGCTGCACTGGCTGTCTGAGCAGGTGTTCGACTGGTCGGGCCTGCCGGTGGTGCACGTCCGGCCGACGGCGTTCCTGGACAATCCGCTGTTCACCACACTGGCGGCGCGATCGATCCGGGACAACGGCACGATCGCGCTGCCGTTCGGCACCGGACGCACCTCGCCGATCGCCGTCGACGACGTCGCCCGCGTCGTCGCCACCGTGCTCCGCGACCCGGCCCCGCACGTCGGGCACGTCTACGAGCTGACCGGGCCACGCACGGTCGACATGACCGAGATGGCCGAGGAGTTCTCACGGGCGCTGGGGCGTCCGGTGTCCTATGTCGACGTGCCGCTGGACCGGTGGCGCAGCGAGGTGCTCGCCAAGGCGGGCCTGCCGCCGCACACCGAACAGCACATCGCCACCATGGCCCGGCTGCACCGGGAGAACCGCTACGACCGCACGTCCGACGACGTCGAACGCGTCACGGGCGTGCCTGCCAGGACGATCGAGGCGTTCGTGGCCGCGCGCCGGGATTTCTACCTGGGCTGATCCCCGCGCACGCCGTGCCGGACAGATCCTCGGACAGGGCCTGAGCGGGCCCGGCGAAGTCCGCTGCGGCTCGGCAGCGCCCTGAAGGGGCGCGGGGAACTGCGCGACCAGCCACGACGGACCCGCAGGTGGCGTACCGCACTTTCAGCGGAGCGCTCAGCCGACCTGGTTGTACATCGCGCCCGCCGCCGGCCAGCCCGTGGGCTGGGGTGCCGGTTCCGGCTCGGTGCGGCCCCGTACCTGGGCGGCGGTCAGGCCCCGGTTGCGCAGGCCCGGCATGCCGGTCTGGCCCAGCCCGGCGGCCGGGGCGGGGGCCATGGCGGGCATCGCCGGTGCCTGCGGCGGCGGCTGCATCGACCGTGCCTGCGCCTGGGCCGCCGGTGACGGGGCCTGGGCGACGGCGGGGATCGGCGCCTGCTGTCGTTGTGCCTGAGCCTGTGCGGTCTGGGCCATCTGCGCCATCTGGGCGACCGCGGACATCGGCGGCGCCTGCGGCATCATCTGGGCGGGCATCATCTGGGCAGCGGGCTGCATCTGCGCGGCCGGCTGCATCTGGGCCACCCCCGGCATCTGCGCGACGCCGGGCATCTGGGCGACCGCGGGCATGGGCTGCTGCTGCGGGGCAGGCGCGGGCATGCGTGCCGCGGGCTGCTGCTGCGGCATCATCGCGGCGGCCGGAGCCGGGGCGGGGACCAGGCCCGGCATCCCGGTGGGGGCCTGCGCCGGGGCCGGGCCCGGCCAGGTCTGGGCGGGCGGCAGGCTCGGCATCGCGGCGGCCTGCGCGGCCAGCGGCATGCCGACCCCGTTCGTCTCGCTGATCAGACGGTCCACCGCCGCCGTACCCGAGCTGTAGCTGGTCCCTGTGCCCAGCTCGGGTACGGCGGCTCCCCTCCTGGACCCGTAGAGCACCTGTTCCATGCCGGACACCAGGCGACGCACGTCCGTCTCGGGGCGCACCACGAGTCTCAGGAAGCGACTGGACGAGCCGATCTTGTTGCCGCACTCGCGGACCAGGATCCGGTGCTCGCTCAGCAGTCGGTCGCGCACGACGGTGCCCTCGGCGCCCACGGGAAGCCGTACGAAGAGGAAGTTGCCCTGCGAGGGGTAGACCGTCAGGCCGGGGAGTGCCGAGAGCTGGCGGGCCATGTCGAGGCGGTCGCGGCGCACCAGGTGCAGGCTCTCCATGTACTCGGCGCCGTGCTCCTTGAGCATGAACACCACGGTCTCCGCGAAGGAGTTGAGGTTCCACTTGGGCAGCATGGAGCGGATCTTGCCCGCGAGCGCGGGGTTGGCCACGAGGTAGCCGAAGCGGATGCCGTGCAGGCCGAAGTTCTTGCCGAGGCTGCGCAGGACGATGACGTTGGGCCGCAGGACGGCCTCTTCCACGACGCTCGGGTCGCTCTCGGCGTCGGCGAACTCCAGGAACGACTCGTCGATGACGATCAGGTCCAGGTCCTGGAGCTGGTCCATGAAGTTGACGACCGCACGGCGGCTGAGGAAGCCGCCGTCGGGGTTGTTCGGGTTGCAGATGACGGCGACACGGGTGCCGCGGGCGCGGATGAACTCGATGTACTGGGCCGGGTCCAGAGCGAAGCCGTTGGACTCCATGAGCGGGAACATGTCGACCCGCTTGCCGGTCTCCATGGGCTGGTCGGTCCAGCGGCCGAAGGTGGGGACGGGGATGGCGAGGGACTCGCGCACGAGCAGGTGGTCGATCCAGGTGATCAGTTCCGTGGAACCGTTGCCCATCGCGACGCAGCTCGGCGGGAGTTGGAGCAGCGCGCACAGCTCGGCCGTGATCGTGTCGGCGCTGCTCGGGTAGTACGTGATGATCTCGCGCAACCGCCCGGCCAGTTCGTCGAACATGCCGGGGGTGGGGAAGTACGGGTTGCACGGGATGCAGAAGTCGATCGGGCCGACTCCATCGCTCTCGCGGGCCAGCGCAGCCATCGAGGGGCTGTGCGCCGCAGTACCGCGGAACAGCGAGGCGACGTTGTCGGCCATGGAACCTCCGGTCTCTGGGTGGCCCGTGCGGGGGAGCACGGGCCGCCCTTTCATACGGAGGCGGAGGGGGCGGCGTTCAACTCGTGGGGATTGAGTAAGGGTTGACTTTTCCAGGCAACCGAAAGGGCCCCGGTGGCGTCACCCACCGAGGCCCCGATGTCACGCGGCGGTGTCAGGCGGACGTCAGACGCAGGTCAGACGCACGTCACGCGCTGAACGAGTGGACCGTCGTCGTGCGGTACGTCTGCCCAGGTCGCAGCACTGTCGAGGGGAACGACGGGTGGTTCGGCGAGTCCGGGAAGTGCTGGGTCTCCAGGCACATGCCGTCGCCCTGCCGGTAGGTGTGACCGGAGGGGCCGACCAGGGTGCCGTCCAGGAAGTTGCCCGAGTAGAACTGCACGCCCGGCTGGTCCGTCGCGATCTTCAGGGTGCGGCCGGACTTCGGGTCGCGCAGGGTCGCGATGTGCTCGGGCCCGGCGGTGACACCCTTGTCGAGGACCCAGTTGTGGTCGAAGCCCTTGGCGGTGACCAGCTGGGGGTGGCCGACGCGGATGTCCCGGCCGATCGGCTTGGCCTTGCGGAAGTCGAAGGGGGTGCCCGCGACCTTGGCCAGCTCACCGGTGGGGATCAGCCCCGAGTCGGTGGGCGTGTAGCGGCCCGCGGCCAGGTGCAGCTCGTGGTCGTAGATGCCCCCGCTGCCCTCACCGGCGAGGTTGTAGTACGTGTGGTTGGTGAGGTTGACGACCGTGGCCTTGTCGGTGGTGGCCCGGTAGTCGATGCGCCAGTCGCCGTGCCGGGTGAGGGTGTACGTCACCCGCACCTTCAGCGTGCCCGGGTAGCCCATCTCGCCGTCGACGCTGGTGTAGTGCAGGTGCAGGCCGACGTCGGAGCCCGAGGTGAAGCCCTCGATGTCCCACACCTTGGTGTTGAAGCCCTTGGCGCCGCCGTGCAGGCTGTTCACGCCGTCGTTGACGGAGAGCTGGTAGGCCTTGCCGTCCAGGGTGAACCGGCCCTTGGCGATGCGGTTGCCGTAGCGGCCGATCGTCGCCCCGAAGAACGTCGTCCCGGCGACGTACGAGGCGAGGTTGTCGTAGCCGAGGGAGACGTTGGCGTAGCGGCCGTGCCGGTCGGGGATCTCCAGGGACTGGACGATGCCGCCGTAGGAGATGACCTTCAGGCGCGTGCCGCCGTTCTCCAGCGACCAGCGGTAGACCTTGGTGCCGTCGGCGAGCTTGCCGAAGAGCTCCTTCACCGGCTTCCTGCCTCCTGTGCTGGCGTGCGCGGTGCCGACCGTGCCGGCGGCGAGTCCCGCGGCCGCGGCCGCGGCGATGACCGTACGTCTGCTCGTTTCCATGTGCGGCTCTCCTTGACTGGAAGAGAAAGGCCCCCACCGGAGTGGGGGCCTTTACCGAGACTTACGAACCGACCTTGCGCTTGTTCCACACGTCGAAGCCGACCGCGGCCAGCAGCACCAGTCCCTTGATGACCTGCTGCCAGTCGGAGCCGATGCCGACGAGGTTCATACCGTTGTTCAGCACGCCCAGGACGAGACCACCGATGATCGCGCCGAGGACCGTGCCCACGCCGCCGCTCATCGACGCGCCGCCGATGAACGAGGCCGCGATCGCCTCCAGTTCGAAGTTCAGACCGGCCTTGGGCGAGGCCGCGTTGAAGCGGGCGGCGAAGACCAGACCCGCCAGGGCCGCGAGCATGCCCATGTTCAGGAAGACCAGGAAGGTGACCTTCTTGTCCTTCACACCCGACAGCTTGGCCGCCGGGAGGTTGCCGCCGATCGCGTAGATGTGCCGGCCGATGACCGCGTTGCGCATCAGGTAGCCGAAGCCGGCGACCAGGACGCCGAGGATCAGCAGAACCACCGGGGCGCCCTTGTAGCTGGCGAGCAGCATGGTGACGGTGGCGACGGCGGCGATCAGCGCGACGAGCTTGAGGAGGAAGAGGTTCCGCGGCAGGACGTCGAGGGAGAACTCCTGCTGACGCCCCCGGTCGCGGACCTCCTTGACCACCACGAACGCGATCAGCCCGATGCCCAGGAGCAGGGTCAGGTTGTGGTAGTTCGTGTTGGGGCCGACCTCGGGCAGGAAGCTGTTGGCGACCTTCTGCAGACCCTCGGGGAACGGGCCGATCGTCTGGCCCTTGAGGAAGATCTCGGTCAGACCGCGGAAGGTCAGCATGCCCGCCAGGGTCACGATGAACGACGGTATGCCGAGATACGCGATGAGGAACCCTTGCGCGGCGCCCGCGGCGGCGCCCATGGCCAGACACAGCACCAGGGCGATGGGCCAGGAGATGTCGTGGTTGACCATCAGCACGGCTCCCACCGCGCCCACGAACGCCGTCAACGAGCCGACCGACAGGTCGATGTGGCCCGCGATGATGACGAGCATCATGCCGATCGCGAGGATCAGGATGTAGCTGTTCTGCAGCACCAGGTTGGAGACGTTGCGCGGCAGCAGCAGGTCGCCGTTGGTCCACACGGCGAACAGCACCACGATCAGACCGAGGGCGAACAGCATGCCGTACTGCCGCATGTTGCGGCGCATGCCGTCCAGCATCAGCTGAAGCAGGCTCTCGCCGGTGGCCGAGCCGCTCTTGCCGGGCGGCGCCGGGGCCGGCGTCTTGGCGGTCACATCCGTGCTCATCGGGTTACCTCTTTGTCCTTCGTCATCTGGCGCATCAGCGTTTCCTGCGAGGCCTCCGCCCGCGAGAACTCACCCGTCAGCCGTCCTGCGGCCATCGTGTAGATGCGGTCGCACATTCCGAGCAGCTCCGGGAGCTCGGAGGAGATGAAGACGACCGCCTTGCCCTCGGCCGCCAGCTTGTCGATGACCGTGTAGATCTCGAACTTGGCGCCCACGTCGATCCCGCGGGTCGGCTCGTCGAGGATCAGTACCTCGGGGCCCGCGAAGATCCACTTGCTGAGGACGACCTTCTGCTGGTTGCCGCCCGACAGCTTGCCCACCGGCTCGAAGACGGTCGGCGCCTTGATGTTCATGGACTTGCGGTAGCCCTCGGAGACCTGCCGCTCCTCGTGCTCGTCGACGATCCCGCGCTTCGACACCTTGCCCAGGGCACTGAGCGTGATGTTGCGGTTGATGGTGTCGATGAGGTTGAGGCCGTAGTGCTTGCGGTCCTCGGTGACATACGCGATGCCGTGGCCGACCGCTTCGGAGACGGTCTTGGTACGGATCTCCTTGCCGTCCCGGAGCACCGTGCCGCCCGCGTACCGGCCGTAGGTGCGTCCGAAGACGTTCATCGCCAGTTCGGTGCGTCCGGCGCCCATGAGCCCCGCGATGCCGACGATCTCGCCGCGCCGCACGGAGACCGACACATCGTCGACTACCTTGCGCTGCTGGTCGATCGGGTGGAACACGGTCCAGTCGCGGATCTCCAGGGCGGGCGCGGCGCCCTCCTCCGGGTGGTGCGGCGTCCGCTCCGGGAAGCGGTGTTCGAGGTCGCGGCCCACCATGCCGCTGATGATCCGGTCCTCGGTGGTCTCCGGGGCCTTCACGTCGAGGGTCTCGATGGTCCGCCCGTCGCGCAGGATGGTCACCGAGTCCGCGACCCGCTCGATCTCGTTCAGCTTGTGGGAAATGATGATCGAGGTGATGCCCTGGTTCTTCAACTCCAGGATGAGATCGAGGAGTTTGCCGCTGTCCTCGTCGTTCAGGGCGGCCGTCGGCTCATCCAGGATGAGCAGCTTCACCTGCTTCGACAGCGCCTTCGCGATCTCCACGAGCTGCTGCTTGCCCACGCCGATGTCGGCGACGCGGGTCTGCGGGTTCTCGTCGAGCCCGACCCGCCGCAGCAGCTCGGAGGCGTGCCGCAGCGTCTCGGTCCAGCTGATGAGCCCGCGGGTGGCGTGCTCGTTGCCGAGGAAGATGTTCTCCGCGATGGAGAGGTAGGGGATCAGGGCCAGTTCCTGGTGGATGATCACGATGCCGTGGTGCTCACTGGCCCTGATGTCCTTGAACGAGCAGACCTCTCCCTCGAAGAGGATGTCCCCCTCGTACGATCCGTGCGGGTGGACGCCGGAGAGGACCTTCATCAAGGTCGACTTGCCGGCGCCGTTCTCCCCGCAGATGGCATGGACCTCGCCCTGCTGGACGGTCAGAGTGACGTCCGACAGCGCCTTGACGCCGGGAAAGGTCTTGACGATCGAGCGCATTTCCAGGACGGGTCCCGCCATGGTCGTGCCTTCCAATCACTAGGGGGTGGCGGTTACTTGAGGTCGCTGTCCTTGTAGTAGCCGGTGGCGACGAGTTCCTTCTCGTAGTTGGTCTTGTCGACGCTGACCGGCTGCAGCAGGTAGGCGGGGACGACCTTGGTGCCGTTGTCGTACGTCTTGTCGTCGTTGATCTCGGGCTTCTTGTTGTTGAGGGCGGCGTCGACCATGTCCGTGGCCACCTGCGCCAGCTTGCGGATGTCCTTGTAGACGGTCTGCGTCTGCTCACCCGAGATGATCGACTTCACCGAGGCCAGCTCGGCGTCCTGACCGGTGACGACCGGCAGCGGCTTGTTCTTGGAGCCGTAGTCGTCCGACTTCAGCGAGGAGAGGATGCCGATGGAGATGCCGTCGTAGGGCGAGAGCACGGCGTCGACCCGGGCGCTCTTGTACGACGAGGTCAGGATGTCGTCCATGCGCTTCTGGGCGGTGCCGCCGTCCCAGCGCAGGGTGGTGACCTGGTTCAGCGCGGTCTGGCCGGACTTGACGACGAGCTGCTTCTTGTCGATGTACGGCTGCAGGGCCTTCATCGCGCCGCCGAAGAAGTACTTCGTGTTGTTGTCGTCGTTCGAGCCGGCGAAGAGCTCGACGTTGAACGGGCCCTTCTTGGAGCCGTCCGCGAGACCGAGCTTCTGCAGGATGTAGTTGCCCTGGAGCGTGCCGACCTTCTCGTTGTCGAACGACGCGTAGTAGTCGACGTTCTTGGAGCCGAGGATCAGGCGGTCGTAGGAGATCACCGGGATCTTGGCGTCGGCGGCCTGCTGGAGCACGTTGTTCATCGACTTGTTGTCGATGGCCGCGATGATCAGGGCCTTCACGCCCTGCGTGATCATGTTCTCGATCTGCGAGACCTGCGTGTCCGGGTCGTCCTCGCCGTAGGCCAGCTTGGTCTTGTACCCCTTCGCCTCAAGGTCCTTGACCACGTTCTTGCCGTCGGCGATCCAGCGCTCGGAGGACTTGGTCGGCATCGAGATGCCGATCGTGCCGCCCTTGGTGTCCTTGCTGTCGGTCTTGCTGCCACCGTCGCTGTTCTGGCCACAGGCGGTCAGGGTGAGGGCGAGGGAGGCCGCGCCGGCGATGGCGGTGAGAGCGGCTCTGCGGTTGCGCATGATCATCATCCTTGATGTCTTGGACCGGCTCGGTCTCGCGTTACGGGGATGCTCCGAGAGCGTTGCGAGGGAAGACCGAGTAGAGGTGTGTGGGATTGTGCGCGGCTGTGTCGGCTTGTGTGAAGGGGGTTTGTGCGAACGTTATGAGGTGGTGTTGAAGCGCGTGAGAGTTCCGGGCAGCCGGGATCCGAGCGGCGCCATGTCGCCGTCCGCTCCGTGCCGCGCGAGCAGGTCCAGGGCGAGTCGGCCGCGACGCACCCGTTCCTTGGCGGTGTTGAGGGTCAGGTCCCTCAAGTGGTGCCCGTACGGGTAGATTCCGGGGGCTTTGGACAGGCCGAACTTGAGGTACAGCGGAGCGCCGCGCCGGATCAGCTCGGCGACCTCGTACATCCGTACATAGCCGCCGAGGTCGTCGGGAGCCTCGATGTACATGTCCATCGGAGCGGCTGAAACTCGCCGTATCTCGGTGAGATGATCGAGCGTCAGATCGCTCGGCACGTTGATGGAGTCCGCGCCGAGGTTCTCGTACACCGCGTACGAGGCCGGGTTGACCGGACCTACCAGTGCCGAGAGCTTGAGGGTCGTGTCGGCCGGGATGATCCCCGCCGCGCGCGCCCGGTGCAGGGTCCACAAGACGCCCTCGTCGGCGACGAGAAGACACTTGACGCCCAACTCCGTCGCCCGGAGGGCGTCTTCGACGCAGCCGGCCACCGCGTCGTGGCCACGGGCCCGCAGGCCGCCGCCGCGCGAGTCCGAGCGCACCGAACCGCCGATGTCCCAGGTGCCGCGCGGCCCGGTGAACAGGCAGAGTTCGATGTCTCGTTCACCGGTGGCCTCGACCATCTCGGTGATCTCGGCGTCGGTCAGCATCCAGACACCGCTGCCCTGGCTGATCCGGTGGATCGGTACGTCGAGCCGCGAGGACTCCTTGAGGACCACGGCCAGGGCCTCGGGCCCCTCCACGGAGGGAACCTCGGTGCGCCAGCGGCCGCCCCCCGGGAAGGTGTGCGGCGAGGCGTCGGCGGGGGAGAGGGCGGGCGCGCCCAGGCCGAGCGCGGCGAGCGCCTGCTCACCGGGTCGACGGGCTGCCGTAGGGGCGGCGTCGGTCACTGGCTGTCCTTCGTGTTCGAGGGTGGCGCGTACAGATGTGGTGCGCATGCAGATGTGGTGTGTGCGGACGGGTTGGTGGCGGGTGCCGGCGCGTGGTGCATGTACTGATGCCGATACGTTCGATATTTCGAACGAAGTTCGCGGCCTTGGGTGCGCGGGGCCTGGGTGGTACGCCGGTACGGAGCCGTCAGGTAACTCCGTACCGGCGTACGGCTCGGGGGACTACGGCTTCAGCAGGACCTTTCCGACCTTGGGATCGCCGGACCCCACCAACTCGATGGCCTGCGGGAACTCGGCGAGCGGCAACTCGTGCGTGACCAGCGGCAACGGGCTGAGCAGTCCGGCCCCGAAGACCCGCACGGTGTGCGCCCAGGCCGCCGGCGGCGCACCGAACACGGTGTGCACCTCCAGCTGCCGTACGACGAGATCGGTGGGGTCGAGCCCCTCGGCGCCCGGCGCCGGGATCCCCGTGAGGACCAGGCGTCCGCCGCGCCTCAGCAGGGAGGCGGCGGTGCGTGCGGCGGACGCGGACCCGGCGGTCTCGATGACGACGTCGAAGTCGTCGGGGAGTTCCTGGTCCTTCGTACGGAAGTCGGTGGCGCCGAAGTCCTTGGACAGCGCCGCCCGGTCCGGCCGGGTCCCGACCACGAGCAGCTCCGCCGGAGAGTTCGCCTTCAGGAACTGGATCGCGAACATCCCGAGCGTGCCGGTCCCGACCACCGCGACCCGCTCACCGGGCCGGGCGTTCGCCTTCAGCGCGGCGGCCGCGATGCAGGCTGCGGGCTCCAGGAGGGCCGCCGCCGTCAGGTCGGCGTCGTCCGGCAGCACGTGCAGCAGCCGCGCCGGGAGGGTCAGCGTGGTCGCCATCGCGCCCGGCTGGGTGAACCCGGTCTCCTCGTACCCCGCCGTGCACAACGTTGTCTCGCCCGCGTGGCAGCGGTCGCAGACCTGGCAGTTGCGGAAGCCCTCGCCGACGACCTTGCGCCCGACGATCGACTCCGGGACCCCGGCCCCGACCGCCTCGACGGTCCCCGACCACTCGTGGCCGGGCGTGAGCGGATAACGGACGTACCCGTCAGGGCGGTTGCCCTGGTAGACCTCGCGGTCGCTGCCGCAAATGCCCACGGCGTGCACCCGTACCAGCGCCTCACCGGCGCCCGGCCGCACCGGCTCGTGCTCGATCAGCCGGTGCTCGCCCGGCGCCTGGACGACGACCGCGGTGCTCACTGCGACCCCTTGGGCTTGCGCTGCTCCCAGCCGTCGGCCCACAGGTCGAAACGGGCCTGCTGCTGCGGGAACTCGGCCGCCGCGTCGACGTCCAGCTCGACGCCGAGACCGGGCTCGTGGGACAGCTCGAAGTAGCCGTCGACGACCTGCGGGGCGCCCTTCACGACCTTCTTGATCTCCGCGTCCGCGAAGTCGTTGAAGTGTTCGAGGATCTTGAAGTTGGGGGAGGTGAAGCCGACTTGGAGGGAGGCGGCGGTGAGGACGGGGCCACCGACGTTGTGGGGCGCGACGAGGACGTAGTGCGCCTCGGCGGTGGCGGCCAGCTTCCGGGTCTCCCAGATGCCGCCGATGTGACCGACGTCGGGCTGGATGATGTCCACGGCCTGGCTCTCGAAGAGCTCGCGGAACTCGATGCGGTCGTGGATGCGCTCACCGGTCGCGACCGGGATGTCCACCTTGGCGGCGACCTTCTCCAGGGCCTTCAGGTTCTCCGGCGGGACCGGCTCCTCCAGCCACGCGGGCTTGAAGGGCGCGAGCTCGCGGGCGAGCCGGACGGCGGTGGAAGGGGAGAACCGGCCGTGCATCTCCAGCATCAACTCGGCCTCGGGGCCGATCGCGTCGCGCACGGCTTCGATCAGCGACACGGAGTAGAGCGTCGCCTCGTGGTCGAGCTCGAAGTGCCCGGTCCCGAAGGGGTCGATCTTCAGCGCCTTGTACCCGCGCGCCACGACCTCCTGGGCGGCCTTGTGATAGGCCTCCGGAGTTCGCTCGGTCGTGTACCACCCATTGGCGTAGGCCTTGACCCGGTCGGTGACCTTGCCGCCGAGCAGCTGCCACACGGGGACGCCGAGTGCCTTGCCCTTGATGTCCCAGCAGGCCATCTCGATGACCGCGATGCCGGACATCACGATCTCGCCGGCGCGCCCGTAGTCGCCGTACTTCATCCGTCGGACGAGGTCCTCGACAGCGAACGGGTCGGAGCCGAGAATGTGATTGGCCTCCGCCTCCCGCAGATAGCCGATCAGTGCGTCGGTGTGGCCCAGCATGCGGGTCTCGCCGACTCCGGTCAGGCCCTCGTCGGTGTGCACCTGGACGTAGGTCAGGTTGCGCCAGGGCGTCCCGACCACGTGTGTGCTGATTCCCGTGATGCGCACGGCAGTTGCCCCCTGTGCTCTTGCGGCTCTGTTCGAAATTTCGTCACACGTTCGAAATGCTGGCGTGACAGTAAGGACGTGGCCCCGGAGGTGTCAATGGGTCGAACGGAACGATCGGCGGCGGATTTTGCCGGTATGCCTCGGCTCGTCGCGCGCGCGATGCTGCGAACGGGGCGCGGGGCGCGCCGGAACAGGTGGTTCACTACACAACTTTCACAGCTGTGACTATGAACGTTACCTGTGAGGAACTTAGTCTTCCGGCGTCATGGACTACTGCGACCCGTGCCGACGGCACCTCAACGGCGCCCTTGCCTGCCCGGGGTGCGGCACCTCAGCCGAACAGCTCCGCACGCATGCGGAGCAGACCGACAAGCGTGCCGGAACGGGCGCGGGGGCGGTCGATGCCGGTGGCGACTCGTTGTACGAGGGCGACAACGACGACGATGAAGATCCCGACGACGACGAGGACGACGACGGCGAGGGGGAGCCGTCCGGACGGGCCGCTGCCCGGCGGCGCGGTCGTGGGCGCGGGAGAGGCCGGGGCCGGGACTCGGAGGGGCCCGGCGGTGCGAGCCGGCGGGACCGGAAGGCCGCGGCGCATCGTCGTCGGCGGCGTCGGGTGCTGCTCATCGCCGCGGGGTTCGTGCTGGCGGCGGGTGGGCTGAGCCTCGCCGAGCTCGGCATAGACGGGCCGGGGCTGTTGCCGAAGCCGGCCGCGGCCGGAGGCGAGTCGGCGGACGGGTCGGCGTCCTCGGACGCCGGGACGGCGCGGCCGATCACCGACGCGGGGGGTTCGTCCGGTGCTACGTCCACCGCGTCGCCCTCTCCGGACGCGTCGGCGTCTCCCTCCGCTTCCCAGTCCGCCAAGGACGACAAGTCCAAGGACGACAAGAAGAAGGACACGCAGGAGCAGTCGGCGACGACGGGTACCGGTGTGGTGCCGTCCTCGACGTCCGGGCCCGTGTCCTCGACTCCGCCGAAGTCGTCGCCCAGGCCGACGGCCGCGCCGACCTCGGCCGCGCCGTCGCCCTCGCCTTCACCTTCGCATTGCAACCGTTTCCTGTGGTGGTGCACGTAGGGGGTTCCTCGCCCCCGCCGCCCCTACCCGTCCCATCCCCGGGGCTCCGCCCCGGACCCCGTCCAGCGGTTCTTTTTCGGCTGCGGCGGGTGGGGGTTGCTCGCGCAGTTCCCCGCGCCCCTAAAAGCTCGGGGCGAAGCCCCGTCTCAGGGGCGCGGGGAACTGCGCGGCCAGCCCCCACCCGCCCGCAGCCGAAATCTACGGCGTGAGCATTCTCTGCAGGAGGTCCCGGAGGGACAGGCGCTCCTCGGTGGAGAGGCCCGCCAGGGGCTCGCGGGCGAAGTTGAGGGCGTCGCGGAGGGAACGCGCGACACGCCGCCCCTCCTGCGTCGCCGCGGCCAGCTTCACGCGGCGGTCGGACGGGTCGGGGCGCCGCTCGACCAGGCCCCGCGCCTCCAGCCGGTCCACGATCCCGGTCACGTTCGACGGCTCGCACTTCAGCTTCTGGGCGAGCCGCCGCATCGGCAGCGGCTCCAGGGAGAGCAGGCTCAGAAGTCGCGCCTGCGCCCCGGTCAGCGCATGCTCGGCGGCAGCGTCCTCGTACTCCTCGTGATAGCGGGCCACGACCGTGCCGATGAGGCCCACGACCTCGAGGGTCAGCGGGTCGATACGGGTTGTTCTTTGCGTGGCCATGGGCTCCAGGCTACCCCGTTACTTGACATCATGAAATATTGAGGAGCATGGTTGTTTCAGGTACTGAAGTATTCGACCGTAGTCGCACGTACCCGTGCATGCACGCAGGAAAGGCACCCCCTCATGACCGAGACCCAGCTCCCCGCAGTCAACCGCGAATGGCACCTGGTCAGCCGCCCGGTCGGCTGGCCGAAGACCGAGGACTTCGCCCTGGTCGAGGCCGAGGTCCCGCAGCCGGGGGAGGGCCAGGTCCTCGTACGGAACGCGTACGTGTCCGTCGATCCGTACATGCGCGGCAGGATGTCGGCGGCCAAGTCGTACGTCGCCCCCTACGAGCTGGGCAAGGTCATGCAGGGCGGCGCGGTCGGTGAGGTCGTCGCCTCCAACGCCGAGGGCATCGAGGTCGGCGACCACCTCCTGCACTTCTTGGGCTGGCGCGAATTCGCCGTCGTGGACGCCAAGCAGGCCGTCAAGGTGGACCCGCAGGCCGCGCCGCTGTCGACGTACCTCGGCGTCCTCGGCATGACCGGCCTCACCGCCTACGCGGGCCTCCTGCGCACCGCCTCCTTCAAGGAGGGCGACTCCGTCTTCGTCTCCGGCGCCGCCGGTGCCGTCGGCAGCCAGGTCGGGCAGATCGCCAAGCTCAAGGGCGCCTCGCGCGTCATCGGCTCCGCCGGCTCCGATGAGAAGGTCAAGCTGCTCGTCGAGGAGTACGGCTTCGATGCCGCCTTCAACTACAAGAACGGCCCGGTCAGCGAGCAGCTGCGCGCCGCCGCCCCCGACGGCGTCGACGTCTACTTCGACAACGTCGGCGGTGACCACCTGGAGGCGGCCATCGGCCGGCTCAACCGGGACGGCCGCATCGCCATCTGCGGCGCGATCTCCGTCTACAACAGCACCGAGCCCGTCTCCGGCCCGAAGAACCTCGCCCGCCTCATCCAGACCCGCGGCCGCATCGAGGGCTTCCTGGTCGGCGACCACTACGACCTGCAGGCGGAGTTCGTGCAGGAGGTCGGCGCCTGGGTCCGCTCCGGCGAGCTCAAGTACAGCGAGACGGTCGTCGAGGGCATCGAGAACAACCTGGAGGCGTTCTTCGGCGTCCTGCGCGGCGACAACGTCGGCAAGATGATCGTCAAGCTCTGACCCTCCGGCCTTCGGGACGGCTGTCGCCAGGCTTCCGGCATGCGGTAACTTCTTTCCGAAACCGTCGCGATCGTGGGCGCGAGTCGCGGCGGACCAAGGAGGAACGCACCGTATGTCCATCCAGCAGACCGATGTCCTCTACACCGCCGTCGCCACCGCCGAGAACGGCCGCGACGGCCGGGTCGCCACCGACGACGGCAGGCTCGACGTCGTCGTGAACCCGCCCAAGGAGATGGGCGGCAGCGGCGCCGGGACCAACCCGGAGCAGCTCTTCGCCGCCGGGTACAGCGCCTGCTTCCAGGGCGCCCTCGGTGTCGTCGCCCGCCGGGAGAACGCCGACGTCTCCGGTTCGACCGTCACCGCGAAGGTCGGCATCGGCAAGAACGAGGACGGGTTCGGGATCATCGTGGAGATCTCCGCGTCGATCCCGAACGTCGACGGGGCCACCGCACGGGACCTCCTCGAAAAGGCCCACCAGGTCTGCCCCTACTCGAAGGCGACCCGCGGCAACATCACCGTGACGCTCGTCTGACGGCGCTCGTTGTGCACGGCGGAGGCCGCACCCTAGGACGTGGGGTGCGGCCTCCGCCCTGTCGTGGGAGACGGTCGGCGGTGTCCTACGAGACGGTTAGCAGCGCCCTTCCCACCTGCGGGAACTCCCCCTTCGGATGATCACGGAAGAGTGGCTCCGTACCGAAGAGCACGGCATGCGGACCGCTGACGACAGCGGCCTGGCCGCCGGCGGCCGTAGGCCCTCCTGTCCCGTCGGCCAGCGGGCGCCAGTGCCCGGAGACGAGCGGATCGCCCGGCGCGTACGCCTGCTCGACACGCACCCCGGGGCCGAGATCGGTGAACCAGACGGGCGCGTAGACGAAGCTGTGGTCGGGCGCGTTCGCGGTGAGCGGGCCGCCCGAATTCACCACCCGCACCACACCGTTGGCGTCACCGTTGCCCTCCACCGGCCGCACCGCCAGCAGCCCGGCCCCCGAGTTGAGCGCGGCTCCGACGGTTCCGCGGCCGACGAGACCGTGGGTGTGGAGGAAGGCGTCCAGCGCGGCCTGTGCGCCCGCGTTCAAACGGGCGTGGTCGAGCCCCGACGACACGAACAGCACGTCCGCCGCGGACCAGTCGAAGCCCGCGTTCAGGACGGCCGTCGACACCGGCACCACGTCGAAGTTCATCTCCCGCAGCGCGAAGAGCTCACCCGGCGTGACGGCCGCGGCGACGCGGACGCGGTGCAGGGGTGTTCCTGGGCTGCTCTTGGTCTCCCGGGTCTCCCTGGTCGCGTTGAAGGCCACGTCGTACGTACGGGCGAGAGCGGTGGCCCGCGCCCGCGCCGATCCCGGCACGACGGCACTGCCGTCCGCGAGCTGCCGTACCGAAACTCCCTGCGCGAGAAGGGAGTTGAGGGCGGCGATCTCCTGCGGGGTGCCGAGACGCAGCCGCAGATCGCCACGCGGGGCGACGTACCCGACCCGCGCGGCGGCTTCGACCCGGCGGGCGGCCACGGCCGACAGCTCCCCGCTCCGTACGGGCACGACCGTCGCACCCCACAACCGCCCAAGACTCCAGCCCGAGATGTCGTACATCACCGACACCTTGTCACTGATGTCGCGCCCGTCGGCCAGCATCACATTGGCCAGACCGCGTTTGGGCTGGTGCAGGTCGACGACGTACGAGCCCTTCGCGTACGACCGTCCGGCCAGCCGGAAGTCGCGGGTCGCGCGCGTGACGCGGACGTCGTCCGCGAGGAGATGGTCGACGAGGCGGGCGGCGGCCGTCGCCGAACGCTGGGCGCCGCCCGCCGGGATCACGTAGGCACGCGGGAAGTCGGTCGTGTAGACGTCCTCGGGACCGATGCCCGGCACCCCCGGCACCGTTTCCGCCGAGACCGGCACCTGGGCCGCGCCCGTCGCGCCGCGCCGGAAGACCTCGATCTGGTCGGCGATGATCGAGGCGCGGTGGGTCCGGGCGTAGGCGAGGGTCGCGCGCATGGCCGCACCGGCCACGTCCACGTTGATGGTGGACCTGCGCCTCAGTTCGGCCACGGGCAGGGTGTCGTACTCCGAGTTGTTCACCGTCAGCGGGATCTCCACGGTGTGCGCGGCGACCGCGCCGTGGAACGCCAGGTACTGGGGCGTGAAGATCGGCGGCCAGTCGTCCCAGCCCTCCTGCTGGTCGCGGAAGGGGATCTGGACGGGCTCGACACCGTCCTTCGCGGGGGTGTACCCGAGGCCGTTGACGGCGGCCTCCATGCCGAGGGCGTTGGCGTAGGTGTTCTTGAGGAAGAGGTCGTACTCGTAGTTCTCACCGTGCGGCGGGGTCGTCGGCTCGATCAGGGTGCCGTTGACGTACCCGTGCAGGTCGAGCATCACGGCCGGCTGCTTGTCGATGGCGATCTGGCGGATCGCGCGCGCCTCGGGCTGCGAGGCGGTGATGAAGTCCCGGTTCAGATCGAAGCCGTTCGCGTTGGCGCGGGTGCCCGCGATCCGGCCGTCCGGGTTCGCCGTGATGTTGAAGTAGAGACGGCTGTGGGCGAGGAGGTCGGTCGTCTGCGCGTCCTTCGCGCTCGCGAGCCGCTCGATGAGCTCGAGGGCGGCGTCGGTGCCCTCCCACTCGTCGCCGTGGATGTTGTTGTCGAAGAAGACCGGCGTCTTGTAGGACGCCTTGAGGGCCGGGTCCTTCGCCGCCGACTGCGGCGCGTTCTCGATCAGCTCGCGCATCCGCTCCTGGTCGAGGGACTCGCTGGCGGACTCCGGGGCGGTGACGGTGACCAGATAGAGCCGGTGACCGCCCGCCGAGCGGCCCGCGACCTCCACGCTGACACGGTCGCCGAGCCGTTGGAGGGCGTTCAGCTTCGGGGCGATGGCGTGGTACGGGGTGAGGCCCAGCTTGATGGACTTGTCCGCCGGGTTCTCCGGGTCGGGGGAGAGGACCTGCTCGCGCGGATAGCCACGGCGGGGGGCGGCGAGGCCGGAGTCGGACAGATCGGTGACGGGGCTGGTGAGGGCGTTGCGGGCGGCGTTCGCCGGGGCCCTGGCGGCGCCCTGGGACTGGTCCGTCCCTTCACGACCCGCCCCTTCACGGACAGGGGGTTCGCGGTCCGCGGTGGCGGTGTGCGGGGCGAGGAGAAGCGATCCGGTCGCGGCGGTGAGGACAGTGGCGATCAGGACGGGTCTCGGTAGGCGCACGCGTCGTACCTCCGGTGGGGGGCCTGAGATCGGTACGGGTGGGTGGGGCACGGTTCGGTAGGGCGTACAGGTCGGTAGGGCGAGGTGTACCTGTTCGACTCTTCCTCAACAAGAGGGCCTGGGCGCCACGGTGGCCCCCCTGGACGCCATGGATGCCACGGATGGGGCATCGCCGACGGGCCGGAGGGGGCATGCTGAGGCCATAAGACGCCGTAGGGGGCCGGAGGACGGGTCCATGTGGCGAGGCGCCGTGCGTGGCGAGGAGGGCTCATGTCCCCGATTCCGTCGCTCCCCAGCATCCCCAGCAGGGATGACGTGCTGCGTATGGCGCGCAGCACGACCGACATCACCGGCCAACTCCTCGACACGGCCGGGAACATCACCAGAATCGCCCTCAACACCTTCGACCCCCGGGACGGGTCGGGGGCGGAGGCGCTGCGTGTGCTCCGGGAGACGACGGCGGAGCTGGCGGAGGCGAGTGCGTCTCCGCAGGCGCAGGAGGCGTTCTACCGGATCGTGGACACGCTGACGCGGCTCGGGACGACCGGGGCGCCGCTCGCGGTGCATCCCGTGAGCCGGCCCGCGCAGGCGTTGCTGGCGGCGCTGGGGGACAGTCTGCTGCCGATCCTCGACGCGGTGGAGCCCGCGGTGCAGGAGGCGGCGGACGCGTTGGGGGACTTGCTGGAGGCGGGGGCGCCGTTGCTGCCCGCGATGGCCGGGGTGGCGGCGGGGGCGTTGCTCGCCTTGACGCCGGTGATACGGGCGGCGGCGGACGTGTTGCGCGACTCGTCGCCCGAACTCCGGCGTATCGCCGACGCGTTGACCTCGGCGCTGGCTCCGTTGCTGCCGCTTCAGGTGGCGCTGGCCGAGCGGGCGGCCGCGGCGGGGGTGGGGGTGGTGCGGGCCGCGCTGCCGCCGCTGGCCGACCTCACGGAGGCGGCGGCGGCCACGACGAACGCGGTGCGGCCGGTGCTGATCGCCGGTGAGGAGTTCCTGGTCTCCGGCCTCGAACACCTGCAGCCCCTGCTTCTGGCGTCGGCGTCACGGACGGGGCGGGTGGCTCGGGCGCTGGCGGTACGGGTGTCCGCGGCGGTGTCGCCCACGGCGGAGCGGGGGCTTGTGGTGGCGGTGACGCCGGCCTAGCCGCGACTTCGCCTTCGGCTGCGGGGCTGGTGGGGGGCGAGGGCTGCGCCCCCGCGTCCCCCGCCCGGATTCGTTCGGCTGCGGGCCGGTGGGGGCTGGTCGCGCAGTTCCCCGCGCCCCTGGGGCGGGGCTGCGCCCCGCATCCCCGGCCGCCCGATTTCGTTCGGCCGCGGGCCGGTGGGGGCTGGTCGCGCAGTTCCCCGCGCCCCTGAAAGCCTCGGCCTGGTCGGCGTTCGAGGGCGCCCCACCCACCCCGGTCCGCATCATTCAGCCCGTCCGGCGATTGAGGACGAGGCCGTTCAGGCCGATGCGGGGGTCCGGGGGCGGAGCCCCCGGGGATGGGATGGGTAGGGGCGGCGGGGGCGAGGGAAAGGGGGCGAGCCCCGGTAAAGTTCGGGTCATGCGTGATCTCGGGGCCGGGTTCGGTTATCTCATACAGGGCCAGCGATGGGTGGCACGGCACGGGAAGCAGTACGGTTTCGGACTGCTGCCGGGCCTGATCACCCTCGTGCTGTACGCCGCAGCGCTCGTCACCCTCGCCCTGTACGGCGAGGACTTCGTCACCTGGTCCACCCCCTTCGCCGACGACTGGTCCAGCCCCTGGCCGGGCCTCTTCCGCGGCTTCCTCACCGCCGTACTCTTCGCCCTCGCCCTCCTCCTCGCCGTCCTCACCTTCACCGCCGTCACCCTCCTCATCGGCCAGCCCTTCTACGAGTCCCTCTCGGAGAAGGTCGACAGGGACGTCTCCCCGGACGGCACGGCCCCGGAGTCCGGCCTCCCGCTCTGGCGCGAGCTGTGGATCTCCGCGCGAGACAGCCTCCGCGTCCTCGTGCGGGCCGCCGTCTGGGGCGTCCTCCTCTTCGCCCTCGGCTTCCTCCCGTTCATCGGCCAGACCGTCGTCCCCGTGATCGGCTTCTTCGTCACCGGCTTCTTCCTCACGGAGGAACTGACCGCGGTCGCCCTCCAGCGCCGAGACGTCGACCTCCGCGACCGCCTCACCCTGCTCCGCTCCCGCAAGACGCTGGTCTGGGGCTTCGGCACCCCGCTGGGCCTCGCCTTCCTGGTCCCGTTCGTCGCCGTCTTCCTGATGCCGGGCGCGGTCGCGGGCGCCACACTGATGGCCCGCGACCTGCTGGCCGAGGAAACGGGCGAGCCGGACGACGACCGCGGCAACCACGACACCGCGGCCGTCATCACGGCCCCCGCCGTTATCGCCCCGCCCCGCTGACGGCCACCGTCACGATCGCCCGCACCTGGGCGATGATGTCCAGCCGGTTCTGAACGAACTCGGGGTCCGTGACCGTCCCCGTCGCCGGGTCCGTGTTGCCCGTGCCGAACTGCAGTACAGGCGTGTGGACATGCCCGCCGGGCAGGCTGTCGTGCAGACCGAGACGGTCGCGCAGCAGCGTCGCGCGATAGGCGATCTCGTTGGAGAGGTAGTCCCCGCCGCCCCCGGCGCGTGCCGTCGAACCCGGGGTCGGCCCGTCGGGGCGTACGACCGGATCGGTGCCGCCCGCCGGGATCTCGGTCACCGAGGTGTGGTCGTACACGGGGAAGCGGCCCGTGGCCGCGGCCACGATCCGCGCGTACGGGAGCGTCGTCGACGTCCACTGCGGCTGCGAGGCCGGGTCGGTGACGGGGATCGTCTCGGTGCGGGAGACGTTCTCGTTGTCCGGGAAGCCGCCCCGCCAGGCCCCGTTGGTCCGCTCCACGTCGAAACGGCCGACGCGGCCCTGGCTCACCGTGGTGAACAGATCCACGCGCGGGAGCTGGCGGCGCAGCGTCCGCTCCACCGTGCCCTGGGCGAAGTCCTCCCAGCGGACCGGGAACACGGCGGTCTCGATGCGCGCCGGGCCGTCCGCGGTCTGGATCGTCGTACCGTCCAGGGCGAGGGCGGTGGCCCCGGACGGGTTGGAGATCCGGACGTCACGGTCCAGCGTGAACGGGTCGAACCCGGTGAGCAGGATCCGCTTCACGCCCTTGGTGCGCGGATAGCGGATGGCGTTCTCGCCGCGCGAGTTCTCCTCCAACTCGGCGAGCAGGCTCGCGCGTTGCGTGTCCGTGAGACCGAACTCCGGCTCCCACTGCCGCACTTCGCGCGTCATCCCCAGCCGCGCCCAGTACAGCGGCCGGTCGTCGTCCCGGCTCAGGTCGCCGCCCGCCGGGCCCCGTCCCTGCGCCCGGTCGACGGCCCGCTGCCACAGTCGCGCCCCCTGCCCTGCGACGACACGCTCGGCCTGTCCGAACGAGCCCGCCCGCTCCAGCGCCCGCGCGAACCCGGGGGCCACCGTGTCGAATCCGGAGCGCCGCAGGATCTCCTGGGGAGCGGTCTGGTCGAGGCGCTGTTCCTCGACGGTGACGGGGGCCGCCGCTGCCGCCGACGCGGTGGGCGCCGCGGCCAGGCCGCCCACCAGGGCCAGTCCGAGTACACCTGCTCCGAGCCGAACGCGTATGTAGGTCAAGGGAGTTCGTGCCTTCCGTCGCCGTGGGGTGCTGCCGGACGGCCGCAGTATCGCGTGACGGAGGGGACGTACGCCATGAGGTGTGGCACCGGCAGCCGAAGCGGCCGGGGTGGCGCGGGCGGCGGGTGGCTCAGGTGGGCAGGTGGGTCGCGGCCTCCCGCAGTGCCCCCAGGAACGCCTGCGCCGACGGTCCCAGCGACCGGCCCCGCACCGTCGCCGCGTACACCGCCCGTGCGGGCGCCTCCTCGTCGCGCACCGCGAGCAGCGCGATGTCCGGGCGTACGGACTCGGCGGCGAGCGCCGGGACCAGGGTCACCCCGAGCCCGGCGGCGATGTACCCCTGCTTGGCCGTCCACTCGGCCACGACATGCGCGACGCGCGGCCGGAAGCCGTGCCGCAGGGCCGCGTCCAGCAGGGTGCCCTCGGGGCGGGCGGAGCCGGATATCCAGTCGGCGTCGGCGAGTTGGGGGAGGCGGACGGAGGACTCGGCGGCGAGTGGATGGTCGGCGGGGACGGCGACGTACAGGGACTCGTCGAGCAGGTGGTGCAGGGTGTACGGGTCCAGCGGGGCGCGGCCCGTCGTGGAGACGATCGCCAGGTCGAGGCCGCCCGCGGAGAGCCGCTCCAGGAGCACGGGCGTCAGGCCCTCCTCGCGGGTGATCCGCACCCCCGGATGACGCGCGCGGAACGCGGCGATGGCGCGGGGTACGAGCGCGGCGTCGGCCGTGGCGAACGCGCCGAAGCGCAGCCGGCCGCCCGTGAGCCGCCGCAGCGCGGCCAGTTCGCGGTTCGCGTCGTGCAGCCGCTCGACCACCGCCTCGGCATGCGGCACGAGGACCCGCCCGGCCTCCGTCAGCCGTACACCCCGGGGCAGCCGGTCGAAGAGCGGGGCTCCGCCGAGCGCCGACTCCAGCGAGGCGATCTGCCGGGACACCGCGGACTGCGTCCAGCCGAGGGTCCGCGCGGCCACCGTGAACGAACCGTGCCGGGCGACCTCCAGGAAGACCCGCAGCCAGGTGGTGGAGAGGTCGGGTACGGCATGCGGGTTGAGCATGAGAGCCATGCTAGACATTCGCTTGTCGCATCACGAGGGCCCGCCTAGCGTCGACGACATGGAAAAGATCGCATTCCTCGGGCTCGGGCACATGGGCGCCGCGATGGCGCGCCGACTTCTCGCCGCGGGATTCCCGCTGACCGTCTGGAACCGCACCGCCGAGAAGGCCGAGCCGCTGGTCGCCGAGGGCGCCACCCTCGCCCCGTCCCCGGCCGAGGCCGTACGGGACGCGGACGTGGTGATCACCATGCTCGCCAACCCGGCGGCGCTCGACACGGTCGCGGACGCCATCGTGCCGGAGCTGCGCCGGGGCACCACCTGGGTGGAGATGTCGACCGTCGGACCCGACGTGGTCAAGGAACTCGCCGCTCGGCTCGCGGAGGGCGTGACGTTCGTCGACGCGCCCGTGGCGGGTAGCACGGACAAGGCGGCCGCCGGGCAGCTCGGCATCCTCGCGGGCGGCGAGCTGACGGGCGTCGGGCACGTGCTCGTCCATATGGGCACCGTCACCCGCACCGGCCCGCTGGGCTCCGGCGCCGCGCTCAAGCTCATCGTCAACACGGCCCTGCTCGGCGGGGTCGCCCTCGTCGCCGAGACCATGGCCCTCGCGGACAAGCTCGGCATCGACGAGAAGGTGGCGCGCACCGCGCTCGCGAACGGCCCGCTCGGCGGCGCCGTCGGCCGCGCCTTCGCCGAGGACGTGTACTTCGCCATCCCGCTCGCCGCCAAGGACGTCGCCCTCGCCACGAAGGTCGCCGAACTCCCCGTAATCGAAGCGGTGTTGGAGCAGTACAAGAGCGCCGCCGCCGATCCCGCCGTCGCCGGCGCGGACATCGCGAAGGCCGTCGAACACATCCGCCGCTCCGTCTGAGAGGACCACCCATGCAGATCACGCTCGACAACCCGCCCTCGGCGCCGGGACCCGCCAACGGCTACTACTCCCAGGTCGCCCGGGTCGAACTGCCGGGTGCGGGAGCCCTGTTGTACGTCTCCGGACAGGTCGCGGACGGCGCCGACCTCACCGAACAGAGCCGCGGGGTCTTCGAGACCATCGGCGCCCTGCTGGAGGCGCACGGGGCGGGCCTGGCGGACATCATCAACATCCGTACGTATCTGACGGACATCACCCAACTCCCCGCCTACGGTGCCGTACGCGCCCAGTACCTCACCGGCACCCCGCCCACCAGCATGACCTTCGAGGTCTCCCGCCTCTTCAAGCCGGAGGCCCTGATCGAGATCGAGGTCGTGGCCGCCGTACCGGCCCCGCGGTAGCGCAGGCGGGGGCAGAGGTAGAGGCAGACGCAGAGGCAGAACAGTGGCGGGCGGGTTCAGTCCTCGCCGAGCAGTGCGAGGAAGTCCCGGAACGCGCCCGGCATGTCCACCGACTCCGGGTCCAGGAGCCACTGGAACTGGAGGCCGTCCATCACCGCCACCAGCAGCGGAGCGGTGCGCTCGGGCGTGAGCCCGTTCGGCAGCCGCTCCCCGTACTCGGCGCGCAGCACCGCCGCCATGCTCGCGCGCACCCGCGCGTACCGCTCGGTGAAGTACTCGCGCGCCGGGTGCCCCTCGGTCACGCTCTCGCCGAGCAGCGCCGAGAACGTCTGGATGATCCCGGGCCGCATGGCGTTGTACTCGACCAGTGAGGCGAGCAGGTCGACCCGCCACTGGGTGTCGGGCACGGCGTCCCACTGGTCCCGCTCCTTGAGCACCGCGACGAGCAGCGCGTCCTTCGTCGGGAAGTAGTGCAGCAGCCCCTGCTGGGTCAGCCCCACGCGTTCCGCGACCGACGCCATGCTCGCGCCCCGGTAGCCGCGCTCGGCGATCACCTCCAGGGCCGCCCGGACGATCTCGGCGCGCCGCTCCTCGCTTCTGGCCCTGGTGCTCATGGCGTCACCGTACGGCATGCGCACGCATGGAATGTAACGAAAGAATAATGAAACCTACTGCTCTACAGGTATCGGATGCAGGATGGACGCGCAGAACGGATTCAAGGGCTCACGGATTTACGGGCTCACGGATTCGCGGACTCACGGATTCGCGGACTCACGGATTCGCGGACTCACGGACTCACGGACTCACGGACTCAATGAGGAGGCACCGCGATGGCGGGAACGCGCACACCGGCCGACGAGGCCCGCGAGGCGGTCGTCGAGGCGGCCCTCGGCAAGCTGGACCTGGACGCGAAGACGAGGCTGCTCGCCGGGCAGGACATGTGGTCGCTGCCCGCGCTGCCCGAGATCGGCCTCAAGTCCCTCGTCATGTCCGACGGCCCGATCGGCGTACGCGGTGTCCACTGGACCGCCGACGACCCGTCGATCGCGCTCCCCTCACCGACCGCGCTCGCCGCCACCTGGGACCCGGCCCTCGCCCGACGGGCCGGCACCCTGCTCGCTCAGGAGGCCCGTCGCAAGCAGGTCCACGTCCTCCTCGCGCCGACCGTCAACCTGCACCGCTCCCCGCTCGGCGGCCGCCACTTCGAGGCGTACAGCGAGGACCCGTACCTGACCGGCGAGATCGGCTCAGGCTATGTCCAGGGCGTCCAGTCGGGCGGCGTCGGCACCACCGTCAAGCACTTCGTCGCCAACGACGCCGAGACCGACCGCTTCACGGTGAACAACCTGCTCTCCGAACGCGCCCTGCGCGAGCTGTACCTGGCCCCCTTCGAGGCCATCGTCGCAGGCGCCCACCCCTGGGGCATCATGACCGCCTACAACTCGGTCAACGGCACCACGATGACCGAGCACCACCACCTCGTGAACGAGATCCTGCGCGGCGAGTGGGGCTTCGACGGCTTCAACGTCTCCGACTGGACCGCCGCCCGCGCCACGGTCGGCGCCATCGAGGGCGGTCTCGACGTCGCCATGCCCGGCCCCCGGACCGTGTACGGGGAGGCGCTCGGCGCCGCCGTCCGCGCGGGCGAGGTCGAGGAGGCCAAGGTCGACGAGGCCGTCCGCAACGTCCTGCGGCTCGCCGCCCGCGTCGGCATCCTGGAGGGCGCCGAGCCGGTCGTCACCGAACCGCCCGCGACGGTGGACGGCGAGGCCCTGGCCCGCGAGATCGCCCGCCGCTCCTTCGTCCTCGTGCGCAACCAAGGGGCTCTTCCGCTCGGGGAAGGGCACGGGGAAGGCCATGGGGAAGGGCGCGGCGAAGGGCGCGGCGAAGGTCACAAGGTCGCCCTGATCGGTGCCGCCGCCCGCGACGCCCGCGTCCTCGGCGGCGGCTCCGCGACCGTCTTCCCCTCCCGGGTCGTCACGCCCCTCGACGGCCTCACCGCGGCCCTCCCCGAGGGCAGCCTCACCTACGCCGTCGGCGCCGATCCGAACGAGGAACTCGCCGTCGCCGACAGGGGGTTCACCCTGCGGGCCGTCTGCCGCGACCGGGCCGGCACGGTCATCGGCACCGGCTCGGCCCCCAATGGCCAGATCCAGTGGATGGGCGAGGACCTCCCCGAGGGCGTCACCCACGCCACCCTCCACAGCGTCGAACTGACCGGCACCTTCACCCCGCGCGAGAGCGGCACCCACACCCTCGGTATCAAGGGTCTCGGCGCGTTCACGCTCACCGTCGACGGCACGGTCCACTTCGACGACATCCAGCGCAGCACCAAGGACGACCCCTTCGAGGCGTTCTTCGGCGCCCCCGTCGAGCGTGCCCAGGTGGATCTCGTCGCCGGTGAGACGTACGAGGTGGCGCTGCGGCACGTCATCGTCGTCCCCGAGGGCGCGCCGCTGAAGGTGATCGGCTTCGCGCTCGCCCACCAGGACCCGCGCCGCGACCCCGACGAACTCATCGCCGAGGCCGTCGAGGCCGCCCGCGCCGCCGACACCGCCGTCGTCGTGGTCGCCACCACCGACCGCGTCGAGTCCGAGGGCTTCGATCGCAAGGACCTCCGGCTGCCCGGCCGCCAGGACGATTTGGTGCACGCCGTCGCCGCCGCCAACCCGAACACCGTCGTGGTCGTCAACGCCGGCTCCCCGGTCGAGCTGCCGTGGCGCGAGGAGGTCGCGGCCGTACTGCTCAGCTGGTTCCCCGGCCAGGAGGGCGGCGCCGCCCTCGCCGACGTGCTCACGGGCGCCCACGAGCCCGGCGGCCGGCTGCCCACCACCTGGGGCTCCCTCACGGCCGCCCCCGTCACCCAGGTGGTCCCGGCCGACGGCGAACTCCCCTACACCGAGGGCGTGTTCATCGGCTACCGCGCCTGGGAGAAGGAGGGCAGGACCCCCTCGTACGCCTTCGGACACGGTCTCGGCTACACCGACTGGACGTACGAGTCGATCGAGCTCGGCGGCGACGACGGCGGTGCCGGTTCGGGTTCGAGTACGGGTTCGAGTACGGGTTCGAGTACGGGTACGACGGTCACGGTCCGCGTCCGCAACTCCGGTGCGCGGGCCGGGCGCGAGGTCGTCCAGGTCTATCTGGCACCCGTCGAGGCCGACGCCGAGCGTCCGGCCCGGTGGCTCGCCGCGTTCGCGGGCGTCGAGGCGGGCCCCGGCGAGAGCGTCGACGTCGCCCTCGTACTCCCGCGCCGGGCCCTCGAGGTCTGGGACGAGAGCACCGGAGCCTGGGTGTTTGTGAAGGGTTCGTACGAGGTTGCTGCGGGCCGCTCGATCGTCGACCGTCGGGTCGCGGCGACGATTAACGTCTGACGCGGGACGAGTCCACCCCGAGCAGCCCCGGTCCGGAACCTGACATCCGGATCGGGGCTCGTCGGTTCTCGGCCACGGCCGTCGGACCGGTCGCCGGTCGTCGGCTACTGGCCGCGGACGCCGAACCCGTACACGGTCTCCGACCGGTACACCCCGCCCGGCCGCAGCTCCGTACTCGGGAACTCGGGCCGGTTGGGGGAGTCGGGGAAGTGCTGGGTCTCCAGCGCGACGCCGTCCCCGGGGGCGAAGGGTTCGCTCAGGTGCTCCGCGGTGTACAGCTGGAGCCCGGGCTCGGTGGTCGCGACGGTCAGCGTCCGCCAGGAGGACGGGTCGTGCAGCTCGGCGACCTCGACGGCGGTCTTCGTGAGCCCCTTGTCGAGCACGAAGTTGTGGTCGTAGCCGGCCCCGACCTTCCGCGCCGTACGGAAGTCGAACCGCGTCCCGTCGACCGCGTCCAGCGCCCCGGTGGGGATCAGATCGGCGTCCACCGGAGTCAACCGCGAGGCGTCCAGCCGGAGTTCGTGGCCGCCGGCGTTGCCCGTACCGGCCAGGTTCCAGTACGTGTGGTTCGTCAGGTTCACCACGGTCGGCGCGTCCGTGACCGCCTCGTAGGCGATCCCCAGCGCGCCCGCCTCGTCCAGCGTGTACGTCGCCGAGACCTCCAGACGGCCCGGGAAGCCCTCCTCACCGTGCGGGGAGACCCGGGTCAGGCGCAGCCCGTGATCGACCGGCTCCGCGTCCCACACCCGCTTGTCGAAGCCGCGCTCCCCGCCGTGCAGGGAGTTGGGCGCGTTGTTCTGCGCCAGGTGACAGGTGAGGCCGTCGAGGAGGAAGCGGCCCCCGGCGATCCGGTTCGCGTACCGCCCGACCAGCGCCCCGAAGTACGGGCCCGTGTGCGTCAGATAGCCGTCGAGGTCGGAGAACCCCAGCACCACGTCCGCGCGCACCCCGTCCCGGTCCGGGACCTCGACCGACTGGACGATCCCGCCGTACGTCAGGATCCGCACCCGCACTCCGGCGCGCTCCAGCGTCCAGCGGTGGACCGGGGTGCCGTCGGGAAGAGTGCCGAAGAATTCGCAGTGCATGATCGAAAGCCTAGGCCAAGGATCCGAACGGCAGGTTCTAGCTCACCGGCTTCGTCGCCGTCACCACCCGATAGGCCATCTCCGCGAGCCGCGCCTGCCCGTCCCTGCTCGGGTGGAACCAGTCCCAGTGGCTCAGCTGGTCCGTTCCGAAGCGGTAGTCGAAGACCGCGCCCCCGTCGAAGCGGCAATGCTGGTCCTTGGCGCACACCTCCTTCAGGACCTGGTTGTACGCCTCCACCCGGTCCTGCACCGTCGTGCGCCGCCGCATCGCCGCCGTGGTCAGGGAGTCCGCGTCACCCAGCATCGAGGGGCAGATACCCAGCTTCCAGATCTGCTTGCCCAGCGGGTTGCCTCGCCCCTCGGACCACAGCCGCTTCAGATCCGGCACGCTCGACACGTACACCTGGGTCTTGGGCAGTGCGTGGCGCAGCGTGTCCATGGCGTCCTCGAACTCGGCGCGGAACCGGGCGACGGGGGTCATCGCCGACACCGACGAGCGGCAGGCGTCGTTCGCGCCCGCCATCACGGTCACCAGCTCCGGTTTGTTCGTGACGGCCTGTGCCATCTGGTCGGGGAGATCCGCCATCCGGGCACCGGTCACCGCGTAGTTCCAGCTGCGCTCGGCGGCCCCGGCCTGCCCGAGCAGCCGTACGGCGAGGCTCTTGACCTTCGTGTCGCTGCCGGTCGCCCAGGAGACCTCCGGACAGTCGGACAGCACCGTGCACGCGTCGAAGCCGCGGGTGATGGAGTCCCCGACGGCGGCCATCGACGTCGGGCTGCGGTCCCAGGTGGGGGTCGGCTTCGGGAGCGCCTTGGCCGTCGTGCCCCGGGGCGCCGGGGAGTTGTCACCGACGGCGTCGCAGCCGGCGACGGCGACGCCCAGGAGAGCCGCCGACGCGATGGCGAGGGCGGCCCGAGAACGGTGACTCCTGTGACGCATCCCCTGATCCCCTCGTTCGTCAAGCACGATCGCTCAGCACCATTGCTCAGCACCCATGCGACACGGTTGGCCGACACCCCGCAGTACACGACCGGTCGCACCGCGTCCCCTTGGGTGAAACCTCAATGTTTCTGGGCGCTGGGACCGACGGTACGTCACACTCCTTGCGCCGCCGCACGGTAGCCTCGCCACGTGGCCGCCCTGCCACTGCCTTTCCGCTAAGTTACAAGATGTCTCGCTCTGTCCGGAGGCCCCAGTGACGACACGTGGAGTTCTCTACGTGCACTCCGCGCCCCGCGCGCTGTGCCCGCACGTCGAGTGGGCGGTCGCGGGCGTGCTCGGTACCCGCGTCAACCTCGACTGGATCCGGCAGCCCGCCGCGCCGGGCACCTGGAGATCCGAGTTCTCCTGGAAGGGCGAGGTGGGCACCGCCTCCAAGCTGGCCTCCGCGCTGCGCGGCTGGCAGATGCTGCGCTTCGAGGTCACCGCCGAGCCCTGCCCCACGGCCGAGGGCGAGCGCTACAGCTGCACCCCCGAACTGGGCATCTTCCACGCCGTCACCGGAATCCACGGCGACATCCTGATCCCCGAGGACCGCCTGCGCGCCGCCCTGCTGCGCTCCCAGCGCGGCGAGAGCGACCTGGAGTCCGACCTCGCCAAACTCCTGGGCAAGCCCTGGGACGACGAACTGGAACCCTTCCGCTACGCGGGAGAGGGCGCCCCGGTCCGCTGGCTCCACCAGGTGGTCTGACCTGACAACGGGCGTGAGGGGAAGCTTTTAGGGACGCGGGGAACTGCGCGACCAGCCCCCACCGCCCGCACCCGACGAACAAGCAAATGTGGCCCGAACTCCGACAGGGAGTCCGGGCCACACCCGTTCAGTACAGCTACCGCACATCTCAGATCGTACGGAACGCCAGCACCACGTTGTGCCCACCGAACCCGAACGAGTCGTTCAGGGCAGCGATGCGGCCCTCGACAGGCAGCTTGCGAGCCTCCCCGCGCACGATGTCGGCGTTCGCCTCGGCCTCGGGGTCGAGGTTCTCGACGTTGATGGTCGGCGGAGCGATCCGGTTGTACAGCGCCAGCACCGACGCCACCGACTCCACACCCCCCGCGCCACCGAGGAGATGACCGGTCATCGACTTGGTCGCGGAGACCGCCATGTGGTCGGCGTCGTCGCCGAAGACCTTGCGCAGCGCCTTCAGTTCCGCCACGTCACCGGCGGGCGTCGAGGTCGCGTGCGCGTTCACGTGCACGATCTCGGCCGGGTCCAGGTCGGTGTTGTCGAGCAGGTTCTGCAGGGCGTGGGAGATGCCACGCCCCTCCGGCTCCGGCTGCACGATGTCGTGGCCGTCGGCGGAGATGCCCTGGCCGACCGCCTCCGCGTACACCCGGGCCCCGCGCTTGGCGGCGTGCTCGGCGGACTCCAGGACGAGGACGCCGGCGCCCTCACCGAGGACGAAGCCGTCACGGGCGACGTCGTAGGGGCGCGAGGCGCCCTGCGGGTCGTCGTTGTTCTTGGACATCGCCATCATGTTGCCGAACGCGGCGATGGGCAGCGGGTGGATCGCCGCCTCCGTACCACCGGCGACGACGACGTCGGCGCGCCCGGTGCGGATCATCTCGATGGCGTAGCCGATGGCCTCGGCGCCCGAGGCGCAGGCGGAGACGGGGGTGTGCACGCCGGCGCGGGCGCCGACGAGCAGGCCCACATTGGCGGACGGGCCGTTCGGCATGAGCATGGGAACGGTGTGCGGGGAGACGCGGCGGACGCCCTTCTCCTTCAGCACGTCGTACTGGTCGAGCAGCGTCGTCACGCCACCGATGCCGGAGGCGATGACGGTGCCGAGCCGGTCCGGGTCGACGGAGGTGTCGTCGCCGGCCTTGTCGGTGAAACCGGCGTCGGCCCAGGCTTCCTTGGCGGCGATCAGGGCGAACTGCGCCGAGCGGTCGAGACGGCGGGCCTGCGGGCGGGGGATGACCTCGCCCGGCTCCACGGCGATCTGCGCCGCGATACGGACCGCCTGGTCGGCGGCCCAGTCCTGCTCCAGGGCGCGGACACCGGACTTGCCGGCGACCAGGCCCTCCCAGGTAGAGGCTGCGTCGCCACCCAGCGGTGTGGTTGCGCCGATACCGGTGACGACCACGGTGCGATTGGTCGAGCTCACGGGAATTCTTTCTCCAAATACGAGGATTCAGCGGCGCCACCGCCGGGTGGCGGGGCAACGGACTGATCGGTGGACCGGGCCGGGCGAACCGGGCCCGATCGCTGGATCAGGCCTGGTGCTTGAGGATGTAGTCGGTCGCGTCGCCGACGGTCTTGAGGTTCTTGACGTCGTCGTCCGGGATCTTGACGTCGAAGCGCTCTTCGGCGGCGACGACGACCTCGACCATGGACAGCGAGTCGACGTCCAGGTCGTCGGTGAAGGACTTGTCCAGCTGGACGTCCTCGGTGGGGATCCCGGCGATCTCGTTCACGATCTCGGCGAGACCTTCGACGATCTCTTCCTGAGTGGCGGCCATGTCAGGCGCTCCTTCGGTGTGTATCCAGAGAGGGTTGGCGGTAGTCCGTACGGACCGGATGATCCGGCACGGAGTGCCTAGGGGAGGGTAACGACCGTCGCGGCGTACACGAGACCCGCCCCGAAGCCGATGACGAGCGCGGTGTCGCCGCTCTTCGCCTCGCCGGTCGCCAGAAGCCGCTCCATCGCGAGCGGGATCGAGGCGGCCGAGGTGTTGCCGGTGGTGCGTACGTCACGCGCGACCGTGACGTGCTGCGGCAGTTTCAACGTCTTCACCATCGAGTCGATGATCCGCTCGTTGGCCTGGTGGGGAATGAAGACGTCCAGGTCGTCCGCGGTGATTCCGGCCGCGTCCAGCGCCTGCTGGGCGACCTTCGCCATCTCGAACACGGCCCAGCGGAACACCGCCTGGCCCTCCTGCGTGATCGCAGGGAACTTGACCTCGCCCTTGGAATCGAGCGGAAGCTGGGACAGGTCCGAACCGCGGAACTCGTCCCACGGCACGGTCTGCTTGATCGTGCCGGCCTTGTCGCCCTCGCTGCCCCACACGGTCGGGCCGATGTGCGGCTCCTCGGAGGGGCCCACGACGACCGCGCCCGCGCCGTCACCGAACAGGAAGGCCGTCGCACGGTCCTCCAGGTCGGTCAGGTCGGACAGCCGCTCCACGCCGATGACGAGGACGTACTCCGCCGAACCCTCGACGATGATGCCCTTGGCGAGCGTGAGGCCGTAGCCGAAGCCCGCGCAGCCGGCCGAGATGTCGAAGGCGGCGGCCTTCCGCGTGCCGAGCTTGTCGGCGATCTCCGTCGCGATGGCCGGAGTCTGGCTGAAGTGCGAGACGGTCGAGACGACCACGGCGCCGATCTGGTCGGCGTTGATCCCGGCGTCGGCGATGGCCTTGCCGGACGCCTCGATCGACATCGCGGCGACGGTCTCCTCGTCGGAGGCCCAGTGCCGGGTCTCGATGCCGGAGCGCGAGCGGATCCACTCGTCGGATGAGTCGATCGTCTCGAGGATCACCTCGTTCGGCACGACCCGGACGGGACGGTAGCCGCCCACACCCAGGATCCGCGCGTAGGGGGCGCCCTTGCTGGGCCTGATCTTCGACATGCTCTGTCGGCTCCTTAGGCGGAGGCGTGCTCGGCGATGAGCTCGCGAGCCGCGTCGAGGTCGTCGGGGGTCTTCAGCGCCAGGGTCTTCACACCCGGCAGCGCGCGCTTGGCGAGTCCGGTGAGGGTGCCGCCCGGGCAGACCTCGATCAGCGCGGTCGCGCCGAGCTCCTGGAAGGTCTCCATGCACAGGTCCCAGCGGACCGGGTTCGCGACCTGGCCGACCAGTCGTTGTACGACCTCGGCGCCGGTCGTGACGGCCTTGCCGTCCTTGTTCGAGACGTACGCGATCTTCGGGTCCACGGGGCTCAGGGCCTCGGCGGCGCGTGCCAGCGTCTCGACCGCGGGTGCCATGTGGTGCGTGTGGAACGCGCCGGCGACCTTCAGGGCCACCACGCGGCGGACGCCCTCGGGCTTGTCCGCCTCCAGGGCGGCCAACTGCTCCAGCGTGCCGGCGGCCACGATCTGGCCCCCGCCGTTCACGTTCGCCGGGGTCAGGCCGAGCTTCTCCAGGTGCGGGACCGTGGTCTCGGGGTCCCCGCCGAGCAGCGCCGACATACCGGTCTCGGTGATCGCGGCGGCCTCGGCCATCGCCAGACCCCGGGTGCGCACGAGCTTCAGCGCGGCCGTGGCGTCGAGCACGCCCGCGAACGCGGCGGCGGTGATCTCACCGACGCTGTGACCGGCGACGGCACCGGGGCCGAGCTCGGCGACGTCACCGAGCGCGGCGGCGGAGAGGAGACCGGCGGCGACCAGGAGCGGCTGCGCGACAGCCGTGTCCCGGATCTCGTCCGCGTCTGCCTGGGTGCCGTAGCGGGCAAGGTCGAGCCCGATGGCGTCCGACCACGCGGCGAGGCGGTCGGCGGCACCGGGGAGATCGAGCCAAGGGGTCAGGAAGCCAGGCGTCTGAGCGCCCTGGCCGGGAGCGACGAGTACGAGCACTCTCACACTCTCTCTTGTGGACGGCCACGGCCGCCCGTGGGGACAGGGACGAAGAACACGAAGGGGAATTGTAGAGCCCCGACAAACGCCTAGGCTTGAGGATCCCCATCGGCCAGACGCCCCAGGATCAGCGCGATCCGCAGTGTGAACGCGGATCGTACATCCGATGGCGACCAACCGGTGACGTCAGTCACACGTCGGAGCCGGTAGCGCACGGTGTTGGGGTGAACGAAGAGCATCCGGGCCGCGCCTTCGAGACTGCTCGCCTGTTCCAGATAGACACTGAGCGTTTCCAGCAGCGCGGAGCCGGCTTCTTCAAGCGGTCTGTAGATCTCCTCCACCAGTTGCTCGCGCGCCGAGGGGTCCGAGGCGATCGCGCGCTCCGGCAGCAGATCGTCCGCCAGAACCGGGCGCGGGGCGTCCTGCCAGGCGAAACACGCCTTCAGTCCGGCGGCGGCGGCCTGCGCGGAGCGGGTCGCGGCGAGCAGATCGGGCACGATCGGCCCCGCGACGACGGGCCCGGCGGCGTACGGCCCGATCAACGACTTCGCGACCCCGAGCGGATTGTTGTTACCCCCCGCGATGACCACGAGCCGGTCCCCGAGCACACCGGTGAGCACCTGCAGCTTGGCGTGCCGGGCCGCCCGCCGGATCGCCTCGACCGTCAGCTCGCTGTCACCGTCGGGCGCCGTACCCAGCACCACGCAGACATGTTCGGGCGAGTTCCAGCCGAGGGCGGCGGCCCGGCTGACGGCACCCTCGTCGGCCTCGCCGGAGAGCACGGCGTTCACGACGAGCGATTCGAGGCGGGCGTCCCAGGCGCCCCGGGCCTCGGCGGCCTGCGCGTACACCTGGGCGGTGGCGAAGGCGATCTCCCGGGCGTACACGAGCAGCGCCTCGCGCAGTACGGACTCGTCGCCCGGGGCGGCGACCTCGTCGATCGCGCTCTCCATGACCTCGATGGTCGTCCGCACCATCTCCACGGTCTGCCGCAGGGTGATCGCCCTGGTCAGCTCGCGTGGCGCGGTCCCGAACACATCGGTGGAGATGGCCTGCGGGGCGTTCGGGCGCCGGAACCACTCGGTGAAGGCCGCGATACCGGCCTGCGCGACGAGCCCGATCCAGGAACGGTTCTCCGGTGGCATGGCCCGGTACCACGGCAGCGTCTCGTCCATCCGCGCGATGGCCTGGGCGGCGAGACTGCCGGAGGACTTCTCCAGCCGCTTCAGGGTCGCGGAGTGCGCGTGGATGTCGTGCGCGGGGCGCTCGGTGTTGCTGGATTCGGGTTCGGGCACGGGACAAGACTGCCTTATCAGGACGGAGGCGTGCGGCGGCGGGTCGTAAGTAGGCGGGGGGAGGGCCTGGGGCGGGGCTACCGTGTCCGTTGTGACGGACGTACGGCGACGACGGCGGAACGAGCGGATCTGATGGACGTACGGCGCGCGGACGAGCGCTACCACGGAGGTGACCCGGAGGCCGGGATCACCTCCTTCCACGCCTTCTCCTTCGGACCGCATTACGACCCCGACAACCTCCGCTTCGGTGCGGTGATCGCCTGCAACGAGGAGTGGCTCGCGCCCGGCGCCGGCTTCGACGAGCACCCGCACAGTCACACCGAGATCGTCACGTGGGTGGTGGAGGGGGAGCTGACCCACCACGACTCGGCGGGGCACGAGTCGGTGGTCCGCCCCGGGGACGTCCAGCGCCTCAGCTCCGCGGGCGGCGTCCGCCACGTGGAACGCAACGACGGCTCGGTGCCCCTCGTCTTCGTCCAGATGTGGCTGGCTCCGCTGTCACCCGGCGGTGAACCGTCCTACGAGGTCGTCCACGGCATCGCCGACTCCACGCCGTACGCCGTTCCCGAGGCCGGGGCGATGCTTCATGTGCGCAGGCTGGCGGCGGGGGAGCGGACGGCGGTGCCGGACGCCGGGTTCGTGTACGTCCATGTCGTCCACGGCGAAGTGCTCCTGAACGGCGAGGAGTTGGGCCCCGGCGACGCGGCCCGCATCACCGACTCCAAGGACCTGGAAGCGGTAGCGGGAGCCCCCGCGGAACTACTCCTGTGGGAAATGACCCCCACGATCTGACTCCCGGACAGTCCTTGAGCTGCGGGCGGGTGGGGGCTGGTCGCGCAGTTCCCCGCGCCCCTAAGGCGGGGCTTCGCCCCGTATCCCCGCCCGCCCGGTTCGTTTGGCTGCGGGCGGGTGGGGGCTGGTCGCGCAGTTCCTCGCGCCCCTGGGGCGGGGGCTTCGCCCCGCGTTCCAGGGCGAGGCCGGAGGCCGGTCACCCACCCACCCCGGTCCGCATCCTCAGCCTGTCCGGCGTTTGAGGACGAGGCCGTTGAGGCCGATGCGGGGGTCTGGGGGCGGAGCCCCCAGGGATGATGGGGGTCCCCCCTGCTCGAGCGAAGTCGAGAGCTTGGGGGAGGGTAGGGGCGGCGGGGGCGAGGGAAACGGTGGGGTCAGGGGCGTAGGGCCGTCAGTACGGTGTCCGTGAACGGAGTCCACGTTTCCGCTGCCCAGGGGCCGAACGCACGGTCCGTGAGAATGACGCACGCCGCACCCGCCACCGGGTCGATCCACAGGAACGTACCGGACTGCCCGAAGTGACCGAAGGTCCGGGGCGAGGAGGAAACCCCCGTCCAGTGGGGGGACTTGGAGTCGCGGATCTCGAAGCCGAGCCCCCAGTCGTTGGGGTTCTGGTGGCCGTACCCCGGCAGCACCCCCTTCGTACCGGGGTACTGGACGGTCATGGCCTCCAGGACCGTACGCGGATCGAGCAGCCGCGGCGCCTGCACCTCGGCCGCGAAACGCACCAGGTCCGCCACCGTCGACACCCCGTCCCTCGCGGGCGAGCCGTCCAGCGACGTCCTCGTCATCCCCAGCGGCTCCAGCACCGCCTGGCGCAGATACTCTCCGAAGGGGATGTCGGTCGCCTTGGCGACATGGTCCCCGAGCACCTCGAACCCGGCGTTGGAGTACAACCGCCGCTCCCCGGGCGCGGCCGTCACCCGGTGCTCGTCGAACGCGAGCCCGGAGGTGTGCGCGAGGAGATGACGAACCGTCGACCCGGCCGGCCCGGCAGGCTCGTCGAGCTCGATCGCCCCCTCCTCGTACGCGACGAGCGCGGCGTACGCGGCCAGCGGCTTGGTGACCGAGGCGAGGGCGAAACGGTGATCGGCGGGACCGTGCGACCCGAGCACCACCCCGTCCGCGCGGACGACGGCCGCGGCCGCCGTGGGAACGGGCCAGTTCTCGATCGACGCCAGGCTGCTCTGCAAAGACATGCCTACGAGCCTAAGCGGCTCACAGCTGCAGCCGCATCGACGGGTCGGGCTTGCGGACGAATCCGAGCGAGGCGTACAGCGGCTCGGCCTCGGCGGACGCGTTGAGATCGACCTGGAGCACGTTCCGTTCGCGGAACCAGTCGAGGAGCGTCTCCATGCACGCCCGCGCGTACCCCCGCCGCCGCGCGTCCGGATCGGTCGCGACGCTGAAGACGTGCCCGACCGCGCCGTGCGGATTGCCCGCGCGCCCGATCCGGTACTCGATCGTCCCCGCGACGAGCGCCGCGAGAGCGCCGGGCCGGTCGGGGCGGTCCGGGTGGTCCACGACGAAGGCCACGAAATCCCCGTCGGGGTCGGCGAGCCTGCCGCGTACGGTGGGGAGGGACTGGGCGTGCCACTCGGTGGACGAGGGGCCGGCGGAGGCGAAGACCGAGTCGATCATCACCTGGCGCAGGCGCAGCACTTCCTCGGCGTCCTCGGGCACGGCGCGGCGTACAAGACTCATGATCCGCACGGTAGTCAGGGCGCCCCGCGCACGTCTCCGTATTTTCGGCGGGCGTCCGTCGGACGGCGCCGGACGGGTTCTCTTCCGAATCCGCTTGCTTCGAGTGCACTCGAAGGTTTTAGCGTGGAGGTCATGACGGTGATGGAGACCACGGCCGAGGCCGCCGAGACCGGCACCAGTACGCGCACCGGGGACTGCGCCGCCCCGCCCCACCGGCCCCGGCGCCCGGACGGCCAGGACAACTACACGATCAGCGAGGTCGTCGCCTTCACCGGCCTCACCGCGCACACCCTGCGCTGGTACGAGCGGATCGGGCTGATGCCGCACATCGACCGCTCGCACACCGGTCAGCGCCGCTACAGCAACCGCGACCTGAACTGGCTCGACCTCGTCGGCAAGCTCCGGCTGACCGGGATGCCGGTCGCCGACATGGTCCGGTACGCGGAGCTGGTGCGCGAGGGGGACGACACCTACATCGCGCGCTTCGAGCTCCTGGAGGCGACCCGCCGCGACGTCAAGGCGCGGATCGCCGAGCTCCAGGGCACCCTGGCGGTTCTCGACCACAAGATCAGTTTCTACGCGGACGCCGGGCGTGCCCTGGCGTCGGAGAGGTCCCGATGACGGACAGCAGGATCGCGAACGTGGAACTGGGCACCGGCGGCCCCGAGGTCGGCGTACAGGGCCTCGGCTGCATGGGCATGAGCGCCGCGTACGGGCCCACGGACGCCGACGAGGCCCGGGCCACCCTGGAACGGGCGCTGGAACTCGGCGTCACGCTCTTCGACACGGCCGACGTGTACGGCCTGGGGGAGAACGAGAAGTTCATCTCGCCCTTCGTCAAGGCGCACCGCGACGAGGTGGTCCTCGCCACGAAGTTCGGCATCTTCCGTGATCCCGCCGAGCCGACGAAGCGGACCATCCGCAACGACACGCCGTACATCCGCCAGGCCGTCGAGGGGAGCCTGCGGCGGCTGGACGTCGAGGTGATCGACCTCTACTACATGCACCGCCGTGACGTGAACATTCCCATCGAGGAGACCGTCGCCACGATGGCCGAGCTGGTGCGCGAGGGCAAGGTCAAGCACCTCGGGCTGAGCGAGGTCACCGGCGGGGAGCTGCGCGCCGCCCACGCGGTGCACCCGATTACGGCCGTGCAGTCGGAGTGGTCGCTGTTCAGCCGGGACATCGAGGCGGGCGTGGTGCCGGCGGTCCGTGAGCTGGGCATCGCTCTGGTGCCGTACTCGCCGCTCGGGCGCGGTTTCCTCACCGGTTCGTTCGTCAACGCCGAGCAGGATCTGACCTCGGACGACTTCCGCCGTACGATGCCGCGTTTCACCGGCGACAACGCGGCCGCCAACGCCGCGCTGCTGGAGCCGGTGCGTGCGGTCGCCGAGGCGCACGGGGCGTCGCCGGGACAGATCGCGCTGGCCTGGGTGCAGCAGCAGGCGTCGTTGCTCGGGTTGCCGGTGGTGCCGATTCCGGGCACGCGCAAGCGCACGCGTGTCGAGGAGAACACGGCGGCCACGCGGATCGTCCTGACGGAGGACGAGTTGGCGGTACTGGAGCCGATCGCCTCGAAGGTGGCGGGGGAGCGGTACGCGGACATGTCGTTCTCGTCGGCGGGGCGGGAGTAGAGCCGCGCCCTACAGCTCGGCCAGCAGCTCGGCCTTCTTCGTCGTGAACTCCTCGTCCGTGACCAGGCCCGCCTGGTGGAGTTCGCCGAGGTGGCGGATGCGGTCGGCGATGTCGGCCGGGTCGCGGCGGGGAGCCGCGGTCACCGGGGTGGGACCCGAGGCCCGTACGGCCGCGAGGACCGAGGCGGCGAACGGCAGGGACTCGTGGACGGGGCCGTAACCGAGGCCGAAGACGACCGCCGCCGGGTCCTGGTCCGCCTGGGCGGGCTGTGCGGTGGCGGGCTCGCGCCGCAGGAGCCGCAGATGGCCCTCGAAGACCTCGGGGGAGCGCCACTCGACCCCGCTGAGGCCGGTGACCGGGAAGCTCTGGTCGCCGGCCTTCCACTTGGCGGAGGACGCGCCCGTCCAGAACCAGCGGAAGGACACCGCCTTGCCGTCGAAGGAGGCCTTCCCGTCGTACGCCTTGAAGTGGAGCGGCGCCTCGGGCGGCGCGACGAGGTAGCGCTCGGGCGGTTCGGCGTCCTCGGTGAGCGCGGCACGCAGCTCGTCCGCGTAGTACTCGGCGAGGGTCTCCCGGTCGGCGGGCAGCACCAGCCGGTAGGGGTCGCCCCCTTCCTTCAGCTGTCCCGCGGCCGCCTCCATCAGCGGATCGGCGCCCGCTCGCGGCACGGCGTGCAGGACGACCGTTCCGCGCTTGCCCGGCGTCAGTGTGACCCCCGCTATCGCCTCCAGGGGGATACGCCGTTCGCCGAGCGCCTGGAACAGCTTCGGCGTACGGATCCCCCGTTCGAAGCGGATGAGCACGGAGGCGGACTCGAACTCCCAGGCGGCATGAAATCCGGCCAGTACGTCACCCATGCGGGCCATCGTAAGCGGCTCGCACGTCTGCGTCGCCTCCCTGGGCGAACCGCAGTTTTTCGTCCTCTACGCGCGTCCCGCCGCCGGGGTGTCGGACAAACCCTGTCGGCACGCGCCATCCTGGTGTGCGCACTGCACCGACTCGTACGCGCCAATGCCGATCTCGGCGAAGTTGCGCAGGCTCTCGGTGCCCGGCTCGAAATAGCCTCCGTGGCCGTTCGCGCCCCGCGCGGACAGCACCCGGGCCCCGAACGCCTTCGACACCGGGTCGGCGCCGTGTCCGAGCCCACCGAATTCGAGGTAGGGCACGTCCTGGATCCAGTCGCCGGAGTCCCGCATCGCCCAGACCCGGGCGGTGGTGTGCAGCGAGGAGGCCTTCCGGGCCCGCATGCCGGGGCTGCCGGCGACCGCTATGTCGGAGACCCGGGAGGGCAGGGTGCGGGCGGCGAGGCCGCACAGCACGGAGCCGTAGCTGTGGCAGTAGAGCGCGACGGGCGCACGGCCGGGCAGGGCGCGCAGCAGCGCGTTCAGCCGGATCGCGCCCTCCTCGGCGCGGCTGCCGGTGGCGGCGTCCATGCCGAGTCCGCTGGGCGTGGTGTAGTCGGCCCAGGCGATCACGGCCGTACGGGCCTGGGGGGCGGCGGCGTGCTCGGCCCCGTACAGGGCCTGCGCCATGCCGACCGGCGCCGAGTACTTCTTGTTGGTGCGCTGGAACGTGAGCAGATCGGTGTCGACGCCCGGCACCACGATGGAGATCCGCTCGGCCCGGTCGAGGTTTCCGAAGACCTCGGCGACCCGGCCCGAACCCATGGGGTCGAAGGCGAGGAAGTCGCGCCCCTTCTGCAGCATCGCCTCGTAGCGGTGCATACGGCGCCCGGCCTGCTGCTGTCCCAGGGACGAGAGCCGGTTGTCGTTCATGCGCTTCTTCTCGACCTTGCGCTGCTGGTCGATGGCGACGCGGTTGGCCTCGTAGCGCAGGGTCAGGGGCGCGCCGTTCATGTTGCCGACCGCAAGCGGATAGCGGTGGGCGAGACGGGTGCGCTCGTGGACGTCGAGGGACGCGAAGAAGCGGGCGAGGCGGCTCGGCGTGGTGTCCGGGTCAGGCAGTCGCTGTCCGGCGACGCTGCCGTGCTCCCACGCGGAGCGGGACGCCTGGAGGGGGGTTGCCCCTCGATGGCCCTGGAGTGCGGTCCAGCCACTGGTGGCCAGCATCACGAACACCACGGCCAGCGCGAGCAGTGCGCGCCAGACGTTCAGTTGGGGGGATGAGTCGAAGGAAGTCACTGAGAGGACACCCTAGGAGAAGGTTGGCGCCTCCCGTTAAACGAGTGACTGGTATCACGTTTCTCGCAGGGTAATTGGGGCAAACCGGGTTCAGTTTCAGATAAATAGTGACGCTGTGTGCCCGGAGTTGATCGTTCCGTTCGTCACTCGGTGCGCCACTTCTCCGCCAACGCGGGCCCCACCTGGTCGAGGTAAGCGGTGGTCAACTCGCGGATCGCCGGGATGCTGTGGTCGGCCCCCTCGCTCCACAGACGGCCCGTGATGCGCATCACTCCGCCGAACACGGCCACCGCGACGCGCGGTCGCGGGTCCGCGTCCACGTCGAGTCCCTCGCGCTCGGCGATGACCCGCGCGATCTCCTCCTCCAGTTCCGCGGAGCGCCGCAGATAGGCGGCGAGGAGGGCGGGTGTCGACTCGATCAACTGGTAGGCGCGCATGTGCAGTTCGAGCGGCACGACGGACTCGATCGACTCGCCGATGGTGTCCCAGCCCTCCAGGACGGCGCGGCGCAGCGCCTCCAACGGGGCTTCCTGGGGCGGGCGTTCGCGCACGGCGGCGAGGAAGCGCGCCTCCGCGACCCCCTGGGTGAACAGGGCGACCTCCTCCTTGCCCGCGAAGTACCGGAAGAAGGTGCGCTGTGAGACGTCGACGGCCTCCGCGATCTCGTCGACGGTCGTGCGCTCGTAACCCTGGGTGGTGAACAGTTCGAGGGCGGCCCGCAGCAGTGCCTCCCGGGTGCGCTGCTTCTTGCGCTCGCGCAGGCTCGCCCGGGGTGACGTCTGGGCGGCTGTCGTCTCCATGAGGTCCTCTTCTGTTCTTTCAGCCCAGCTCAGCGTACTGGCGGGTGACGTGACAGTTACCGACTTGTGAATTGGTTTGTCAACTGTCAGTGGCTGTCACTAGCCTCGAAGGTATGACTAGTCAGACCACCATCGACACGACGGGTTCGGGGGACAAGGCTCCGGTCAGTCCGTCGGACAAGGCGCCGTCCGACGGACTGCGCGGCCATCCGTGGTTCACCCTGTTCACCGTTGCCGTCGGCGTCATGATGGTCGCCCTGGACGGCACCATCGTGGCCATCGCCAACCCGGCCATCCAGAAGGACCTGGACGCGAGCTTCGCCGACGTCCAGTGGATCACCAACGGCTACTTCCTCGCGCTCGCGGTCACTCTGATCACCGCGGGCAAGCTCGGTGACCGCTTCGGCCACCGCCAGACCTTCCTCATAGGCGTGGTCGGTTTCGCCGCGGCCTCCGGCGCGATCGGCTTCTCCAGCAGCATCGCCCTGGTCGTCACCTTCCGCGTCTTCCAGGGCCTGTTCGGCGCGCTGCTGATGCCGGCCGCGCTCGGCCTGCTGCGGGCCACCTTCCCGGCCGAGAAGCTGAACATGGCGATCGGCATCTGGGGCATGGTCATCGGCGCCTCCACCGCGGGCGGCCCGATCCTCGGAGGTCTGCTGGTCCAGCACGTCAGCTGGCAGTCGGTGTTCTTCATCAACGTGCCGGTGGGCGTCATCGCGCTGGTCCTCGGCCTGGTGATCCTCCTCGACCACCGCGCCGAGAACGCCCCCCGCTCCTTCGACGTCCTGGGTATCGCGCTGCTCTCCGGCGCCATGTTCTGCCTGGTCTGGGCGCTCATCAAGGCCCCGACCTGGGGCTGGGGCGACGGCCTGACCTGGACGTTCCTGGGTGCCTCGGTGCTGGGCTTCGTGCTCTTCGCCCTGTGGGAGAAGCGGGTCGAGGAGCCGCTGATCCCGCTGGGGCTCTTCCGCTCCGTACCGCTGTCGGCCGGTGTGGTCCTCATGGTGCTGATGGCCATCGCCTTCCTGGGCGGCCTGTTCTTCGTCACGTTCTACTTGCAGAACGTGCACGGTATGAGCCCGGTCGACGCCGGTCTGCATCTCCTCCCGCTCACCGGAATGATGATCGTGGGCTCACCGCTGGCCGGTGCCCTGATCACCAAGACGGGCCCGCGCATCCCGCTGGCGGGCGGCATGGCCCTCACCGCGATCTCCATGTACGGCATGTCCACGCTCGGCACGGGCACCAGCGGCGCCGTCATGTCGCTCTGGTTCGCCGGTCTCGGTCTCGGCCTCGCGCCGGTCATGGTCGGCGCGACCGAGGTCATCGTGGGCAACGCGCCGATGGAGCTCTCCGGTGTGGCCGGCGGCCTCCAGCAGGCCGCGATGCAGATCGGCGGCAGCCTCGGTACGGCCGTGCTGGGCGCCGTGATGGCCTCCAAGGTCGACGGGGACCTCGCGGGCAACTGGGCCGACGCCAAGCTGCCGCCGCTCACCCCGGCCCAGCTCGACCAGGCCTCCGAGGCCGTCCAGGTCGGCGCCGCACCGGTCGCCCCGGGCACCCCGGCCGCACTCGCCGAGAAGATCACGACCGTCGGCCACGACACGTTCATCTCCGGCATGAGCCTGGCCTGCCTGGTCGCCGCCGGGGTCGCCGTCGTGGCGGTCTTCGTCGCGCTCCTCACCAAGCGGGGCGACAACGCCGAGGCGGCGGGGGCGGGCGCCGGCCATATCTGAGTCCGCAGGTCTGACCAGCCCTGTTTCGCGCGGGTTTCACCTATCCGGGTGACACCGCTGAAGATCCCTCCCACCCGGCAGCCGTCGCACCTCACAGTGGGTCAAGTCCTCCGCACGACAGGGGAGGACCACCGGAACTGCGGCGCGCTGCCGGAGGGGGGCGGCGCGCCCGCAGTCCGAAGAGGGGTGGAGCCGCCCCGTCAGGGGCGCCCTTCAGGGGCGCGGGGAACTGCGCGACCAGCCACAACGGACCCGCACCCGACAGCGAGCCCCCGCGCGCTAGCGCGAACGCTCCTCCGCACCTTCCGGCACCGGGTGCCGAACCCCACCACCCAGCGCAGCCACCTCCGCGCGGAGCGCCCGCACCTCCTCCGTGAGCGACTCGATCGCCGCCGTCTGCCGCCGCTCCTCCACGTCGTCCTTCTCGAACCGCGAGATGAACCACGCGGCGATGTTCGCGGTCACGACACCGAGCAGCGCGATCCCGGAGAGCATCAGCCCGACCGCGATCATCCGCCCGAGACCGGTGGTCGGCGCGTGATCCCCGTACCCCACCGTCGTCATCGTGGTGAACGACCACCACACGGCGTCACCCAGCGTCTTGATGTTCCCGTTCGGCGACTCCCGCTCCACCGACAGCACCGCGAGCGAGCCGAACATCAGCAGTCCGACGACCGCGCCCCCGACGTAGGTCGTCAGCCGGATCTGCTGATCCATCCGGGCCCGCCGCCCCACCAACGTGAGCGTCGCGACGAGCCGCAGCAGTCGCAGCGGCTGGAGAATCGGCAGGATCACCGCGCACAGGTCCATCCAGTGCGTACGGACGAAGTCCTTGCGGTCCCGGACGAGTGTGAGGCGCACGAGGTAGTCGGCGGCGAACACGCCCCAGACCGTCCACTCCACGGCCGTGCACGCGCCCGTCAGGCCACGGCTCGCGTCGCTGTCCACGATCGGCACGGCATAGGCGACGGCGAAGGCCACCGCGAGCCCCAGCAGGGGCCGCTGCGTGCGCTGCTCCCAACGGACCTGCGCCGATTGCTCGTTCATGTCCGCATCGTAGGTGCACACAGCACACGCAAGAGGCACGGGAACCCGGCTGACCAGCTCCCCGCGCCTCTAGGCCCTGTCGTTTGTTCTCCAGGCGCTCGCGCGGAGCGCCTACGCGTCGCCGCCCGCGGCTCCCGGGTCGGCCGATGCCACGTCGAGCAGCTGGTAGCGGTCGATCGCCTGCTTCAGCACCGATCGGTCGACCTTGCCCTCACGGGCCAGCTCGGTCAGCACCGCGACCACGATCGACTGCGCGTCGATGTGGAAGAAGCGCCGAGCCGCGCCGCGCGTGTCCGCGAAGCCGAAGCCGTCCGCGCCCAGCGACTGGTACGTGCCGGGCACCCACCGCGAGATCTGGTCCGGAACCGATCGCATCCAGTCGGAGACGGCCACGAACGGACCCTCGGCGCCGCTCAGTTTCTGCGTCACGTACGGGACGCGCTGCTCCTCCTCGGGGTGCAGCAGATTGTGCCGCTCCACGTCGACGGCCTCGCGCCGCAGCTCGTTCCAGGAGGTCGCCGACCAGACGTCGGCGCGCACGTTCCACTCCTCGGCGAGGATCCGCTGCGCCTCGACCGCCCACGGCACGGCGACACCGGACGCCAGGATCTGCGCCGGGACGGAACCCGAAGTTCCCTCCGCGTAGCGGTGGATGCCCTTGAGGATGCCGTCCACGTCGACGTCCGCGGGCTCGGCCGGGTGCTGGATCGGCTCGTTGTAGACGGTGAGGTAGTAGAAGACGTCCTCGCCGTGCGGGTGTTCGTCGGACGAGCCGTACATCCGGCGCAGACCGTCCTTGACGATGTGCGCGATCTCGAACCCGAACGCAGGGTCGTACGCGACACAGCCCGGGTTGGTCGAGGCGAGCAGCTGCGAGTGGCCGTCCGCGTGCTGAAGACCCTCACCGGTCAGAGTCGTACGCCCGGCGGTCGCGCCCAGGACGAAACCGCGCGCCAACTGGTCGGCCATCTGCCAGAACTGGTCACCGGTGCGCTGGAAACCGAACATCGAGTAGAAGACGTAGACCGGGATCAGCGGCTCGCCGTGCGTGGCGTACGCCGAACCCGCGGCGATCAGCGAGGCCGTGCAGCCCGCCTCCGAGATGCCGTCGTGCAGCATCTGACCGGTCGGCGACTCCTTGTACGCGAGGAGCAGATCGCGGTCCACGGACTCGTACTGCTGACCGAGCGGGTTGTAGATCTTCGCGCTCGGGAAGAACGAGTCCATGCCGAACGTGCGGTACTCGTCCGGCGCGATCAGCACGAACCGCTTGCCGATCTCCTTGTCCCGCATGAGGTCCTTCAGCAGTCGCACGAACGCCATGGTCGTGGCGATCGACTGCTGACCGGAGCCCTTCTTCACACTCGCGTACGCCGTGTCGTCCGGCAGGGCCAGCGGCTGCGACCGTACGACGCGCGTGGGGACGTATCCGCCGAGTCCCTTGCGGCGGTCGTGCATGTACTGGATCTCTTCCGAGTTCCGGCCCGGGTGGTAGTACGGCGGGGCGCCGGACTCCAGCTCCTTGTCGGAGATCGGCAGGTGCAGACGGTCCCGGAAGCCCTTGAGGTCGGCGACCGTCAGCTTCTTCATCTGGTGCGTGGCGTTGCGGCCCTCGAAGTTCGGGCCCAGCGTCCAGCCCTTGACCGTCTGCGCCAGGATCACCGTCGGCTGGCCCTTGTGCGCCTTGGCCGCCGAGAACGCCGCGAAGATCTTCTTGTGGTCGTGACCGCCGCGCCCCAGGTGCAGGATCTGGTCGTCGGTCATGTTCTCGACCATCGCCCGCAGCCGGTGGTCGTCCCCGAAGAAGTGCCGGCGGATGTAGTCGCCCGTCTCGGTGGCGTACGTCTGGAACTGGCCGTCCGGGGTGGTGTTCAGCTTGTTGACCAGCACGCCGTCGCGGTCCTGCGCGAGCAGCGGGTCCCAGGTGCGGTCCCAGACCAGCTTGATGACGTTCCAGCCGGCGCCCCGGAACTGGGACTCCAGCTCCTGGATGATCTTTCCGTTGCCGCGTACCGGGCCGTCGAGGCGCTGGAGGTTGCAGTTGACGACGAAGGTCAAGTTGTCCAGGGCCTCTCGAGCGGCGATGGACAGCTGTCCGAGCGATTCCGGCTCGTCCATCTCGCCGTCCCCGAGGAACGCCCAGACGTGTGACTTGGAGGTGTCCGCGATGCCGCGCGCCTCCATGTAGCGGTTCATCCGCGCCTGGAAGATCGCGCCGAGCGGACCGAGGCCCATGGAGACGGTCGGGAACTCCCAGAAGCCCGGCATCAGGCGGGGGTGCGGGTACGAGGACAGACCGTACGGAGCCTTCGACTTCTCCTGCCGGAACGCGTCGAGCTGCTGCTCGGAGAGCCGGTCGAGGAGGAACGCGCGGGCGTAGATACCGGGGGAGGCGTGCCCCTGGAAGAAGATCTGGTCGCCGCCGTCGCCCTCGTCCTTGCCACGGAAGAAGTGGTTGAAGCCGACGTCGTAGAGCGATGCGGAGGAGGCGAAGGTGGCGATGTGACCGCCGACGCCGATACCGGGACGCTGGGCGCGCGAGACCATCACGGCGGCGTTCCAGCGGGTGGCGTTGAGGACCTTGCGCTCGATCTCCTCGTTGCCGGGGAAGAAGGGCTCGTCCTTGGTGGCGATCGTGTTGACGTAGTCCGTGCTGCGCATCTCGGGCACGGCCACGCGCTTCTCGCGGGCCCTTTCGATCAGCCGCAGCATCAGATAGCGGGCGCGCTCACGGCCGCGCTCGTCGACGGCGGCGTCGAGGGAGTCGAGCCACTCCTGGGTCTCTTCGGGGTCGAAGTCCGGGACCTGACTGGGAAGGCCGCCAATGATGATCGGATTGCGATCGGATCCGGAAACCACGCTGTTCCTTCACTGTCAGAGGGGCGTGTGAGGGCTGCCCGAGGGGTTGTCTGGGACGCTGTCTGGGGCGGTTTTTCGGTCTGTCTGCACCGTTCCCCATCGTGTACCTCGGGAACGGAATCGTCATCTCTACCGAGAGGTAACCAACACATTCCTGCAGTTCGTTGGGACGTGCCCGACCAAAACGCAACGATACGCTCACTCCGTGACGCGTTCCGCAAAGTCGTTCGGGTCTCGTACGCTCCAAGGGTTCCGAAATTCATAAATGGGGCAGAAGGGTGTGGTGTGCGTCACTTGTGGCCTTGAACCCACGCCTGGGGTTGCGCCGACACCGCCGGGATCGTCACCGTTTCGGCGGTCTTGACGGCCGGGTACTTGCGCGATCCGTCCCGCCCGTGTGGACTACGGCCAATGCTTCGCGTACGCGCGTGGCTGAGACATCTACCGAAACATGATCAGGAGGCAAGCCGTGAGCGCGACCGCGGACCACGCGGAGGAGCGGACCAACCCGGCCGGCAGGCTGGGGTTCGAGCCCGGACAGGTGGTCCAGGAGATCGGCTTCGACGACGACGTTGACCACGAGCTCCGTGAAGGTATCGAATCGTTGATCGGCCAGGACCTGGTCGACGAGGACTACGACGACGTCGCTGACGTCGTATTGCTGTGGTTCCGCGACGAGGACGGCGACCTTACGGACGCTCTGGTGGACGCCATCGGTCTCCTTGAGGACGGCGGCATGATCTGGCTGCTGACCCCGAAGACCGGCCGGGACGGCTACGTCGAGCCCAGCGACATCAGTGACGCCGCCCAGACTGCCGGCCTCTCCCAGACGAAGAGCATCTCGGTCGGGAAGGAGTGGTCGGGCACGCGTCTGGCCACGCCCAAGTCGAAGCGCTGAGCTTTCGCTCCGTCTGCCGCACCAAACCACCCAAGAGGCCCCCGTCGGCGTTCCCGCCGTCGGGGGCCTCCCCCATGCCCCGGCGTTCCCACGCGGCCGCCGGGGGCCCGCGCCCGGGCCTGTGGGCCCCACCCACACCGGACCCCCTCAGCGCCGGGGGCCACCCGGACCCCGAGCCGAAACGGCAGTCTCCGACGCGAGTCCCCACCCGGATGGCGGCAACACCCGCGAGACGTTGTGCCGCAGCCGGGCGCCGCGACGGAATACGGAATGACGAGGTCCCGCGGTTGGCCCCGCGCCGGGGCGCCGGGGGTGCCCGGGTCGGGCGGTGCCCGCATGGCGGGGTGACCCGGGGCGAGCGTCGGGGCGGTGGCGCTCGGGGGCGGCCGGGCGGGAGCGTCGGGGTGAGGGCCCCTCGGCGCTGCCGGGCGGCGCGTGCCGCGGGCGTGGCGCGTGGGGTGTGTGGGCGGGGTGAGGCCGGTGGGGTTGGGGGGTGCTGCGTAGGGTGGGGTTCACCCGAACAGGCCCTTGGAAGGGGAGCGAGTGACTATGGCGATCGAGGTCGGCACCGAGGCACCGGACTTCGAGCTCAAGGACAACCACGGCGCCACCGTGAAGCTGTCCGACTTCCGCGGTGAGAAGAACGTGGTGCTGCTCTTCTACCCGTTCGCCTTCACCGGCGTGTGCACCGGCGAGCTGTGTGCCCTGCGCGACGAACTGCCGAAGTTCGTCAACGACGACGTCCAGCTGCTGGCCGTCTCCAACGACTCCATCCACACCCTGCGCGTCTTCGGCGAGCAGGAGGGCCTGGAGTACCCGCTGCTCGCCGATTTCTGGCCGCACGGCAACACTTCGCGCGCCTACGGCGTCTTCGACGAGGACAAGGGTTGTGCCGTGCGCGGCACCTTCATCATCGACAGGGCGGGCGTCGTCCGCTGGACCGTCGTCAACGGTCTGCCGGACGCGCGTGACCTGAACGAGTACGTGAAGGCGCTCGACACCCTGTGAGCCCGACACCCTGTGATTGTTCGGTCGCAGGGCCTGCAGGGTGCGGGAACCCGTCACTAGGATCGACACGTTGATCCGATACCAACGCAGGACGGGGCTCCCCGCCCCTGGACACCATTGGGAGGACTCGTGGGAGTCAGCCTCAGCAAGGGCGGCAACGTATCGCTGACCAAGGAGGCCCCGGGACTGACCGCGGTCATCGTCGGTCTGGGATGGGACGCCCGAACCACCACCGGCGTCGACTTCGACCTCGACGCCAGCGCCATCCTCACGAACGCGGACGGCAAGGTGAGCACCGACCAGAACTTCGTGTTCTTCAACAACCTGAAGAGCCCGGACGGTTCGGTCGAGCACACCGGGGACAACATCACCGGTGAGGGCGAGGGCGACGACGAGCAGATCAAGGTCAACCTCGCCGCCGTGCCCGCCGACGTCCAGAAGATCGTGTTCCCGGTCTCCATCTACGACGCCGAGAACCGCCAGCAGTCCTTCGGCCAGGTCCGCAACGCGTTCATCCGCGTGGTGAACCAGGCCGGCGAGGCGGAGATCGCGCGCTACGACCTCTCCGAGGACGCCTCGACGGAGACCGCCATGGTCTTCGGCGAGCTGTACCGCAACGGCCCGGAGTGGAAGTTCCGCGCCATCGGCCAGGGCTACGCCTCGGGCCTGCGCGGCATCGCGCAGGACTTCGGCGTCAACGTCTGACACGACTGTCCGACACGACCGTCGGACGGGCCCGCGTCGGACGCGAACGTCTGATCTGAACGTTTGACGCGACCGTCCGACGTGAACGTCTGAGCCGTACGGCCTTCGGCTCCAGGCCCGGCGCCGCACGCTTCATGTGCGGCGCCGGACCCGCTGGACCACCGCGCGCAGGTCGCGCGGTACAACTGAAAGTTTGACCTCGGGGAGGACCAGCATCATGGGCGTCACGCTCGCCAAGGGAGGCAATGTCTCCCTCTCCAAGGCCGCACCCAACCTCACGCACGTGATGATCGGGCTCGGCTGGGACGCGCGCTCCACCACCGGAGCCGATTTCGACCTCGACGCCAGCGCCCTGCTGTGCAATTCCGGCCGGGTGCTCGGCGACGAGTGGTTCATCTTCTACAACCAGCTCAAGAGCCCGGACGGCTCCGTGGAGCACACCGGTGACAACCTCACGGGTGAGGGCGAGGGCGACGACGAGTCGATCCTGATCGACCTCTCCAAGGTGCCGGCCAACGTCGACAAGATCGTGTTCCCGGTCTCCATCCACGACGCCGACAACCGCGGTCAGACCTTCGGCCAGGTCAGCAACGCGTTCATCCGCGTGGTGAACCAGGCCGACGGCCAGGAGCTCGCACGCTACGACCTCTCCGAGGACGCCTCGACGGAAACAGCGATGATCTTCGGCGAGGTCTACCGCTACAACCAGGAGTGGAAGTTCCGAGCGGTCGGACAGGGGTACGCGTCCGGTCTGCGCGGCATCGCGCTCGACTTCGGAGTCAATGTTTCCTAGGGCCCGCCCGAGTCAGCCGAAGGGGCGGCCCTCTAGACTTCGTGGTCAACAGTAGGTAAAGCCGAGTACGGCGCGGGGGAGACCCGTACATACACGATGATTGGGTAGCCAGTGCTTCTGAAAACCTTCGGCTGGTCGTTTGCGGTCACCGCGCTCGGCTTGGTCGCAGCGGTGATCTACGGGGGGTGGACCGCCTTTGGCATCGTGGCGATCTTGGCCGTCCTGGAGATCTCGCTGTCCTTCGACAACGCGGTGGTCAACGCCGGGATCCTGAAGAAGATGAATGCCTTCTGGCAGAAGATCTTCCTCACGGTGGGTGTGCTGATCGCCGTCTTCGGCATGCGACTGGTCTTCCCCGTCGTGATCGTGGCGGTCACGGCCAAGAAGGGTCCGATCGAGGCGGTCAACCTCGCGCTGACCGACAAGGACCAGTACCAGCAGCTGGTCACGGACGCCCACCCGGCGATCGCCGCCTTCGGTGGCATGTTCCTTCTGATGATCTTCCTCGACTTCATCTTCGAGGACCGGGACATCCAGTGGCTGCGCTGGATCGAGCGCCCGCTCGCCAAGCTCGGCAAGGTCGACATGCTGTCGGTCTGCATCGCCCTGGCCGTGCTGCTGGTCTCCTCCATGACCTTCGCGGTCCACGCTCACCAGCACGGCGGCGCGCACATCGACAAGGCGCAGACGGTACTGATCGCCGGCATCGCGGGCCTGATCACGTACATGGTCGTGGGCGGACTCTCCGGCTACTTCGAGGACAAGCTCGAGGAAGAGGAGGAGCGCGAGCACGAGGAAGAGGAGGAGGCCGCACGGACCGGCAAGAAGAAGCCGGCCGTCGTCCTCGCCGGTCAGGCCGCGTTCTTCATGTTCCTCTACCTCGAGGTCCTGGACGCGTCCTTCTCCTTCGACGGTGTGATCGGCGCCTTCGCCATCACCAACGACATCGTGCTGATGGCGCTCGGCCTCGGCATCGGCGCCATGTACGTCCGCTCGCTCACGGTCTACCTGGTCCGCCAGGGCACCCTCGACGACTACGTCTACCTGGAGCACGGCGCGCACTACGCCATCGGCGCCCTCGCCGTGATCCTCCTGGTCACCATCCAGTACCAGATCCATGAGGTCATCACCGGTCTCGTCGGTGTCGTCCTGATCGCCTGGTCCTTCTGGTCCTCGGTGCGTCGCAACAGGGCGCTCGCGGCGGCCGAGGGAAAAGCGACGGCCTCGGACGACAAGGCTGAGGTCTCGTCCGGGGTGTGAGTCCGGGAGCGTGATTCCGGGAACGCTCTGAGCGGGGCGGCCGTCGAGGACGAGTCCTCGTGGCCGCCCCGTCGCATATCCAGGCAACGTGGGGGCGGGACAAGGCAATGGGCTTCTGGGACGACCTGTGGCGCGGACGCTCGACGGACTTCGACTCCGGCAGTGCCGCCACCAACTCCATAGAACTGACCAAGCGGAACCACACGGTCTCGCTCACCAAACAGGGCGCGGCCACCGGCAACCTGCGCATCAACCTGTCCTGGCGCATGCGCACGTCGGACATCGGGGGCGGCCAGCAGCGGGGCAGCCTGCTGCGGCACCCCTTCAAGACCTTCAAGCCGGACGTGGTCCAGGCGCACACCCAGAGCATGGTGAACGTCGACCTCGACCTGGGCGTCATGTACGAGCTCGCGGACGGCTCCAAGGGCGTGGTGCAGCCCCTGGGCAACTTCCTCGGCGACATCAACGACCCGCCGTACGTGAAGCTCAGCGGTGACGACCGGTTCGGTTCGGCGTCCGGCGAGACGGCCTACGTCAACCTCGACCACCGCGACGACATCAAGCGGCTCCTGGTCTTCGTGTACATCTACGACCAGACGCCCGCCTTCGACCGTACGCACGCCATCATCACGCTCTACCCGAGCAACGGGCCCCGGATCGAGATCGGCCTCGACGAGCGGCATCCGCAGGCCCGCTCCTGCGCGGTGGTGATGATCGAGAACAACAAGGGCGAGATCACCGTGCGGCGTGAGGTGAAGTTCGTGTACGGGTTCCAGGCGGAGCTGGACCGGTTGTACGGGTGGGGGTTGCAGTGGGGGCGGGGGTACAAGTCCAAGGCCGACCGTTGACGTTGCCTCAGCGTCCGATGAACTGCGGCCCCTGTGGCGGCAGCCTGAAGTCCGGGTCGGGGAGGGAGCCGACCGCCTGCGGGAAGCCGTAGGCCGGCTGGACGGCCGGGGCCGTCTGAGGCTGGGGGTAGCCGTAGGCGGGCTGGCTGGTCGGCTGGGGGTAGCCGTACGCGGGCTGGGCGGGGGCCGTCTGCGCGGGCCCCGGATAGCCGTACGCGGGCTGCTGGGGCACCGGGACGGCCTGCTCGGGCGGGAGGGGCACCGAGGTCTCCGGGGAGGCCGCGGGGTCCGCCCAGGCAGTGGTGTCGGGTACGGGCGCGACGGCCTCGGGCTCGGACTCGTCCACCGTGATCCCGAAGTCGGAGGCGAGCCCCTCCAGACCGTTCGGATAGCCCTCGCCGAGCGCCCGGAACTTCCAGCCCTGACCGCGCCGGTACAGCTCGCCGCAGATCAGCGCGGTCTCCGTACCGGTCTCCGGCTTGATGTCGAAGTAGGCCAGCGGCTCACCGTCCGTGCCGGTCGTGCCGGTCGTTCCTGCCGTGGCGGACGCGTCGTACAGCAGGATGCGTAGGGCGCGTACCTGGTCGAAGGTGACGCCGTCCGCCGATGCGACCAGCAGAATCTGTCCGACGCCGGACTCGACACCCGCCAGATCCGTCTGGATGGTGTCGGTGAGGCCCTCGGCGACGCGTTTCTTGCCAAGTCGCCACACCTTGCCCGAGGGATGGCGTGGCTGGTTGTAGAAGACGAAGTCCTCGTCGGATCGCACACGACCGTCGGGACCGAGGAGCAGCGCCGAGACATCGACATCGGGGACACCCTGCCCGGGCGTCCAGCGCAGCACGGCACGTACCGCTGTGGCGTCCAGCGGGACGTTAGACCCCTTCAGCATCGCGTGCGTCATGCGGTCATCCTGCCCTCTCGGTCCTGGTCACGACAACGCGGGGGTAAGGATTCCCGGTCGGAATGTGCGGGCAACCGACATGGCCGAGTTACCTGAACTTCACGCCTGGTGGGAACGACTGACATGGATTTGTACGTACTATTACCGGCCACCTCACATAGGTCCATCTAGCCGCCACGGGGGAGCTCCATGCGCCATTTCGGACATATCGCCCCTGAGGGGCGACGGCGTCTCTTCTACCAGGAGCCGTGCGTCTTCACCGCCGACTCGCCTGCCCGCGTGCTCGCGGCGGCCCTCGGCGCCACCCTCTACAGCCCCGCGACCAGACCCCACCTCGCCGACGACGTCGTCAAGCAGGCCGGACGCGGCGTGGTCTCCATGGTCCTGTGCCTGGAGGACTCGATCGACGACGCCGAGGTCGTGGGCGCCGAGGAGAACCTGGTCCGGCAGTTCGCCGACCTCGCCGGACGGCCGCAGAGCGACGGGCTCCCGCTGCTGTTCGTACGGGTCCGTGAGCCCCAGCAGATCCCGGACCTCGTCGGGCGGCTCGGCGCGTCCGTGCGCCTGCTGTCCGGGTTCGTCCTGCCGAAGTTCACCGAGGAGCGGGGCGTCCCGTTCATGGAGGCGCTCGCCGCGGCCGAGTCCGCGAGCGGCCGGCGGCTGTTCGCGATGCCTGTCCTGGAATCGCCGGGGCTGCTGTACCTGGAGAGCCGCCGGGAGACCCTGGAGGGCATCTCCCGGGTCGTCGACAAGTACCGCGACCGCGTCCTCGCGCTGCGCCTGGGCGTCACCGACTTCTGCTCGGCGTACGGGCTGCGCAGGGCGCCCGACATGACCGCCTACGACGTCCAGATCGTCGCCTCCGTGATCGCGGACGTGGTGAACATGCTGGGGCGCTCGGACGGCACCGGGTTCACGGTCACCGGGCCCGTGTGGGAGTACTTCCGGGTCCAGGAGCGCATGTTCAAGCCGCAGCTGCGCCGCAGCCCCTTCCAGGAGGGTGAGGTCGAGGAGCTGCGCCAGGCGCTGATCGAACACGACCTGGACGGGCTGCTGCGCGAGATCGCCCTCGACCGGGCCAACGGCCTGCTCGGCAAGACCTGCATCCACCCCTCGCACGTCCCGGCGGTGCACGCGCTGTCCGTGGTCAGCCACGAGGAGTACAGCGACGCGCAGGACATCCTCAGGCCCGAGCGGGGCGGCGGGGGTGTGCTGCGGTCGGCGTATACGAACAAAATGAATGAAGTGAAGCCGCACCGCGCCTGGGCCGAGCGCACCCTCCAGCGCGCCCAGGTGTTCGGTGTGGCGAACGAGGACATCGGCTTCGTGGAACTGCTCGCGGCCGCTCTGCCGGCGTGAACCGCGCCGACCGACCGACCAACCGACCAACAAGGAATCGATGAAGAACGTGGTGTGGACGGGGACCTGGGTCGCCGAGCGACTGGGTGTCGAGCTCGTCGGCGACGAGGAGCTGAGCGACCTGCTGGGGCTCGCGCTGCGGCGCAACCCCCGCCGGGCGCATCTGCTCGTGTCGAACGTGCTCGGCAAGCACGTCCCGCAGTCGCCGTCCGTGGTGTACGGACACGGGTTCGCGCTCGGCCGGCGGGTACGGGAACTGCTCGGCGCCGAGGGCGCCCGCGCGGCCGTCGTCCTCGGGTACGCGGAGACCGCCACCGGCCTCGGCCACTGCGTCGCCGACGGTGTGGGCCTGGCGCCCTACCTCCACTCGACCCGCCGCCCCGTCCCCGGCGTCGACACGGCGGGCGGCTTCGAGGAGTCCCACTCCCACGCCACCTCCCACCTCCTGCTGCCGGAGAACCCCGCTCTGCTGGCGGGCGCGGGCCCCCTGGTCCTCGTCGACGACGAGTTCTCCACCGGCAACACGGTCCTCAACACCATCCGCGACCTCCACGCCCGCTATCCGCGTGACCACTATGTGGTCGTGGCCCTGGTCGACATGCGCTCGGCCGCGGACCTGGGCCGTCTGGCGGAGTTCGCGACGGAGATCGGCGCACGGGTGGACCTGGTCGCCGCGGCGAGGGGCACCGTGAACCTCCCGGAGGGCGTCCTGGAGAAGGGCCAGGCGCTGGTGGCGGCACACGAGAGCACCCAGACCATCGAGCACGCCGAGAGCACCGAGCCCGCCGACAGCCGTCCCGGGCACCCCGGTGCCGCCCGTGTCGAGCTCGGCTGGCCCCGGGGTCTGCCCGACGGGGGGCGGCACGGCTTCACGCCCGGGCATCGAATACGACTGGACGCGGCGCTGCCCGCGATGGCCGCGCGGGTCGCCGAAGCGCTGCCGGACGGGGCGCGGCGCGTCCTCGTACTCGGCTTCGAGGAGCTGATGTACGCGCCGCTCAGGCTGGCCAGGGAGCTGGAGCAGGTGGTGTCCGCCGAGGTGCGGTACTCCACGACCACCCGCTCCCCGGTGCTCGCCCTCGACGACCCCGGTTACGCCATACGGACGCGCCTCGCCTTCCCGGCCCACGACGACCCCGACGACGGACCCGGTGAGCGGTACGCGTACAACGTCGCGGGTGCCGGTTTCGACGCGGTCGTGGCCGTGGTCGACTCCGCCGCCGACACGTCCGCCCTGCACGCCCCCGACGGCCTGCTGGCCCAGCTCGCGGAGCACACGCCGAGCGTCCTGCTCGCCGTCGTTCCGTCGTACGTCCCCGCACGGCCGTCCACCGAAAGGTCCTCCATGCTCCCCGAGCCCCTCCGAGGCCCCGCCTTCTCCTCGTACGCGCCCGACGAGGTCGGCTGGCTGCTGCAGGACCTCTCGGACGTGACGCTGGAGGCGCCGACCGAGGAGCGCGAGGAGGCGATCCAGAGCGGCGGCGCCCACTACGCGGAGTCGCTGCCGGTCGAGTACCAGCCGAGCCCCCAGTACCAGGAGCTGTTCCACACGGCCCTCGGCACCTCGGCCGCCCGGATAGCCCAGGCCGTCGGCGCCGTCACCGAGCTGGTGCTCGCCGAACGCTCTCCGCACCCCGTACTCGTCTCGCTGGCCCGCGCGGGCACCCCCGTCGGCGTCCTCATGCGCCGCTGGGCCAAGCACCGGCACGGCCTCGACCTGCCGCACTACGCCGTCTCCATCGTCCGTGGCCGCGGCATCGACGCCAACGCGCTGCGCTGGCTGGCCGCCCACCACGACCCGGCCGACGTCGTGTTCGTCGACGGCTGGACCGGCAAGGGCGCCATCACCCGCGAACTCACCGAGGCCATCAGGGAGTTCGAGTCCGCCGAGGGCATCACCGGCTTCGACCCGGAGATCGCGGTCCTCGCCGACCCGGGCTCGTGCGTACGGACGTACGGCACCCGCGAGGACTTCCTCATCCCCTCCGCCTGCCTCAACTCGACGGTCTCAGGGCTGATTTCGCGCACGGTGCTGCGCTCGGACCTGGTCGGCGAGTACGACTTCCACGGCGCGAAGTTCTACCGCGAGCTGGCCGGCTCCGACGTCTCCGTCGACTTCCTGGACGCCGTCGCCGCCCACTTCCCCGACGTCGCCGACGCGGCCGTCGCCCAGGCCAAGGAGCTCCTCGCCACCGACCGCACCCCCACCTGGGAGGGCTGGGCGGCCGTCGAGCGGATCAGCGAGGAGTACGAGATCCACGACGTGAACCTCGTCAAGCCGGGCGTCGGCGAGACCACCCGCGTGCTGCTGCGCCGCGTCCCCTGGAAGATCCTGGCGCGCGCCGGAGCAGGCACCGACCTCGACCACGTACGCCTGCTCGCCCAGCAGCGCGGGGTGCCCGTCGAGGAGGTCGACGAACTCCCGTACACCTGCGTGGGGTTGATCCACCCGAAGTACACGCGCGGCGCGACCGGCGCCGACGGCAAGGCGGTGACGGTCTGATGTCCGCGCCCAAGGTGCTCGTCGCCAGCGATCTCGACCGTACGCTGATCTACTCCTCCGCCGCCCTCGCGCTGACCATGCCCGACGCGCGGGCGCCGCGGCTGCTCTGCGTCGAGGTGCACGAGGCCAGGCCGCTGTCGTACATGACCGAGACGGCCGCCGCGCTGCTCACCGAGCTCGGCGACACGGCCCACTTCGTGCCCACCACGACCCGCACCCGCAAGCAGTACCAGCGCATCAACCTGCCGGGCCCCGCGCCCGAGTACGCGATCTGCGCCAACGGCGGACATCTGCTCGTCGACGGCGTCTCCGACCCCGACTGGCACGCGGCCGTGACCGCGCGGCTCGCCGACGAGTGCGCGCCGCTGGCCGAGGTGCGGGACCACCTCGAGGCCACCGCCGATCCGGTCTGGGTCCGCAAGCACCGGGTCGCCGAGGACCTGTTCGCCTATCTGGTGGTGGAGCGTGAGCTGCTGCCCGAGGAGTGGGTGAAGGAGCTCGCCGTCTGGGCGGAGAGCCGCGGCTGGACGGTGTCGCTGCAGGGCCGCAAGATCTACGCCGTGCCGAAGCCGCTCACCAAGAGCGCGGCCGTGCGCGAGGTGGCCCGCCGCACCGGCGCCCTCCTCACGCTCGCCGCCGGTGACTCCCTTCTCGACGCCGACCTGCTGCTCGCCGCCGACCGCGGCTGGCGGCCCGGCCACGGGGAACTGGCCGAGGCCGACTGGACGGCGCCGGCGATCACCGCCCTCCCGGAGCGGGGGGTCGCGGCGGGGGAGCGGATCCTGCGGGAGTTCACACACGCCTGTGGCCGACCGGGCGCGGCCTGAGCGGGGGCCGGGCGCGATCTGAGGGGGAGCCGGGCGCGGCCTGAGGGCGAGCCGGGCGCGGTCTCAGCGGGAGCCGGGCCCGGCCTGTGCGGGGGCCACGTACGGCCTGAGAGCGCGACACGCCCGGGCCGCACGGAGGATTCGGGCGAAGAAAAGCTGAAGACTTCCTGAAAAATCCCGGTCGGTCAGCCGCAGCAACCGCCGCCGCAGCACCCGCCTCCGCCCCCTCCGGACGGGCCCGGGGCGGTCGCGGACGACGATCCGCCGGTGGCGACCGCGACGGTCGACAGGAGTTTCACCGTGTCGTCGTGCCCGGCGGGGCAGTCCGCCGGAGCGGCGGATTCCGCCATCGGGCGGCTCAGTTCGAAGGTGTCGCCGCAGGTCCGGCAGCGGTACTCGTAGCGAGGCATACGCACAGGTTAGCGGCAGGGAGCCGACGATCGAAGCCTTCCGCGGCCCGGTCGCGCACCGGGTGGCGCCGTGATCCGGAACCCGGACCTCCTCGATTCCTCCCCGATTCCCGCCCGGTGCCTTCAGAGGGCCGACTTGACCTGCTGAACATTTCTGTCTGGTTCCTGGGCGAGGAGATCGTATTAGTCGCTGATAATTTAAGAGGGCCGCGACGAGCCGCAAGGTCGGGGAGGGGGGCTCGCAGCCGCATGTGCGGCAGCTGCATCTACCCGCGCGCGCAATTCCGAAGTGCGGAGGGAGACGCAGTCGTGACCGAGGCCTGGCATCGAACAGATGCCCCGCATCCCCTGGGCCGTCCACGCGCCGGAGCCCGCCGTGGCTAGCGGGGAGGGCGACGACCGCCAAAATCGCCGCGGGCCCGGTCCGCAACGGCCCGCGAGCCGCCGCACGGAAGACCCTGCGAGCCGTCGTGCGGATGACTCCGCGAGCCGTCGTGCGGATGACTCGGAGAACGAGACTCCCGCCGAGCGAACCACTCAGCTTCGCCTCCCGCCCGGCATGGATGAGACCACTCAGCTTCGCCTCCCGCCCCGCGCCGAGGAGACCACTCAGCTCCGCCTCCCGCCCGGGGCCGAACGTCCCGCCGAGAAGACCACTCAGCTTCGCGTACCGACTCCTGCCGAGATCGAGGCGCACTCAGGTGCGGAGGACCCCTCACAAAGCGCCGATCGAGGGACGACTTCCGGCCATCGCGGCACCCGCCGCAAACCGGCCAAGCCCTCCGCGCTCGCCGGGCGCTGGGCGCGCGTCGCCCGCCGTCTGAAACCGGCGTACCCGCGCCCCGGCCGCACCGGCTGGCGACGCTGGATGCCCTCCTGGCGCCAGTGGCTGGCAGCCTGGGGCCTGGCCATCGGGCTGAGCGGAACGTTTCTGGTGATCGCTTATGCCGCGACAGACATACCCCAGAACCTCAACACGTACGCCACCCAGCAGGACAACGTCTACTTCTGGTCCGACGGGACGCCCATGGCCCGGACCGGGTGGGTGCGGCGGCAGGCGATGCCGCTGAAGGACATACCCCAGGACGTGCGCTGGGCGGTGCTGGCCGCGGAGAACCAGAGCTTCTACTCCGACCCGGGCATCTCCTTCAAGGGCATCAGCCGGGCCCTGGTGCGCACGATCGGCGAGGGCAACACCGAGGGTGGCTCGACGATCACCCAGCAGTACGTCAAGAACGTCTACCTGAACCAGAACCGCTCGGTGAGCCGCAAGTTCACCGAGGCGATGATCTCCCTCAAGCTCGACCAGAAGATGAGCAAGGACAAGATCCTCGAGGGCTACCTCAACACCAGCTGGTTCGGCCGCGGCACGTACGGCATCCAGCGCGCCGCCCAGGCGTACTACGGCAAGGACGTCGGCGAACTCAACGCCAGCGAGGCCGCGATGCTCGCGTCCCTGCTGAAGGGCGCGGGCCTGTACGACCCCACCCTGAGCCAGGCGAACCACAAGCGCGCCGTGGAGCGCTGGTCCTGGATCCTCGACCGCATGGTCAAGATCGGCAAGCTGTCGCCGGCCGAGCGGGCCAAGTACACGAAGTTCCCCGAGCCGACCACGCAGTCCCAGACCTTCGACACCGGCAAGCAGAGCGACTACCTGGTGGAGCTCGCGACCCAGTACGCCAAGAAGGCCGGGCACATCTCGGACCAGCAGTTCGACCTGGGCGGCTACCAGATCTACACGACCTTCGACCGGAAGCGGGAGACGGCGCTCGCCGACGCCGTGACCAAGGCCCGCAACAAGGCCCTGAAGGACGACCCCAAGACGGCGAAGGCCGCCCACTACGGGGCCTCCTCGGTGGCCGCCGACGGCAAGATCCTCGCCGTCTACGGCGGCCCCGACCACCGTACGCAGGGCTTCAACGAGTCCAACGCGACCACGGTCCCGGCCGGTTCGTCGTTCCTGCCGTTCGTCTACGCGGCCGGTCTTGAACACGGCGTCCACAAGACCCGCGACAGTGCGGCGACACCGGTCACGCCGGAGACGCTCTACAACGGTGACGACAACATCCCCGTCACCACACCCGAAGGGCCCTACTGGGACCGCGCCAACAAGAAGGTCGCCGCCCACAACGACGGCAACAAGTCCTGGGGGCAGATCAGCCTGCGCAAGGCGCTCGCCGAGTCCGTGAACGTGCCCTTCATGCAGCTCGGCATGGACACGGGCCTGGACAAGGTGCGGCAGACCGCCGAAGCGGCCGGGCTGCTCTCGTCGACCATGGGTCCCCAGGTGCCCGCGCTGTCCCTGGGCAACGCCACGCCCAGCGCGATCCGGATGGCCAACGCCTACGCCACCTTCGCCGCGGGCGGGTCGCACACCGAGCCGTACTCCGTGCGACGCATCACCCGCAACGGCTCCCAGGTCGCCCTGGACACCCCCCGCCCCAAGCGCGCGGTGAGCGCCGAGGTGGCCCGCGAGGTCACCGAGGGGCTCACGGACGCCTTCGGTACGGCGCACCCCACCGCGGCCCTGAGCGCACCGGAGACGGCCGGGAAGGCCGGCACCACGGCGGACGACACCGCAGCCTGGTACGTCGGTACGAACCGTTCCGTGTCGACCGCGGTCGTCCTCTACCGCATCGACCTGACCAAGAGCCTCGAACCGCTGCCGCTCAAAGGGCTCGCCGGCACGTCCACCGACGACGTCCCGTACGGCATCTGGGCCGGCGCCATGAGTCCGCTCGGCTGACCGCGACGGCCACGAGGCCGCCCACCCCGACGGCCGAGAGGCCACCGCGCATCCCGACGGCCGAAAGGCCCCCGCCCGCTCCTTCCACCCCCCTCGCAGAATGTGCCCCGTATGAACTCGAAGCACAGCGGTCACCGCCGCCGCGAACCCGCACCCGCTCCCGGTTCCGCCCGCCAGGGTTTCGTGGCCATGGCGGCCTTCCTCGTCGTGACGTCGACGACCGCCACGTTCCTGGCCCTGAACGGCTCGGACAACACCACACCGGCCGCCTCGGCCGGTGGGTCCCGCTCCGAGACCACCACCAAGACGACCAAGGAACCCCCGTGGGACGGCAAGACGAAGGTGCTCGGGGACGGCTCCACGTCCTACACCGGGCCGCAGAAGGGCCAGTTGAAGCCCGTCCCCCTCAAGCCGGGTGAGAAGCCGCCCCAGTTCGTCGTCTTCTCCTGGGACGGCGCCCTCCAGGGCGACGACAAACTCTTCACGCACTACCAGGAGTTGGCGGAGCAGTACAACGCCCACATGACGTTCTTCCTGACCGGCATCTATCTGCTGCCCAAGGACAAGAAGACGCTCTACAAACCGCCGATGCACGCGCCGGGCGCCGCGGCGATCAGCTACGCCACCGACGAGCACATCCGCGACACGCTGGAGGAGCTCGGCAAGGCCTACAAGGCGGGCAACGAGATCGGCACCCACTTCAACGGTCACTTCTGCGAGGACAAGGGCGGCGGGGACTGGAGCGTGGCGGAGTGGGAGAGCGAGATCAACCAGTTCTTCTCGTTCGTCGAGAAGTGGAAGACCAACACCGGCTACACCGACCTGCCGGCCCTGCCGTTCGACCCCGCGAAGGAGGTCAACGGAGGGCGCGCGCCCTGCCTGGAGGGCCAGAAGAACCTGCTCAAGGCCATGAAGGCGACCGCCAAGGACTACGACTGGCGCTACGACGCGAGCTCCTCGGGCAACCTCCAGATATGGCCCAACAAGAAGGAGGGCGTCTGGGACTTCCCGCTGCAGCTGCTCCCCTACGAGGGCGGCAAGTACCAAGGCCTGTCCATGGACTTCAACTTCCTCGCCAACCAGTCCGGCGACTCGACCGAGGGCGACCCGGCCAAGTACCCCGAGTGGGAGCAGGAGACCGTCGCGTCGTACATGGACGGTTTCAACCGCGTGTACTACGGCAGTCGCGCACCGCTGTTCATCGGCAACCACTTCGAGAACTGGAACGGTGGCATCTACATGAAGTCCATCGACCAGGTCGTCAAGAACGTGTGCACGAAGAAGGGCGTTCGCTGTGTGTCCTTCCGTGAACTGGCCGACTGGCTCGACGTGCAGAAGCCCGAGACCCTGGAGCGCCTGCGCAGTCTGGATCCCGCGCAGTCCCCGGACTGGTCGACGGTGGTGAAGTAGCCGTGAACGGCGTCCTGACTTTCGGTGCGTCAACTTACTCTTTTCTCAAGGGAGTTGACCTAGGTGTGCATGAAATCCCCCCGGGTTCACCACAGTTGAGGAGGACGTGTAAAGATTCCCTCCCCGGCATCTGATCGGGTGTAAGGAGAGTCCTCAGTGAGATCGAAGACGTTGAGCCGATGCTCGACCCTGACGGCGATCGCCGTCTCCGCAGTGCTGCTGCCCCTTTCCTCCGCCCACGCGGCGACCGCGTCCGTCACCGTGAACCGGGCGACGACCGACGCGTTCGGCCGGATGGCGGACGCCGTGCTCACCGACCGCACGGCGGCCCTCCTCGACAAGAGCGGGCCGGCACCCCGCACGGCCCTCGCGTCGAAGTCGACGGGAGGCATCAAGCTGACCGCCGCGCTGACGAAGACGGAGGACACCGCCGTGACCTCCCTGCGCGGCACCCGCTCCCGCCTCGCGGCGCTGGGTGAGGCCTACACCGCCGCCGACACCAAGGTCACCGTCGACAGGACGCGCAGGTGGGGCAAGGTGGCCACCGCCTGGGTCACCGAGACCACCGTCCTCACGTACAAGAAGATCCGCGGCGACGAACCCGACACCACGGGCTTCGACGCGCACCACGTCCTGACCTTCGCCGCCCAGCCGGACGGCACCTGGAAGCTCTCGGGCCTGCGTACGACCGACACGGGCGCCCACCAGGTCAACGAACCCGTCACCGCCGCCCCCGCGCGCAGGACCCCGATGGCCGTTGTCGACGCCCCCCCGGCAGCGACCACGTATCCCGCGCCCGCCAACCCCAAGAAGCTCACCGGAGGCGCGTACGACTACGCGGCGATGGCGACCTACGCCGAGAAGTACTGGAAGAACTACAACGCGGCCTACCGGAAGTTCAACGGGGTCGGCGGCGACTGCACCAACTTCGTGAGCCAGAGTCTGCTGGCGGGCGGCTGGCAGCCGATCAGCACCGTGACTCCGGAGGAGTACGACACCTGGTACTACGTCGCCAACGGCCAGTCCGACTCCTGGGCGGGCGTGAACGAGTGGTCCTGGTTCACCCAGACCGCCAAGCGCACCGCGCCGCTGGCGAACGTCTACCAGATGGACGTCGGTGACGTCCTGCAGGTGGACTTCGACAAGGACGGGTCCAAGGACCACACCATGATCACGTCCTACCGCAGCTCCAGCGGCATGCCGTACCTGACGTACCACGACGCCGACACCTACCGCCGGTCGCTGTCGAGCATCCTCGCGTCGTACCCGACCTCGGCGTACTACGCGTATCGCACCTGATCACCTGATCACCTGAGGTGACCTAGGGGTCCGTGGTCCTGGGCGGCTCGGCGGCCTTGGTCTCCGGTGCCTTGGATTCCGATGCTTTGGATTCCGACGCTTCGGTGGTTTCCGATGCCTTGGTTTCCGTGCCGCCCACGGCCTTGGGCGTCGGCGCGGCCCTGTGCGACTGCTGCAGGGCCGTTGCCGAGGCCGACTCCCGCAGCTCCCGGATCCGCTCCGTCCGCTCGGCCTCCTCGGGGTGACGGGCTTTGTAGTACGGGTTGTCGTGCGGCAGGGCCGAGCCGACCCTCCCGTACATCCCGAAGAACATCAGCAGGACGCCGACCACAAAGCTGAACAGCACGTTCTGGATGCGGAAGGCGAGGAAGTTGTAGCGGCCGTCCAGCAGCGCCAGGTTCAGGAAGCCGTTGAGGATGAACAGGACGCCGAAGACCATGTTGAGCGTCGAGGCGAAGTTCCCGCCGATCACCATGCCCACGAACAGCAGCAGCCCCACGCAGATGGACAGCACGCTGAGCGAGCCGTTGGTGTTCAGCCCTATGACCGTGTCCCCGTGGGTGGTGAAGAAGCCGACCTTGTTGGTCAGGCCGAGGATGCCGAAGGCGAGCAGGAAGAGGCCCATCAGGCCCGCGCCGATCCGGTAGAACGTGTTCAGCCGGTGATCGACCGGCAGATGGTCGTCGAAGGCGATGCGTCGTCGGGTTCCGGGACGAAGTACGTGCGTGGCCATGTCCGCCTCCCTCTTCAGCTAGCGGAGGCCGTACGTACATCCCAGCATCCGCCCGGAGGCCGGGGATCGCCACCACAGGGGACCGGGATCGGCGGTGCCGGAGAAGCTCAGACCGGGCCGCCGCGCTCCTCGCGGATCTGGGAGACCACCCGGGCGGCCGTCGCCCGTACCGCCTCCGTCTCGGTGAGGAAGTGCCAGTAGTCGGGGTGGCGCCCCTCCAGCGCGGCGACGGCACGATCCAGCCGGGCGACGGAGTCGTCGAGCGGGCGGGCGTGCCGCGGATCCGGGGTGTTGCGGCCCGCCATGGCCAGGCGCTGGGCGTCCCGGATGGCGAAACGGGTGCGGTCGATCTCCTGCTGGGGGTCCTTGGACACGGCGTTCAGCCGTCGCAGCCGGTCGCCGGCCGCCGACACGGCCTCGTCGGTACCGTTCAGCAGCGCGCGCACCGTGGACAGCAGCGAGGTGGCGTCCGGCCAGCGCTGCGCGTCGCGCGCGGCCTGCGCCTCCTTCAGCTTGAGCTCGGCCTGCCGTACGTTCTCGGTGGCTTGCTCCGGTACGTGCTGCAGGTCCTGCCAGCACGCGGCGGAGAACCGGCGCCGCAGCTCGCTCAGCACCGGCTCCACCTGCCCGGCACGGGTGGTCAGCGCCTGGGCGCGGGTGCGCAGCGACACCAGCCGGTGGTCGATCTCCGCGGCCCGCTCCGGCAGCCGCTCGGCCTCCGCGCGCACCGCCCCGGCCTCCCGGGAGACCCGCTCGGCGCGCTCCAGCGTCTCCGGTACGCCGTGCGCTCCGGCCCCCTGGTTGAGCTTGGTCAGCTCGGGCCCGAGCGCGGCGAGCCGGCCGGCCAGATCATCGGCTCTGAGGCCTGTCTTGCGGACGTCATCGAGGGCGTTCGAGGCGGCGAGCAGGGCCTGGCGGGCGCGCTCGACGGCGGGCGCGAGCCGGGCGAGCTGCGTCTCGGCCTTCCCGAGCAGCGGCGCGAGTCCCTGGCCGAACCGGTCCAGGTCCTGTTTGACCCGCCCCAGCTGGTCCTTGGCGGCGGTGAGTTCGGCGCGGGCGCGGGTGGCGACCGACGCCTCCAGCTCGTCCCGGTCGAGGTCGTGGGCGTCGACGGCCTCGATGTACTTCCCACTGGCCTCGTCGATGCGCCGGCCCAACGCCTCGAAGTCGGAGACGGCGCGGCGGGCCGCGGGGGAGTCGTCGACGGCGATGATGGTCTCGATCGAGATCCGCAGATCGCGCTGGGCGGTGTCCAGCTCGTAGAACGCCGCCGCGGCGGCGTCCTTCGCGGCCTGCGCCTCGGCCCGCTGACCCTCGGAGCGCCCGCCGAACCAGCGCCGGGTGCCGCCCCCGGCGAAGGCCGCGGGCAGGACGAGGGCGGCGAGGAGCGGGAGGGTGACGAGAGTCAGCACGTCACGGCATCGACGGGGCTGACGGCGTACCGACTGCGCGCGTGGCGCAAACGGCGTGTACGGCTCTGAAGGTGTCGCCGTCACATCCCTCTCCCGTGCTGTCATCCGCCTTGCCCGGTGTCATTCTCCCACCGGTTAAGGACGAACACACGGGCCGGTTAGTTCGCGGTTCGTACTGTGATGCTTCCGTCGTTCGCGCGGGCGGACACCACGTGCGAACTGGCCGCGTCCCGGGGCACGGACACCCGCACGGATCCGTCCCCGCTCTCGGCCGTCACCCGGTAGGTGTCGTGGGGCAGCCCGATGGTGAGCGAACCGTCCTGGCTGCGGGCCTCGACCAGGTCGGGTACGACGCCGAGTTCGAGCCGTACGGACCCGTCGGAGGTCTGGGCGCGCACGTGGCGCGAGTCGATGCCGAGGGCGCGGATCGAGCCGTCGGCGGTACGCAGGTCCAGCGCGCCGGAGGAGTTCGTCACGCGGACACTCCCGTCCGACGTACGGATCCCGAGCGCCTCCTTGAACCCTTCCGCCCGTACGCTCCCGTCCCCGTCCACGACCTTCACCGCGACACCGCGCGGCACGACGATCCGGTGCTTGGCGCTGCAGTCGGCGACGACACCCGAGCACTTCATCCGCAGCGTCAGCCGGTCGTCCTTCATCGCCCAGGTCACGCGCGGATCCCCACCGACGACGATGTGGCCCTGGAACCACCGGGTGACCTCGACCTTGTCCGCCTCGGCCGATTCGGCGACCACGAGCTCCAGCGCGGAGTCGTCCGAGTCCACGGTGAGCGTACGACCGTGCAGCGCGAACGCCCGATGCTCCGGATGCCTGTCGTCCCCGGCATTCGCCCCGCAGCCCGCGGCGGTCGCGACGAGAGCGACGACGGCACCGGCGACGGCCGTGGTCCGCGCAGCTGTCCGTGTCCGAGTCCGAGCCATGAAGATCTCCCCCTGGAATGAAACGCCGACGCGCTCCGATGCCCTTCGACGCCTTTCGACCGTACGGTTCCGGGGTCCGCCGCGGGATCCGGGCCGCTCCCGGACCGGAGGTGGGGTTAACCCCCGGATACGGGTTTGCGGGGCATCCCCCCGGGCAATGTAGGCTGTCGACTCGTCCTGGGCGCGTAGCTCAGCGGTAGAGCGCCGCCCTTACAAGGCGGATGTCGGCGGTTCGAAACCGTCCGCGCCCACCGGTCTCAGGACACGAGAAAGGCCCAGATCAGCGGGTGGGTACCCGGGGATCTGGGCCTTGATCTTTGGTGGCGAGCCGGGGCCGCCGTGGCATTTACGTGCCAGAGAGGTCATGTCGGGGCCACTCTGGCCTCTTGAGCCGGCCGTCGGTGTAGTCGGTGATTCGGTGGTCGCGGCCGTTGACGGGGCGCTGATGGATCAGCTCCGCGCGGGTCGTGCGCGATCACTCATGCGATCGCGAGAGACTCGTCAGTTCGGCGATGCGCCGATACGGGACGCCGCCACTGCTTCGAGGACGAGAGGCCGCGGCAGGGCGTCCAAGCGCTCCAACTCGGCGGCGACGCGTGCGCGTTCCACGCCGGGTTCCAGAAGGAGCCGCCGGCGCGGTAGAACTTTCCCTACTTCATCAAGGCCCGCGCAAGCGCGGGCTGGCCCTTGGGCTTTGGCCCCTCTGCGCCTGCGGCGCCGGGGCCAAGCCCCGGGCCGCAGCGGGTGCGGGCCCGAGTCGAGAACGGTGGGTGCGCCGATGGGCCGGTTGGCTCCGAGACTTTAGCCACCATGGGGCGAGCCTCGAAGATCATGGCCCCAACGTCGTGCTTTAACGGGCAGGTCCACAGACTGCCCGACTCGCCGGAAGCTTACGGGGCCGTGATCACTCGCCCCATGGCAGCTCCAGCCCAAAGTCTCGGAGCCAACCTCTCGCCGCCGTCGCCCTCGGATCGCGGATGTCGACTCCAGAGACGGAACTCGATTGCAGTTCCTCCCATGTCTCCGGCGATACTCGGCCATGAGCAGATTCGCCGAGGTCATCGTGTTGGCCAGCAGCGCAGAAGAGATCATGGAACCGTTGACACAGCCGGACCCCAACCGAAAGTGGCGTGGCCAATTCACAGATATCGGGCATGGCATGTTCGGTGGCTGGGCCATTGAGTTCATACGACGGAGCAGCTGGGTCGGACTCCTGGAACACCTGGAGTCTCAGCCTTGGCCATCCCCGCACTCTGTGCAGGTGCTGATCCATGACGAGGAAGATGACTGCTTTGGCTTGTGGATGATGCACGACGGCCGACTTGTGGAGGTGCCGCTGCCGCGCACCAGCCGCTACTTCTGGCGAAACCACTACACGGGCGAAGTCGATCCAGACTGCCCCGGAATTCTCATGCGCACGGACAAGTCCGATGGCTCGCCCGAAGGGGACTGAGTGCCGGCTGTCAAACTGTCCTGTCCAGCCAGGCTGCCCCGGGCTGCGGTACAGCAGTGAAGTACAGCAACCTCCGCACCCACGACCGCCACCAGACCCAAGCACTCGGCTGGCGTGCCTGGCAGACCTCAGCGACCGCCCCGCCCATAGTTCACATCGAGGGGGCCAGGGGTTCAAATCCCCTCAGGTCCACGCAGCTCAAAGCCCCCGGCGGGGATACTGACGGGGGCTTTGGCATGCCGTACAGCAGCGAAGTACAGCAACTACTTTCGATCTTGCTTCCCAAGGTGCTTGCCCAGCTTGCGAAGTGCCCGCCGGGTCGACTCTGACGGAACGTGCGTGTAGATCTCCATCGTCACCGCGATCTTGCTGTGCCGGAGGATCTGCATCGCAACCCGGGGGTGCACGTCGAGGGCGGCGAGGAGCGAGCCGCAGGTGTGCCGAGTGTCGTGCAGCCGGATCCGGCGGACGCCCGCCCTGGCCGACCGGTCGCCGAACCGGCGGTTGAAGTTGCGCGGTTCGAATGGTGTGCCGCGGCGCGTGGTGAACACGAAATCGGAGTCCATCCACAGCTCACCGGCGGCTTGCTTGGCCAGCTCCTGTTCCTTCCTGCGAAGTTGAAGAGCGGTGACGCAGATTTGCGGCAGCGGGAGCGTGGCCGTTGACGCCTCGGTCTTGGTCTCGTCGTGGACCAAGCGTCGATTGATGCGCTGCAGCTGCATCTGCACCGTGATCTCCCCGGCGTCCAGGTTCACGTTCTCCCAGGTGAGGCCCAGGACTTCGCCGCGTCGGAACCCCAGAACCAGGATGAGCACGTACGCCGCGTACAGCGGATCACGGGCGGACGCGCCGGCGTTCGAGCGGCCCCCTGATCCTGCACAGGTGCCACGGATCAGCGCGGCATAGATGGACGGGTCAGGGATCGCTGCGCGTACGTCCGCGAGTGACGTCTTTTGACTTGCTTACTGAGAAAACGAGTAAAGACTTCGTCACGATCGAGCGACCTACTATCGGACATCCCGTTCGGATGCCGACGAGCCAAGGCGCGGGAGGGAAACCCCGTCGTGGCTGGGGCGGTCGGCTCCGCGACTTTAGCCAGCCACTTTGGCGCGAGCCTCGAAGATCACGGCCCCAACGTCGTGCTTTAACGGGCAGGTCAACAGACTGCCCGACGCGCCGGCAGCTTACGGGGCCATGATCACTCGCGCCAAAGCAGCTCCCGGCCAAAGTCGCTACGCTGACCTCGTCGCACACACCCCCTCGATTATCGGACCATCCGTTCGTTTATCGACCTTCATCGACGAACGGGCGCGCTTCCCTGTCCACCCGGCGGACCGCATGACTGCGTGCGCCCCCTGTGCACCGTCCCCGTGGGTTAGGTCACGCCTACCAGCCGTTACTTCGGCGCACACTGGGGGAGACCCACATCACAGAGGTCCACGCAAAAGCCCACCGACCGCTGCACAGGCTTCCCGGCGAGGGCAGCAATCGGTGGGCGCGCACCTAGGAGGTACTGCTATGAGTGTGACCCCAACCAGGCCACTTTCAATCCCCCGCCCGCGAGACTGGGCCACCGTTCTCGTCGTCATCGTGGTCATCTACGTCCCAGGCGCACAGATCCAAGGCGTTCTGACCAACTTGATCGCACTGTCAGCAGTCCTCGTTTCTGGCACCGCAGTGAGTGCGGCATCAGCGAGGCAGCCCCACACGGCCGCGTAACCGCCGACAAGACCAGCTGGACCCCCACTTCGGCGTTCCCAGCCTGACAAGGCGGGAGAAGGCCAAGCGTGCCCCCTACGTGCCCGATCGAGCAGCAACGAGCGGAGACCGACAGGGAACGTCGGCTAACGCCCCGGGAACGCCGAGGTCAGCGTCTCGCCAGGTCAACCCAGATCCAGATACGCGATCTTCCAAACTAGCGACGACCCCGGGCATGGAGTCCCGGGGCCGTCTCTGGGCCGTGAAAGGACGCTCAACGGTGACCAGCGTTGACAACCGTCGACAGCTCAACAGCAAGTCAGAGCGTTCACCGAATGAGGGACCGCAGGTTAGGAAGCGGCCCCTTCACTTCTTCGGCTACTGAGCACACCCAGCGGCGCTTGACTCGCCCATTAAGTCTCCGCCGACCTTGCGAATCCGGCCGTACACCCTCGTCCATCAGGCTGGCTAAAGGGCTGTCCCGTAACTGACCTCTGGCACGAGAGTGGTTGGCCGGGATTGGATCCTGGGTCCCACCCTTTGGAAGGCATCCACCTCGGTTCACCCCTGCGACCGCACAGCACAGCAACGGATGGCACGGGCCGTCCGCCCAACAACGTGCGGACCCACGAGGGGAGATGAGCAGAGCCCCTGTTATCGTGCGCCGATGTCAACGATCAAGCAGTTCCAAGTGACCTTCGACTGCGCGAAACCTGCGCGTCTCGCCGGCTTCTGGTGCGAGGTGCTGGGGTACGTCGTACCTCCGATCCCGACGGGGTTCGCCACTTGGGAGGACTACCATCGCTCACTGCCGCCTGAGGATCAGGTGATCTACTTCGCGTGCAGTGATCCCGCGGGTGTGGGACCGCGCCTGCTCTTCCAGCGCGTTCCCGAAGGAAAGGCCGTCAAGAACCGGCTGCATCTTGACGTGCGGGCCGGTATCGGGCTCGTGGGTGAGGAGCGCCTGGCCACGCTTGAAGCTGAATGCGCACGGCTGGTCGCGCTTGGCGCGGTACATGTGCGAACGATGCGTGCCGACGGCGAGAACGAGTCCTGCATTGTGATGCAGGACATTGAGGGCAACGAGTTCTGTCTCGACTGAGGATCCTCCGAGTCGGCGAGGTGGGGGAGCCGTTTCCCTTGGACCTCTCGGGTCTCGTATGGGTCGTGTCCCGCGACGTGGTGTAGGGGATCAAGCGCTACGCGTTCCGGTTCGAGACCCGTGGCGATCTCTGCGGAGACTGCAGCCCACGAAGCCTCCCGGTAAGACGAGTTGGACATCCCATCGGGCATGGTCGGCGCCCCTGGCCTGCGGATTCCGGTGTCTTGATCGCTTGCACCACGTGGCGGGACGCCATCCTCGTATGCGGCGGGTTATCCCGTGAGAGCGAGGTTGTGCAGTCGGGCGATGCCGAGCATGGCGTGGCGGACGCCGTCGCCCTTGAGGCGGCAGTCCCGGAGGATCTTCCAGGTCTTCATCCGGGCAAAGACGTGCTCCACTCGGGCACGGACATGCTTGTGTGAGCGGTTGTGCTCTTGCTTCCAGTCGGGCAGCTCTTCGCCGGGAGTGCGGCGGTGCGGCATGATCAGCCCGGTCCCTGGATAGCCGCCATCAGCTATCACGGTCGTCCGGCCGACTGCGGCCTTGGCTCCCGATTCTTCCCACGCCTTGCAGTCGTTGCGGTTGCCCGGCAGCGGCCGTCCGACCACGACAACCAGGCGGGTATCGGCGTCGATGACGACCTGGTGATTGGTGGAATACCGATAGTTCTTCGACTGCTCGGCCACCGCGTGATCCCGGGTTGGCACCAGGGTCCCGTCCACGATGAGCACCGTGCCCCTCGCGAACCGACGTCGGGACGGCGATGCCAGCAGAGGACCGAGGTGGTCGATGATCCGGTCGGCCGACGACTTCGAAATCCCGAACAGTAGGGCTAGCTGGCGCATCGTCAAGTTCGTGCGCCAGTAGGCCGTGACCAGCAAGATGCGGTCCTCAAGCGGCAGACCCCACGGACGCCCCAGCTGTGGTTTGGCTCCGCTCTCGCGCTTCACCGCGGTGACCAACTTGCCGAAGCAGCGCGCGCTCAGCCCAGTGAACGGACCTATCCAAGACGGCTCCGACGCCGTAATCACACCAGCCACATCAAGATCATCTCACCGGTGACCAGCAGTTGCGGGACAAGCCTTAGCCGCGCCCTATCGCAAGATCCGCTCGCGCCGCCGCATGAAGAGCGTTCAGGGCCGTGACCAGTGGAACCTCCTCGAGAGCGGCCTCCCCGTTGGCGGGATTGCGTGTCACTCGTAGTAGATCCCAGGCTCGCTGATTGACGACGTGGGCAGCAGTGGCAGCAGCTTCGTCGCTCAGCAGGATGAAGCTCTCGAAAAGGATCGATCGTTTGGCCTCGATCGCCTCCATCTCCGCCAGCGCACCGGTTGCGTCCTCCTCCCGGTCACGAGCCCGCAAAGCTTCCCTGGCGGCTCTCGTGATCTCTTTGACGCATGAGATGTACTCGATGTAGGTATCGAGCTTCCTCTCATCCCAACGGGTAGTCATCGTGCGTCGGAACTTCGCCCGCTCGGCTATCGCCGTCGCTAGGTAGGACGTCAGGGCGCCGATGAGGACGCCGACCAAGGTGACTATCTGGGTGGCCATGCCGATCAAGCTACTGGCCGCCGAAGTCGCGTGTGCCACAGCCGTGCCACATGGTGCGGTCAGTCACGGTCAACGATGGTTCACCGCAGTCGAGATACCCGCTGGACGACGGACCCTCGGTGCGTGGCGTGACCTGCCTGCCTTCGCTACCCCGCACCACCAGGCTTACAAAGCCGCGGTGTTCGGTCTGCCCCTGGGGCCAGTGTGGTCGGCCAGTAGCCTGCGGCAATCAGCCCACCGACCTTGGAGGCTCCGTGGTCCATGCTGCTCTCACCGAACCGGATCGGCTGTGGTCGGCGCAGGAGGTCTTGGTGCGTCCCAGCCCGGTGCCGGCGGCGGCCGGGGTCTACGGATGGCACTTCGAGAAGGCTCCCTGCCCGGACCTCGATGCCGGGCGCCTGCTCTACGTCGGTATAGCCCCGCGACACATGGCGAACCGGACCAGCACGCAGAACCTGCGCAAGCGCGTGCGGTATCACTACCGGGGCAATGCGGCCGGATCGACGCTTCGCCTCACGCTTGGTTGCCTGCTCGGGCTCGAGTTGCGCCGCGTCGGCAGCGGGAAGCGCATGACCTTCGGCAAGGCCGGGGAAGCCACCCTCAGTCAGTGGATGGCAGAGAACGCCCGAGTGTGCTGGATCGAGCGTGACGAACCGTGGACCATGGAGTCGGAGCTCATCTCTCAAATCGACCTGCCTCTGAACCTCGACCAGAACCGCCACAACCTGTTCCACGGTCGACTCACGGAAGTGAGATCCCAAGCCCGTCAGCGGGCACGGGAGTTGGCTGTCAGCGCGTAGCCCGTCGGGTTGACATCACCAGCTGACATCAATGGCGGCGAACGATGGTGTACCGGGGCGGCCGCAGACGGATCGGCGAGCGACCAGCGGGCCCCGTTCTGGCACACGGCACCGTGCTGCGAGCGAACTTACAAGGCGGATGTCGGCGGTTCGAAACCGTCCGCGCCCACCGGTCTCAGGACACGAGAAAGGCCCAGATCAGCGGGTGGGTACCCGGGGATCTGGGCCTTGATCTTTGGTGGCGAGCCGGGGCCGCCGTGGCATTTACGTGCCAGAGAGGTCATGCCGGGGCCACTCTGGCCTCTTGAGCCGGCCGTCGGTGTAGTCGGTGATTCGGTGGTCGCGGCCGTTGACGGGGCGCTGATGGATCAGCTCCGCGCGGGTCGTGCGCGATCACTCATGCGATCGCGAGAGACTCGTCAGTTCGGCGATGCGCCGATGCGGGACGCCGCCACTGCTTCGAGGACAAGAGGCCGCGGGAGGGCGTCCAAGCGCTCCAACTCGGCGGCGACGCGTGCGCGTTCCACGCCGGGTTCCAGAAGGAGCCGCCGGCGCGGTAGAACTTTCCCTACTTCATCACCGGCCCGCGCGAGGCGCGGGCTGGCCCCTTGGGCTCGGCCCCTCTGCGCCTTCGGCGCCGGGGCCGGCCCCTGGGGCCGCAGCGAGCTACGGCTCTGAGTCGAGACCTGGACGGACAATGCCACGGTCAGGACGATGCCTCGGCGGGGGATCGGCCGGCACCGGGATGGAGGGGGCGCCATTTCCGGCTCCGGGTCCGTAGTGGCGTGCGCGGGGTGCTCCCATCCCGTCCGCCATCGACCCAGGCAGAGCCGAGCAGACGCGGCCCATGGCGTCCAGGTCGTTCGTACAGTGGCGCGCTCCACCTGGACGCCATGAACCACGCCCGCTCCACAGACGTGTGGGTCGACGGCGGACGGGATGGGAGCTGGGGAGACTGGTGGGTTAAGGCTCAAAGCCGCTCCGCCGGCCTCGGGATAGTCTGTGCGGCTCATGGGGCCCACGTGATCACGCCAAGCGGCCTCTGGGGAGGGGACAACGTGCACCCGTTGAGGGAGCTCTACAAGAAGTTCACGAAGACGCATCACACACCTGGCGACGAGGACTTCGCGAGGGCCGGGCCGTGTGAGTGCTCGCCCGCGTGGCCAGCACTTGAAACGACCGCCAACGGCTACGTGATGCGCGCGCTGCCTTCGTCGCACTACAGCGTCCTGACGAACCCCGAGGTCGGGACATTCGTCGCTCGATGCGCAGGATGTCACGCTCGGTACCCTGAACCCTGGGTTGTGGACACCACGGAACCCATGCCCTTCGCGTGGGCGCGGGAGTCTGACGAGCCGCCCAGTCAAGACCGCCCGGATTCCTGACACCAACAGCTGACACCAACAGGCGCGAACGGTGCCGATCGACGCTGAACCTCAGCGGCAGGCAGATCGAGGCATGGGGGAGGCTCGCGGAGGTCCCGCAGCCCTGTTGATCGACCTGATAAGGATGAGGTCCGCAGGTTGCGGTACAGCAGCGAAGTACAGCAACCCCAGCAACCGGTAGTGCCCCACACCAGCCCTCATGGGCTTCCCGACAGCCTGTATGACCTTCAATGACCGATCTCTGTAGAGCTACGGATCAGAAGGTGAAGCGTCACAACTGTTGCCTCGTCGACTGCCGAAGCGGCAATCGTCGTCGGCACTCCGCTCTGACGCTGCCCGTCGCTTCCCTTCGCCGCAGCCAGGACCGATCATGAGGTCATGGTGTCAAGCATCGTCGTTCAGTGCACCGATCTCCTACGCACCAGCGAGTACGACCTCTGGGAGAGGTTGCGGGAGGTTCTGAGGGGCCAGGGGCTCGATCCGGACCGGACGGTTGTCGTCGACCTCCTGCCAGAGGGCCCCGACCACGAAGATGGCCAAGTCATCTCCGACGACGGCCGGGTCTTCAAGTTCAGCCTCTTCTACGACCGCGTATCAGAGGACGGCGCCCGGAGCGCCTCCCTTCACGGCTGGACCGACATCACTGACAGGTGGCGGACCGGATCACGGGCCACTCTCACTGCGGGAGCCTTCGCGTGGAAGGCCCAACTCGAAGAGCGGGATTGATCGACCTACAGGCCGAGGTGGGAGGCCTTACCTTTGGTGCGCCCTTCAGCCGTGGCCTCGGGGCGAAGAAGCCCGTGCCGGACCTGTGCCAGATCGTGCAGGGAACCACGGGGAACACGGGGGAACCAGTCGACCACCCACCCGGCGCCGACGGCGCTCCGCCACAGGTCAGTCCCCCTCGCCAGAACGCTCACGCTCGGTCCCGTAGCGTGCGTCTTCCCGGTGGCCTCGGTGAGGAACGGGCGTTCGGCAATCTCGGCGTTGGTCGAGCCGGCGGCGGTGGGGTGGGAGACGTCCTTCTCGCGGGCCGTCAGTTGCTCTCCAAGTGATTTCCTACCTCACGCCCAACGACACGTAGTCATAGCGCCCATAATAGGAGTCGGCCGTGTATGTGTTGAGCAATCGAGGACCGCGCCACATCATGATCTTCTCGTAAGTAATGGGCAGGTACACCGCATTCTCGGAGACTTTGCGGTTGATCTGTTGGTAGATCGTTCCCGCCTTGACCGGATCCCGCTCGGCAATTGCACCGTCGAACAATGCATTGATCTCCGGATCGTTGAGCTCGCTGTAGTTGTTGTTGCCCGTCTGCAGGATGAATCGCCCGTCGACCAATGACCGCAAGAAACCCTGACCGGTTGGAAAATCTGCGGCGAAACCCATGAGGATGATGCCATACCCTCTATCCTTCACCGCCTGTGGTGACTTGAATAATCCAAAGAGCGCGGCGCCGTCGATCCGGTCAATCTTGGTGGTGATATTGACTTTCCTCAGTTCCTTCTGCAGGGCTGCAGCGGTTTTCAGTTCTACTGGTGTGTTTTTGCGCACACCAATGGTCGTGGAAAAACCGTTCGGCTTGCCGCACGCCTGGAGTTCCTTCTTGGCTTTTTCGAGGTTTGACTTTCCGTTGTTGTCGAGCACGCCATAAGGATCATATGTCGGGTCGGATCCCGCAATGGACGGAGGGAGCATATTCGGAGCGATATCGCCGCCCACGATTGGTCCACCTCGGGCCGTTTGAAGCGCCTTATGGTCGGCGGCGAAGATAATGGCTTTGCGGCAGTGAATGTTATCCATCGGCTTCACTGATTTCGGAAAGACTGCATATCTGGTGTATCCAGTCCTGGGATTGTCCAGGTGTCCCTTCAGGTCGGCGTTTCCCAGCACATTGGTGATGGCAGCCTGACTGAGTCCTGTCCCGTTCAGATCGAGATCGAATTCACCGTTGAGGAGGCGGTTGTCCATATCGTTCGCATCGGTGACGAAGGTGACCTCGATGCGGTCGGGTAGCGCCGGACGGATCGGATCGGATTCCTTGTTCCACTGTCCGTTGCGGACCAGGATCAGCTTGCGGTTCGGGTCGTACGAGTCGAACTTGTACGGACCCGACGAAAAAGGCCTCAGTTCGTACAGGCCTCCAGTGTCACGCTCACGTTTGACCGGGGACGCCGTCGGCAGAGCAAGCATCTGCTCGAAGTCGCTGTTCGGCTCGGCCAGATGGAAGACGATCGTCTTCTCGTCAGGGGTCTCGATGGCCCGCAGGCCCAGCTTCTGTGGATCCTTGTCGTTATACGGCCCCTTGTAGGTCTTCTTCGGATCGAGGGCCTTCTGGAGGTAGGCAGGGCCGCCGGAGATGACATCATCCGCCCAGCTCCGCTCAATGCCGTACTTGATGTCCTGGGATGTGATCGGCGAACCGTCCTCCCAGGTGCTGCCGTCACGTAGTGCGTAGGTGTACGTCGTGCCACTGTCCGAGACCTTGGCCAAGCCGGCGGCAAGATCAGGCACCAGGGTGGTGCTCTTGCGCCCTGGCTGGGGGGCGAAGGTGACCAACTGGCGGGTGTAGTAGCGGGCGAAGTCCCACACGAACCCGTAGTAAGTGCGCTGCGGGTCCCAGGAGTCGGCCTCCTGGGTGGAGACGAACCGCAGCGTGCCTCCCTTGGTATCCGATGCGTTGGCGATTCCTTTGGTGGCGGCGTTGTACCCGACGCCGGAGTCGGTTGTCCGCTGCGATGAATCGTGCAGCCAGTTCAGCGCGACTGGAATCCCAACGGTCAGCAGGCTGACGGCTGCGAGTCCAGACGTGAGGGCACGTATGAAACCGCGTTTGCTGCGACGCCCGTACCGCGTGCCGGCCGCACCCTGGTCCGTCAGGTCCTGCGCAGTAATGGTGGCGCGGCGAGAGTGCACCACGGTAAGCAATTCATCCGGGGTGGGTCGACGGGTTGGGTCCTTGTCCAGGCACTTTTCGATGATAGGCCGCAGCGGATCGGGCAGGCCGCTCAGGTCGGGGTCGTGATGGACAATCCGGTAGGCGGTCACATAAGGATAATCCGAATCGAAGGGTGCACGGCCGGTGGCCGCGTAGACGATGAGCGAGCCGAGCGCAAAGACATCGGTGGCCGGGCTGATTGCCGGCGGAACGTGCCATTGCTCAGGGGCCATGAACGGCGGCGTTCCGACTACTTGGCCAGTTTTGGTGTGCACTTCGCCGGCACTGCGGTCGATGGCTTTGGCGATACCGAAATCGATGACCCGTGGTCCGTCATCGGTAATGAGCACGTTGCTGGGTTTCAGGTCCCGATGGATCACCCGTGCACGGTGGATGTCGCGCAGGGCTTCGGCTAATCCGGCAAAGAGTTGCCACAGCTCTTCCACGGGTATGGGGCCATTGTCCTGGATGTGCCTCGAGAGAGTCGAGGCAGGTACGTAAACCGTGGCCATCCAGGGGTGTCGGGCGTCCGGGTCAGCGTCTACCACTGGGGCGGTAAAGGCACCGCTGACTCGCCGGGCAGCCGCCACCTCTTGACGAAACCGAGCCCGGAACAGGGGATCTTCCACCAGGTGTGAGTGCACCACCTTGACGGCCACACGACGACCCGACGGGGACTGGGCCAGGTAGACCTCACCCATGCCGCCCGCGCCGAGTCGGGAAACCAGTCGGTAGATTCCGATTGTTCGATTATCAATGCCGTCGGCACCTTTATCCGGAATTGGCATGTCCTCCCCTGCCCCACGCTTGCCGTCGGACAGATTAGGGCGCCCTCACACCCCTAGGAGCCCGATCGCCCAGGGGCGGACAGTACCGTTACAGAAAAGCGGAACCGTGCTGCACGTTGTTGTCGCTGAGCAACCCCGACACCGCGTCGTAACCCTTGCTCTTCGTCCCGGCCTGGCAGAAGGCCGGCCCGGTCTACTTGTTCTCCTGCGGTGACCGCGGACTCGGCTGGGCCAGACACCCACCCGCAAACCCTGGGCAGCCACAACGACCTCGCCCACTCCGCAATGCTGCCGAGAACCACAGGGAACAGGGGGACTGGCCAGACATGTGCCCTGGGCTTCGACGCCGCTCAGTCGCAGGTCAGCGCCACAACTGTCGCCAAGAGACCCGAGCTTCCCAAGGTCAGATTTTCAGTCGGATGTCTAGTGATCCATCGCTTCACTGCCGTTCAAAGCGTTACTGATCACTCGAAGGCGACCCTCGGGCAGAGCGAATGCGTTGCCGGGGTTTCGGTACGGATAACCGCCGTCGTTGATGCAGACGCCGTCTGCCAGCCTCCAGTGGGCAGGAGCCCATAGGGGGCGCCGTTCGCGACTGCAGGTCCGCGGTGGCGTGCGCGGGGAGCTCCCATCCCGCCCACCATCGACCCAGGCAGAACCGAGCAGACGGCGTACGGGATGGGAGCTGGGGAGAGTGGTGGGTTGTTGTGGAGTGCCGGGTTCACCGGCCGCCTCTGGTCTCGATATGGACCCTCGTCAGCGCAAACAGGATCAGGAGGTCGAGTGTCATCGCAGGGATGGCCCACAACGGGTAGTACGGAACGAACATGAACTGGGTGATCAGGCTGACCCCTGCCACCGCTACACCGGCCCCGCGCCCCCAGCTCTTGTCTGTCAGGACTCCCAGGCCGGTAATGACAAGTGCCACTCCGATCACAAGGTGAATCCAGCCCCAAGCGGTCAGGTCGAACCGGTAGGCGTACCGGGACGCGGCGAACAGGGTGTCCTGTGCGATGCCGGACGCGCCCATAAGAATGCTGAGGGGCCCGCTGAGCAGCAGCATGATCCCGGCGAACGAGGAGGCGTCATTGATCGTTTCGCCGCTGCCGGGCTTTCCGGGGCCTCTCCGTGTCCTGTCCGGCACCGTCGTCATGGCAGCACCCTTCCTCTACAGCGCGGTCACCGACGCACACTGCCCGTGCGAGGTCGGCCACGCTCCCGCTGACAGCATCACCGCAATCCTTCGGCACCGCGACTGCAACCCTCTTCGCCATCACGGCATTGCCGGAGGTGCCGCGAAGGGTGCCGCTGGCTCCGCCTGGCCCAGCACTGGCCCTGGACCCAGCTGATCACCACCGCGTTCGCGCGACTCCAGGCACTGCCGAATTCCCGGCTGACCAGCAATAACGCCCAGCCCCAACGAGCCGTTCCACGACCGGAGCAGTGGAACCCGGCGCCAACCCGACGCGACAGCCGGGCCGCGACCGGGCCCGCCACGCGCCTGAGCAGCCGAAACGGCCCGCGGGACGAACCAACGGGCCGTCACGAAACATCGAGGCCAGTGGCCCGTGATTCCCCGGTGCCGAAGAGAAGTAGTTGATACAGCCATCGATCTGCTGCATACCAACTGTTCAGTTTGGCCAGAGTCTGGCGCAGGTCCATACCTGCTGGGTAGCGTGCGCGCACCCCCCCGCTTCCCTTCGGTCCCGTATGGGGCCATGAGTCGCATGAGGAGAAACGGGATGCCAGATCCGTTCCCTTATCCCGAATACCAGCCGCACCGGTCAGGCGCGCCGTACCGCCCCGCGCCTCATTTCTCCTCTTCCGATGTCATCTACGCGTGGCAGCAGCATCAGGAGTTCGACAGTGGGACGACGTCGCCTCACACGGGACTCGGTCACCACAGCGACCTACGTATGTTGCGCCGCGCCTACCGCACCCAGCGGCGCGTGGCGACGTTGACGGCGCTCGGATACTTCACGCTCTTTCTTGTGCTGTCCGCGTTCGCACCGTCGTTGATGACGGGCACTGTCTCAGGCGGCCTGTCCACGGGGCTGCTTCTCGGGCTGCTCCAGGTACCCGTCACCTGTCTGGCGGTCGGGCTGTACGAGCACGCCGCGCGTCGCAGGGTCGACCCGATTGCGGACCGCATTCGCAAGCAGGCCGAGCTGGACGTGAAGCGGGGAGTGGCATAGTGAGCGGTTTCAGCAGTTCCACGCAAGCGATGTCGTTGGTGGCATTCACGACGGTCGCTACGATCATCCTGCTGCTGTGCGTGATGACAGGACCCGATGGTGACGACCTCGACGAGTTCTACACCGGGTACGGATCGCTGTCGCCGATGCGCAACGGCCTTGCCATCGCCGGGGATTACATTTCCGCGGCGACGGTCCTGTCCACAGGCGGGGTGATCGCGCTCGACGGGTACGACGGCGTCGTCCTGGCGTTGAGCATAGCCCTCTCTCTCATGCTGCTGATGTTCCTGCTGGCCGAACCGTTGCGCAACGCGGGCCGGTTCACCATGGGCGACGTGCTTGCGCGGCGGATGCCCGGCCGCAAGGTACGCATCGCCGCGTGTGTGGCGACGATCGCGGCCCTGCTGCCGATGATGCTCATCCAGCTCGCCGGCACCGGTGATCTGCTGGCGTTCATCCTTGGCTTTTCCAGTGACTCGCTGAAGACTGGATGCATCGTCGGGATCGGCGCACTGATGATCAGTTACGCGGCGATCGGCGGGATGAAGGGCACAGCCCTCATCCAGGTCTTGAAGATTGTGATGCTGTTCGGCTCCGGCGCGGTCGTGGCCGCGCTGATTCTGCGGCAGTTCGACTGGGACCTGGGCAAGCTGTTCTCCGCCGCGGCAGCGCACAGCGGCGTGGGGTCGGCCTTCCTGCACTCCGGTCTCCAGTTCGCCGGTGGCCCCAGCCCCCGGCTCGACATGATCAGCTCGGAGCTCACCGTGATCCTCGGCGGCGCCTGCCTGCCGCACGTCACCATGCGCATGTACACCGCGACCAGTGCCCGTCAGGTGCGCCGGTCGATGTCCTGGGCTGTGTCGTGCGTCGCACTCTTCATGTTGATCTGCACGGTCGTCAGCATCGGGGCAACGGCGCTGATCGGGCGCACGACGATCGCCGGCGCCGACCCGACGGGCAGGACCGCGTATCTGCTGGGCTCACGGGCCGCGTTCGGAACGGACGTTTCGACGTCCGAAACGTTCCTGTTCACCATGGTCACAACGGCGCTTTTCCTCACCCTGCTCGCATCGGTCGCCAGCATGATCCTGGCCTGTGCCAACACCCTCGCGCACGACCTGCTCGCACGCCGTGAGACGACCCCCGGCCGTGAGATGACCATCGCCCGGGTCTCCGCCCTGGCGGTGGGCGCCCCCACCATCCTGCTGGCCGCCCTCGTCCAGCACCACAATCTGCAGCCGCTGGCTCTGCTGTCGGCCTCCATCGGTGCATCCGCACTCGCACCGGCACTGGTCTACAGCCTCTTCTGGCGCCGCTACACCCGCACGGGTCTGCTGTGGACCTTGATCGGCGGCACACTCGCCACCCTCGTCCTCATGACCGGCACCAACCTCGTCTCCGGTTCCCCCTTCTCCGCCTTCCCGCACTCCGACTTCAACTGGTTCCCGTTCACCACCACCGGCCTTGTCTCCATACCCCTGGGCTTCGCTCTCGGCTGGACAGGGACAAAGATCTCCGGGCGGCAAAAGGCGGAGGAACAGCGCCAGCAGTACGAGGCGGTCGAAGCATGGATTCTGGCGGGGGCGGCGAGACGAGGAAGCTGAATTCCGCCGAAAGCACCGCCCAGGCGGCCTGGGCACCGGCCAGGCCGGACTGCTGCGGTACCGGCTCCAGCAGTACCTGTGAACCCGCGGACGGACAGCCGACCCCGTGCGGTCGTGCCAGATCGTACGGGAAACCACGGGGAACACGGGGGAACACGGGGGAACAGGCCGACCTCGCACCGGGCGCCGATACGACTCAGCCGCACGTCAGCCTCGGAGCAAGCCCCAGATGCCCTCAGTTTCCCAAGCTGAGGTCATTGGGCTTCGACGTGACCGTTCAGATCGAACATCAGCCACTCCAGCCACGCCGCCGTCACGCCCAAGGAGCCGGCCCACTCGTGCATGGCCCCTACATAGGCGGCGTACCGAGCTGGCCAACGACGGGTGCTCGCTGCTTCCTTGCTGGACCAGCCGACGCGGTAGAACTTTCACGGTCAAGGACATGCCTCCGGTGGGGGATCGGCCGGCACCGGGATGGAGGGAGCGGCCTTCCCGGCCGCGGGCACATCGTGGCGAGCGTTGGGGGCTCCCATCCCGTCCACCATCGGCCCAGGCAGAGCCGAGCAGACGCGGCCCGCTCCACGGTGTGTGGGTCGACGGCGGACGGGATGGGAGCTGGGGAGAGTGGTGGGTAACTGATGGTGGTGAAGGTGCGGCTCGAAGGACGGGCACACGAGCCAGCCCTCAAAGACTTCGCCGGACTAAGACCATCGCTTAGTGATCGTCGCTGGAGACTCCGGGGCCGCCCACACCTGGATACGGATCTTCTCGGTGGTCTCGGGGCTCTTGTCGGAGTCGACGTCGGCCTGAGCTGCCCGAGCCAGGTTGCTCCGGGACGCGCGGATGCGGTTCCAGCCTGACGCGACCTCGAACGTAGCCGCATCGGGGGCGTAATCCGTGCAGCCCAGGACCATCAGGCGACCCGACGGCACATCGAGGCTGGCCTCAACAACGTGATCGAATTCCGAGCTGTCATCACTCGGCTCCTGAGGCAGGACGACCACAGTGACGGATACGTTGACGTTGACCACCGTGCCGATACCCAGCGCATCCTGTGCAACCGCGAGGTGATCGGCAACGGCCTGGTCCGTCCACGCGTCGCTTAGATCACCGTCTGAGTCCGCATCGGATATGTGTATCTGGAAGTAGTCGGCGAAGAGGGTGAGCTCCGTCGTTGTCGTCATGGCGGCAGAGTGCCATGCAGCACTGACAGCCGTAGATGCGATAGCCGCCCACGCTACGGATCAACGGCGCCTGTGCCCCCGGTGTGCCCGAGCGAGCGGGGAACACCGGGGAACGACGGTCCCTCACGGTCAGCGTCCATGACGCAGGCCCCCGACCGATGTTCCTGGTCAGAGGCCTTCAACCTGCGCGGTGGGTGGGGGATTTGAACCCACGGTGACTCGCGCCACGACGGTTTTCAAGCCTTCTCCCGGCGCTTGAGCTGTGCTTCGGTCTCTTCCTGCACGATCTCGCTACAGGCAGTATGGCTATGTGAGCCAGGACGAGAGGGCGGACCGATTGACGGCAGCGCTTTGTGACTCGGAATCGGAATCGTGGTCTCGAAGAGCCGCGGCCGGCCGACAGCTTGCGGCGTGGGCTGAGCGGGAAGAGGTCGGCCCAGTCCTTGAGCGGCTCCTACTGGACGCCCACGACACCGGAGTTACGCAGGAGACGGCGCAGGCCTTGCTCGAACGGAGGGACCAGGTCGGTCTGCGCGCGGTGCTGGCGGCGCTGTCGCGGGCCGAGGGGTGGACCGCCGACCAGCTCGACGGCGAGGTGTTCGGCTACCAGAGTTGGATGATCGCCGACGACCGGACGGACGAGTTCGTGGACCAGCTTGTGAGACTCGCCGCCGACCAGGACAAGGGAGTCCGTGACGAAGCCCTGCGGCTGTCACGGCCTGGGGAGCAGCCATGAGTAAGCGTCGGTACGTAGCCAGAGGCGTGCCGGGCGGTTACCGGATCTGGGACAACCGAGGGGACAAGCGCGCAGGCACAGGTTCCCCTGACTGGGCCTACAACTGGGCAGACGGTACAGGTCTGCTCGGGATGGACCAGCCGGAGGAAATCGACGCGGCATTTGACCGCGGCGAGCCGCACGTCGGAGTGGCCGTGATCGGCCTTGCCCTCAATTACTCCGATCCCGTGGCCATCCTTCCCCGGATCGCCCGCGCTCTCCGCTCGGACTCGGAAGAACTGCGCCGACAGGGCACGGTCGCGCTAGCGCACGTTGCACGTCTTCACCACTCGGTCGATACCGAGTGCCTGGCCCTGTTGCGAACCCGCCCCAGGGGCAACGAAGCCGACGACGATCTCTGGACGTTTGTCCCGCACCGGCGCTTGCCTCTCTGGCTCTGGCGTCATCACCTGCCCCAGCACACAAAATGGCTACTTTGGGGCCGCTGGCGCGCTTGAGACCGCGCACCCCCGGCCATCCACCGTCGGAGGCGAGTGCTAGCCGTGCTCGTTGCGTGCCCGATCCGGCGGGATCTCCCGGGGTCTCACGGGGAACCGTGGGGCCAGTCGCGCTCCAGCCCAGGTCAGGGACTTCCCAGGTCAGGGACTTCCCAGGTCAGCCGCCATCCACATACGCCGTCTTCCGAACTGGGACTCTGCCCCACTTCTGGGCCATCTCCTCTCGATCAGCCGGCTGGCCATCTACCAATGAGGCCGCATGCCCGACAACAACGGCACGCTGTTCGCGTTGATCGGCATCGCCATGGTCGTCATCGTGCTGGCCCGGGCGTTGTACTCCGCGGTGGAGGAGCCCGCGGAGAAGTGGTGGCGGCGGCACACGCCGCAGCGGTGGCTGCGGCAGGGCCCGCCCGGCGGGCGAACAGTGGCAGTTCCGCCGCATCGCCGGCCAGAGACCGAACCGCGCGAGCCGGTCGCCACCACGTCGTGAAGCCGGCCTCATGACCGACCGCCAGCTCTTGACGTGTCCGTGTCTTCAGCGGCGCGCGGATGATGCCGAAGGCACGGCTGGGGCGGTGGGCCCGTGCGAGCTAGGCGGCTGTGGCCGCCTCCACGACGGCATCGAAGTACCGCCATCCGTCTACTTCGATCACCTGCTCGGACGCAAAGAGGTCCAAGGTCGGGGCAGCCGCGTCCAGAAGGCGGCGGACCGTTCCGGGCTCGTACAGGTTGAGACAGTTGTGGTCCGGGAGACGCAGCACGGTTCCGGACAGGAAATAGCAGTTCGAGATGATCCGGTCCGAATCCGGGCGAAAGGTCAGGGCCAGTCGGCGCCGATCGCCCTCGGGGTAGCCCTCGGGGTAGAGGGAGAGCGTCAGGCGGCAGTCCTCGTAGGCGGGCTTCACCCGCTGCCGGACCGTCCAGTACCAAGTGGTGTCGTCCACGACGAGGCGGCGGAGGCGTCGGTCGTTCTTCACCGAGACACCGTAAGCGGCCGACCCGGTGTGAGCACGGGGATTTACGCCGGACCATGCGATCTCCCGGCGGCGACCAGGCGAGGGCGCCGTCATGCGCGGCGGATGACCAGCACGGCCACGTCGTCGAGGTGGCCCACCGCGACCGCGGCGCCGAGGACGCGGTCGGCGGTCTCCTCGGCGTTCAGTCCGTCACGGAGGGCCGCGCCGGCCAGTGTTCCGGCTCGCTCCAGTCCGGCGTCCAACGTGAGGCCCGGTCCTTCGACCAAGCCGTCGGTGACCATGACCAGCGCACTGTCCTTTTCGAGGGTGAAGGTCGCCTCGCGGTACTCGGTGTCGGGCACGACTCCCAGGACCGGGCCGCCCGGCAGCTCGTGGATGCTGTGGCTGCCGTCCTTGCGCGCGCACAGCAACGGCACGTGGCCGGCGCTGGTGCCGATGACCTGTCCGTCGCGTGGATCGAGATGCAGCATGGTGCAGCTGGCGAATCGTGGGGGAACCATCGTGGTCAGCAGCTCGTTGGTGCGCATCAGCACGGTCCCCGGATTCCGTTCCTGGGCGGCGATCGCGCGCATGGACAGGCGCACCTGTCCCATGAGGGCGGCGGCGTCCACGTCATGCCCTTGAACATCGCCGATCTCCAGGGCGACCGCGCCGTCGGGCATCTCGAAGGCGTCGTACCAGTCTCCGCCGATGTCCAGCCCGTCCCGGCTCGGCCGGTAGCGGGCGGCGACCTCCAGGCCCGCGAGATGCTCGGGCAGCCTGGGGAGCATGGTCTTCTGCAGTGCCGTGGCCAGCTCGACCTGTGCCTGCTGCAGCCTGATGCGCCTCAGCGCCTGGCCCGCCAGGTCGGCCAGCGTACCCACGAGGGTCCGCTCGTCCAAGGACGGCCGGTATCCGCTGCTGTAGGTCACCAGCCATCCCCCGAGCGGTTGGTTGCCGGCCTCGGTGAGGGGCATGATCGAGACGGCGTAGTCGGAGCCGAGTCGGCCGAGCCGCGGAAATTCGGCCCCCTGTGGCCAACGGCGGATGTAATCCTCCCGGTCGGCGATGAACTGCGGCTTGCCGGTGCGGATCGCCTCGGGCAGGGCGCTCGGATGGTCCAGCGGCAGGCCGTGCAGGACGCCGGCCTCCCACATGGCTATCCCGGCATCGGTGGAGACGCGCAGGCGGCCTTCGTCGACGAGTGCGAGCAGGGCGCCGCTGGCGCCGAAGGTCGCGGCGAGCCGGGTCAGGACGACCTGCTCCAGCTCCTGCTCCGTGGCTGCGGTGATCAAGGCGGAAGAGAAGTCGGCGATGTCCTTGGCGCGCTGTCGCTCGGCGGTCAGTGCGGCCTGTGCCTCCTCCTTGCGCTTCTCCTGCTTGGTGTCGTCGCGGATCAGCCCGAAGATCCGCTCGGGGCCGTCATATCCCAACTGGATCCGACGGGTCTGGGCGGCCAGTTGGTGCCAGCCCTCGTGCTGGGGGAGGTACCGCAGTCTCACCCAGGGGGACTGCTGGGTGGGGGCCGAGCGCAGGAGCTGCCGCAAGGCCTCCTGGTCGTCAGGGTCCACTGCCGACATCACTCTGGAAAGCGGCATGGTGGGATCCGGGAAGAGCGCGGCCACGGTCGGTGCGCCACCGAGCCACTCCAACTGGTGGTCATGGGGTGAATACATCCACAGGCCGAGGTGGGCGGCCGTGGTGGCCATCCGGAACGGGATCAACAGGCTGGTCAGGTCGTTCCGCGCGTCCAGTGCGTGCACCCAGACCAGCTGCTCGTCACTGGCGGGATCCTTCACCGGCCGCGCCTCGATCAAGCTGGCGACGGGTGCTCCGCCTCGCGCGGGGAAGTCCAGCACCCGCATCGCGACCGCCTTCGTCTTGGCGGCGTGGTTCACGAGACTCTCGGCCGACATCCGCTGGCCTGCGGGCCACAGATCGCCGAAGGCACCTCCCAGGCACTCCTCCGCCGGCTTGCCCAGCGCCGTGGCCATCGCGGCGTTGAGGCTGCGGATGACACCGTCCAGCGTCAAGAGAGCCGCCGGGCCGGTCGTGTCGAGGAGTTCGTCCGAGGTGTCCATCTGCGGCTCCCTGGCCCGTTTCAAAACAGCCCCTTCACGGCCCCTTCATCCATAATTACGCATTTTGTCGCGCCAGTGGGTCCACCAGGTTCAGGACGTGAGTGCCTGGTGCTCCGCCGCTGGATCAGGACCGTGCCGGGCATGCCGTGGCGTCCGGCCTCGTCATTCCTCGGCGAAGACCAGGTCCTCGATCGGGTGGGTCAGGCGTACCGTCCCGCCGTTGACCTCGACCACGTGGTGCAGGCCGGTGAGGGTCTTGGCGGTGGGGCCCTGGGAGAGGACGCGGAATCGGTCGGCGCCGCCGAAGAGGTAGCTGGGGAAGCAGTCCAGCGAGGAGTCGGGTGCGAAGCGCAGGTGGTCCGCGAGGCGGCGGAAGAGCTTCGGGAGCAGCACCAGGTCGTCCGTGAGGGAGGACAGGCCGGTGATCGCCGCCCCGGTGGTCGTCATGTCCTTGGCCCATACGCCCAGGCCCGCCGACCTCGCCTGCTGGGACACCGCGGTCAGCTCGGTGCGCAGGTCGGGGAAGAGGTTCGCGTAGAAGGTCGGGAAGACCAGGCCGAGCGCGAGCAGGTGGTGGTTGGCGGTGGTGCGGAGCAGCGGTACGTCCACGGTGATCCAGTCGCCGCTCTTCTTGCCCGCGGGGGGTGCGCCGCGACCGGCCAGCGCGACGCAGCGGCTGTGTACGTCGATCGCGCTCGCCAGGATGAAACCGGGCACGCTCTCCGGAGTGCTGGCGATGACCTTCTCACCCGCGTGCTGGACGGTGGTGAAACCGAGCCAGCTCAGCAGCTCGTCCCGGGCGGCGTGGGCGCCGAGGTCCAGTGGCTGGTGCACCTCGTGCGGGCCCGTGCCCAGATAGTGGGTCTCCAGCGCGTCGATCGCGTCGAGCCGCAGGTTGGCGCCGCCACGGCTGTTCCGGTGGGTCTTGTCGATCTTGTGCGTGCCGGGGATGTCGTACCAGAAGGCCGCGTCGTGCGGGTCGAAGCGGACGGTGTCGCCGTCCGGTTTCGCGTTCAGGATCCGGTAGTCGCCTTCGATGAGGAGCATGGGCATGAGTACCTCCGCGTCAACGCCGGTGACTCATTGTTGCCGCGCGGAGGCTCCCTCGTACCCGGAGCGACACGGATTTACGACGTTTGTGGCGGGCCCTCGTGGGCGTGCTTCAGCTTCGCGCGGGCGTCCACCGTGTCCGGCGGGGCGACCTCCGACCAGAAGCGGTGGCAGGTGACGAAGACGGCGAGTTCTCGTTCACGTTGGCGGAGCTTCTCGACCTCGGCCTGTTCGTCGGGTGTCCAGCCGGGGGAGGCGGGGCGTTCCACCTTGCGCCAGCCCTTGTCGTCGCTGAAGCCGTCCAGGGGCTCCACCGACCAGGGGAGCCGCTTGAGCAGGGCCAGGAGCTCCGCCCGGACCTGATGCAGCTCCTCCTGGCCTGCCAGGAGGTCACTCGGGAAGTCATAGGTCGCAGCCACGCGGCAATGGTACGCCTGTTCGAATTTGAGGTGCGAGTTCCTTCGGGGACTTCACGCGAACGGGTGGGGCGTCCACGGCGGACGGCTTCCTGCCGCGGCGGCCCGAACGGTCAGGCGTCGTCGGCGAGTTCGCGGCTGCGCGCGTTGGCCCGGTCCACCTCGGCCATGTGTTCCTCGGCCCAGGCCCTGACCACGGCCAGCGGAACCTCCAGTGACAGGCCGAGCGGAGTGAGCCGGTAGTACACGCGCGGCGGCACCGACGGCTCCACCCTGCGGTCGACCAGGCCGTCGCGGGTCATGCCCTGGAGGGTGACCGACAGCATCTTCTGTGAGACCCCGGGCATCCTGCGCTGCAGTTCCGCGAAGCGCACCTCCTCCGGGGACGCCTCCGCCAGCACTTTGACGGCCATCGACATCCACTTCGTACCGATCCGGTCGAGCAGGCGACGGGTCGGGCACAACGGATCGAACAGATCGCCGCGAGTCCCGTCGCTGGGCTGTGGCGGAGAAGGGGTCATGAGGGGGTCACCTGGGGCTCACTACCTGTCGTGGAAGTGCGGTCTTGGCGTCTCCAGGTTAGTTACCTAGCGTTTGGTTGTCACCATTGGTAACCGCCCACCGCACCTGGAGGTCTCATGTCCGTCGCGCTCCGGCAGGTCAAAGCCAACGGCGTCGAACTCAACGTGGCCCTGGCCGGCGAGGGCCCGGCCGTTCTGCTGCTCCACGGCTTCCCGCACACCTGGCAGCTGTGGACCCACGTCCTGGACGGGCTCGCCGGGCGGTACCGGGTCATCGCACCGGACCTGCGCGGATGCGGCGCGAGCGCGCGCACGGCGGGCGGCTACGACGCCGGTACGCTCGCGGCCGACGCCGAAGCCCTCCTCGACGCCCTCGGGGAGACCTCGGCCGCCGTGGTCGGCATCGACGCGGGCACCCCGCCGGCCTTCCTGCTCGCCATGCGCCGCCCCGATCTCGTCCGGCGACTCGTCGTCATGGAGTCGCTGGTGGGCAGGCTGCCGGGCGCCGAGGAGTTCCTCGCCCACGGCGCGCCGTGGTGGTTCGGCTTTCACGCGGCACCCGGCCTCGCGGAATCCGGCCACTCGGAACTTGGCCTCGCGGAATCCGTCCTGACCGGGCACGAGGACCGGTACATCGACTGGTTCCTCGACGCGGGCACCCTCGGGCAGGGCGTGGATCCCGCCGTCCGCGACGCCTTCGTCCACGCGTACACCGGGACCGAGGCCCTGCGCTGCGCCTTCTCGTACTACCGGGCGCTGCCCGAAAGTTCCCGGCAGATCCAGGAAGCCGTCCGTACGGCCCGGCTGACCGTGCCCACCATGGCCATCGGCGCCCACCCCGTGGGCAGCGCGCTCGAACAACAACTGCGGCCGGTGACCGACCACTTGATCGGCCACGTCATCGAGGACTGCGGACACATCATCCCGCTGCACCGCCCGGACCGGCTCCTCGCCCTGCTGGGGCCGTTCCTCGCCCCGGCGGGATCAACGGGATCAACGGGATGAAGGGGTCAGCTTCAGCATCACGGCCGACGGCAGTGACGGGTTGGCCGCGGCCGCCTCCGCCACGCGCCTCTCGACGTCGCTGAGCAGTTCGACGATGACTGGTACGGGCAGGGACGGGTGGGCGGCGGCCAGCGGTCGCGCCTGTCGGTCGGTCAGGCAGGCGAGCAGGGACGGTGCCGTCGCGTTGCGGTGGCGGGCCACCTCGCGGAACGCCTTCTGGACCGGTGGGTCGTGTCTCGTCACGTGCTCCAGGAGGGACGGCGACGCGTCCGGGTTCGTCGCCACCTTGGCCAGCACCCGGACTCCGTGACGGTCGATCATGTCGCGCAGTCGGGCCTCGGAGAGGCCGGGGTGCGGGGCGATGGACTTGAGCACCTTCGCGTCGGTGTCGGCGGCCAGCGCGTCGCGTATTCCGGGCGGCAGATCACGTCGTGCGGCCAGGAGCATCCGTACGGCCGGATCGGGAGACGTGGCCAGGCTCTCGACCTCGGCAGGGGTGGCGGCGGCGATCCGTGGCAGCAGGGTCGCGCCGATCTTGGTGGTGCCCGCCAAGGAGGTGAGCAGGTCCAGCGGCACCCGGGGATGGTGGGCCAGGCTGCGCCGTACGTCGGGGCTCACGTCGGTGGCCAGCGCGCGCAGGTGGGTGGCGTCGACCGCGGGGTTCTCGGCGAGGTCGGCCCGTGTGCCGGGCAGCGGGTCGTCGGCCAGCCGCCCCCATACGTCCGGGGGCAGATCGGGTCGGGCGGCGAGCGACCAGCGCAGCAGCGCCGAGGAATGGCCGGCGAAGCCGGCGGCGGCCCGGGCGGGAGTGGCCGGGTTGCTCAGTGCCTGCCGCCACATGTCGTGCACCGTGGACTCGTGGGAACCGGTACAGAACGCGCCCGGCGGCAGGTCGTCGGCCGGGTGCGGGTGCGGGTGCGGGTGCGGGTGCGGGTGCGTGTACGCGTGAGCGGCTGGAGTCCGCTCTCGGTCGCAGACCAGGCAGCGCAGCGCCGGAGGCAGCCCGTCCCCGGTCAGCAGCATCTCCAGTACGGCCGGTGGTGTCGCCTCGTTGGCCGCCACCGCGCGGCGGACCTCCGCATGCGGGTGTCGCGCGAGCCGGGCGGCCATGTCCGGGGTGGTCCACAGCGCGAGCTCGGCCACGACCGCGATCTCGGAGTCGGCGGCGAGCGTGTCCGTCACATCGGGGGGAAGGTCCGGGCAGGCGGCCAGCTTCTCGCGGCGCTCGATGACCGGATCCGTCGCGAAGCGGCGCGCCCACTCCGGGAGGCCGGCCCCCGTGTCGAGCAGGGCGAGCGCGGCTTGCGGCTGGGCCACGGGATCGATGTCGGCGGACGTCAGCCGTCCCTCGTACGCGAGGTGTACGGCGGTGCCCTCGTCGCGGGCGGCCAGGGCGAGTGCCTGGGCGTGGCTCAGGTCCGGGCGGGCGGCGAGTTCCGTGGCGATCTCGTCGTCCGCGACCGTGATCAGCCGGTCGACCAGCTCGGAGGGGAGGGCCGGGTTGGCGGCGAGCCCGCGCAGGATGTGGTTCACGGGGGCACATCCTGCCCGGGGCGGGCGCGAAGCGCCCGTGGATTTCCCTTCGGCTCCGTCGGCTCCCCGTATCAACTCAACAGGATTGCTCAGCTCGGACTGCACAGTTTTAACTGGACAGCTTGAGCTGGACAGTCTGAGCTGAAGATTCTAGCGTGGGGGTATGGACGACAGCAGGGACGGCGCCGAAGGCGCGGACGGTGTCGACGGGATCTCCGGGTCCGCCGCCCGTGCCGCGCGGGATCTGCGGGTCGCGTTCAACCGGCTGCGGCGGCGGATCCGGGAGGTCGCCGAGACGGAGGGGGAGACGCAGGACCTCACGCCCTCCCAGGTGTCCGCGCTCACGCTGGTGAGCAAGAGCGGCGCCGCGACGGCCAGTGGACTCGCGGCCGCCGAGGGGGTGCGCCCGCAGTCGATGGCCGCCACGCTCGCCGCGCTCGACCAGTACGGGCTGATCGAGCGCAACCCCGACCCCGGGGACGGCCGGCGGCAGCTCGTCACGCTCACCGAAGCGGGGCGCGAGCGCATCGAGGGCACCCGGCAGGCCCGTGCGGAGTGGCTGGCCCGGGCCTTCGAGGACCGCTGCACGGAGGCCGAGCGGCAGACCGTCATCGAGGCCATGGCCGTACTGGACCGGCTCACCCGGCCGTGATGCCCAAGATATCCGGACTCGCTCGCTCCGACCGGCCCTCGCGCCCCCGCCCCGCGGACTCCTTCGACCGGCGGCTGATCGCCCCGATGGTCCTCGGATCCGTACTGAACCCCATCAACTCCGCCATGATCGCGGTGGCGTTGGTGCCGATCGGGGCCGCGCTCGGGGCACCGCCCGCGCAGACGGCCTGGCTGGTCACGGGGCTCTACCTGGCCACCGCCGTGGGGCAGCCCGTCATCGGACGGCTCGTCGATACGTACGGACCTCGCCGTCTCTATCTCATCGGGACGGCGCTCGTCGGGATCGCCGGGCTGCTCGGCGCCCTCGCTCCGAGCCTCGGCGCGCTGGTCGCCGCCCGGGTGCTGCTCGGAGTGGGCACCTCCGCCGCGTACCCCGCCTCGATGAGCCTCACCCGCGGTGAGGCCGAGCGCACCGGGCGGGACAGCCCGGCCGGAGTACTGACCGCGCTCGCCGTCTCCGCCCAGACCGTCTCCGTCGTCGGCCCCACCCTGGGCGGACTGCTGATCGGCGTGGGCGGGTGGCGCACCATCTTCCTCGTCAACGTGCCGCTGTCGGGGGCCTGTCTGGTCCTCGGTGTGCTGCGGCTGCCGAAGAGCCCGGGCGGGCGGCGGGAGAGGCGGAGCGTCGATCCGCTCGGCATGGCGCTGTTCGCCGGCCTGCTCGCCGCCCTCATGTTCTTCCTGATGAAACCGCGGGCCGACCACTGGTGGCTGCTCGTCCTCGCCGTCGGCTCGGCAACGGCCTTCGCCCTGCGGGAGGTTCGCGTCGCGGAGCCGTTCATCGATCTGCGGGTGCTCGGCGGCAACGTCCCCATGCTGGCGACCTTCCTGCGTCAATTCCTCAGCTTCACGACGGCGTACGCGTTCCTGTACGGCTTCACGCAGTGGCTGGAGGAGGGGCGGGAGCTGTCCGCCGCCACCGCCGGTCTCGTACTGCTGCCCCTGTCGCTCACCGCACTGGCCGTCTCCGCCGTCACCGGGCGCCGCGAGGCGATCCGGGGCAAGCTCGTCGTGGGCAGTCTGGTGCAGATCGCCGGGTGTGCCGCGCTGTTGGGCGCGAACGCGGGCAGCGCGATCTGGTTGCTCGGCGCCGTCGGGATCGTCATGGGCATCCCGCAGGGCCTCAACGGCCTCGCCAACCAGAACGCCCTCTACCGGCAGGCCGACCCCGCCCGCATGGGCTCCGCGGCCGGACTCCTGCGCACCTTCATGTACCTCGGCGCGATGGTCGCCTCCGCCGCCGACGCGGCCGTCTTCCCCCATGGCGCCGACACCGGGGGCCTGCACGACCTGGCCCTCTTCATGCTCGCCGGAGCCACGCTGCTCCTGGCGGTGACCCTGCTCGACCGATCCCTGCGCACCCCCGCGCCCTGCACCCCCCGAAAGGCCTGACCATGGCTGTCACCACGCTCGACCCGAAGACCGCGCTCGTCGTCATCGACCTGCAGAACGGCATCGCCGGAAACCCGGGCCTCGCCCCGCACCCGGCCGCCGAGGTCGTGGAGCGGTCGGCCCGGCTCGCGGACGCGTTCCGCGAGCAGAGCCTCCCCGTCGTCCTCGTCCGGGTCACCGCCGCCGCCGACGGCGCGGACGGCGTCCCCGGGCGCATCGACGGCCCCGCCCGCGCCCCCCGTGTCTGGCCGGAGGGCTGGGACGTCCTCGTCGACGAGCTCGCCGGTCACCCGGAGGACATCGTCGTCACCAAGCGGAACTGGGGCGCTTTCTACGGCACCGACCTCGACCTGCAGCTGCGTCGCCGCGGGATCACCCAGATCGTGCTGGTCGGCATCGCCACCAGCATCGGCGTCGAGTCCAGCGCCCGCGCCGCCCACGAGCACGGCTACCACGTCACCCTGGCCACCGACGCGATGTCCGACATCGACGCCGAGACCCACCGCAACAGCGTCGAGCGGATCTTCCCGCGTCTCGGTGAGACGGGCACGACGGACGAGATCCTGGAACTGCTGGCCAAGACCCACGCCTGAGCCGCGCGTCGGGTGAACCGTAGTCGGGGTGAGCCGTAGTCGGAGTGACCCGTAGCCGGGGTCAGTGGCGGCGGTCGCCCTCCAGTTCCTCCCGCCCCTCCAACTCCCTCACCAGTCCCCGCGCCACCGGCACGGCCACCCCGTGCCGGTCCGCGGCCCGCAGCAACGCGCCGCCGATCGCGTCCAGTTCGAGCGGACGGCCCGCCTCGGCGTCGCGCTGCATGGAGGACTTGGTGTCCGGCGGGAAGGCGTCGTAGCGGGAGAGGGCCACGGCCGGGTCCGCCGGGCCGCCGCACGCCCGGCTGACGGCGGCCGTCTCCGTCACCAGGGCCGTCAACTCCTCGCGGTGGCGCGTACGGACCTCGCCCAGCGGCACCCCGTAACGGGTCGTCAGCAGCGCGAACGGCGCGAGGAACGACATCTTCGCCCACAGCGTCGCCGTCTCGTCGTCCGCCACGTGGACGGTGGGGCCGGTGGGGCCGGTGGGGCTGGTAGGGCCGGTGGGGCCGGCCGCCGCCAACACCCCGGCGAGCGCGTCCAGTCGGCCGCGCGGCACGCTCGCGCCGGTGAGGTCGATCTCGGCGAAGGGGCTGCCGTGTTCGATGACCCCGGGTGCGGTCCGGGTCGACTCGACGCGGATGACGGCCGGGGCGACACGGGCGGCGCCGTAGCGGGCGCGCAGTGTCGCGGGGTGTTCGACACCGTTCAGGAACGGGACCAGCAGGCCGTCGCCGAGCACCTCCGGCCGTACCCGCTCCAGGGCCGCGTCCAGCGCCGTGTGCTTGACGGTGATCAGGCAGGCGTCGACCGGTTCGCGCAGTTCGGTGTCGGCCTCCACAACCGCCGTGAAGTCCCCGAACCGGCCGCTGCGGACGAGGATGCCGTCCGTGCGCAGCGCCCGCGCCGTCTCGTCCCCGGCCAGGCAGATCACCCGGTGTCCGGCCCGCGCCACCAGCGCCGCCAGCAGTCCGCCGACGCCGCCAGGGCCCAGTACCGCCACGGTCGACCGTTCCTGAGACCGTTCGTCGGCCCGTTCCTTCGACTGGTCCTTGGTCATTGGCTGTTCGATCCTCTCGTCGGTCGGCCCCGGAAGGTGGCCGCCTCGATGTAGATCATCCCGCTACGGCAGCCGGACCGGCACCCCGGGCTCCCACAGGTGTGCGCGAGACTGGACGCATGTGCCGCAGCATCAAGACACTCCGCCCGCCCGTGCTCCCCGAAGAGGCCACCGAGGAGGAGATCCGGGCCGCCGCCCTCCAGTACGTCCGCAAGGTGTCCGGATTCCGCGCCCCGGCCGCCCACAACCGTGAGGTGTTCGACCGCGCGGTCGAGGCGATCGCCGCCGCCACGGCCGAACTGCTGGACGGCCTGGAGGTACGCGGGGCCGCTCAGCCCCAGCGCGCCGCCGGATAGCACCCCGCGCGTCCGCAGGTCCACGGGCCCGCAGGTCCACGGGCCCGCAGGTCCACGGGCCCGTGGACCTGCGGGCCCGCAGGTTCGTGGGTCAGGCGCCGGGGCCCGACTCCTGGGGTTCGGGACGGCGCATCAGGTACGCCGCGCCCGCCCCCGCGCCGAACAGCGCCAGGAACGACACGCCGGTCGCGAACCAGCTCGCGCCCAGCCACTGGCCGCCGAAGTAGCCGAGGGCGACGCTGTAGGCGGCCCAGGCCAGGCCCGCCACGATCGACCACGGCAGGAACTCGCGGACCCGGCGGTGGGCCGCGCCCGCGCCGAGTGAGACGACCGAGCGTCCGGCGGGCGCGAAGCGGGCGAGGACGACCAGCGCGCCCCGGGCGCCGCCGCCGCGCGCGAGAACCGCGCCGAGACGTTCCTGCGCGCTGGACAGCCGGCGCGAGCGGGCTATGGCCCGGTCCAGACGTTCGCCGCCGCGCCAGGCCAGCCGGTAGGCCACCAGGTCGCCGAGGACCGAGGCGGTGGCCGCGGAGAGGATGAGCGCCATGGTGTTGGGCACCGCCTGCCCGACGGCGGCCCCCGCGGAGCCCGCCGCCGCTGCCGTGGCCGCCGTGATGACGAGGACGCCGCTCGGCAGGACCGGCAGGAAGACGTCCAGCAGGACCGAGACGGCCACCGCCGCGTAGATCCATGGGCTGCCCGTCAGCGGCCCCACACTCTCCAACACCGAAACTCCCCTGTACTCCCCCGTTGGCACGACCTCGCCGCTACGTCGCGGGGGAGCGGCAGGCGGCCTGTGACAGCCATACAGCGTACGCGGCGGGTGTGACAGGAGGGTCACTGGGGGTTGATGTGCTCCGCACGGCGGGAGCGAGTAGGGGAGGGGCGAAGTCAGGGCGGGGACGAGTGTCGGAGGAGTGGGACAACGATGGTGGCAGGGATGATCGCCGGCGCCCTGGCGTCGGCCGTACTGACGGTGGGCGGCGGCGCGGGAGCGGACGGCTACTGGATGACGACGGACGCGCGGTTCGCGCCGCCCGGCGCCTTCGTTCCGTCGGCGGCGCTGACGTACGACATGCAGGTCGTGCCGGCCGCCGGCGGGATCGAGGTGAGTCAGCTGATGGACGAGCGGGGCGCCACGACCGTACGGCTGCGGGTGACCGGAGTGAAGGCGGGCCATGTCTTCGGGGCGCGGGTGCACCAGAAGTCCTGCGCCGCCGATCCGGCCGCGGCGGGCGGGGTCTACCAGCACCGCGAGGACCCGGCTCACACCGATCCCGACAACGAGGTGTGGCTGGACTTCACCGCCGACGAGAACGGGACGGGTGAGGCGAGGACCCGGCACGACTGGGGCTTCAGGCAGGGCGGGGCCGCTTCGGTCGTGCTCTACGACGGGCCGGGCGCGAGAGGCGCGCGGCTGGCGTGCTTCACCGTCCCGTTCGGCTGGGTCGCCGGGACCGCCTGAGCGAGGGCGGGTCGCCGGGAAGGCCCCAGGGCGGTACGGGACGGCGCCCACCTCCGGGTGAGGGAGGTGGGCGCCGTCCCGGGTGGCGGCCGGATGGCGGCCGGATGGCGGCCGGGTCAGGCCGCGACGGGCTCCGAGGCCCGCTCGTCCGCACGGGACGCGGCCGTGCGCCCGGCGAAGAGCCGGTCGAGGCCGAGCGCGCCGGAGCCGGTGAAGACCAGCAGCAGCATGGTCCAGCAGAACAGCACGGAGAGCTCGCCGCCGTTCTGGATCGGCCACAGGGCCGCCGACTGGTGCACGTCGAAGTACGCGTACGCCATCGAGCCCGAGGCGATGAACGCCGCGCCGCGGGTGCCGAGGCCCAGCAGTACCAGGGCGCCGCCGACTAGCTGGATCACGGCCGCGTACCAGCCCGGCCAGGTGCCGGACGGGATGGAGCCGCCGTCGGTGCCGGCCGCGCCGCCGAGGACACCGAAGAGCGAGGCGGCGCCGTGCACGGCGAAGAGCAGGCCGATGACGATGCGGAACAGGCCGATGGCGTACGGCTGAGCGCTGTTGAGGCGGTCGGTCATGTGGGGGACTCCTTCGGTCTGGTCCGGTTCGTGGGGGAACCGGATCCTGGGGGCGGAACCGAGTGAGTCACCAACGTTAGGTGAACCTAATCAATGCTTGCAAGTTCAACATTTAGCCATGCTCTGGGTTCCGCTTGGGCTTCCGTTTCCGCTGTCGCCGCACGTAGCGCGGCCCGCGCCACCGCGTCGGCGTCCGAAAGCGTGACCGAATCCACACCGGGCCGGGCCCCGGCCGCGGTCACCCAGTGCACGCCCTCCGTGGGCACCCCGAAGGCGAACCGCCTTGCGTGCGCGCGACCTTGACGGTCAATCAGACGGTAGGGGCGCGGTGTTACGTCCAGCCCTCCGGTTTCGTAACCGTCACTCGTGTGCGGACGGCACCCGCCCGACCTCAGCAGCCGGGCGAGCAGCTCGTCGCCCGTCCGCCTGAGGTCCGGTTCCGGCAGCCGCGCCTCTATCAGCGTCGTCGCGCGCACGGTCGAGCCCGGCACGTCGGGGGAGTGCGCGACCCACGCCCCGTCCTCGGCCCGCACCTCCAGCCGGGGGCCCAGGACGTCCAGGACACCCGCCTCGATCAGCGCGGCCATCTCCTCGACGCGGCGGCGGGGCGGCCCGATGGAGAGGAAGGCGTTGAGCGGTGTGTACCAGCGGTCCAGGTGCTCACGCCGCGAGCCGCCCGGCAGGCCCCCGTGGTCCACGATCCGCCGCACCTCGTTGCGCAGGTCGCGCAGTACGTCCAGGGCGGCCTTCAGGGGGCCGTCGACGTTCCCGAGCGCGGCCTGCTCGGCATCCTCACGCAGATGCGCCAGCAGCCAGGAGCGCCAGGCGCCGGGCGTGGTGAAGTCACGGCCGGCGTACGGGCGCGAGACGCGGTCCCAGCACCAGCGCTCGCCCTCCGGGACGCCGAACTCGTCGAGGACGCGGGCCTCTTGAGGGCTCCGGTGCGGGGCGGCGAGGAAACGGTCCCTGAACTCCAGCAGCCTCGGACGCTCCCACCGCCCGGCGCACAGCCCCTCGTAGTAGACCGTCTCCACCTCCTTCGCGATCAACGGCCATATCTCGCCCAGGAAGTCCGGCGCCTCACCGGAGTCGGCGCGCTTGCGGAAGCCGGCGATGACCTCGTCGGTGAGGACGAGGGGGAGGTGGCGGCCGTAGGGGCCCTTCGCGTTGTCGCCGCGGGCCTGGTACGGGACACCGCGGCGCGAGCCCGCGTACAGGCGGGGCTCGCGGCCGGAGGGGAGGTAGCGCAGGCCCTCGGCGGTGCGGGTGAAGCGGCCGCCGCGGCCCGTCGTGAGCAGGGCCATGTGGTCGAAGAAGTTGAGACCGAGGCCGCGCAGCAGGACCGGTTCGCCGGGAGCGGGAGCGGGAGCGGGAGCGGGGGCGGTTGCGGAGAGGTCGACGTCCGCCGGGTTGGCGGGCGGGATGTGGCGCAGGCCGTGCCGTTCGGCGTACGCCGTGAGGTCGCGTCGGGCGCGGTCCGGGGCCGTCGGCAGATGGCCCTGGGCGAGGACGACCGCGGACAGCTCCGGCAGGGCGCGCCCGTTGTCGAGGGTGAGGGTCTGGCGGCCGCCGGGGTCGTCGTCGAGCCGTACCGCGCGCGCCGGGTGCACCTCGACGCGCACTCCGGGCGGCGCCGCGCGCACCACCTCGGCGAACACCCACTCCAGGTAGCGGCCGTAGTGCGCGCGGGTCGGGTAGTCGTCCGGGCCCAGCTCGCCGCCCGCCCAGGTGTGCAGGCTCGGCCCGGGGCGGACCGGGCCCGAGCAGTCCACGCTGTCGTCGGTGAAGAGGGTCACCTGCGAGGCCACGGTGTTCATCAGCAGATGCGGCGACTGCGCGGTGCGCCAGACGCGGCCGGGGCCGGGCGGCGACGGGTCGACCATGTGGACCGTCAGCCGTGTTCCGGGCGGGAGCAGCTCCGGCGCGGAGGCGCACAGGCGTTCAAGGACGCTGGTGCCCCGTGGTCCCGCGCCGACGACGGCGAGGGACACCTCGACGGCAGGGGTGGTCCCGGAGGGCGCGGCGCTCACTGCAGACAAAGGTGTGACTCCCGGGCATGGAGGGCGCATGACGGCGAACCGCCTGCTGGGAGCTCCACGGGAAGGCCCCCTGGAAGCGGACGGTCCGCCTCATCATGCCGTCGGCGCGAACCCGAACCGAGCCCCGGGCGGGGGGATCGCCGCCCGCGGTGGGATGCGTCACGGGTACCTCACGCGGCCCTCACGCACCTCTCGCACGGCTATCACGCTTGCTTCACAAGCGTGTTGAGAACGACAGCGCACGACCGTGGACGACCGTGGACGTTCACGAAGCGATCTCGGATTCCACGACCGTCCGCAGTCGGGCGGCGCCCCCGCCCTTCCTCGCGCGGGCCTGCTCCAGTCGGAGCCGGGCCGAACGTCCGTGCAGGGTCAGGGTCATGAGCTGGTTGCCGAACCAAGGGCCGCCCGTCTTGCGCCAGTCGACGGGCGGCCGGTCGCACTTGCCGTGCCGGGTGAACCGGCGCCCGATCGCCCGGCCGACCGCGCTCCACCCGAAGCGGAAGCCGAGCCGTATGGACAGGGGGATGGAGTTGTGGACGGGGGAGCAGGTCAGCTGGAGGACGCGGGCGTCGGGGGAGCGGGGGGCGTCGGGCGTCCCCGGGGTCCCGGAAGGCCACTGGGGCTCGGCGATGTAGGCGTGGTGGACGTCTCCGGACAGCACGGACACCGTCGCCGGGGCGTCCGGTCCCGAACCTGCCTCGGCGATCAGCTCCGCGAGCGCGGCGAAGGACGCGGGGAAGGCCGCCCAGTGCTCGAGGTCGGCCCGGCGGCGCAGCTTCTCCCCGAACCGGGCCCACCGCGCGCCCCGTTCACCCCGGCACAGGGCGGCGTCCCATACCTCGGCGTCGTGCACGAGGTGGGGGAGCAGCCAGGGCAGTGAGGTGCCGATCAGGAGGTGGTCGCAGGAGCCCGGCGCGTCCAGCGCCTGCTCGCGCAGCCACCGCTCCTCGCCCGCGTCCAGCATCGCCCGCCGGTCCTCGGCCAGCACGCGGGCCGCCCGGGTGTCCACCATCAGCAGCCGTACGCGGCCGAAGTCGCGGCGGTAGCTCCAGCGGACGGAGGCCGGGTCGGCGTCGGACTGGGCGGCGAAGGCGCTCAGCACGTCGGTGCCGTCGGGGGTCTCGCGGACGGCGGCGTACAGGGCGTCCTCGGCGAGTTCGCGCGGTGAGAGGTTGCCGAGATGCTGGTGGACCCAGTACGACATCAGGCCGCTCAGCAGCCGCTCGCGCCACCACGCCGTGGCCCGCATGTCGGCGAGCCAGGAGGCGCTGGTGTTCCAGTCGTCGATGACGTCGTGATCGTCGAAGATCATGCAGCTCGGCACGGTCGACAGCAGCCAGCGGACTTCCGGGTCGAGCCAGGATTCGTAGTAGAGGCGGGTGTACTCCTCGTAGTCCGCGACCTGGTCGCCCGGGGGGTCCGCGAGGTTGCGGCGGGCGGCGAGCCAGCGCTGGGTGGCCTTCGAGGTCTCGTCGGCGTACACTTGGTCGCCCAACAGGAGCAGGACGTCCGGCCGTTCGCTCTCGGGCTCGCCCGCGATACGGGCCGCCAGCGTGTCCAGCGCGTCGGGTCCGACCGGGTCCTTCTCGTCCGCGGGCGGCGAGGCCCAGCGGCAGGAGCCGAAGGTGACGCGGACGGCGTCCTCCTCGCCCCGGGTGCGGACGACGGAGGGCGGGAAGGGGGAGCCGGGCAGCGGCCAGACACCGGCGCCGTCCAGCAGCACCTCGTAGGCGGTGTCCGTGCCCGGGGTCAGACCGCTCACCGGCACCAACGCGTAGTGGTGACCCGCGACTTGGAAGGTGCGGGCCGAGCCGCGGGCGCCGTCGGCGCAGCGCACCTCGACGGTGCACGGACGGCTCGCCTCGACCCAGAAGGTCGCGGACGAGCCGTCGACGTACCTCAACAGCGGTCCCAGGCGCAGCTCCGCCAAGGTGATCACCCCTCTCCGTCGCCCCGTACGGTACGGAACGACGGAGAGGAGCGGGGAGGTTCCGGGAACTGCGCCGGTTTCCGTGGGGGGAGGGGACCGGCGGGGAGCCGTGGGGGGAGGGGTGCGGGGGGTCAGCAGCCGCTGAGGACCGAGCTGAGCTTGCTCTTCTCCGCCGAGTCGACCTTGAGGTTGTAGTAGTACTTCACCTGGACCCAGGCGCGGACGTAGGTGCAGGCGTAGGAGCTGAGCGGGGGCATCCACTCGGCCGGGTCCTGGTCGCTCTTCTGCTGGTTCACGTTGTCCGTGACGGCGATGAGCTGCGGACGGGTCACGTCGTTGGCGAAGGCCTGGCGCTGGGCGGTGGTCCAGGCGCTGGCGCCGGAGTCCCAGGCCTCGGCGAGCGGGACGAGGTGGTCGATGTCGAGGTCGGAGGCGGCGGTCCAGGTGGCGCCGTCGTAGACCGAGTACCAGCTGCCGCTGGTGGCGGTGCAGGCGGAGTTGGTGACGACGTTCGAACCGTCGCGCTTGAGGACGTACTCACGGGTGTTGCAGGTGCCGCTGATGGTGATCCAGGTGGGGAAGAGATCACGGTCGTAGCCGGTGCGGTTCTCCGTCGCCACGGTGAGCGAGGCGAGGTAGGTGCGCGCGGTGGCGGCGCTGACCGGCGTGGGGAGCGCGGCGGAGGCGGTCGGGCCGTTGAAAATCCCGACCATGGCTATCAGGCCGGTGAAGGCTGCGAGTATGCTCAGCCGTCGACGCGCGTAGACCTTTGGCATGCGAACTCCCTTGAGGTGGGGGGACGTTGGGGCGAGCGGGCCCATGCTCGCGGTGCCGCATTTCCGGAAGGTGTGAGGCAGGTAAGAAGCTAGTGACGTGCGCATGACATGCCAAGGGGTTCGGGGCAACCGGTTTCTGTGAATCGGGGGGCGGGCTCCGAGGGTGCGCCGGTGTGGCCGGTCCGAGGGGCCCGGGACCTTCGGCCCTGTCCGGCCCGTTTCGTCATCCCGTAGGATGGATGGCGCAGAAGGGGAGTAGCTCTTCGCCGGACCGTCGACATACTGCTCAGCTCGTCTGAGCCGGCGCCCGGAGGCAGACCGTCACGGTCGGCCAGCGAGACCTTCGGCAGAGCAGTGCACTGTCCGTGCGTACGTCCTCGTGCGGACGCCGATGTGTGCTGCCGTGCCGAGGTGTCGCGCAGCAGTCACAGCACTCTCGGTGGGGCAGCCCCGACCGATTGAGGGATTTTGATCAGCATCACCGTGATGGCGCTCGTCTTCGGCGTCGTCTTCCTCGCCGAGCTGCCGGACAAGACCGCGCTCGCCGGGCTCGTCCTCGGCACCCGCTATCGCGCCTCGTACGTCTTCGTGGGCGTCGCGGCCGCCTTCGCCGTGCACGTCGCGCTCGCCGTCGCCGCGGGCAGTGTGCTGACCCTGCTGCCGCAGCAGATCGTGCACGCGATCACGGGTGTGCTGTTCCTCGCCGGTGCCGCCGTGCTGCTCCTGAAGAAGGGTGAGGACGAGGAGGAGATCCGCGATCCCGCGAACCAGAGCTTCTGGAAGGTCTCGGGGGCGGGCTTCATGCTCATCCTGGTCGCCGAGTTCGGTGACCTCACGCAGATCATGACGGCGAACCTCGCGGCCCGGTACGACGACCCGCTCTCGGTCGGCCTCGGTGCGGTGCTCGCGCTGTGGGCGGTGGCCGGACTCGGCATCGTCGGCGGCAAGGCCCTGATGAAGCGGGTTCCGCTGGAGCTCATCACCAAGGTCGCGGCCATGCTGATGCTGGCGCTGGGCGTCTGGAGTCTGTACGAGGCGGTGGCGGTCTGAGTCACCGGTGCCCCGCTCGTCGGAGTGCCGTCGAGGGGCGCGACGCTCGTCCGTCGAGGTGCCGTCGAAGGGCCTGGCGCTCATCCGTCGGGGTGTCGTCGAAGGGGCCGACGTTCGTCCTGGTCGGAGGTGGTGGCGCCGGCCCCTCTCGTTTTGTATCGTAGAGAAACAAAGTGGCTCCCGTCCGCACTCCCTGACCGGCGGGCGGGGCCGCCTTGTCCCCGGGGGACCCGGTGCTGATCCAATGGACGCCCCCGGCCCCTTCCCCCATGCTCTGGAGCCTGCCGATGACGGCCACCACCGTTCTGACCGCCCGCGCCCTCCTGCTCGACATGGACGGCACCCTCGTCAACTCGGACGCCGTGGTCGAGCGCTGCTGGCGTCGCTGGGCCGAGCGGCACGGGCTGGACGGGGACGAGGTCATGAAGGTCGTCCACGGGCGGCAGGGGTACGCGTCGATGGCGGTGCTGCTGCCGAACCGGCCCATGGAGCAGAACTACGCCGACAACGCGCGCATGCTCGCCGAGGAGACCGCGGACATGGACGGGGTCGTCGCGATTCCGGGTGCCGCGGAGTTTCTTGCCTCGCTGGGCGGGGTGCCGCATGCCCTGGTCACCTCCGCGGATGTGGGGTTGTCCACGGCGCGGATGGCTGCCGCCGGGCTGGGGTTGCCGGATGTGCGGGTCACCGCGGAGTCCGTCGGTGCGAGCAAGCCTGATCCCGAGGGTTTTCTGAAGGGGGCTGCCGAGTTGGGTGTGGCGCCTGAGGAGTGTGTGGTCTTCGAGGATTCGGGGGCCGGGATTTCTGCTGGGCGGGGGGCCGGGATGCGGGTGGTCGGGGTGGGGCCCCGGGCCGGCTTTCATCGGCCGGATGTCGTTGTGCGGGATCTGACGCAGGTGCGGGTGGAGGTTGTCGGGGACGGGACGATACGCCTGCACATCGCCTGACCCCGCTTTCCTCGCCCCCGCCGCCCCTACCCGTCCCATCCACACCTGGGGGCTCCGCCCCCAGACCCCCGGGTGGGTTCGTCGGCTGCGGGCCGGTGGGGGCCGATCGCGCAGTTCCCCGCGCCCCTGGGGCACGGGGCTGCGCCCCGGTGCCCCATCGGCCTGACGGCCTCGTCCTCAAACGCCGGACGGGTTAAGGCTTTTAGGGGCGCGGGGAACTGCGCGCCCAGCCCCCACTCAAGGGGCGCGGGGAACTGCGCGAGCAACCCCCACCGGCCCGCAGCCGAGCAGATCCGGGCGGGCGGGGGACGCGGGGCGGAGCCCCCGCCTCAGGGGCGCGGGGAACGGCGCGAACGGCCCCCACCGGGCCGCAGTCGAAGAACCCGCCGAAACCCCTACGGCGTCCGCGTCTCGCCCTCGAGGCTCGTCCGCGTCGCCGCCCCGTACACCCCGGACTTGTCGCCCGTGATGCCACGGGCCCACTGGTAGCGGCGTACCGCGTCCTCGACCTGGCCGGAGAACGTGCCGTCGGCCTTGCCCGTGTAGAGGGACAACTGGCGCAGGCGCAGTTGGAGTTCGGTGACCTCGGAGCCCCGGTCGCCGCGACGCAGGGTCTGGGCGGGCTGATCGCCCGTGGAGCCCTGGCCCGGCGCCAACGAGGCAGCCGCGGTGGGCGTGGGTGTGGATGAAGGTGAGGACGTGGGCGGCTGCGATCGCGTCGCCGACGCCGACGCCGAGGGGGACGGACTGCCGCTGGGTGATGGGGATGGCGCCGTCGTTGTCTTTGTCGTGGTCGTGCTCGTGGGGGATGCGGCGCTTCCCGACCCCGACCCCGACCCCGACCCCGAGCCCGGTCGTGGCGACGTCGGCGTCGACGTCGGCGTCGGTGACGGGTCCGGGACGCTCGCCCGTACGTCGTCCGGCAGCGCCCTGTCCCGCGCGGGGGCGTCGTACGAGAACAGCCCGCTCGCGAACCCCGCCGCCGCCACGACCGCCACCGCGGCCCCGGTCACGGCCAGCAGGGCCGTACGCCGTCGGCGCCGGGGAGGTTCCTCGGGAAAGGAGGCCGCCGGTGGGTACGGGGGCTCGTTGGCGGAGTCGACGTGTTGTACGGCGTGTTGTACGGCGGTGAGCGCCTCCGACGGCACCGTACGCAGGCGCATGGTCGCGGGGGCGGACTCGTTCGCCGTCAGGTCCACGTACGGGCGGATGCGCAGCGGATCGAAGTCCTCCGCCGCTGCCGCCTCCGCCGTGCGCGTGTCGCGCAGGGCGTCGGACGCGCGCCGGGTGCAGGCGCAGGACGGGGTGCCGTCCGGCGTCCGGGGCGCGGCGCACTCGGGGCAGACATGCCCGTTCGGTTCAGTCACGCGTTGGGTCCCTCCCCCTGAGACTCGCCCCCTCGGAACTCCCGAGGTTAGTCACATCCACCACACCTTCTCCCAGGAGCCCCCGGAATCCCGCCTTCCGCACCCGTTACAAGCTTCAACAGGCCATAACCCGCCATACCGACCACCATGGAGGGTGACCGAGACCCCAGGGGCTCATGGGAGGTCCGCATGACGGGCGACACACCCGGTGATGTGCACGACCCGGACGCGCCGCCGCACGACCCCCCGTACGGCGTGAACGAGTCGGCCGAGCGGAGGCGCTCGGCGGCCGCCGTCGACGCCAAGGAGGCGCCGGTGCACGGCAGCGTCGTCGTCTCGATCGGCGCGCTGCTGCTCGGCATGCTGCTGGCGGCCCTCGACCAGACGATCGTGTCGACCGCGCTGCCCACCATCGTCAGCGACCTGGGCGGGCTCGAACACCTGTCGTGGGTGGTCACCGCGTATCTGCTCGCGTCGACCGCGGCCACTCCGCTGTGGGGCAAACTCGGCGACCAGTATGGCCGGAAGAAGCTGTTCCAGGCCGCGATCGTGATCTTCCTCGTCGGGTCCGCATTGTGCGGAATGGCGCAGAACATGGGCGAGTTGATCGGCTTCCGGGCCCTTCAGGGCCTCGGCGGCGGTGGGCTCATCGTGCTGTCCATGGCGATCGTCGGCGACATCGTCGCGCCGCGCGAACGGGGCAAGTACCAGGGGCTGTTCGGGGCCGTCTTCGGTGCGACGAGCGTGCTCGGGCCGCTGATCGGCGGGCTGTTCACCGAGCACCTCAGCTGGCGCTGGGTCTTCTACGTCAACCTGCCGGTCGGCGTGGTCGCGCTCATCGTGATCGCGGCGGTCCTGCACATCCCGAAGAAGTCCGCCAAGCACGTCATCGACTACCTCGGCACGTTCCTCATCGCCGCGGTCGCCACCTGTCTCGTTCTCGTGGCTTCGCTCGGCGGCACCACCTGGGGGTGGAGCTCGCCGCAGATCATCGGTCTCGCGGTGCTCGGTGTCCTGCTCGCCGTGGCCTTCGTGGCGGTGGAGCAGCGGGCGGCCGAACCCGTCCTGCCCCTGAGGCTCTTCCGCATCCGCACCTTCTCCCTCTGCGCCGTCATCAGCTTCATCGTCGGTTTCGCGATGTTCGGCGCGATGACCTATCTGCCGACCTTCCTCCAGGTCGTCCGGGGCGTGAGCCCCACCCTGTCCGGCGTGTACATGCTGCCCATGGTGTTCGGGCTGCTGCTGTCCTCGACCGTCTCCGGGCAGATCGTCAGCCGTACCGGACGCTGGAAGGTCTTCCCCATCGTGGGCACCGGTGTCACGGCCATCGGTCTGCTCCTGCTCCACAAGCTCGACGAGCACAGCGGCACCGGCGAGATGAGCGTGTACTTCCTCGTCTTCGGCCTGGGCCTCGGCCTGGTCATGCAGGTCCTGGTCCTGATCGTGCAGAACGCGGTCTCGTACGAGGATCTGGGCGTCGCCACCTCCGGCGCCACCTTCTTCCGCTCCATCGGCGCCTCGTTCGGCGTGGCCATCTTCGGCACGGTCTTCGCGAGCCGCCTCGGCGACAACCTGGTGGCCCTGCTGAGCGGAAGGCAACTGCCCGTCGGCATCACGCCGAACAGCCTCAAGGCCGACCCGAAGGGCATCGCCGACCTGCCGTCCGTGCTCCGCCAGCCCGTCCTGCACGCGTACGCCTCGTCGATCACCGACGTCTTCCTGTACGCCGCCCCGGTCGCCGTGCTCGGCTTCGTCCTGGCCTGGTTCCTGCGCGAGGACAAGCTGCGGGGTTCGGTCACGGCACCTGACATCACCGAGACGCTCGCCACCAATCCGGTGGAGCGGTCGTCGTACGACGAGGTGTGCCGCGCGCTGTCCGTGCTGGGCACCAGGGAGGGGCAGCGGGAGATCTACGAGAAGATCACCGAGCGGGCCGGGTACGACCTGCTGCCCGCCGCGAGCTGGCTGCTGCTGCGGATCAAGAAGTACGGCTGGGCGGAGCCCGCGCTGCTGGCCGAGCGCAGCACCGTACCGCTGCCCGTCGTACTGGCCGCGGCCCGGCAGTTGGAGGAGCGCCGCCTCGCCGCCCGCGGAGGGCTCGACCTCGTCCTCACGGACGAAGGCCGCGAGGTCGCCGGGAAGCTGGCCAAGGCCCGTGAGGAGTCCCTGGCGGAGCTGCTCGGCGACTGGTGGGGCCCGGACCGCCCGACCGATCTGACCAAGCTGGTCAAGGAGCTGAACGGCGAGCTGTGCGGGTCCGACGCGGAGCGGCCGCACGACGGGACGGCGCCGCGTACGCACCCGCGCGGGACACCGGCGTGAGTCCGGACACCGGCGTGAGTCCTGCGTCGGACCTCAGGGCGTCGGCTTCTTCAGCTCTTTCGTGAACCAGTGGTCGGCGTAGGCCTCGTCGTTGTGCGGCTCGGTCTCCTCGTAGCCGTGCCGCGCGTACAGGGCGCGTGCCTCCACCAGGTCGCCCCGGGTGTCGAGGATCAGCCGCTCGGCGCCGAGGGCGCGCGCCGCCTCCTCGGCCGCCGTGAGCAGCAGCGCCGCGCCGCCTCTGCCGCGCAGCTGCTCGCGCACGAACACGCGCTTCAGCTCGCCCGTCGTGGCGTCGAGCATCCGGACCCCGGCCATCCCGCCGGGGTCGCCGCCGTACCGCGCGACCAGCAGCACCCCGCCGGGTGCCTGGAACTCGGCACCCGGGGTCGCCGCGATCTCCCGCTCCAGTTCCTCGGGGTCAGTCGGGTGCCCCTCGTGCAGCAGGTACCAGCGGTCGCTGACCTCCGTGTAGTACGCGCGCCACAGTGCGGCGGCGACGGACGAGTCGAAGGGCTCGGGGGCGATGATCCAGGTCATGGCCGTCATTGTCGGGAGGCGCGGCCCCCTTGCCGCAAGCGGATTTCGGCGGGGCGCCGGCGCGGGGTTCGTTTGAGTGCGGGGTTCCGGGCAACCCGGTCCTCGAACCGGCCCGTCGGGTCGAGAACCCCGGAAGGCACCCATGTCCACAGGCCTCATCATCGCTTTGATCGTGATCGTGGCGGTCGCCGTCGTCGCGGCCGCGCTGATCCTCCTGGCCCGCAGGCCGCAGGGCGGGCGCACACTGCGGCGGCGCTTCGGGCCCGAGTACGACCGGGCCGTCGCCCAGCACGACGGCGACGCCAGGGCCGCCGAGCGTGACCTCGCCGAGCGGGTGAAGCGACACGGCTCGCTGCGTGAACGGCCGCTGGAGCCAGCGGCCCGCGACGAGTACGCGGCCCGCTGGGGAGCCGTTCAGGAGCGCTTCGTCGACTCGCCCCAGGAGGCGGTGGCCGAGGCGGACCGGCTGGTCGCCGAGCTGGCAGGCGCACGTGGCTTCCCCGACGGCGAGCGCTACGAGGAGCAGCTCGACGCGCTCTCCGTCCACCACGGACACCATCTGCAGGGCTACCGACGCGTCCACCAGGCCACGTACGCCCCCACCGGGGGCGCCGACGGCAGCACGGAGGAACTCCGCGCGTCCATGGTGGAGGCCCGCGCCCTCTATGAGGAGCTGCTGGCCCCGGTTCGCGAGGACGCCCGCCAGGACACCGCCGACACCGCCCCTGCCGCGGCATCCGTCCCGGACGGGCGTTCCCACCGAGCCCATGTTCCGTCGGTACTGACCAGGCGTCATGCGAAGGGGAGTTGAGGAGTGAAGAAGATGACTTCGGACCACGGCAATGAGAACACTCCGCGTCGTGAGGCGATGACGGATCGCGGCGACGTCGACCCCCTCGTCCACCGGCACGCCCAGGACGCCCAGGTCGCTCCGCAGACCGGACCGGGCACCCCCGCCGACCCGGCCGTCCGCGACCCCGGCGAGGCCCCCGGCGGTATGGGGTCCCGCGAGACGGCGGACCCGTCCCGTTCGGCGGCCGTCGGCACGCGGAGCATGCCCGCCGACGACCGCGACACCCGCGCCGGACAGGGCGCCGACCCGCGGGCCGGGCAGCGGGAAGGCATGCGCGCCGCGCCGCCGGATTCCGGCCGCGCCGGGCAGGGCGGTGACCCCACCCGGGCCGGGCAGCCGGAATCCATGCGAGCCGAGGAAGCGGAGTTCGCCCGCGGTGATGTGCGGGGTGAACCCACTCGTGCCGGCCGGCAGGAATCGGCCCGTGCCGGGCAGAGCGGTCCCACCCCCGCGGGGCAGCGCGGTACCGGTCCGCAGGGGGACGGCGACGGGGCGTTGCTGTCGCACGACGAGTGCGACAAGTACTCGTTGCGGATGCAGCACGCCGTCGGTGGGTTCGTGGACGGCCCGCGGGCGTCCGTCGAGGAGGCGGACCACGTCCTGGAGGAGCTGACCACCGAGTTCACGGACGCCATGACCCGGCGCCGGCGCAACCTGCGGACGACCTGGCAGGCGGCCGGTGAGAGCGACACGGCCGACACCGAGAAGCTGCGGCTCGCCCTGCGCGACTACCGCGAGGTGACCGAGCGACTCCTGCACCTGTAGGAGACCGAGCGCCTCCCGCACCGGTCAGGAGGCCGAACCGTCGAGTACAACCCTGAGGCCGCGCCCCGGACCATGTTCCGGGGCGCGGCCTCACCCGTCGACGGGGTCATCCGGCCCGGCGCTCGCGCCACTCCCGGACGATCTCGTCCACGTCGTACGGCTTGAGGCCGAGGGGAGGTCCCGGCGGCGGCTTGAACATGACCTCGCGGATCTTGACGTTGATGTCCTCGACGATCCGGCGCACGACGCGCTCCGAGGGCGCCACCGAGGCCGCCGCGAGCGCGTCCTCGGCCTCCTTGCGCAGGGCCAGCGTCGGCGGCAGCACCGACAGCCCCTCGCGGGCCATCTTCCGCTTGATCCACCACAGTTCGTCGTACGGCGTGTCGGTCACGCCGGGCATGGGCTTGCCCGCGCCGGGCAGGTCCGCGAACTCGCCGCGGGCCTCCGCCGCACGGATCTGTCGGTCCACCCAGGTCTCGAAGCTGACCCCGGGTGGCTTCCGTTCGGTCATGCGTCCATTGTGCCGTGTGACACACGATCGGACGATCGGGCGAATTATCATGCGGCGGCGGCGCGTCAACCACACTCGGTACCAGGGGGGTTGAAGCGCCGCGGACCGGATGAACGCTGGAACTCGAAGGAGCGCACGTGCTCGAACTCACCATGGCCTCGGTCACCGGGGCGGACGCTGGTGCGACGGCCGGAATGCTGATGGCCGACGCGCCGAGCGACCCCGGAGCCGTGCTGCGGGTGGGCCGGGACCGGGCCGTGTGCCGGCTCGCGACCCCCGACGACTGGCTGTTCGTCTCCCGGGTCCACCTGGAGTTCCTGTGCGGCCCGGACGGCACCTGGCAGGTCACGTGGCTGCACGGGTCACGCCCGGAGCCCTCCGCCGAGGTACGGCTGACGCTGGCCGGACTGCCGACCCGGGCCGTCCCGTACGGCGGGACGGCGAAGCTCCCCGCGGGCGGCTCGGGGGAGATCGTCATCCTCGACCGGACAGGACCGCACAGCGTGAACGTGGGTTTCTACCACGAGGCCTGAGCCCCCCGGAGCGCGAGCCCGAGCCCCCGGAGGGGGAAGCGGGCGTCAGGCCAGCACGCGCGCCAGCGCGAACCCGTCGTAGCCCTTGCTGCCCACCGTCTGGATCGCCGTACCGCTCAACTTCGGGTGGGCGGCGATCAGTTCGAGGGCGGCCCGGGTGCCCCGCACGCTCGGTTCGGCGCTGCCCGCCTCGGTGACCCGCCCGCTGCGCACGACGTTGTCGACGACGATCAGGCTGCCGGGGCGGGTGAGCTTGAGGGCCCACTCGACGTAGTGCGGGTTGTTCACCTTGTCGGCGTCGATGAACACGAAGTCGAACGGCTCCGGGTTCTCCTCGGCCAGCTTCGGCAGCGACTCCAGCGCGGGTCCGACCCGCACCTCGGCGATCTTGTCGAGGCCCGCGCGGGCGAGGTTGCGGCGGGCGACCTCGGCGTGCGTGGCGTCGTACTCGAAGGTGATCAGCCGACCGTCGGCCGGGAGGGCGCGGCCCAGCCAGATGGTGCTGTAGCCGCCGAGGGTGCCGATCTCCAGGATGCGGCGGGCGCCCTGGATCTCGGCGAGCAGCTGGAGCAGCTTGCCCTGGTTCGGTGCGACGGCGATCTGCGGCAGCCCCGCGGCGTCGCTGTCGCGCAGGGCCGCCGTCAGTGTCTCGTCGGCGGGGGCGAGGAGGGCGGTGAAGTAGTCGTCGACGTCGTTCCAGAGCTGCGACTCGCTCATGAACCATGCCTTTCGTATGCCTAGTTAGATGTCCTAACTAGTCCCACGGCCCAACCTACACGGCGGGCGCGGAGCCCGGCAGCGGGCGACCCGCGGACTCGGTCATGAACCACACCGCCACGCCACCGACGACGGCCGCGGCCATCATGTAGTAGGCGGGCATCATCATGTTCCCGGTCGCCCCGATGAGCGCCGTGGTGACCAGCGGGGTCGTACCGCCGAAGAGCGAGACGGAGACGTTGAAGCCGATGGACAGCGAGCCGTAGCGGACCTTCGTCGGGAAGAGCGCCGGGAGCGCGGCGGGCATCGCGGAGGTGAAGCAGACCAGCAGCAGGCCCAGTGCGCCCATGCCGAGAGCGACCGCGAGCAGACTGCCCTGGCGGATCAGCAGGAGCGCCGGTACGGACAGGGCGAGGAAGCCGACGCAGCCCGCGGCGATCACCGGGCGGCGGCCGATGCGGTCGGTCAGCGCGCCCGCGAAGGGCTGGACGATCATCATCAGCGCCATCACGCCGAGGACGACCAGCAGGCCGTGCGTCTCGTCGTACTTCAGCTCGCTCGTCAGATAGCTCGGCATGTACGACAGCAGCATGTAGTCGGTGACGTTGAAGACCAGCACCAGGCCGACGCAGAGCAGCAGCGCGCGCCACTGGCCCGCGACCATCTCGCGCAGCCGCACCTTGGGGCGGTCCGCCTCCTGCTTCGAGGCCTTGGCCAGTTCCGCCGCGAACGCCGGGGTCTCCTCGAGGCGCATCCGCAGATACAGGCCGATGATCCCCATCGGGCCCGCGATCAGGAACGGCACGCGCCAACCCCAGGACAGCAGGTCCTCGGTGGACAGGAAGGCGGTCATGAGGGTGACCAGGCCCGCGCCGCCGATGTATCCGGCGAGGGTGCCGAATTCCAGCCAGCTCCCGAAGAAGCCGCGCTTCTTGTCGGGCGCGTACTCGGCGATGAAGGTGGAGGCGCCCGCGTACTCACCGCCGGTGGAGAAGCCCTGGACGAGGCGGGCCGCGAGCAGCAGTAGGGGAGCGCCGACGCCGAACGTGGCGTACGAGGGGATCAGGCCGATCGCGAAGGTGCCCGCCGCCATCATGATCATGGTGAGGGCGAGGACCTTCTGGCGGCCGACGCGGTCGCCGAGCGGGCCGAAGACCATGCCGCCGAGTGGGCGGACGAGGAAAGCCGCGGCGAAGGCGCCGAAGGTGGACAGCAGCTGCGCTGTGGGGTTTCCGGAGGGGAAGAAGACCTTGCCCAGCGTCACCGCGATGTAGCTGTAGACACCGAAGTCGAACCACTCCATCGCGTTGCCGAGGGCCGCCGCCTTGACGGCCCGCTTGACCAGGGCCGGATCGGTGACGTAGGCCTCGGGCGGCGCGGGGGTCCGGGGTCGGGGTACGGCGGGGGTGACTGCTGTGGCGGACGGCAAGGGCATGCCCTTCGTAGGGGACGGGGACGCGGCTCACCCGGAAGTGGGCCGAAAAGCGACCATAGGGGCACTCGTCCGCATCACGTGCCGTAGGCAACTCGATGCATAGTGCAAGTAAATGTGCCGTACGCAGGGGTGTCGGCCTGTTCCCGGGCCGCTTTTCCGGGGCCCCTTTGTGAGCTAAGTCGCGAACGAAGGGGGGAACCGGAACCATGCGCGCACTATCGTCATCCGGACAAAAGGCGGGAGGCCGTCAGGTGAAGAGGGGGTTGCCCGCGTCTCTCAATCTGGGCGTGCGAGCCTCGTAAGGTCCGGATCGGGTCCGGACGCACGGGGCACGCGGGACGAACGGGATGAACAGGGCAGACGGGGTGGGAGGGTCGGCGGGGCGTGGCGAACGTTGAGCACGGCGGGACAGCGGGCAATGCCTTCGGGGTGGGGGCGGCGGAATCGGCGAGAGCGAGACTGCGCGCGATCCGGATCGGGCTGTGGTTGATCGCCGCGGTCCTCGCGATACGTCAGGTCACCGTCGTGCTGAGCACCCCGAAAGGGGAACGGCTGACGGACCTGGAGACCTGGGTCGGACCCAACGGCGTCCTGCATGTGAAGGGATCGCTGTACGACTCGACGCAGTTCACCGGCACCCCCTTCGGAGGATTCGTCCTCAAACCCCTCACCCGCGCCGCCGAACAGGCGCTCGGCTGGGGCTGGACCTTCGGCAGTCTCTCGCTGGTCGTCGTGCTCGGCCTGGTCGTCGCACGCGCCCTGCCCCAGCCGGTGAGCCGGCGCACCGCCCTGCTCGCCGCGCCCGTCGCGATCAGCCTGCTGATGCTGTCGCTGCCGGTGCGCAACGCCCTCTACCTCGGCCAGACCAGCATCATCCCGGTCCTGCTCGTCCTGCTCGGCTGCTTCGCCGTCCGGGGCGAGCGTGCCAGTGGCCTGCTGATCGGTGTCGCCGCCGCCCTGCAGCCCACCATGCTGATCTTCGCGCCGCTGCTCTGGTTCACCGGGCGCCGCCGCGCCGTCGAGTCCACCGCGATCACCTTCGCCGGCCTCGGCGCGCTCGCCTGGGCCGTGATGCCGCACGACTCCACCACCTACTGGGTGCACCACCTGGCGGGCGTCGGCCTCGGCGGGGACGCCGACGACCTCTCCAACCAGTCGCTGCACGGCGCGCTGCTGCGCCTCGGCCTGGGCGGCCCGCTGGAGATCACCCTGTTCCTGCTGCTGGGCGCCGCGGTCGCCGCCGTCGGCCTGCGCCGCGCCATCCGCTACGCACGGGACGGGCAGCTGCTGCTGGCCGTGGCGATCACCGGCTGTGTCGCCGTCGTCGTTTCGCCCACGTCCTGGCAGCACCAGCTGCTGTGGGTGCTGCTCGCGCTGGTCGGCAGGGTCGGCAAGAAGACCTCGGACCGCCCCATGTGGCCCGTCGCCGTCATCCTCGTCATGACGCTGCCCGCGAAGATGATGCTGCCGAACAAGGCGGTGCTCTTCCCGCTGCGCGACAACGTGGTGCTGCTCGCCGCGCTCGCCGCCGCCACGATCGTGCCGTTCCTCTCCCGCACCTCGGAGTACTACCGCGCGCCGATCCCCACCGACTACGCCCGGTCCGTCCCCACCCGCTGGAAGCGGGTGCCGCTGCTCCCCTTCCTGGGCCGCGTGTTCACCCGCCCGAACCTGCTGCTCGAACTGCTCCTGATCCGCGTCGGCTACTCCGCCTACCAGCAGGTCAGGCTCGCCGCGACGGGCGGCACCAACGCGGGCGGCCGGACCACCGCCGAACACCACGGCGACCAGATCCTCTCCATCGAGCGGTTCCTGCACATCGACATCGAGCACTGGGTCAACCACGCCGTGTTCAAGGTCGAGTGGCTGCGGGACTTCTTCGCCTTCTATTACGAGTCGTTCCACTTCGTCGTCCCGCTCACCGTCCTCGCCGTGCTCTACGCCCGCCGCCCCGGCGACTACCGCTGGGCGCGTTCGGCGCTCGGCTTCGCCACCCTGATGGCGCTCCTCGGCTTCTGGCTCTTCCCGCTCGCCCCGCCGCGCCTGATGCCGGGCCTCGGCGTCATCGACACCGTGCACGGCGTGCAGGACTTCTCCAAGCCGGACTACGGCACGCTGACCGCGCTGACCAACCAGTACGCGGCGATGCCCTCGCTGCACTTCGGCTGGTCCCTGTGGTGCGGAGTCGTCATCGCGGTCCTGGCGCCCAAGTGGTGGATGAAGGCGCTCGGCCTGCTGCACCCGCTGCTCACGGTCTCCGCGATCGTGGCGACCGGCAACCACTGGGTGCTGGACGCGGTGGGCGGCGCGGCCGTCGTCGGCGCGGGCTTCGGCCTGACCCACCTCCTCCAGGGGCCGCGCTCGAGGCCGCTGATGAAGCCCGTGGAGGTCAGCAGGAAGGATCCGGTCCCGGCGACGGGCCGTACCCCGAGCTGATCCGGTACTCACCCGGCTCGGTCACCGTCAGCCGCGTGAACTCGCCGTCCCGTGTCAGGCAGCCGCCCGGCGCGCGCAGCCACGGTGAGTACGCGACCCGCACGGTCACCGGGCCGGCCACGGGCACCCGTACGTCCACCTCGGCGCTCGTCGAGCGCAGCACGGAACCGGGCGCCGACACCAGGGGCACGGCGTCGCGCACCCGCAGCACCTGCCAGTTGGCGTCGCTCCACACCGGCTCCAGCCACGCGGGCCGGCTCCTCACCAGTTGCGCCTCCGCCTCGGCGTACCCGTCCGGCTTCGCCGCGGGCAGCACGACGAATCCCACCGCCCAGCGGTCCAGCCAGGCCCGGTAGGTCGCCTCCGAGAAGGTGCCGTCGTAGAAGAGCCGCCCCCGCTCCATGTCCAGCTGGCGGTTCCAGCCGCGCGCCAGGTTCACATGCGGGGCGAGCGTGGAGGCCTCGCGGTGGTTGCGGGCCGGGACCACCTCGACACGGCCGCGGCCGGCGCCGAGCCGCTCCAGCGTCCGTACGACGCCGTGCGTGTCGGCGGCCCAGGCGGGCACGGACGTGGACACCACCAGGTCGGCCACGGTCTTGTGCCCGACCCAGGCGACGGAGAGCACGAGTGTCACCACCAGCGCGACGCGCCGCACCAGGTGCATCCCCGCGGGCGCGGTGAGCAGCGCCGCAAGGAGCGCGGCGGGCGCGAACAGCTCCGCGAACCGCTCGACGTTCGTTCCCACCGGGGAGGCGATCAGATACGTCAGCACGGTCCCGACCGCGTACACGACCCCGCACCAGCGGGCCACCCGCCAGCCGCGCGGGGCCAGCGTGGCGACGGTCAGCCCGAACAGCACGGGCGGCCAGATCCGGTCCAAGGACATCAACTGCTGTCCGTTGAAGGGGAACAGCAGCGTGGTCGCCCCGACGACGACCACCGGCGGCACCAGCAGCGCCCCGGCCCGCACCCGGTCCCGTACGGCGAGATGTCCGGCGCCCACGACCACCAGGAACAGTCCGGCCACCGGGCTCGCCATGGTCGCCAGTGCCGCGTACGCCGCCGCCGACAGAGTCCGCCGCTCGCCCGTCAGCAGCACACAGGCGGCGAGACCGAGGGCGACGCCCAGCGCGAAGGTGGTGCGCCCCGAGGCGACGTTGCACCAGAGCGCGAGCGAGGCCAGCAGCGCGGGGCCCACCGGCCGCGGTATCCCCGTGCGGGCGATCAGCACGGCGGCCAGCCAGGTGGCGGCGAGCCCGGAGACCACCGTCACCGGGCGCACGCCCAGCCCGGCCATCAGATACGGCGAGATCAGGCTGTAGTTGGCGGTGTGCATCCCGCCGTACCAGAAGAGGTTGTACGCCGATCCGCCGTGCCGCGCCACGAACTCCGCCCACGCCACCTGGGCCGCGAGATCACCACCGCCGGTCGCGAGGAAGGCCCACCACACCGCGTACAGCGGCAGCACGGGGAGGGTGACGAGGAGGGGGAGACGGTGGCGGAGCCAGAACGTGTGAAGCGGGCGTCTTCGGCGTACGGCCGGGTGGTCGGGCCGGACGGGAGTCAGCTCGGCAGAGACCACAGTGCACCGGTTCCGTTCGAAGTGTCGGTTGTCTTCGGAGTGGGGGAGGGCTGAGCCACCGGTGAAGACGTGAAACGGAACGGAGACGTTCATCGGAAGTTCGGATGATCGGAGGTTCGTCTCGGGGGAGGCAGGGGCGGGGCGTAGGGGGGATGCCCCTGCCTCCCGCGGGACGGGCCGACGGACACCGGGAGTCCGTCGGCCCGAGCGTGCGGTGCGGTCAGCCGGCGTCGACCTGGAGTTCCTTGACGCCGTTGATCCAGGCGGAGCGCAGTCGGCGCGGGTCGCCGACCAGGGTCAGGTTCGGCATCGCGTCGGCGATCGCGTTGAAGATGAGGTCGATTTCGAGGACGGCCAGGGACTTGCCGAGGCAGTAGTGGGGGCCACCGCCGCCGAAGCCCAGGTGGGGGTTGGGGTCGCGGGTGATGTCGAAGGTGTCCGGGTTCTCGAAGACCTCGGGGTCGTGGTTGGCGGAGGCGTAGAAGATGCCGACGCGGTCGCCCTTCTTGATCTGCTTGCCGCCGAGTTCGGTGTCCTGGGTGGCGGTGCGCTGGAAGGAGACCACCGGGGTCGCCCACCGCACGATCTCCTCGGCCGTGGTCGCCGGGCGGGTGCTCTTGTACAGCTCCCACTGCTCGGGGTGGGTGAGGAAGGCGTGCATGCCGTGGGTGATGGCGTTACGGGTGGTCTCGTTGCCGGCGACCGACAGCATCAGCACGAAGAAGCCGAACTCGTCGGAACCGAGGTTGCCCTCGTCCTCGGCCGCCACCAGCGTGCTGACGATGTCCTTCGCCGGGCACTGCTTGCGGTCGGCGGCCATGTTCATGGCGTACGAGATGAGCTCGGCGGCCGACTGAGCGCCGACCTCCTCGGTGATGGCGTACTCCGGGTCGTCGTACGCGATCATCCTGTTGGACCACTCGAAGATCTTGATGCGGTCGTCCTGGGGGACGCCGATCAGCTCGGCTATCGCCTGGAGGGGCAGTTCGCAGGCGACCTCGGTGACGAAGTCGAAGGGTCCCGAGTGGGCGCGGGCGCCCTCGATGATCGCGAGGGCGCGGGAGCGGAGCCGTTCCTCCAGTGCCCGGATGGCCCTTGGCGTGAAACCGCGTTGCACGATCTGGCGGACGCGGGTGTGCTCGGGCGGGTCCATGTTGAGCAGGATCAGCCGCTGGGCGTCGATCGCGTCGCGCTGCATGTGCTCGTGGAAGCGGATGATCGCGGTGTTGAGGTAGGAGGAGTAGATCTCCGGATGCGTGGAGACGTACTTGACGTCCGCGTGCCGGGTCACCGCCCAGTAGCCCTCGTCCTGGAAGCCGGCCAGACCGGCCGGCTGGGGGATCCAGCGGACGGGTTCGGCCCTGCGCAGTTCGGCGAACTCCGGCAGGGGCACGCGGTGGTGCAGCACATCGGGGTCGGTGAAGTCGAACCCGTCGGGCAGCGCGGGACAGGGCATCGGCTACCACCCACCATTCTGACGGTCCATCAGGAATCCGGAATTGCCGTGAAGGTAGTAACGGGTTCTACAAGTCGCAAGAGGTACGGCGCCCCGAATTCCGTGGGGAGTTGGTGCAGATCACGACTTCGAGCGCTGCACGACCCTTGCGGCGCGGGGGCTCCGATCCGCAGACTGCACACAGAACTGGTACGCGTTCTAGTTCTGCGCGGTGGGTGGGCCGGGACGCCCCGCGCTGCGCGGGTCAGCAGGGCCTGGCCGCCGGACAGGCCTGAGGAGAGGACGAGCCCCCATGGCCGCGGAACCCGTGATCGTCGAAGCCGTACGCACCCCCATCGGCAAGCGAGGTGGCGCCCTCGCCAACCTCCACCCCGCCTATCTCCTGGGCGAGACCTACCGTGAACTCCTCGGCCGCACCGGCATCCACGCCGACTGCGTCGAGCAGATCGTCGGCGGCACGGTGACGCACGCCGGCGAGCAGTCCATGAACCCCGCGCGCACGGCCTGGCTCGCCATGGGCCTGCCGTACGAGACGGCGGCGACGACCGTCGACTGCCAGTGCGGCTCCTCGCAGCAGGCCTCCCACATGGTGGCCAACATGGTCGCGGCGGGCGTCATCGACGTCGGCATCTCGTGCGGCGTCGAGGCGATGTCGAGGGTGCCGCTGGGCTCCGGCTCCAAGCACGGCCCCGGGAAGCCGTTCCCGGACGAGTGGAACGTGGACCTGCCCAATCAGTTCGAGGCCGCCGAGCGCATCGCCCGTAATCGTGGCCTGACGCGCGAGAACGTCGACTCGCTCGGGCTCGTCTCCCAGGAGCGCGCCGCGAACGCCTGGGCGGAGGAACGCTTCAAGCGCGAGACCTTCGCCGTCCAGGTGCCGACCACCGAGGACGAACAGCGGGCCGGACAGGGCATGTGGCGCCTCGTCGACCGCGACGAGGGACTCCGCGACACGTCCATGGAGGCGCTGGCCGGCCTCAAACCGGTGATGCCGACCGCCGTCCACACGGCGGGCAACTCCTCGCAGATCTCGGACGGTTCGGCGGCGATCCTCTGGGCGTCCAAGCGGATGGCCCGCGCGCTGAAGCTGCGCCCGAGGGCGCGGATCGTGGCCCAGGCGCTGGTGGGTTCGGACCCGCACTTCCATCTGGACGGCCCGATCGACGCGACACGCGCGGTGCTGGGCAAGGCCGGGATGTCTTTGAAGGACATCGACCTCGTGGAGATCAACGAGGCGTTCGCTTCAGTGGTGCTGAGCTGGGCGCAGGTCTTCGAACAGGACCTGGAGAAGGTCAACGTGAACGGCGGTGCGATCGCGCTCGGGCATCCCGTCGGGGCGACGGGTGCCCGGCTGATCACGACCGCCCTGCACGAACTGGAGCGACGGGACAAGGAGTTCGCGCTGATCACGATGTGCGCGGGCGGTGGACTGGCCACCGGGACGATCATCCAGCGGTTGTAGTCCACGAGACGAAGGTGGCGAAGGCGGCGGGGGCGATCGTGAGGATCGGTCCCGCCGGGTTCTTTGAGTCGCGTATGGCGATGGTGGTGGCGCAGGGGGTTTCGGCGATCTCTACGCAGGAGCCGCCGGTGTCGGTGCTGTAGCTGGCTTTGCGCCAGGCCAGGGGGCCGAGTGGCGCGCACTCGATGCAGGAGCCGCCCGTGTCGCCGCTGTAGCTCGACTTACGCCACTGGGCGCTGGCCAGGCGTGAGTTGCTCTCCATAGCGTTCCTCCATCACGTGCCGGATCAGCGTCGCCGAGTCCTTGACGGACAGGGCCGCAGCCTGCAGATGATCGTAACGGAGCGACCGGGACTCGACTGAGTCAGGATTCGCGGTCGCATGCCCCGTCTCGTAGCCCTCGCTATAGACGATGGTGGGATCGTTCGAGAAGCGGAAGAGGTCGAACGATCCCGGGAATCCGGCGTGAGTGCCCACCGTGAACGGCAGCACCTGGATGTTCACGCGTGGGCTCCTCTCGAAGGACAACAGTCGCGACAGTTGGCCGCGCATGACCTCCGGGCCGCCAATCTCCTGGTAAAGCACCGTCTCGCTGAACACCGCCCAGAACACCGGCGGCCTGGCCTTCTCCAGGATGCGCTGTCGCGCCAGACGTGCGGTGGTCCGGTTGTCCAGGTCGCTGTCGTCCACGGCGCTGAGCACCGCCCCTGCGTACGCCTCCGTCTGGAGCAGCCCGTGCACCAACTGGGGTTGGAATACCTGGATCTCTGCCGCCCGCGCCTCCAACTCCGCCACCTGCCTGAACCAGGCCGGGAGTTGGCTGCGCAGCACCAGATCCACGAGCCGGGACAGCAGCCCGTCCGTCCCGAGCGCCGCATCCGTGCGTTCGCTGAATTCCGGTGTCGGCAGTTTCCGCGCCGTCTCGATCTGTCCGACCAGGGACCCGGTGTAATTGATGACGGCGCCCAGTTGCTTCTGAGTGAGCCCTGCCGCCTCCCGATACCGTCGCAACTCGAACCCGTAGTAGTCGAGCGGGGATGCGCCCGGGTCGAGGATGTTGATATGGGTCACGTACGGCCCCTCTCGCGCGCAACTCGGTCCACTCCGGGACCCGTTGTATTCGGTCCGTAGCCGAGCGTAGTCGTGCGAGGTCAGTCTCGTAACGTGAACGAACACATTCCCCCCACCCTCCTGGGCCCCCGCCCCGCCCAGTACGCGATGCGGATCACCGTAGGCGCGCATTCGGCCCGGCACATCCGGCGGATCGTCAGGTCGCTGCTGGAGGAGTGGGACTTGGCCGAGCTGGCCGACTCCGTGGAGCTGGCGGTGACCGAGCTGGTCGCCAACGTCGTACGCCATGTCCCGGACCGGCGCTGCGCGTTGCTGGTGCTGCGGCAGACGGCAGGGGTGAGGGTGGAGGTTGCGGACGGGTCCCCGCAAGTTCCCCTCACGCCGCCCGAGTTGTCGCCGGAGGCGGAGGGTGGGCGTGGGCTCGTGCTGCTCGACGCGGTGGTCGACAAGTGGGGTGTGGGGCCCGGGCCCCAGGGCGGCAAGACGGTCTGGTTCGAGTGCCGACCGGCTCGGCCGCCGGGCCAAACCCGTGGGGCTGGGAATCACTCATGGTGATGATGGTCGCGCGAGGGAACCCGAACATCCGTTTTTGTCCCCTGATGATGAGCCTCACATCCAAGTCGCACGACCCCGGGGGCGTTGGTCCCCGGGGTCTTCGTGCGGCCCGAAGGAAGGGGATCGACCGCAGTGAGCAATGAGAAGGCGGCCCGCGAGCAGCAGTACGTCGGTTCGATCGGGCTGATGGCCCCGCTGGACCAGCCGAAGCCGCCACCGGCCCCGGCGCCGGACGAGACGTGGCACTTCGGACGGCACCTGAACGCCGACGAGGAGGGCCAGGAAGGCTACGTGCCGGTCTACGACGGCATGGCCTGGGTGTACTACGGCAAGGGCCACCGCGGTGTGCGGCGGCCGGTGCTGATGTCCGACGGCTTCAATGTGGGGCCGAGCAGTCTGGACGAGCTCTACGACGGATTCGAGCGGGGCGAGTACCCGCTGATGAGCCAGTTGCACGAGCGCGGGCGGGACGCGGTCATCTTCGGCTACGGGGAGCGTTCCGCGTCGATCCTCGACAACGCCGGGTACGTGATCGAGGCGATCACGAGGCTGATCGACGAGCGCACGGGCAAGGAGCCGCTGGTGGTCGGCGGGTTCAGCATGGGTGGTCTGGTCACGCGCTATGCCCTGGCGCGGATGGAGACCCAGAAGATGGACCACCAGACCGGGATGTACTTCTCCTACGACAGCCCCCACCGCGGCGCGTGGGTGCCGATCGGTCTGCAGGCGTTCGCGCACTACATCAAGCGCGGCAACCCGGCCAACAGCGCGCTGTCGGACCAGATCAACAGCCCGGCCTCCCGCGAGCTGATGTGGCGGCACATCGAGACGGTGGACGGCACTCCAGGGCAGGACAAGGCCCGTACCGAGTTCCTCGCCGCCCTGGACCGCGTCGGCGGCTGGCCGATGATTCCGCGGAAGATCGGTGTCGCCAACGGCACCGGGAACGGTCGGGGCACGGGGATCGAGGCCGGCGCGGAAGCGTTCCGCGCCACCGGGATTCTGTTCCCCGGCACCACCATCTACACCCAGTCCGAGGGCGACGACGCCGTGGTCGCCGAACTGAAGGCGAACTTCGGGAAGGACGAGACGATCACCACCGACGGGTTCCCGGAGATCGACGGGGCTCCCGGCGGCACCCTGGAGTCCTTCGGCATCGCCGCCAACACCATCAACAAGCTGATCCCCGGCAGCGCCGTGGCCCCGATCCCCGAGATCTGCTTCGTGCCCTCGGTCAGCGCGGTGGCCGTCCGCGACCTGGACACCACCGCCCTGCTGAACACGAACATCGACGCCCTCGACCCCGACGAGAGCGAACTCGACGCGTTCCTGTGCGCCTCCCAGAACGAGGGCCACACCAAGATCACCGAAGAACTGTGCGAGTGGCTCCTCGACCGGCTGTAGTCCGCCGGGATCCGTGACGAGCACAGCCGCCCGGCCGCGGCAGCACAGTGGTGCTGCCGCGGCCGGGTCATTTTCACTCCCGCCCCGAAGTCGCCACCGCCAGCACACCCGCCAGGGCCGCCGCGAGCAGCAGGGGGATGCCCAGGCCGTGGTGGATCACCAGCCACGCGCCGAGCGTCGCGCCCGCCACCATGGCGATGACGGCCGCCGTACGCCGGGGGGAGCGGTGGCCCGAGCCGTCGCCGATCGCGGACTCGGAGGCGAGGCCGGTCAGGGTCATCGTCAGGACGGTGGTCGTGAGGTCCGGCACACGGAGTTTGCGGACCGTCGCGTTGCGCAGGCCCATCGCGAAGGCCGTGAGGGCGATCAGGGCGTAGGTGGTCGCGGTGGCGCCCGGCGCGACGAAGGCGACCACCGCGGACGCGCCCACGAACACCGCCTCCGCGGTGAGCGTGACCTGGGCCCAGGTCCTGCGTGAACCGCCGCCGAACCGCCCCGCGATCCGGCCCCCGACCGCGGCGCCCGCCAGGAAGCAGGCCAGCGAGGTCGAGGTGTGCGGGATCGAGAAGCCGGGGGCGCCGGCCGCGGCGAAGCCGAGTACCACCACGTTGCCGGTCATGTTCGCCGTGAAGACGTGCCCGAGTCCGAGATAGCTCACCGCGTCGATCAGCCCGCTCACCACGGTCAGCGACAGCAGCACCACCACCAGACGCACTCCGCGCGCCTCGGGGTCGGCGGGCCGTGGCCCGGTGTTCCCGGCGCCCTCCGCGCTCTGTTCGCTCATGGGGGCTCCGGGGGGAGGTGGCGGGCACGGTGTGCTCAAGTCCACCACGGACGCGGGGGGACTCCCGGACACCGGGGCGCCCCGCGTGTCCGGTGCGCCGCGCCCCCGGGGCAGCCGTGCCCGTGAGGTCCTCCGCGGTGCCCCTGGTGTCCTTCCGCCCGGGTGTGCCCCGGAGTCACCATGGCTCCTTATACCTCTGGGGACAACGGAAGCGGGCGCTCAGGCGTACGACGGGAGCCCGGTGGATGAAGAGGTGGGTGGAGGGGCGTATGGACAGGCGGCAGCACGGCGAGGGCGGGCGCCCACGGGTGGGATCACCGGCACGTACCGCGCCCCTGCCACGCCCGGTCTCCCCGGGCCCCCACCAGGTCCGGACCGGGTCGGACGCCACGCCCAGGACGCCCGGCGAGATGGCGGCGATCCAGCGCACGGCCGGCAACCGGGCGGCGTCCGTGTCCGTGCAGCGGGTGGGGGAGTCGAGCACGAGCGCGCCTCCCGCCGCCGAGGAGTCCGGCCGGGAGGACCAGGGCGCGGCCGTGATCACACGGCTGAGCCGGTCGATCGAGGGCCATGTCGTCGTGGCCAAGATGAAGGTGAACCCCTTGGCGCCGGGCACGTGGTGGCCGGAGCACTGGATGCCGGACGGGCCCGCGCGCCTGAAGCGCACCCTGGAGCGGCGGGTGATCAGCGGCGAGCTGTTCGGCGCCCAGGACCTGGAGGACATCAGGACGCTCTCCCAGCTGAACCCCCAGTGGCTCGCGAAGGTGGGTATCGGCACCTTCAAGGAGTCCGAGGACTACATCAAGGGTGACCACAAGGACTGGCTGCGGAACCTTCCGGGCAAGCGCATCCTCGCCGCGACCCTGGCCTTCCAGCAGCACGCGCCGGGCACGCGTCCGGCGGGCGCGCCCACCCCGATCGCCCCGGACTACACCCTCGGCCGTTTCATGACCACCAAGGCTCCCGGGGGCTCGGGCGAGGAGAAGCAGACCCTGCTGGCCGAGCGGGACGAGCAGATACGGCAGACCGCCGTCGACACCCTGCACCCGGCCGGACTCCCGTCCGAACGCCTCCACCCCGACGCGGGCAAGGCCGAGACGGTGAAGCACGCGGCGAAGGACGCGAAGGCCCGTGACGTCTTCACCTCCGTCCTGCTCCTGCTCCAGCACGGACTGAAGACCTACGACCCGGGGGCGGGCGTGGCCGCGCATGTCGACTACCGCGAGGGTGACGTCGTGCGGGCGCTCGCCCACGGCGGCCGGGTCAACATCCGCATCCCCGCCCTGCGCGCGGGCGAGTCGCCCCAGTCGCTGACGGACTTCCTGGGCGTCACGGACGGGGGCCGACGCGCGGGGTTCGTCGACAAGCGCGATTTCGCCACGCACCGCACCGCCATCGAGAAGAACAAGAAGGGGGGCGAGCCGGGCAAGTTCCAGGAGCAGGGCGGCATCGGCGCGTCCGTCACGAACTTCCTGACGCCGGCCGTGCCCCATGTCGGGCCCGAGCGTCCGCAGCTCATGGGCATGGACATCTCCGGCGGCGGGTTCGGCTCGCGGGACTGGAACGGCGACGTGGTCCTGCCGAACGGCTCGTACGGTCACATGCTGCTGATTCTCACCCCGCCCACCGCCGCTAAGGACGGCTCCCTGCTGGTCGGCATCGAGACGATCAAACCCCATGCCGAGAGCCCGGTCGGCTATGTGCACAACGCCCGGTCCACCGAGGCCACGGCCAATTCCGAGTCGGTCCTGCACGGTCACAAGGGGGACAAGGTCGGCACCGGCGGGCTGAAGCACAACGAGCGCCTGGTGGAGCTGCGGGAGCTGGGGAAGGCCCAGGGAAGCGGGGACTGGCGCGCGTTCCTGGACCAGATCAAGCGGGAGTGGCTCGACGAGCTGGAGAAGAACAAGGACGACATCGCCGAGCAGCGGAAGATGTACGAGCGGCTCGTCGGCCGACGGCAGCACTTCTACGAGCAGACCGAGCAGACCGACCAGGCTGAGTAGACCGAGCAGGCTGGGTAGGCCGGTTCGTTCGATGTTCGGTGGGCATGGCGAAGGCGGCGGCCCCGGGGATCGGGGGGCCGCCGCCTTCGCGTATACGGGTGCCGTGTGGCGCCGGGGGTCACCGGTGGGCCACTCAGTACCAGTTATGGGCCTGCCAGAAGTTCCAGGCGGCGGCCGGGCTGCCGTAGCGGGAGTTCATGTAGTCCAGCCCCCACTTGATCTGGGTGGCGGGGTTCGTCTTCCAGTCGGAACCGGCGGCCGACATCTTCGAACCGGGCAGGGCCTGGACCAGGCCGTAGGCGCCGGAGGAGGAGTTCGTGGCGCTGGCGTTCCAGCCGCTCTCGTGCTCGACGATCTTGCTGAAGGCACTGAACTGCGCGGCGTCCGGGATCATCTTGTGCGCGATCGCCTGGGCGGAGGAGGCCTGGCCGGTGGCGGCCTGAGCGGGCGCCGCGGCGAGGACCATGCCGGTGGCGGCGGCAGCCACGGCGGCGGTGGTGAGGACCTTCTTCGGGGAAGCGGCGATGTTGCGGATGAAGGAGACGGACACGCGGAGAACCTCTCTTCGGGAACAGGGCCGTCGCGGTGCGCCCTGTTCCACACGACGTGTGGTGGAGGCGTACATCGGCGCCGCGACCCGGGAGGGGTTCGTGGCGCCTTGCGACTGCTTCAGAGAAACAGGCTCAGGGGGGTGTCCGCAATGACCCCTTTTACTAGTGGTGGTCGCATCCAGGGGAAACGTCCCTTGTGTGACCTGGGTCTCAAACCCCAGGTCAGAGGGGTTGACGACGCGCGCATGCCAGGCCTTCGGGACTACTAGCCCGCTTCGTATGTGACGTGGGTCCTATGGGCTGCTTCACTCCGCGACTGGCGGAAGGTGTGCGGGTGGCTACGGGGCGCGTCCGTGTGGTGTGACCTGGGTCGCACGTCACCGGGGTTCGAAGGTGACCGGGGTCTCAAAGGCGGCCCGCCGCGTCGCCCGGCGCAGCGCCTTGAGGAGGGTCGCGCCGAGCGCGAGGGTCAGGACGACGGTGACGACGGCCCGGCCCAGGTCCCAGCCGAGGGAGGTGGCCAGACAGTAGGCGAGGAAACGGGCCAGGTTGGCGGTCACGTCGGCATGCGGGTCGAAGGCGACGTTCGAGGCCAGCGCGCCCATGAAGGGCCAGCCGGCCAGGTTCATGACCGTGCCGTACGCGAACGCGGCGCAGAACCCGTACGCCGCGAGCAGGGCGAGTTCCCCGCGCCCGCGCAGCCGGTCGGGGCCCGGCAACAGCCCGGCGCCCATCGTGAACCAGCCCATCGCGAGCATCTGGAACGGCAGCCACGGACCCACCCCGCCCGTGAGCAGCGCGGAGGAGAACATGGTCACGGACCCGAGTACGAATCCGAACCCCGGTCCGAGCACCCGGCCGCTCAGCACCATCAGGAAGAACATCGGCTCGATCCCGGCCGTCCCGGCGCCGATCGGCCGCAGCGCGGCGCCGGTCGCGGCCAGCACCCCGAGCATGGCCACCGCCTTCGGGCCGAGCCCGGACTCGGAGATCGTCGCCATGACGACGGCGACGAGCAGCACCAGCAGCCCAGCGAACAGCCAGGGCGCGTCCTGCGCGTGCGCGGCGACCTGCGAGCTGGGATCGGCGAAGAGCGGCCAGCCGAACCCGGCGACCCCGACGGCGCTCACGAGGCAGAGGGCGGCGAGGGAGCGGGGGCCGAGGCGGACGGCTTTGATCCGGAGCCGGGCTTCCACCGGCGTCATGCGAGGGCCTCCCTGACCTGGGTGACCGTGAGCCACGGCTGCGGCGCGAGCACCTTCGTGACCTGGGGGGCGAAGGACGGGGAGGCGACGACCACCTCGGCCGTGGGGCCGTCGGCGACGATCTCGCCGTCCGCGAGGACGACGACACGGTGCGCGAGCTCGGCGGCGAGTTCCACGTCGTGGGTGGCCAGGACGATCGCGTGACCCTCGGCGGTCAGGCCGCGCAGGACCGTGACCAGACGGGCCTTCGCCGCGTAGTCCAGGCCGCGGGTCGGTTCGTCGAGGAGCAGGAGCGGAGGGCGGGCCGTCAGGACGACGGCCAGCGCGAGCGCCAGCCGCTGCCCCTCCGACAGATCACGGGGGTGGGTGACGTCCCCGATGTCCGGCAGCAGCTCGGACACCAGGGCCCGGCAGGTACCGGGCTCGGCCCCCGCGTCCTCGTCGGCCGCCGCGCACTCGGCGGCGACCGTGTCGGCGTACAGCAGGTCGCGCGGTTCCTGCGGTACGAGACCCACCCGGCGTACGAGGTCCCGTGGTGCCGTCCGGTGCGGGACCGCGCCCCCGACCAGGACCGAACCGGCGGCCGGTACGACCAGTCCGACCAGCGTGCCGAGCAGGGTGGACTTCCCGGCCCCGTTGCGGCCCATCAGCGCGATGATCTCGCCGGGGGTGGTGGTGAGGTCGACGCGCCGGAGCGCCTCGACGCGGCCGTGGCGGACGGCGAGGGCTTCGATCGAGGCCGGGGCCGTCGCCTGTGGAACCGACGCCCGCGGGGCTGTCGGCCGCGGGGTCCTCGGCTCCGGGGTCCTCGGCTTGGGGACGAGTTCCGTGAGCCGCTCCCGCAGGGCCCCCGCCCTGCGCCGTGCGTCGCGCACGGTGAGGGGGAGCGGGGACCAGTTGGCCAGCCGGCCCAGGTCCACCACCGGCGGGTACACCGGGGAGACGGCCATGATCTCGGACGGGGTGCCGAGCGTCGGCGCGGCGCCCGGGGACGGGAGCAGGGCGACCTGGTCGGCGTACTGGATGACGCGTTCGAGGCGGTGTTCGGCCATGAGGACGGTCGTGCCGAGGTCGTGGACGAGGCGTTGCAGGACGGCGAGGACCTCCTCGGCGGCGGCCGGGTCCAGGGCCGAGGTGGGCTCGTCGAGGACCAGGACCCGTGGGTGGGGGGTCAGGACCGAGCCGATGGCGACGCGCTGCTGCTGGCCGCCGGAGAGCGTGGCGATCGGGCGGTCGCGCAGGTCCGCCAGGCCCAGCAGGTCCAGGGTCTCCTCGACGCGTCGGCGCATCACGGCCGGAGCGAGGCCCAACGACTCCATACCGTAGGCGAGTTCGTCCTCGACCGTGTCCGTCACGAAGTGGGACAGCGGGTCCTGGCCCACCGTGCCGACCACGTCCGCGAGCTCGCGCGGTTTGTGGGTGCGGGTGTCCCGTCCGGCGACCGTGACCCGGCCGCGCAGGGTGCCGCCCGTGAAGTGCGGCACAAGTCCGGACACCGCGCCGAGCACGGTCGACTTGCCGACGCCGGAGGGCCCCACCAGCAGGACGAGTTCACCCTCCGGGACCTCGAAGTCCACGCCCTGGACGGTGGGTTCGACAGCTCCGTCGTACGTCACGGAGACATCCTCGAAGCGGATCATGAGGGGTCCTTGGGGGTGGAGGGTTCCCGCGAGTGGGGTGTCGGGGCGACGAAGGCGGGGAGCAGGCCGAGCAGGATCGCCGCCGCGGGCCACAGGGGCAGGGCGGGGGCGGTCAGCGGGAGGACACCGGGGCTCAGCGCCGCGGCGTCGTACGCGGCGGAGACGATCAGTCCGGCGGCGACCGCGACTCCGGAGCCCGTCACCAGCCAGGCCCGTACGCCCCACACGTCCGGGCGGTAGCGCGTGCGGACCGAGCGGCGCCCGCCCAGCCACAGCCCGCCGAGCGCCGCGGCCACTCCGGCGAGCAGCACGGGCAGGCCGTAGGTGCCGCCCTCGGCGGTCAGCACCCCGTACGTGCCCGCGCAGACGCCGAGCAGGCCGCCCAGTGTCAGAACGGTGGTCGTACGGCGGACGGCGGGCGCCACCTCGGCGGTGCGGCCGTAGCCGCGGGCGTCCATCGCCGCCGCGAGGGCGACCGAACGCTCCAACGCGCCCTCCAGGACCGGGAGTCCGACGTGCAGCAGGCCGCGCAGCCCACGGTCGGGGCGGCCGCGCAGACGGCGGGCGGCGCGCAGCCGTCGGCCGTCCGCGATCAGGTTCGGCGCGAAGGTGAGTGCGACGACCACCGCGACGCCCGCCTCGTACAGGGCGCCCGGGAGTGACTTCAGCAGCCGTGCCGGGTTCGCGAGGGCGTTCGCCGCGCCGACGCAGATGAGGAGCGTGGCCAGCTTCAGGCCGTCGTACAGCGCGAAGAGCAGGCCCTCGGCGGTGACCCGGCCGCCGACCCGGATGCCCTGGGCCCAGTGGGGGAGGGGGAGTTCGGGGAGGGTGACGAGGAGGTGGGTGCCCGGGATGGGCGAGCCGAGGAAGACGGCGAACGCCAGCCGGATGCCGAGGACGGCGATGCCGAGTTTGGCGAACGCGGTGTAGGAGCGGGCCCAGGGGGCGTCGGTCCGGCGGGCGGCCACCACGTAACCGGCCACGGCTATGAGGAGGGCGAGCAGGAGGGGGTTGGTGGTGCGGGAGGCGGCGGTGCCCAGGCCCAGGGCCCAGATCCACCAGGCTCCTGGGGGGAGGGCGTTGGAACGGTGTGCCTTCGGCGCGCGTGTCATCGTCGGTCGCCGTACTCAGGGCCGGCGGCGGCGGGTCTGCCAGACTGCCGCCCCGCCGAGCGCGGCGACCGCGACGACTCCCGCGAGCAGGCCCAGCGACGGGCCGTGCCGGGCCGGCTCGGACGTGGCGTCGGCGTTGTCCTTGCCGTTGTCCTTGGCGTCGGCGTCGGCTTTCGCGGTGGTGGGAGGCGTGGTGCGTGACGTCGCGACCTGCTCGCCGCAGCCCGTCCCGGGGTAGCCCGCGATGGCGCACAGGAGGGCGTTGGTGTCGTAGCGGAGCGGTTTGGCGACCGTCGCGAGGGCCTCGGCCGTGGTCGCGTCGGCGGGGACGCGGGCGCAGACCGACCGCGGTGCGGGCGGTGTCTCGCCGCCCGGGGCGTCCGCGGCCGTCCCGGAGTCGATGACGAGGGCCACCCGCTTGTGGTCCGCCTGGGCGGGCGTCTTCGCGCAGATGGACGCGAAGTCGGCGTGGCCGCGCGGCTTGGAGGCGTCCTGCGAGTCCGCGCTCACCGCGAAACGGAAGCCCTGTACGTCGCCGTCGGACGGTCGCGCGGTCGACGGGCCCTGCGTCGCGTACGTCCACTTCCCGCCGGTCAGGTCCCAGAACGACCAGTAGCGGTAGCCGACGGCCCGGGCCTGTCCCGCGCCGCCGAGTACGAGCAGGAGCAGGGACAGGACCAGCGCGCACGTCCGACGGCGGCTCACGACTGCTGCTTCTTGTTGCGGGCGCTGATCAGGAAGCCGATGCCGATGCCGCCGACGAGACCGACGCCGATGATCCACCAGACGCTGACGCCGCTGTCGTCCTTCTTCGCGGCTTCCTCGGCGGACGCGGACGCGGAAGCCTTGGGCTCGGCCGGGAGGGACGCGGGCGCGGGGCCGGTGGCGTTGAGCTGCTTGACGAGGTCCTGGCCGCCGAAGTCGCGCGGGTCGAACGTCGCCGCGTCGGCGGCGAGGACGAGCTGCGCGTACGCGGCGGGGCCGGCCTGCGCGGCCCACTGCGCGGAGTGGGTCTCCAGCCAGCGCATCGCGTCGGCCGCCTTGTCGCCGTGACCGGCGGTCGCGAGCGCGACGACCGCGTCCGCCGTGTTGCCGTAGTCGGGCTGGTTCTTGGCGCCGGGCATCGCCGAGGTGAGGTGCTGGTCCTTGGCGAGCGCCTCGACGAGGTACGCGGCACCGTTCTGGGCCGCCCGCTCGGGGCTGTCGGCGCTCCCGCAGGCGACGGGGTCGGCCGCGGGCTTCAGAGGCTCACCGGCGAGGCCCTTGCCCAGGGCTCCGACCACGGCCGCCGCCGTCGCGTCCGCGTTGGCCGCGAGCTTGCCCTTCTTGTCCGGCTGGTAGGCGAACGCGCCCCCGTCGGCCCCGCCGCACGGGATCGACAGCTTCACGAGGGCGTCGTACGGCGACTTGCCGTCCTTGGAGACGTCCGCCGGCTTGGTGCCCATCGCCGCCAGCGCCCCGATCACCACGGACGTGGAGTTCGCGTCGCTCGGGCCGCCCGCCGTGTAGCCCCAGCCGCCGTCCTCGTTCTGCACGGACTTCAGCCAGGCGACGGCCTTGCCCGTCTCGCCGCCGTGGCCGCCGAGCGCGGCGAGGGCCTGCACGGCCGCCGAGGTGCTGTTGGTGTCGACCATCGTCTTGGCGTCGCACTTCGCCGACGCGTCGGCGCGGTACGCCGCGAACGCCCCGCTCGCGCACTGCTGCCCGGTCAGCCAGTCGACGGCCTTCGCCGCGGGCTTCACACCGACGGTGTGCTGGGCGAGCAGCGCGAGGGACTGCCGCCAGACGCCGTCGTAGGTGGGGTCGGAGGTGCCGTAGAGGCCGGAGGGTATCGCCGGGGCGGGCGAGGGCGAGACACCCTCGGCCACGGCGGCCGGGGCCAGGGCCGTACCGATCACTACGGTGGCGGCCAGTACCGCGGCGCTGCGGCGAACAATCATGACTCTCCCTGCGGAAGCCGGGCAGCACCGGGCGCAGGCTTGGCCCCGAGCGGCTCCGGCCCCGTATCCCTCGACGGTGCCGGCCACCGGCGGGCTGCCGATGGCACGAGCCGGTCACGTCCCGGACGAGGCGATCCGGCTCGCCACCCCTGTGGGGGTGGCTCACGGTTGCGGGTCAGCGCCGGAATTGCACCGGCTTCTCCGCGTACGGGTGTGATGACGACCTGCTCACTGTACCGGCCCGTAGGAATCGCCTGAGGAGCGGCTGTGAGGGTGGATAGGTTCGGAGCCATGCGTACGGGGAGACTGCTCGGTTCGGGGCGTTCGGCGGATGTCTTCGAGGTGGAGGGGGAGCGGGGCTGGGTGGTGCGGCGGGATCGGGACGGGTGGGGGGACTCGGCGGCCGAGGCGGCGGTGATGGAGTACGTGCGGGGGCATGGGTATCCGGTGCCGGCCGTGCGGGCGGCGAGCCGGACCGAGATGGTGATGGAGCGGCTTTCCGGGCCGACCATGCTGGCGGCGTTCGAGGCGGGGGAGATCGGCGCGCGGGAGGGTGGTGGCGTGCTCGCCGGACTGCTGCGCGCGCTGCACGCCGTGCCCGGTCGGGGTTCGGGTGACGCGGGCGTCCGCGTACTGCACCTGGATCTGCACCCGGACAACGTGATGCTCACCACGGACGGCCCGAAGGTCATCGACTGGTCCAACGCCGAGGACGGGCCGCCCGGCCTGGACTGGGCCATGTCCGCGGTGATCCTCGCGCAGGTCGCCGTCGGCGGTGAGGTCTACGCGGAGCTGGCCCGCGAGACGCTGGTCGCGATGCTCGACGGGAACACGGACCGGGTGACGCAGGAGGGGCTTGTCGAGGCGCGGGTGCGGCGGGCCGCCAATCCGACCATGAGCGCACATGAAGTCCAACTCCTCGGTGATGCCGAAGAGTTGATCCGGGCGTTGCTGCACTGAGCGATCTGGCGCCGGAAGTCTCGCATCAACGGCATCGGTCATGGCACGGGTGCCGGAACCGTTGCCTCCGTGGGCTGGCACAGGACCAGGGCGAGATCGTCGGCGAGGGCGGTGCCGGTGTGGGCGAGCAGGCGGGCGTGCAGGGCTCGCAGGGCCTCGTCGGGGAGCGGCTCGCGCAGGGCGAGCGCCGCCTCGCCGAGGAGGGGGAACGGGGCGCCCTCCGCGTCACGGGCCTCGGTGAGGCCGTCGGTGTAGAGGAGCAGCCGGTCGCCGGGCTGGAGCCGTACACGGTACTGGAGCGGATCGGGACCGAGGCCCAACGGCGGGGTGGGGACGAGGGGTTCGAGGAGTTCGATGCGTCGGCCGGAGCGCAGCGGGGGCGGATGGCCGCAGTTGACGAGCCGCACCTCGCCGGGCGCGAACTCGGCGAGCACCGCGGTGACGAAGTCCTCGGGGCCCAGTTCGGGGGTGAGGAGGGCGTCGAGTTCGGTGGTGAGGGTCGTCAGGTCGGGCGAGGTGTAGGCGAGTTCACGGAAGGCCGTGATGGTGTCGGCGCTCAGCCGGAGCCCCTCGACGCCGTGGCCCCGTACGTCGCCGACGATGACCCGCAGGCCGTACGGCGTCACCGCGACGTCGTACAGGTCGCCGCCGACGGCCGATTCGTGGGAGGCGCTGTGGTACCGGGTACAGACCCGGGTGCCGTCGAAGGTACGGGAGATGGGCCGCAGGATCGCCGTCTGGGTGACCCGGGCCACCTCGTGGGCCCGCGCCAGCCGGTCGTGGAGGCGGTCGCGCTGCCGGGCCGCGTACACGGTGAGCGCGCAGCCGACGAGGAGTCCGCCCCAGCGGATGCCGAAGCCGGTGCTCGGCACCGCGTCGTCGCCGATGCCCATGGCCAGGCCCAGGACCGCCGACCAGCAGCACACCAGCACGGTGTGCCGGACGCCGAGCCGGGCGCAGGCCAGCAGCGGGCCGATGAGCAGCAGGGTGATGAGCGGCGGCACCCGGTCGAAGAGCAGATCCGGCACGGCGATCAGCAGACAGGTGACGAGCGGCGCGAGCAGCATCCGGCGTTCCCGCCGCTCCGGCCGATCCCGCTGTTCTTGGTGTTCTTGGTCTTCTTGATGGCCTTGGTGTTCTTGGAGTTCTCGGCGATCTCGCTGCCCCTGCTCTCTCGTGCCCATCACCCGACGATCTCCGAACAGCGACCTCCGCACCCTCACCAACAGGGAGTTGATCGCATCTCGTCGAAAGGTGCCCGGAACTGTCGAGGTGCCGACACTCTTCTGTCCGAGTTGTCGGACGGCCGCCGGAGCCGGTGGTGATCCGTCCAGACTGGTCGTCGTGTCCGACAAGACGACCGAGCCGACGCATCCGACCGGCCCCGGCCCCGGCAATCTGCCGCCCGAGACGCACAGCTTCGTCGGACGGCGGGAGGAACTCCGCTGGCTGGAGACGGAGTTGGACCCCTCGGTGGGCATACACCGGCTCCTGAGCGTCGTCGGCGTCGGCGGAGTCGGCAAGACCCGGCTCGCCCTGCGCGCCCTGGGCCGGGTCCAGGAGGCCTATCCCGACGGCGTCTGGCTGGTGGAACTCTCCCCCCTGCACACCGCGGGCCTGGTCGGCCTCGCCGTCGTGGAGGCGCTGCGGCTCACCGACCAGTCCACCGGCCCCGTCACCGAGGTGGTGGCCGCATGGGCCGACGGCAAAAGGCTGTTGCTCGTCCTCGACTCCTGCGAACACGTCCTCGCTGACTGCGCCGCGCTCGTCGAGACCCTGCTGCCCGCCCTCCCCGGCCTGCGTGTCCTCGTCACCAGCCGCGAACCGCTCGGACTGCCCGGCGAACTCGTACTGCCCCTGGACCCGTTGCCGGTCGTCGACGACGCGGTCACCCTGTTCGCCGACCGCGCCGCCCTCACCGGGTTCACCCTCGACGACGCCAACCGCCCCACCGTGGAGGCCGTCTGCCGCCGCCTCGACGGCATCCCGCTCGCCCTCGAACTCGCCGCCGCCCGCCTCTTCGAACTGTCCCTGGCCCAGCTCCACGGCCGACTCGGCGAACGCCTGCCGTCCCGGCTCGACCTGCTCAGCGCCCCGCGCGACGGCGCCGGACCGCCACGCCATCAGACACTGCGCACGGCGATCGGCTGGAGCCACGAACTGTGCGCACCGCTGGAGCGGCTGCTGTGGGCCCGGCTCTCGGTGTTCGCGGGCGGCTTCTGCGTGGGCGCCGCCGAGGAGGTCTGCGCGGGCGGCCCGCTGCCCGCCGGGCGGATCGCCGCACTGCTCGCCCGGCTCGTCGAGCAGTCCATCGTGCAGCGCCACCGCACCGACCCGGCCCGCTTCCGACTCCTCGACACCGTCCAGGAGTTCGGCGCCGACTGGCTGCGCGCCCTCGGCGAGGAACACGCCGTACGGCTGCGCCACCGCGACCACTTCCGGCGGCTGGTCCGCCAGGGATGGACCGAGTGGAACACCGGACGGCAGGTCGCCTGGTGCGAACTCACCCTCACCGAACACGCCAACCTCCGTGCCGCGATGGACTGCGCGCTCGCCGAACCGGACAGCCGTTTCGTCCTGGAGATGGCGACCGACGTCGGTTTCCTGTGGCGGCACTGCGGCTATCTGCGCGACGCCCAGCACTGCCTGGATCTCGCGCTCGCCGCCCACCCGGGGCCCGGCCCCGACCGGACCCGCGCGCTGTGGGTACGCGGCGCGGTGGCGCTGCTCCAGGGCGATCTGGAGGCCGCGGCCAACTGGGCGGAGCGCTGCATGGACGCGGCGGACGCGCGGGCCGATCCGGCGACCGTGGTGGCCGCCGCGTGCCTCACGGGCAGCCAGTTGGCCCTGAGCGGGCGGCTGGCCGAGGCGATCGACGTGCTGTCCGCCATGCCTCGACTGCCCATCAGGGAGGACGGGTTCGGGGGCGCCCAGCTCCACGTCCGGGTGGTGCTCTCCTTCGCGTACCTGCTGAGGGGCGAGTACGGCCGGTCGCGCGCGGTGGCAGAAGAGGCGCGCGAGGCCAGCGCGGCGTGCGGGGAGTCGTGGGCGGCCGCCTTCGCCGACGTGATCGTGGCGCAGACGGACCTGGCCCGCGGTGACGTCCACGCGGCCGTCGGCAACGCCCGCACCGCGCTGGCCGGCCACGGCCTGCTGCACAACACCGTCGGCGCGGCCATGGCACTGGACGTCTTGGCCGCCGCGGTCGTCGCGGCCGGCGACGGCCTGCGCGCCGCCCGCCTCCTCGGCATCGGCCAACGCGTCTGGGAACTCACCGGCCGGGCCCAGATGGACTCGCCCGACCTCCTCGCCACCCGCCGTTCCCACGAACTGCGCATCCGTGCCGCGATCGGCGACAGCGCCTACCGCACGGCGTACGAGGAGGGTTTCGGGATGCCGTACGAGGAGGGGCTCGACTACGCGGCGGAGGGGCGGTGACGGGCAGGAACAGGGTGCGGTTCGAGAGCAGCCGAGAGTGGGGGAGGCCGATCTGCACGGGCGGTCCGGCCGGGACCATGCCGCCGCTGTGGCCGTCGACCCGGTAGGTGGTGAAGTGCGAGGTGGCCCGCGCCTCGGTCGGTGAGTCCACGGTGACCAGGACGTTCGCCATCATGCGGCGCGAGAGGCGGTCCGCGGGGCGCGCACCGAAGTACGCGCGCAGGGCCCCACGCCCCTCGACGAGCCGATCGCCCTCCGGCCACCGCCAGACGCCGCCGTCTCCAACGTATTCCAGCGCCCGGCGAACGCGTTACGGCGCCCCGCGAACGCGTTACAACGCCACGTACGTCACCGGATCGCTCCCCGTCACCGCCTCCGCCCGGCCCAGTTTCACCAGGCGGCGCACATGGGCCTCGGCCTCCGACACCGCGATGTTGCGGGAGGTGAAGGGGATCTGGTCCCACGGGCGGTTCCACTCCATGCGCTCGGCGAGCTGCCAGGAGGTGAGCGGGGTCGACAGGAGGGCGAGCAGGCCGGTGAGCCGGTCCTCGTGGTGTGCGAGCAACTCCCTCACGCGGCCGGGCGCGTCGGTGAAGGCGTGCTGGTGGGCCGGGAGCACCTCGGCCGGGTTCAGCCGGCCGACGCGCTCCAGGGCGTCCAGATAGTCGCCGAGGGGATCGGCGACGGTGGCGTCGTCGGGATCCTCGTAGAGGCCGATGTGCGGGGTGATCCTCGGGAGCAGGTGGTCGCCGGAGAAGAGGCGGCCGTTGCCGGGGAGGGCGGCCGGGTGGGTCTCCTCCAGGTGGAGGCAGACGTGGCCGGGCGTGTGGCCCGGGGTCCAGATCGCGCGCAGGCGGCGGCCCGCCAGGTCGAGGAGCTCGCCGGGCACGATCTCACGGTCGGGGAGCGCGGGGGCGAAGGCGGGCAGGCCGGTGGAGAGCCGGGCCGTGCGGGCCGCGTGCAGCCGGGCCACGTGCTCCTCGGGGGCGCCGGAGGACGCCAGCTTGTCCGCCATGTAGGAGAACCAGCGGTCGGGCCGGTTCTCCCGGGTCCGCCGCACGATCGCGGTGTCCAGCGCGTGCATCGCGATCCACGCCCCGGAGGCCTCCCGCACCTTGCCCGACAGACCGTGGTGGTCGGGGTGGTGGTGGGTGATGACCACGCCGTGCACCTCGGCGACGGAGACGCCGCAGGCGGTGAGCCCGGCGGCGAGGGCGTCCCAGGAGGCCGGGTCGTCCCAGCCGGTGTCGATCAGCACGGGGCCCAGGTCGGTGTCGACGAGATGGACCAGCGTCGTGCCGAGAGGGTTGTCCGGGATGGGGACCCTGATCGACCGTACGCCCCCGCCGTGATCGGTCACCTGCGTCATGGATCCCCACCAATCGCCGTGTTCTCGCCACTATAACTAGAACCGATTCCATTGGGTGCTCGAACCAACCGTTCTGTCATGGGTCCGGCCCGTGGACTCCGCCGACCGGAGCTGGTATCAGTTCTCCTATCTGATGAAGCGTCAGAAACCAGGGAGGCGGTCGGTCATGACCGAGCTCGTGGAGCACGGACAGCTGTTCATAGGCGGGGAGTTGACGGACCCCCTGGGCAAGGACGTCATCGAGGTGATCTCGCCGCACAGCGAGGAGGTCATCGGGCGCGTCCCGCACGCGTCGACCGAGGACGTGGACCGGGCGGTCGCCGTCGCGCGCCGGGCGTTCGACGAAGGACCCTGGCCCCGGATGAGCCTCGACGAGCGGATCGAGGTCGTCACCCGGATCAAGGACGGGATCGCGGTACGGCACGAGGAGATCGCCCGGGTCATCTCCTCCGAGAACGGCTCCCCGTACTCCTGGAGCGTCCTCGCGCAGGCCCTCGGCGCGATGATGGTGTGGGACGCGGCGCTCACGGTCGCGCGGAACTTCACGTACGAGGAGACACGCGACGGCGTCCTCGGGCGGATCCTCGTGCGGCGCGAGCCGGTGGGCGTGGTCGCGGCCGTGGTGCCGTGGAACGTGCCGCAGTTCGTGGCGGCCGCCAAGCTCGCGCCCGCGCTGCTGACCGGCTGCACGGTCGTACTGAAGCCGTCGCCCGAATCGCCGCTGGACGCCTATCTGCTGGGTGAGATCGCGAAGGAGGCCGGGCTGCCGGAGGGCGTTCTGTCGATCCTGCCCGCCGACCGCGAGGTCAGCGAGTACCTGGTCGGACACCCCGGCATCGACAAGGTCTCCTTCACCGGATCGGTCGCGGCGGGCCGGCGCGTGATGGAGGTGGCCTCACGCAATCTCACCCGCGTGACGCTGGAGCTGGGCGGGAAGTCGGCGGCGGTGGTCCTGCCGGACGCGGACCTCGCCACCGCCGTCCCCGGAATCGTCTCGGCGGCCTGGATGAACAACGGGCAGGCGTGCGTCGCGCAGACCCGGATCCTGCTGCCGCGCTCGCGCTACGACGAGTTCGCGGACGCCTTCGCCGCGGCGGCGGGCGCGCTGGTGGTCGGGGACCCGCTGGACCCGGCCACCCAGGTCGGCCCGCTGGTCGCAAGGCGCCAGCAGCAGCGCAACCTCGACTACATCCGCATCGGCCAGGAGGAAGGCGCCAAGATCCTCACGGGCGGTGGCCGTCCGCACGGACTCGACCGGGGCTGGTACGTCGAGCCGACCCTCTTCGGAGACGTCGACAACTCCATGCGGATCGCCCGGGAGGAGATCTTCGGGCCGGTGATCTGCCTCCTCCCGTACGGCGACGAGGACGAGGCGGTGAAGATCGCCAACGACTCCGACTACGGGCTGAGCGGCAGCGTCTGGACGGCGGACGTCGCGCACGGCATCGACGTCGCGCGGCAGGTCCGTACCGGCACCTACTCGGTGAACACCTTCAGCCTCGACATGCTCGGCCCCTTCGGCGGCTACAAGAACTCGGGGCTGGGACGGGAGTTCGGGCCCGAGGGGTACGGCGAGTTCCTTGAGCACAAGATGATCCACCTGCCGGCCGGCTGGGAGGCCTGAGGATGGGCGACCGCTGGGGGGTCGAGGTCGACCGCTCCGTCTGCATCGGCTCCGCCCAGTGCGTCCACCGCGCCCCGGAGGCCTTCCGGCTCGACACCGCCATGCAGTCGCATCCGGCCGAGGCGGAGACCGACGCCAACGAGAAGATCCTGGAGGCGGCGGAGAGCTGTCCGGTGGAGGCCATCATGATCACGCTGCTGGGCAGCGGGGAGCCGGTGTTTCCACCGGAGGACTGAGGTCGGGTGCGATCTCGACGCGATCTCGAAAAAAGTCCCTCTTTGGGTGGTTTCATTCCGCTGTAGGCGTTCTATGCTGGTAGTGGCCTACGAGGCGAGTGAGGGAGTTCAACCGGAGTAGCCGACTTTGGCGAGAGGCAGCAACTTCCGCCGGGGCCGACGTCGACGGTCGGGCTGAGAGGCCTGAAGGTAGTAGTCGGACCGGAAGGCGACCTCCACTACCTGATCCGGACCATGCCGGCGAAGGGAACCCGTCTCGTAGGTTTTCACGTGCCTTCGTGCACCGACACCGTGCCTAGGGCTTCTCGGTCGGCTCCGTCAGGTCGATCAGGCGGCACACCGTCTCGATGTCTATCTTGACCTGGGCGATGGAGGCGCGGCCGGAGAGCCAGGTGATCAGGGCGGAGTGCCAGGTGTGCTCGATGACCCGGACCGCGGAGAGCTGGGCGGGGCTCGGGTCGTCCAGCCCCATCGCGTCCAGGATGATCACCGTGGTCTGCCGGGACACCTGGTCGACCTCGGGGCTCACGCTGCGGTCCGCGAAGGTCAGCGCGCGGACCATGGCGTCGGCGAGGTGCGGCTCGCGCTGCAGGGCGCGGAAGGCCCGCATCAGCGTCTCCGCCACCCGCTCCGCCGCCGTGTCCCCGGCCGGCGGCTTCTTGCGGAGGGTGCCGTGCATGTGCTCCAACTGGTCCTGCATGGTGGCGACCAGCAGATGCACCTTCGAGGGGAAGTAGCGGTACAGCGTGCCGAGGGCGACCTGCGAGGACTCCGCGACCTCGCGCATCTGCACCGCGTCGAAGCCGCCCCGGCTGGCCAACTGCGCGCTCGCGTGCAGGATCCGGCGGCGGCGTGCCGCCTGCCGCTCGGTGAGCGGGGGAGAGGCCGGCTGCGCGGCGGGTCGCGCGGACTTGGCTTCCACCTTGACTTCCGCAGGCATGGGTCCCGTTCCGTGGTTCAGCTGGAGGAGCGACGAGACAGCATGGCAGACACTTCCGTGGGTCAGAACACATCCGTCATGTCATCCGCCCCGACGCTTCCGTCGTGGCGCGGATCACCTGATCCACTGCTCACAGAGACGCTACCTGCCGGTAGATTCAGTGCTCCTCGAACGATCAAGTCTGAAACTTGTTCTAGATTAGCGTCCCGGCGTAATCTCGCGGGAAAGTGCAGGGAGAAGGGGGCCGTAAGTGACCGCTGAGGCCATGGAGGCGGGCCCCGGAGCGGGCGCGGCCACCAACGGTGACGGACCGTTGCGCATCGCGCTCCTCACGTACAAGGGGAACCCGTTCTGCGGCGGTCAGGGCGTGTACGTACGGCACCTCTCGCGCGAACTGGCCCGCCTGGGCCACCGGGTCGAGGTCATCGGATCCCAGCCGTATCCCGTGCTGGACGAGAACCTCCCCGAGCTCAGCCACCACCTCACCCTCACGGAACTGCCCAGTCTCGACCTGTACCGCCAGCCGGACCCCTTTCGCACCCCGAGGCGTGAGGAGTTCCGCGACTGGATCGACGCGGTCGAGGTCGGCACGATGTGGACCGGTGGCTTTCCCGAACCCCTGACCTTCTCCCTGCGCGCCCGCCGCCATCTGCGTGCCCGGCGCGGGGACTTCGACGTCGTGCACGACAACCAGACGCTCGGGTACGGGCTGCTGGGCGACGTCGGCGCGCCGCTTGTCACCACCATCCACCACCCCATCACCGTCGACCGCCAGTTGGAGCTCGACGCCGCCGAGGGGCGCCGGCGTCGCGCGTCCGTGCGCCGCTGGTACGCCTTCACGCGCATGCAGAAGCGGGTCGCGCGTCGTCTGCCGTCCGTGCTCACCGTCTCCGGCAGCTCGCAGCAGGAGATCGTCGACCACCTGGGCGTCGCCCGGGACCGGGTCCACGTCGTGCACATCGGCGCGGACACCGACCTCTTCTCGCCCGATCCGTCCGTGCCGCAGGTGCCGGGCCGGATCGTCACCACGTCCAGCGCGGACGTGCCCCTCAAGGGGCTCATCCACCTCGTCGAGGCGCTCGCCAAGGTGCGCACCGAGCACCCCGGCGCGCATCTCGTCGTCGTCGGCAAGCGGGCCGAGGACGGGCCGGTCGCCCAGGCCATAGAGCGGTACGGCCTCGAGCGCGCCGTCGAGTTCGTCAAGGGCATCTCGGACGCGGAACTCGTCGACCTCGTACGGTCCGCCGAGGTCGCCTGCGTGCCGTCCCTGTACGAGGGGTTCTCCCTGCCCGCCGCCGAGGCGATGGCCACGGGGACGCCGCTGGTGGCCACCACCGGCGGGGCGATCCCCGAGGTCGCCGGACCCGACGGCGAGACCTGCCTCGCGGTTCCGCCCGGCGACTCGGGGGCGCTGGCGGCCGCGCTGAGCCGGGTGCTGGGCGACCCGGAACTCGGGGCACGGCTCGGCACCGCCGGACGCGCACGGGTCCTGGACCGCTTCACCTGGGCCCGCGCGGCCGAGGGCACGGTGGCCCACTACCGCGAGGCGATGGCCCTCTCCGACGCTCGGCTTCGCTCCCGCGCGGGGACCCCCGTCGCGCCCCGCACGCCCGTCCGTTCCGTGCCCGCCGGGACCACGGCCGACCGGATCGCCACCCTGGCTGTCGCGACCCCGGCCGCCGTCGCCACGGCGGAACCCACCCCCGGCCCCGTAGGTACCCACGGCCCCGTAGATTTCGGCCCGGCGACGGGCGTCACCCCCACCTCCGATCGTGAAAGCAGGGCCACGTGCTGACCGTCGACTTCTCCCGGTTCCCGCTCGCCCCGGGCGACCGCGTACTGGACCTCGGATGCGGTGCCGGCCGGCACGCGTTCGAGTGCTACCGGCGCGGCGCCCAGGTCGTCGCGCTGGACCAGAACGGCGAGGAGATCCGCGAGGTCGCCAAGTGGTTCGCGGCGATGAAGGAGGCGGGCGAGGCCCCGACCGGCGCCACCGCGACCGCGATGGAGGGCGACGCGCTCGCGCTGCCCTTCCCCGACGCGTCCTTCGACGTCGTGATCATCTCCGAGGTCATGGAGCACATCCCGGACGACAAGGGCGTCCTCGCCGAGATGGTGCGCGTGCTGAAGCCGGGCGGGCGCATAGCGATCACCGTGCCGCGCTACGGCCCGGAGAAGGTGTGCTGGACCCTGTCCGACGCGTACCACGAGGTCGAGGGCGGCCACATCCGCATCTACAAGGCGGACGAACTGCTGGGCAAGATGAAGGAGGCCGGGCTCAAGCCGTACGGCACCCATCACGCCCACGCCCTGCACAGCCCCTACTGGTGGCTGAAGTGCGCGTTCGGCGTCGACAACGACAAGGCGCTGCCCGTGCGGGCGTACCACAAGCTGCTGGTCTGGGACATCATGAAGAAGCCCCTGGCCACCCGGGTCGCCGAGAACGCGCTGAACCCGCTGATCGGCAAGAGCTTCGTGGCGTACGCGACCAAGCCCCACCTGCCCCTCGACTCCGCCGTGGTGGACGCTTCGTGACGACTCCACGCACGCCCCGGACGGAACACCTCGTCCTGCCCGGGGTCCTCACCGCGGAGGAGGCCGCCGCCACGGTGCGGGCCGTCCTCGGGGTGCAGCGACCCGACGGCGCCATACCGTGGTTCCGTGGGCACCACCTCGACCCGTGGGACCACACCGAGGCGGCCATGGCACTGGACGCGGCGGGGGAGCACGAGGCGGCCGAGCGGGCGTACGAGTGGCTGGCCCGGCACCAGAACCAGGACGGTTCCTGGTACGCGGCGTACGCCGACGGGGACGCGGACGACGTCACCGACCGCGGCCGGGAGACCAACTTCTGCGCCTACATCGCGGTCGGCGTCTGGCACCACTACCTCGCCACCGGCGACGACGCCTTCCTCGACCGGATGTGGCCCGCGGTCTACGCGGCCGTGGAGTTCGTGCTGCGCCTCCAGCAGCCCGGCGGGCAGATCGGCTGGAAGCGCGAGGAGGACGGCACGGCGGTCGAGGACGGCCTGCTGACCGGGAGTTCGTCCATCCACCACGCGCTGCGCTGCGCGCTCGCCATCGCCGAGCAGCGTGAAGAGCCGCAGCCCGACTGGGAGTTGGCGGTCGGGGCGCTGCGGCACGCGATCCGCAGGCACCCCGAGCGGTTCCTCGACAAGGACCGCTACTCGATGGACTGGTACTACCCGGTGCTCGGCGGCGCGTTGACCGGCGCCGAGGCCAAGGCCCGGATAGCGGAGGGCTGGGACCGGTTCGTGGTCCCCGGGCTCGGCGTCCGCTGTGTCGTCCCCAACCCGTGGGTGACCGGCGGAGAGTCGGCCGAACTCGCCCTGGCGCTGTGGGCCATGGGCGAGTCCGACCGTGCCCTGGAGATCCTCCAGTCCATCCAGCACCTGCGCGACCCGAAGACGGGCCTCTACTGGACGGGCTACGTCTTCGACGCCCGGACGATCTGGCCCGAGGAACTCACCAGCTGGACGGCCGGCTCGGTGCTCCTCGCCGTCGCCGCGCTCGGCGGCGACGAGGCGACCTGCGCGGTCTTCGGCGGCGAGCGCCTGCCGCTGGGCCTCGACGCGGAGTGCTGCTAGGACCTGTCGGCGGCTCGGCGGCTCGGCGGGGTCGGCTCAGTGGCGGTGCATGCGGTTGGCGATGGCGTGGCCGACGAAGAGGTACACGACGGCGGCCAGGCCGTAACCCGCGACCACGCGTGCCCACGCCCGGTCGAAGGTGAACAGGTCGCTGGACCAGCCGGCCAGCCAGCTCGCCACGTCGTGGACGAACTGGACCAGGTCGTTGGCCCGGTTCGCGTCCAGGAGGTACATCAGGATCCACAGGCCGAGGATGACGGCCATCACGTCGGCGACGATCGCGATGACCGTGCCCGCTTGGTTGGAACCGTTGCGATATCGAGGGGACATGACCTCCGGGTTGCCGCGTATCCGTGGATGAAACCCGTGGGGGACGGAACCCGAACGCCTCGCTCGAGTGGCGGGGCGGCCGTGTTCGGGTGAGCCTGCTGGAAGAGCCGTGTCTCCCGGAACCCGGGAGAACCGTTCCCTTCCCCGGAGGACCCCGTGCCCGTACCGATACGGCGCCTCGTCGTGGCGCTCACCGTCTGTTGCGCCCTGCTCGCCGGCGCCACGGCCTGCGGCAGTGGCAGCAGCGCCACCAAGGGCAACGCCGCCGCCGTCGTGGCGGCCGCCACCCCGTCCAGCAGCAGCACCGTGGAGAAACAGAAGCTCTCCAAGACCCGCTTCGTGGCGAACGCGGGCCTGGCCGCCGGAGCCACGTACCAGTGGATCGTGAAGCCCTGGAAGGCCGGCAAGTTCAAGAAGGGCGCCAAGGGCCGCAGGACCGCCCTGATCAAGGCGGCCCTGGCCGGCACGTTCGCGTACAACCGGCTCAAGGCCGCGAAGAGGAACGCCGAGGGCGACCCCACTCTCTCCAAGGCTCTCGCCCCGCTCAGCGCCGGCATCGACTCCCTCAAGAACCTGCCGTCCAAGCTCCGCAAGGGCGACTCGACGGACGCGACCGCGGGCGCCTTCGACGACATCATCAACAAGGTGAAGGACGCGGGCAAGAGCGCGGGCGCCCCGGTCACCGACAAGGTGCCGTCGACCTCGCAGCTGTCCGGCGGCTGAGCTCCGCCCGTCCTGTGAGCCCCGACCTGTCCGGTGCGGCACCGCTGCCGCACCGGACAGCCCATTCACGCCCAAGTCGGCAGTGGAGTGGGGAGATGGTCGTCCTTTGCCCGCGCTTCAGCTGGAGTTGAGGCTTCCGCGGGCTGCTGTTCGACATCGTGCCTGACGATCCTTCCCTCCGGGGGAGAGGCAGGCAAGCGGTGTCCGAGCTCAGCAGACCGACCGCGATCGAGGAACCGAGACTCACCACTCGCCACCGGGCCAGGCGCCGCCTCCCGCGTCACATCATCGTCGTACTGCCCCTGGCCCTGGCCGGGTTGATCGCCCTGTCCGTCTCGGGCAACGCGTTGCGGCCGTTCGACCGCATCACCACGCTCGAGGCCAGGATGGCCTCCAAGTCGGACTTCTTCAAAGACCCCGAGGTGCGGCGGCTGTTATTGGAGCACGGCATACGGGTGGACATCCACCGGCTCGGCTCCCGGGGCATCGCCACGCAGTCCCTGAAGGGCATGGACGTGGTCTTCCCGTCCGGCCAGCCCGCGGCGAAGCTGATCCTGAACCGGGAGGACCACTCGGTGAAGTCGGCGCGTCCGTTCGTCACCCCGCTGGTGCTGGCGACGTTCCGGGACTACGCCGAGACCCTGGAGCGGGCGGGCGTGGCGCATGCGCAGCAGCCCGGGAGCGGCGGGAAGACGCTCTACTACGACCTCGACATGCGGAAGTTCATCGGCCTGCTCAACGGCATGGACGACGACGCCGGCACGGCCGGCGAAGCCGCCGACGCCTCCGGGGACGGCAAGGGCGCGAAGGTCGACACCTGGAACGGCATCGGTTACGGCGACACCGGCCGCAGCAACAGCGGCCGCGTCCTGGTACGCACCTCCAGCGTCTGCGAGTCCAACTCCGCCGGGACCTATCTGAGCATCCTCGCGTTCGTCAAGGACGGAAACCGCACGCCGGGCACGCGGCACACGAACGACGTCGAGGCGGTGGCCGACGAGGTGCGGAGCATCGCCCAGGACATCAAGCCGCTCATCAACCTCCAGGGCATGTGGGACGACGAGCAGGCCGACAGCTACTTCTCCGACCTCGGCGAGAGCATCGCCCCGATCTCCGTGATCTACGAACACCAGTACCTGGCCCACCAGATCGAGTATGTCGGCAAGCACAAGAAGCAGGACACCAGCCGCGTCCTGCTCTATCCCACCCCCTACGCCCTCACCGAGCCCCAGCTCATCTCCCTCAGCGACAAGGGCGACAAGCTGAGCGACCTGATCGCCTCCGACCCCGAACTGCGCCAACGCGCCATCGAGTTGGGGTTTCGTGTCCGGTTCTCCGGCGAGGACGGCACCAGCGAGCAGCTGAACTCGTACCTGCGCGACCACGGCGTCCAGGTGCCGAGGCCGAACCGCGACCAGACCAAGGTGTACGAACCCGACCTGGACGTCCTGGAGAAGATCATCGACTATGTGGGCAACTGCCCGCCGTCCGTGCAGGACACCCCGTGAGCCGCCGTGCCCGCGCCCTGACCGCATGCCTGGCGATGGTGCTCCTGCTCGCCCTCACCTCCTGCGACCAGGGCAGGGAGGACGTCACCCTGCGGGTCCTCGCCAGTCCCGAACTCGCCGACCTGGCCCCGTTGCTGGGCGAGTTGAAGAAGGACACCGGGATCGAGCTGGACATGGAGTACGAGGCCACGCCCGACCTGGCCGGGCAGTGGCCCACGGCCGGGAAGAAGTCCTCGTACGACCTGGCATGGCTCGCCTCGGACCGCTCGTTCCTGCTGCGGCTCCAGGAGCCCGGCGGTCGGTCGGTCCGCCCCGAGTCGACCGCGGTCATGCGCTCGCCCGTGGTCGTCGGGCTCACCCCCGAAGTCGCGGCCGAGCTGCGGGCCGGGGTCCCGGGCGGGCGGCTCTCGTGGGCGGACATCGCGAACGCGGCGGCCGACGGGACCCTGCGGTTCGGGATGGCCGACCCGCGGCGCAGCGACACGGGCCGCGCCGCGCTCGTCGGGGTGGCCACCGCAGCCGCCGGGACGGGCAGCGTACTGCGCGAACAGGACGTCTCCTGCGACCGGTTGCGCGGCTTCCGCTCGGGTCAGACCCTCACCGGCGCCAGTTCACGCGAGCTGATCGAGGCCTACGTACGTGATCCGGGCCGGGCCGACGCGCTCATCGCGCACGAGTCGGAACTGCTGTCCCTGAACGCCGGCGGCAAACTGGCCGAACCCCTGGAGATCGTCTATCCCGAGGACGGCATGGTGCTGTCCGACTTCCCGCTCCTGCTGCTCGACGACAAGCAGCGGTCCGCCTACGGGACGGTGGTGGACTGGCTGCTGCGCGACGACGTCCAGCGCAAGCTCATGCAGCGCACCTGGCGGCGTCCCGTCAATCAGGACGTCGAGCCCGTCCGGCAGCTGCGGGAGGCCTCCGTCGGCAACGCGCTGTCCTTTCCCGACCGGCTGTCCATCGTGGAGCGGCTCGTGGCCGACTACGGTGATCCGGCCCGGGGGAGCACGGACCAGGTGGTGTTCCTGCTGGACTTCTCGCGTTCCATGCGGGGTGAGCGGATCGCCGAACTGCGCTCCGCGTTCGCCGGCCTGAGCGGCGCCGACCCCACCTCCACCGGCAAGTTCGCCCGGTTCTACCGCGGGGAGCGCCTCACGGTGGTCCGGTTCGGCGGCGGCGTCCTGGAGGAGCGGACCGTGACGGTGCGCGGCGACGGCGATCTCCGTACCCTCGACAAGGTCGTCGCGGACGGCGGCTTCGACGACTCCACCGCCGTCTGGTCGGCCCTCGACCGCGGTTACGCGATAGCCGCCGACGCGGTGGCGGACGAGCCGCAACGGCCCGTGTCCATCGTGCTGATGACGGACGGCGAGAACAACTCGGGCATCGGATACCAGGAGTTCCTGCGCCGTCACGGTCGACGCGGCGCCGCGGTACGCGAGGTGCCCACCTTCTCAGTCCATTTCGGAGAGGCCGACGCGGGGGCCCTGAAGCGGGCCGCCGCCGCGACCGGCGGCCGCATGGTCGACGCCAACCTCTCCTCCCTCTCCGACGCGTTCAAGGAGATTCGTGGGTGTCACTGACGGTCAGTGGTGGGCTCTGTGGTGGGAGTGGGTGGTCGTCTGGCTGCTCACCGTGGTCTGCTGCGCCGTCCTGCTCCGGTACGCGCTGGTGCGGCTGGGATGGCTGCGGCTGCGGCGCAGGCGCGGCGGACGCACGGTCCTCGGCATGTGCTTCTACCTGCACGAGGAACGCGTCAGGGATCTCATCCTGAGCGGCGGCTTCGCGGTCCCCGTGGAGCAGGAGGTCGCCGACAGGACCCATTCCACCACCGGTTTCGGGCTGCTGGGGAAGCTGGGCTTCGGGGGCGGCAGGTTCCAGCGGGACGTCACCAGGGAGAGCGTCACCACGTACGTCCGGCAGAACACACCCATCACGGTGATACGGCTGCTCATGGACACCATGCGCAAGGAGGACGTGGTCGTGGACGCCGACCTCACCACCGGCAGGCTCGTCCTCAATCGGGCGCTCGCGGAGAGCCTGCGGGACGGTCCCGAGCCCGGGAAGGCGCCGCTGAGCGCGGTCATGTCGGAGTTCGTCTCCGTCACCGGCCGTTTCACCGCGTACCGTACGGACAGCGGTGACGTGGTGCTGCGCGCCCGGTACGGGAGCGGGGAACCGGCCGCGCATGTGAAGATCACCTGCGCCGGGTCCGAGGGGCGCGGGGAGTTCCGCAACGAGGACTACTACACCGGGGAGTTCCAGGCCCGGTGCCTGGGCAAGGTGCGCACCTGGATCAGCGGGACCGGGGAACTGACCCTGGACCCGATCGCCATCTTCCGCTGAACACCGCTCCCTAGGAGTTGAGTTCGGCGAGGACCCGTAGCGTGTGCGGGTCCGGTGACAGGGCCAGCAGGTCCGTCACCGGGCCCTTGCGCCACAACTCCAGCCGCTCGGCGATGCGTTCACGCGGCCCGACGAGGGAGATCTCGTCGGCGAACGCGTCCGGGACGGCGAGTACCGCTTCCTGGCGGTGGCCCGCGAGGAACAGCTCCTGGATGAGCCTGGCCTCCTCCTCGTACCCCATCCGTGCCATCAGATCGGCGTGGAAGTTGCGCGCCGCGTGCCCCATCCCGCCGATGTAGAAGCCGAGCATCGCCTTCACGGGCAGCAGGCCCTTGGCGACGTCGTCGCAGACGCGGACATGGGCCATGGGCGCGACGAGGAAGCCTGCGGGGAGGTCGCTCAGCGCGGCCTCGTAGGCCCCTGGGCGGGTCGGCGACCAGTACAGCGGCAGCCAGCCGTCCGCGATCCGGGTCGTCTGCGCGATGTTCTTCGGCCCCTCGGCGCCGAGCAGGATCGGCAGGTCGGCGCGGAGCGGATGCGTGATCGGCTTCAGCGGCTTGCCGAGCCCGGTGCCGTCCTCGCCGCGATAGGGGTGCTGGTGGAAGCGGCCGTCGAGCTCGACGGGCCCTTCGCGTCTGAGGACTTGGCGTACGACATCGACGTACTCCCGGGTCGCGGTCAGCGGCGACTTCGGGAACGGACGGCCGTACCAGCCCTCCACGACCTGTGGTCCCGACAGCCCGAGGCCGAGCATCATGCGCCCGCCCGAGAGGTGGTCGAGGGTGAGCGCGTGCATCGCGGTGGTGGTGGGGGAGCGGGCGGCCATCTGCGCGACGGCCGTGCCGAGCCGGATACGGGTCGTGTGCGCGGCGATCCAGGTCAGCGGCGTGAAGACGTCCGAGCCCCAGGACTCGGCGGTCCACACGGAGTGGTAGCCGAGCCGCTCCGCCTCCTGGGCGAGCGGCAGATGGTCCGCGGAGGGGCCGCGCCCCCAGTAGCCGAGTGCGAGGCCGAGCCGCATGAACCCTCCAGGCGTTTGGTTCTGACGGGACGTCAGTCACGTGCGGGCCAGCCGACTGTACGGCAACGGCCCCCCGCCCGGAAGGACGAGGGGCCGTAGGAGCCGCACGGGAGCGGACGTGGCAGGTCAGCCGCGCTGGATCCCGGAGGTGTCCTGCAGCACACCGCGACGGCCGTCCTGCGTCTGCGCCACCAGGTTCGCGCCGCGCTGCTCCACGGCCAGATACCAGGTACCCGGCGCGAGTTCGGCGATCGGCGCCTGCGAACCGTCCTCCGCGAACAGCGGACGCGGCACCGGCACGGCGAACCAGAACGGCGAGAAGTCACCGGCGGGCGGCTGCGGTTGCGGGGTCGGCGCCTGCTGCGGCTGGCTGGGCTGAGCACCGAACGCCTGCCCCTGCTGCGGCTGACCGCCGAAGGCCTGACCCGGCTGCTGGGCACCGGGATAGCCGTAACCCCCGGGCGGCTGGGCGCCGTAGGGCTGGGGGGCGGCGGGCTTGGGGGCGGGGACGAGCGCGGCCTGCAGGGCCGGGACGAGCGGGGTGGCGATCGCGGCGGCCGCCATGACGAGCGTCGCGATGAAGGCGAGGATCAGGCCGGTGCCGGCGCTGATGCCGCTGTCCTGGCTGCCGGCGATCGGGTCGAACACGTTCCCGAGCGCACTCCACGCGGCGAAGACCGTGAAGGCGACGCCGAACTGGCCGAGGTCGAGCCCGACGATCTTGGGCACCTGCGGCAGGCCGTGGGAGACGACGATCAGCGCGGCCCCGATGATGCCGGCCAGGACCACGCTCAGCAGGACCGGTCCGCTCGACCAGGCGCTGGGGATGCTGGCACTGCTGGAGACCCCGTCGATCGAAAAAAGGTCGAGGAACGACGCGATGAACAGCAATACCGCTGCTCCGATCACCACGCCGTCGCCTCGAGTGAGGGAGCGGATATTCACTTCAGGTCCTTCGTCAGTCGTCTCGTCGTCGGTGGAGGCGTCGCTGACACCATGCCGCCATAAGGCCCTGGTGTGAAGCGCGGGGGTGGCCCCTCATCGTAGGGATGACACTATCCCCCGTCCGATCAGGGTGTCCGTCGGGTTCGATCCGCCGATCACTACCCGCGCAGGAAACTCACGATTCCCTCAGAGATCCCACGCGCCGCCTTCTGCCGCCATGCGCCGCTGGTCAGCAACGCAGCGTCCTTGCTATCGCGCATGTTGCCGCACTCGATGAACACCTTCGGAACCGTTGACAGATTGAGACCGCCGAGATCACTGCGGACGTCGAGTCCGGTGCCGCCGCCGATGTAGTTGGAGGGCGCGCTGCCGGTGTCGCGGACGAAGTTGCCCGCGATGCGCTCGCCGAGATCGCGGGAGGGGGCGACGATCGCGCGGGTGTCGGCGCCGCCGGAGTGCACGGACGCGGGGAGGATGACGTGGAAGCCGCGGTTGCCCGCCGCGGAGCCGTCCCCGTGGATGGAGACGACCGCGTCGGCGTGCGCGTCGTTGCCGATGCGGGCCCGCTCGTCGACGCACGGGCCCCAGGAACGGTCGCCGTCCTGGGTGAACTTCACCGTGGCGCCCTCCTGTTGCAGGAGCGTACGCAGTCGGCGGGCGACGTCGAGCGTGAACCGGGCTTCCGTGTAACCCGCGTTGGTCGACGTGCCGGTCGTGTCGCACTCCTTCCAGTTGGTGCCGATGTTCACCTTGCGGTTGATGTCGGCCGAGTGCTGGAAGTTGCCGGGGTTGTGGCCCGGGTCGATGACGACGACCTTGCCCTTGAGGGGTCCCGCGGCGGCGGGCAGGTCCGAGGCCGCGGGAGTGGCGGGGCCGGAGAAGGTCGAGCTCGGCGGCTTCCCGTCGTCCGTCCCGGACGCGCTCGGTGTCCGCGCCGCGGCGGAGGCGGATCCGGGTGCCGCGGAGGAAGCCCCGGGTGCGCCGGCCGAGGTCGTCGAGGTGGCGGACGTACTTCCCCCGCCACCCGAGTCACCCACGGCCTGCCACACCAGCCACCCCACCAGCGCCCCCGGCACCAGTGCGGCGACCGCCACCGTCATCGGCCCGCGCCGGGAGCGGCGGGGGCCGGGAGGATCGAAGTCAGGACCTACGTACGACACGTCAGCGACTCTAACCGCGCTCTCAGATCCCCGCTCCCGTTCGCCGCAGGACGCGCAGTGAGTCGGTCGCCGAGACCTCGGTGAACGCGCCGGACTCCAGGGCCCGGAGGTAGACGCGGTAGGGGGCCTGGCCGGTGAACTCGTCGGCCGGGTCGGGGAACACGTCGTGGATGAGGAGGAGGCCGCCCTCCGCCACGTGCGGCGCCCAGCCCTCGTAGTCGCCGGAGGCGTGCTCGTCCGTGTGGCCGCCGTCGATGAAGACGAGAGCGAGGGGCGTGCGCCAGAAGGCGGCGATCTGCGGCGAACGGCCGACCATCGCGACCACCTGGTCCTCCAGACCCGCCTGGTGGAGGGTGCGGCGGAAGGTGGGAAGGGTGTCCATCCGGCCGATCTCGGGGTCGACCGTGGCCGGGTCGTGGTACTCCCACCCGGGCTGCTGCTCCTCGCTGCCCCGGTGGTGGTCGACGGTGATCGCCGTCACCCCGGCGGCGCGCGCCGCGTCCGCGAGCAGGATCGTGGAGCGCCCGCAGTACGTGCCGACCTCGAGCAGGGGGAGTCCGAGCCGGCCCGCCTCGACCGCGGCCTCGTACAGCGCGAGCCCCTCACGGAGCGGCATGAACCCCTTCGCGGCCTCGAAGGCGGCCAGGATCTCCGGCTTGGGTGCCGCGGGCCTGGGGTCCTGCATCGGGGGTCCTCCATCGGATACGAACGGCAGCGTCGCACGTCTGTCTGTGCGGGTCCTGGTGTACGTGCCTGGTGTACGTGCCTGTGAGCGCCCCATGGTGCACCACACCCCCGCCGCAGCGGCGACGGGGGTGTGGTGCGGAGGGGTCGGGCCCCAGGGCCCGTCGTTCGGATCAGGTCGTTCGGATCCGGTTGTTCGGATCAGGCCTGGGCCGGAACGGTCTCGCTCGGCAGCGCGAGGTCCAGCTCGACGGGGCGGTCGTCGCCGGAGTGGGTCGCCGAGGAGGCGAGCGGGCCGTGGCCCGGTGCCCTGGCGGCGAGGACGTACGCTCCCTCGGCGGGCACGGCGATCACGTAGCTGCCGTCCGCCTCGGAGAGCGTGGCGCCCGCCTGGCGGCCGCGCCGGTCGATCAGCGTGACCTTGGCACGGGCGACCGTGCCGCCGTCGGCGTCCAGCACCCGGCCGCGGAAGCCGCGGAGCACCTCTTGGGCGCGTTCCAGGGCCGCGTCCTCCTCGCTGCTCGCGCGCAGCTGCGGCTTGGTCGCCGGGCGCCGGCCCGGCAGCAGCAGGGCGAAGAGCAGACCGATGGCGACCGCGCCGGTGGCGATCAGGAAGGAGACCCGGAAGCCGTGCATGGTGGGGACCTCGAGGCCGCCGACGTTGTTCGCGGTGTTGGCGAGGACCATGCCGATGACGGCGCTGGAGACCGACGTGCCGATCGAGCGCATCAGGGTGTTGAGGCCGTTGGCCGCGCCCGTCTCCGAAGCCGGGACGGAGCCGACGATCAGCGCGGGCAGCGAGGAGTAGGCGAGGCCGATGCCCGCGCCCAGGACCACCGAGATCACGATGGTCTGCCAGGCGGCGCTCATCAGACCGAGGCCCGCGCCGTAGCCGATCGCGATGATCAGCATGCCGAGGATCAGGGTGACCTTGGGGCCGTACTTGGCGGAGATCCGGGCGTAGACCGGCGCGGTGAACATCATCGTCAGGCCGAGCGGCGCCACGCACAGACCCGCGACCACCATCGACTGGCCGAGGCCGTAGCCGGTGGCCTTCGGCAGCTGGAGCAGCTGCGGCAGGACGAGCGAGACGACGTAGAAGGAGACGCCGACCATGATCGAGGCGAGGTTGGTGAAGAGCACCGAGCGGCGGGCGGTGGTGCGCAGGTCGACCAGCGGCGCCTTCACGCGCAGTTCCATCACGCCCCACAGGAGCAGGACGACGGCCGACGCGGCGAACAGGCCGAGCGTGGTCGTCGAGGTCCAGCCCCAGTCGCTGCCCTTGGTGATCGGCAGCAGGAAGAGGACGAGGCCCGCGGACAGGCCCGCCGCGCCCAGTCCGTCGAAGGTGCCCTCGGCGCGCATCGGGGACTCCGGTACGGCGACGAGGGTCAGGATGATCGCGACGGCGCCGAGACCGGCGGCGAGGAAGAAGAGGGCGTGCCAGTCGGCGTGCTGCGCGACCAGGGCCGCGACCGGCAGCGCGAGTCCGCCGCCGACGCCGATGGAGGAGCTCATGAGGGCCATCGCCTCGCCGAGCTTCTCGCGGGGCAGCATGTCGCGCATCAGGCCGATGCCGAGCGGGATCGCGCCCATGGCGAAGCCCTGCAGGGCGCGCCCGACGATCATCACCAGCAGTTCGCTGGTGAAACCGGCTATGAGCGAGCCGACGACCATCACGGACAGGCTCGCGAGCAGCATCCGCCGCTTGCCGTAAAGGTCACCGAGCCGACCCATGATCGGCGTGGCCACGGCTCCCGCGAGCAGCGTCGAGGTCATCACCCAGGTGGCGTTGCTGGGTGCGGTGCCCAGCAGCTCCGGCAGGTCCTTGATGACCGGAACGAGCAGGGTCTGCATCACCGCGACAACGATGCCCGCGAAGGCCAGTACCGGCACGATCGCGCCGCCGGGCCTCCGGGTGGGCTGGTCGGTCGTCGTGTGCGTCATTACGTGAGGCCTCCAGGCCGAAAGAGAGAGGGAGCAAGAAGGGGGAGAAGAGCGGTGGGCGATCCGTGCGGGAGCGCGTGCGGGAGTGCGTGCGGGATACGTGCATTAGGAACCCGGTGCGCCCGGGCAACTATTCCGATGCTTCGGCGTACTAACAAAATCTTGACCTTCCCATGAAGTACTGACCCGGCATCAGGCCTGGCAAGTAAGTGAAACGTGTTCTAGTCTGCGCGCCATGAAGGCCTACGTCGCCGGGGTCGGGATGACCAGGTTCGAGAAGCCCGAGACCCGTGAATGGCAGTACTGGGACATGGCGCGGGAGGCGGGGAGTGCCGCGCTCGCGGACGCCGGGATCACGTACGCCGAGGTGGAACAGGTTCCTGTCGGCTACTGCTTCCAGCCCTCGACCGCCGGCCAGCGCGCCGCGTACGAACTCGGCCTGACCGGCGTCCCCGTCTACAACGTCAACAACAACTGCGCCACCGGATCGAGCGCGCTGATGCTGGCCCGGCAGTTCGTCGAGGGCGGGGTCGCGGACTGCGTACTCGCGCTGGGCTTCGAGCGGATGAAGCGCGGGGCGCTGGGGGGCGGTGCGGACGGGGGAGACTTCTCGACGTCCCCGGTGGCCCGCCACTACGGCGTCATGGCCGCCCGGCACGGTTTCGAGATGTCCCCGCCCACCGCGCAGATCTTCGGCGACGCGGCGCGCGAGCACATGGAGAAGTACGGCACCACCGAGGCACAGCTCGCCGCCGTCGGCGCCAAGAACCACCGCCACTCGGCGAACAACCCGTACGCCCAGTTCCAGGACGTGTACGGGGTCGACGAGATCCTCGCCAGCCGTGTCGTGCACCGGCCGCTGACGAAACTCCAGTGCTCGCCCACCTCGGACGGGGCCGCCGCGGCGGTCGTCGTGTCCGAACGGTTCCTGGAGCGGCACGCGCCGGCGCACCAGGCCGTGGAGATCGTCGCGCAGGCCATGACCACCGACACCGAGGAGTCCTTCGCGTCCGGCTCCTGCGTCGACGTCGTCGGACAGCCGATGTCGCGGGAGGCCGCGCGCCAGGTGTACGAGCGGTCGGGACTCGGCATCGACGACGTGGACGTGGTGGAACTGCACGACTGCTTCTCCATCAACGAGCTGCTGACGTACGAGGCGCTCGGGATGTGCGAGGAGGGGGAGTCCGGCAAGCTCGTCGAGTCGGGGGCCACGACGTACGGCGGGCGGTGGGTCGTGAACCCGTCCGGCGGGCTGATCTCCAAGGGGCATCCGCTGGGCGCGACCGGGATCGCCCAAGTGGCCGAGCTGGCGTGGCAGTTGAGGGGTGAGGCGGGGCCCCGGCAGGTGCCGGGCGCACGGGTCGGGCTCGCCCACAACATCGGGCTGGGCGGGGCGGCGGTGGTCACGCTGCTCCGGGCGGCGGGCTGATCACCGGGGGTCCGCTCGAGGCTGCCTCGAGTTTCGAGACTGCCTCGATGCCGGGTACGCGGGCGGGACTAGGTCCCGTGGCCCAGGGCGAGTGCGGCGAAATCCCGATGCAAGGACCGTAGGGCGGTTGAGAGCATGACACTCATGCTTCGAGCCGCGGAAGACACCCGAATATCAGCTCGCGTCGCGCCGCCCACCTGGCTGGTGGTGGCGCTTGCCTGCGCCGGACAGTTCCTCGTGGTGCTCGACGTGTCCGTCGTGAACGTGGCGCTGCCGTCCATGCGGAGCGACCTGGGGCTGAGCGCGCCGGGCCTGCAGTGGGTGGTCAACGCGTACGCGATCGCCTTCGCCGGGTTCATGCTGCTCGGCGGGCGGGCCGGTGACCTGTACGGGCGCAAACGGATGTTCCTGGTCGGGCTCGCGCTGTTCACGGTGGCCTCGCTGGGCGGCGGGCTCGCCCAGGCGGGCTGGCAGCTGCTGGTCGCGCGGGCCGCGCAGGGGCTCGGAGCGGCGGTGCTCGCGCCCTCGACGCTGACGATCCTCACCTCGGCGGTCCCGGAGGGCGCCGCCCGCGCACGGGCCATCGCGACCTGGACGGCGGTCGGTGCCGGGGGCGGGGCGGCCGGTGGTCTGATCGGCGGGCTGCTGGTGGACGGGCTGTCGTGGCGGTGGGTGCTGCTGATCAACGTGCCGGTGGGCGCGGTGGTGCTGGCGGGCGCCGCACGGTGGCTCGTGGAGAGCCGGGCCGGGGACGGGCGGCGGCTCGATCTGCCGGGCGCGCTGCTGGTGACGGCGGGGCTCGCGACCCTCGCGTACGGGATCGTGCAGACCGAGGCGGAGGGGTGGGCGGCGGCCGCGACCCTCGTACCGCTGTGTGCCGGGCTCGCGCTGATCGGCCTGTTCCTCCTGGTCGAGGCGCGGACACGGGTGCCGCTGATGCCGCTGCGCCTGCTCGGTGTGCGGGCGGTGGCGTCGGCGAACGCGGCCATGTTCGTGTGCGGCTCCGCGATGTTCTGCATGTGGTTCTTCATGACGCTGTACGCGCAGAACGTGCTCGGCTATTCGCCGCTGGGCGCCGGGTTCGCGCTGGTGCCGAGCTCGCTTGCGGTGATCCTCGGCTCGAAGCTCGCACCGCGGCTCATGCCGGTGGTCGGGGCGCGCAACGTCGCCGTCATCGGGTCGCTGGTCGCCGCGGCGGGCTTCGGCTGGCAGTCGACGATGACGGCCGACGGCTCCTACCTGACGGCGATCATGTTCCCAGGGATCCTGATGATGGCGGGCGCGGGGCTGGCCGCCACCCCGCTCGCCTCGCTCGCGACCTCGGGCGCGGCGCCGGGGGACGCCGGTCTGGTGTCCGGGCTGGTCAACACCTCGCGCACGATGGGCGGTTCACTCGGACTCGCCGTCATGTCGACCATCGCGGCCTCGCGTACGGGGCGCGGCTCGTCGGCCCAGGCGCTGACGGAGGGATACGCGCTGGTCTTCCGTACGGGCGGGTACGTCCTGCTCGGCGGGGTGGTGCTGATGCTGCTGTGGCTGCCCTCGAAGATCTCCGCTCGCTGAGGCCGCCGAAGATCTCCTGCCGTCGAGGCAACGAAATCCGGTCCTCGTGGACTCCTTTGTACATCTAGGAGGTGCCCATGGGGGATCGGAAGCAGGCTCGGGACGAGGAGTTCCAGCGCTTTGTCATCGGCCGCTGGCCGCGGTTGATGCGTACGGCATTTCTCCTTACGGGGGAGCAGCACGCCGCCGAGGACCTGGTCCAGACGACGCTGGAGCAGGTCTATGTGGCCTGGCGCAGGGTCGGCGCGGCCGACGACCCGGAGGCCTACGTACGGCGCGTGATGATCAACGCGCATGCCCGGAAACACCGCAGAAGGCTCAAGGAGTTCCTGGCGCCGAAGGACGACTCGGGGCTCACGCACGAGCTGCCCGACCAAGGTGACCGCATCGCCCAGGCCGACGACCGCAGCGCCCTGCTGACGGCGCTCGTCCAACTGCCGCCGCGCCAGCGCGAGGCGGTGGTCCTCCGGTACTGGGAGGACCTGAGCGAGAGCCAGGCGGCGGAGGCGATGGGCTGTTCGGTGGGCGCGGTGAAGAGCAACGCGGCGAAGGGGATCGCGAAGCTGCGCGCCATACCGGGCCTGGCGGACATGGTGACGCACGGAGGGCGGAAGTGATGAGCGCGGACCGGGAGACGAACCACGACATGACACACAGGGACATCGCCTTCCTGCTGGCCGAGGCCGCGGACGAGGCGGAGATCGGCATAGCCCCCTACCAGGCGGTGGTCCGCGGCGGCCGCCGCCGCAAGGCCCGCCGCTGGGCACTGGCGGCAGCGGCGGCGCTGGTGATCGCCGGTTCGACGGGGACGTTGGCACTGGCCGGGGTGACGGGCGGCGACGCGCAGAAGGTCGCGCCGGCGGCGACGCGGCCGCCGGTGAGCGACGAGCGGCATCTGTACGAGCCGCAGCGCAGCGACCTGGCGAGGGGAACCGAGCACGGCAAGAAGTGGAAGGTCGTCATCGACGTCTGGGGAGCGCCCCGGAACAAGGCGGAGGCGCAGGGGCAACTGGACGCGATGACCGAGTCCGGGCTCGGCAAGCCGTGGGTGAACGTGCGCAATGCCTCCGAGCTCATCGGCAAGAGCTCGTACTTCGTCCGCCTGACCTTGGGCGGCAAGACGTCGATCAAGTTGCTGGGGGCGTTCGAGAAGGGAGACACCATGGCGGGCACGGACCTCAAGTCCGGCGCGATGCCCTTGGACACCAGCAGGACGGCGACGAGCGGGACCGACCAGCGGCTCGTGGTCGGTCAGATCGCCACGACCGCCCAGGAGGTCACCTGCACCTGGGACGACGGCACGACGACCGAGGCGTCGAGGCCCGCCCCGGGTACGGGCATCGTCGGGGACTTCGAGGATGCGATCCGCCCGGCGGACGGTTCCCGGTCCGACTGGTTCGTGTGCCTCGGACCGGAGGGAAGGACCTTCAAGGCGGTGGCGGTGACGAAGTAGGAGATTCGCGCGCGGTGAGCCGAGCGGCCGGCGGTCACAGCCAGCCCTGTTGGCGGGCCTCCCGCATCGCCTCCATGCGGTTGCGGGTGCTCGTCTTGCCGATCGCGGAGGAGAGGTAGTTGCGGACGGTCGACTCGGAGAGGTGGAGCTTGGAGGCGATGTCGGCGACGGTGGCGCCGTCCACCGAGGCCTTCAGGACGTCGCACTCACGGGCGGTGAGCGGATTAGGCCCGGCGCTCAACGCGGCGGCGGCGAGCGCCGGGTCGATGACCGTCTCGCCGGTCAGCACCCGCCGGATCGCCTCGGCGAGGTCCTCCACGGGGCCGTCCTTGACCAGGAACCCGGCGGCGCCCGCCTCCATCGCGCGCCGCAGATACCCGGGCCGACCGAAGGTGGTGAGGATCAACACCCGGCAGTCGGGCGCCTCTTCGCGCAGTACGGCGGCGGCGTCCAGGCCGCTCATCCCGGGCAGCTCGATGTCCAGCAGGGCCACGTCCGGGCGGTGCGTCAGCGCCGCGTCCACGATGGCGTCGCCCGCCGCGACCTGGGCGACGACCTCGATGTCCGGCTCCATCCCCAGCAACAGGGCGAGCGCGCCCCGCATCATTCCCTGATCCTCGGCAAGCAGGACACGCACGGACTTCGTGGGCCGGTGGTCCCGGGGCATCTCGTTCACGGGGCCCAGCGTAAGGCGGGGGAAGGCGCGTGGCCCGTCGTCGTGCGCACTTCGCCGGTCATTAAAAACTCTCCATGGTTCGACTCCGCGCGTCTTGACGGCCCTTGACTCCGGGCAAACAATCGCCTCGACATTCCGCGATCGCCTTTGCCGTTCCTGTGCCGAGTCGATATTCGCAAACGTTCGACATTTCGACCGGGAATGGTTCGGTATTTCGATCGAACAATGTCCGGTATTTCGACCGGGTACCCGCACTGTCCTACCAGGAACGGAAGAGGTGCATGGTGTTACCAAGATTGTCGCGCCCGAGAAGCGCCGTATGGGCCGTGCTGTCGGTGCTGGCGGCCGTCGTCGCGCTCGCCGTCGGCACCCCGGCGGCCACCGCCGCCGGATCACTGCCCTGTGACGTCTACGCCGCCGCGGGCACACCCTGTGTCGCCGCGCACAGCCTCGTCAGAGCGCTCTACTCGTCGTACAACGGCTCTCTCTACCAGGTGCAGCGCGCCTCCGACAGCGCCACCGCGAACATCGGTCTCCTGGCGGCCGGCGGGTACGCGAACGCGGCGGCGCAGGACTCCTTCTGCTCCGGCACCACCTGCGTCATCACCAAGATCTACGACCAGTCCGCGCGCCACAACGACCTCACCGTCGAGGGTGCGGGCGGGGCGGGCGCGGCCGATGTCGGGGCGCCCGCGGACGCGCTGCCGGTGACCGTCGGCGGCCACCAGGTCTACGGCCTGGAGATCTCGGCCGGCATGGGCTACCGGGACAACTCCACCTCGGGCGTGGCCACCAACGGGGCGGCCGAGGGGATGTACATGGTGACCTCCGGCACCCATGTGAACGGCAGTTGCTGCTTCGACTACGGCAACGCCGAGACCAACAACAAGGACACCGGCAACGGCCACATGGACGCGATCAACTTCGGCACCGAGTGCTGGTTCTCGCCCTGTTACGGCCAGGGCCCCTGGGTGCAGGCCGACCTGGAGAACGGACTGTTCCAGTCGGACTCCGGCTACAGCAAGAACACGTCGAACACCGGCACCGGGTCGATGCCGTTCGTGACCGCTTTGCTGAAGAACAACGGTCAGGATCATTTCGCGCTGAAATACGGAAACGCCCAATCGGGCGGTCTCACGACCACCTATTCCGGGGGTGAACCCACCACCAGTGGTTACTCGCCCATGCATCAGGAGGGCGCGATCGTCCTGGGCACCGGCGGCGACAACAGCAACGGCTCCATCGGGTCCTTCTTCGAGGGCGTCATGACCTCGGGCATTCCGACGGACGCCGCCGACAACTCCGTCCAGGCCAACATCGTCTCCGTCGGCTACGGCGGTTCGACCGGCAGCACCGGCTCGCTGACGGCCGGGTCCGAGATCTCGCTGCGCGCGACCACCTCGTGCTGCACGACCGACTACATCCGCCACCAGAACAACGCGGCGGTCATCTCGGCCATCACGTCGAGCAGTTCGTCGCTCGACAAGGGCGACGCCACCTGGATCGTCCGCAGGGGCCTCGCCGACAGCTCCTGCTACTCCTTCGAGTCACGGAACTACCCGGGCGACTTCCTGCGGCACTACAACTACCAGCTCTCCCGACAACCCATGGTCGGTACCACGCAGTTCAGACAGGACGCCACGTTCTGCGCCGGGACCGGCAAGAGCGGGACGGGGACCTCGTTCGCTTCGTACAACTACCCGACGAGATACCTCCGGCACTACAACTACAACGTCTACATAGCGAGTGACGGCGGCTCGAACACCTTCGACAGCGCCACCTCGTGGACGGACGACGTGAGCTGGGCGGTCACGGCTCCCTGGGCACCGTAGCCACCGAAGAGGACGCCAAGTCCGCCGCCTCCAGCGGGAGTTCGGCGGTAACCGTGAAGCCGCCGCGCGGTGACGGGCCGGCCCTGAGCGACCCGCCCGCCGCCGCGAGGCGTTCCGTCAGGCCCTTCAGACCGGTGCCGCCGATGCCCTCGGCAAGGCCGGTCGCGGAGGCGCCCGTGCCGGTGCCGTCGTCCGTGACGGTCAGGCGGACCTGGCCGCCCGATACGCCCTCGACGGTGATCTCGCAGCGGGTCGCGCCGCTGTGCCGTACGACGTTGGTCACCGCCTCCCGGACCACCCAGCCCAGCAGGGCCTCGTGCTGCGGGGTCAGCGGGGCGCCGGACTGGCGGACCACGGGGTCGACGCTCGCCGCGGACAGGGCGGAGCGGGCCCGGTCCAGTTCCGTGGTGAGGCTGCCCTCGCGGTAGCCGGTCACCGCCTCGCGGATCTCGGTCAGCGCCTGCCGGCCCACGGACTCGATGTCCGTGATCTGGGTGAGGGCCGCGTCCAGGTCGCGCGGGGCCAGCCGGCGGGCCGCCTCCGACTTCACCACGATGACGGAGAGCGTGTGGCCGAGCAGGTCGTGCAGGTCGCGGGAGAAGCGCAGGCGTTCCTTCTCGACGGCGCGGCGGGCCAGCTCCTCGCGGGCGGCGCGCAGTTCCCGTACCGCTTCGGAGAGGGAGAGGATCGCCGCCGTCACCATGGTGGACAGGAAGGTGCCGTACGCGACGTTCACCGCGTCCCAGCCCGCGCGGAAGATGGAGACCGCCGCCGCGAGCGCGGTCAGACCGAGGCCGATCTGACCGACCCGCGGGCCCCGCAGCACCGCGCCGGTGGCCAGGCCGAGGAGCGGGAAGAAGTACAGCCAGCTGCCCCCGTACCCGAGGGCCAGCCCACAGGTGACCAGGCCCATCAGGACGAGCGCCACCTTGGTCGAGCGGGCCTCGCGGGCCTCTTTCACGAAGGAGCGGAACGTCACGTAGATGTAGAGGGAGTTGAAGGCGAACAGACCCAGGCCGCCGATCCAGGGGTTCGCTGTCTTGCCCTGGAGGAGGTTGGAGAAGGAGCCCATCCCCATCAGCAGCCACGGCAGCAGCGCGAAGCCGGTGGGCGGCGGGCCCGGGTTCTCGGGCATCTTGCCGCCGCTCTTGCGGGCCGCCCGCTGCTCGGCCTTGAAGCGTTCCATCTCGGCCCGCCAGCGCGCCCGCGCAGCCCGCCACTCCTTCACTTGGCAGGTGACCCCTCGTATCCAGGACATGTCCCCGCTCCCCTTTCGGACGGTCTGCTTCAGGTCTGCTTCAGATGGTCCGCGCGGCCCTGCGGTACGAGACCACAGCGTACGAACCGAAGGCCAGTAGCCAAGCCGTGAGCACCGCCACCGCACCGAGCGCCGGTGCGTCGCCGTCGGCGACGGATGCGCCGAGCTGGGCGATGCGGTTCGTGGGGGTGAAGCCGGACAGGGACCGGAGCCACCCCGGGAAGAGCGTCAGCGGGAACCACAGACCGCCGACCACCGAGAGCCCCAGGTTGCACACCATGTTCGCGACACCGGTCGTCTGCGCGGTGAGCCGGTAGCCGTTGCCGAGGCCGAGCAGCGTGAAGGGTATCGAGCCGAGCCACAGCAGCACCGCGACCGCGGCCCACTGCCAGACCTCCAGCCGTACGCCGTTGACCAGGCCGCCCGCCGCCAGCACCGCGGCGATCGCGGGCAGCACGGTCACCGAGCCGGTCAGCGTCCGCCCGAGCACCACCTCGCGCGGGGTCATCGGGGTCACCCGCAGCTGGCGCAGCCAGCCGATCCCCTTGTCCTCGGCGACCCCGCCGCCGGTGTTCAGGGCCGAGCCCACCGCCCCGTACGCGGCCATGCCGATCATCGAACCGGTCTTCCAGCCGCCGTCACTGGCGTCACCGAGGTTCGTGAACAGGAGGTACATCATCACGGGCATCGCGATGCCGCCGATGACGAAGCCGGCGTCGCGCAGCGTCCGGCGCACTTCGAGGCGCAGATAGTCCAGCATCACACCGTCTCCAGAACATGCGAAGTGAGCGCCATGAACGCGTCGTCCAGGGACGCGGGGACGACCTCCAGGCCGCGGATCGCGCCGAGCTCCGCCAGCGCGAGCACCGTCGCGTCCGAGTCCTCCGTGCGCAGCCGGGCCCGGTCCCCGCGCACCTCCACCGACACCACACCGGGCAGCAGGGTCAGCCCCTCGGTGCCTCGGCCCGCGAGGTCGAAGGAGACCAGGTTGCCGCCCACCGCCCGCTTGAGCTGCTCGCCGGTCCCGTCGGCGACGAGTCGGCCGTGGTCGATGACGAGGATCCGGTCGGCGTGCGCGTCGGCCTCCTCCAGGTAGTGCGTGGAGAACAGGACGGTGTGGCCACGCCGCGCGTAGGACCGCATCGAGTCCCAGAACGCGCGCCGCGCCTCCACGTCCAGCGCGGCGGTCGGCTCGTCGAGCACGATCAGGTCGGGGTTCCCGGCGAGCGCCATCGCGAACCGCACCCGCTGCACCTGTCCGCCGGAGAGCCGGTCGACGCGCCGCCCGGCCAGATCCGCGATCCCCGCGAGCTCCAGCGCGTCGGCGACCGGGAGCGGCGCGGGATAGCGGCCCGCGACGAAGGAGACCAGCTCGCGGACGGTCACGCGGGGCACCGGCCGGGTCTCCTGAAGCATCGCGCCGACCCGCCCGGCGCGCACCGCCGCCTCCGGGGAACCGCCGAAGAGCGCGACTGTCCCCTCGTCCGGTTCGTTCAGGCCGAGCAGCAGGGAGATCGTGGTCGACTTCCCCGCGCCGTTGCGCCCCAGCAGCGCCACCGTCTCGCCGCGGCCGATCTCCAGATCCACCCCGTCCACGGCGCGCACCGTGCCGAACGCCTTGACCGCCCCCGTGAAGGACACGGCACGCTCTGTCCCACCTGTCTGTGTCATGTCTGAGACGGTACGAATCCGCGGCCCCTGCCCGGCAGATGCGCTTGTACGGACTCCGGCAGGACAAATGTCACGGCCGGGCGAACGGACCGTTGACCTGACAGGGCGTCAGGAGCCTTCACAACTGCCGAGTGCTGGGCTATACAAGGGTCGCCGGACTGGAACGCGTTCTAGATCGGCCAGTGTCGACCTCGGTGCGGCCGACGGTGCGGACGGCCGCACCGAGGTCTTTCGCGCTACTGATCAGGAGCCCCATGCCCATCGACGCCGCCAAGGCCCTCGCCGCCGAACCCCGCAGCGGTGAGATCACCTGGGACCGCAAGGACGTCCAGCTCTACCACCTCGGCCTCGGAGCGGGCGTCCCGGCGACGGATCCCGACGAGTTGCGCTACACCCTCGAATCGAAGCTGCACGTCCTGCCGAGCTTCGCCACCGTCGCGGGCGCCGGTTCCCCCGGAGTGATCAGCGGACTGTCCATGCCCGGCGTCGACGTCGACCTCGCCCGCGTCCTGCACGGCGGCCAGACCATCGAAGTGCACCGCCCGATCCCCATCGAGGGCAAGGCCCTGGCCACCGGGCGGATCGCCGCCGTGTACGACAAGGGCAAGGCGGCTGTCCTGGTCATGCGCACCGAGGTCGCCGACGCCGAGGGACCGTTGTGGACGAACGACGCCCAGATCTTCGTACGGGGAGAGGGCGGCTGGGGCGGCGACCGCGGCCCCTCCACTCGCCTCGAGGAGCCCGCCGGTGCGCCGGACCGGACCGTCGAGCGCCCGATCCGCGAGGAGCAGGCGCTGCTCTACCGGCTCTCCGGCGACTGGAACCCGCTGCACGCCGACCCCGAGTTCGCCAAGCTCGCCGGGTTCGACCGGCCGATCCTGCACGGGCTGTGCACGTACGGGATGACGCTCAAGGCGGTCGTCGACACGCTGCTCGGCGGGGACGTGGCGCGCGTCCGCTCGTACACCACGCGCTTCGCCGGGGTCGTGTACCCGGGGGAGACCCTGCGCATCCGTATGTGGCGGCAGGAAGGCAGCGTCCGGGTGGCCGTGAGCGCCGTCGAGCGTGACGACGCGCCGGTCCTCGCCGACACCGTCGTCACACACTCCTGAGCTCAGCCCGTCAGTGATCAGCCCGTTGTCGAGGGGAGCCGCACCATGCGCGCAGCCGTACAGCACGAGATAGGCCAGGACAAGCTGGAAGTCCTCGACGACATCGAGGCGGTGGGCTTCGGGCCGGGCAAGGTGCGGATCCGGGTACGGGCCACCGGCCTGTGCCACTCCGACCTGTCCGCGATGAGCGGCGTACTGCCGCAGCCCGCGCCGTTCGTACCCGGCCACGAAGGCGCCGGGGAGATCGTCGAGGTCGGCGAGGGCGTCACCCACCTCAAGCCCGGCGACCGGGTCGTCGTCTGCTGGCTGCCCGCCTGCGGCGTCTGTCCCGCCTGCAAGCGCGGCCAGAGCCAACTGTGCCTGGCCGGGTTCATGAACGCCGGCACGCCCAACTTCAGGCGCCCCGGCGGGGACGTCTTCGGCTTCGCCGGGACCGGCACCTTCACCGAGGAGGTCGTGGTCGACGCGGGCTCCGCCGTGCCGATCCCGGACGACGTGCCCTTCGACATCGCGGCCCTCATCGGCTGCGGAGTGACGACCGGCCTCGGCGCCGCCCTCAACACCGCGGACGTGGCGGCCGGTTCCTCGGTCGCCGTGATCGGCTGCGGGGGCGTCGGCATCTCCGCGATCCAGGGCGCGCGCCTCAAGGGCGCCGCCGAGATCGTCGCCGTCGACCCGGTCGCCTCGCGCCGGGAGGCCGCGCTGCGGTTCGGCGCGACGAAGGCGGTCTCGCCCGACGAACTCCCGGGCGCGAAGCAGTCGGTGACCGGCGGCGAGGGCTTCGACTACGTCTTCGAGGTCGTCGGCCGCTCCGCCACCGCCCGTACCGCCTACGAGAACACCCGCCGCGGCGGCACCCTCGTCATCGTCGGCGCGGGCGCCATGGACGACTTCCTGCAGCTCAACATGTTCGAGCTGTTCTTCGACGAGAAGCGGATCCTGCCGTCCATGTACGGCGGCGGAGACGTCCTGCGGTCGTACGAGCGGACGATCGCCCTGTGGCGCGCGGGCCGCATCGACCTGGAGAGCCTGATCACCCACCGGGTGCCGCTGTCCGGGATCAACGAGGCGCTGGACCAGATGCGGACGGGAACCGCGCTGCGTACATGCATCGAGATCTGACCCCCACGGCTGTTGCCACCTGACCCCCACGATTGCCCCCACGACCGCCTCCACGACTGCTGAGGACTTCGATGTCACTGCCACTTGAAGGGCTCGCCGCGATCGTCACCGGCGCGGGGCGCGGGCTCGGCCGGACCGAAGCGCTGGAACTGGCCCGCCTGGGTGCCGCCGTCGTCGTCAACGACTACGGGCAGCCCGGACGGGACGGCACCGGCGCGGCCTCGGCCACCCCCGCCGAGGAGGTCGCCGCCGAGATCCGCGCCACGGGCGGCCGCGCCCTCGCCCACACCGGGGACGTCTCCGACCGCGAACGGGCCCGTGAGCTGGTCGACCTGGCGATCGGCGAGTTCGGGAAGCTGGACATCCTCGTCAACAACGCGGGCATCCTGCGCGACCGGATGGTCTTCTCGATGTCGGAGGACGAGTGGGACTCCGTCATCCGCGTGCATCTGAAGGGGCACTTCAACACGACCCACTTCGCGTCCGTGCACTGGCGGGCGCGGTCCAAGGCGGCGGACGGGCCGGTGTACGGGCGGATCGTGAACACCTCCTCGGAGGCTTTCCTCGCGGGCTCGGCGGGACAGCCCAACTACGCGGCGGCCAAGGGCGGCATCGTCGGGCTGACGACCTCGACCGCGCTGGCGCTCGCGAAGTACGGCGTGACGGCCAACGCCATCTGCCCGCGCGCCCGGACCCGGATGACCGAGGACGTGTTCCACGGGTTCGAGGTGCCCGAGCAGGGCCTCGATCCCCTCGCCCCCGAGCATGTCGCGCCCCTCGTCGGCTACTTGGCCTCACCCGCCGCCGCGCACGTCAACGGACAGCTGCTCGTCGTGCACGGCGGCATGGTCGCGGTCGTCGAACGGCCGCGGGTGGCCGCCAAGTTCGACACCAAGCAGGACGCCTTCACCTACGACGAACTCGACGCACTGCTCGGCCCGTACTACGCGCAGCGGCCGCCGGGGGAGACGTTCGCGGCGGCGGAGGTACTGGGACTCAAGCACACCTAGCTCGCCCGGCAACGAACGGCCCCGCTCGCGCCGAAGCGCGAGCGGGGCCGTATCGCTGGTTCTGCTTACCGTCAGACCGATGTGTTCTGCTGGTCGGACGGCTTGCGGTGGCGGCCGTGGGGGGTCGCCTCGTCGTCCCGGCCGGAGACCGGGCCACGGTGCTTGCCGTGGCCTTCGTCCTGGACCGTCGCCTCGTGGGCGTCGGTGGCCGGCGGTTCCATGGTGCTGGTTTCGCTCATGTGGAAGTGTTCACCCCGTCAACAAGATCCTTCTTTGCAGCCGGGGGATTCTAACCGGTCGCTCACGCGGGAACGGGGGCGGGTGACCTGTTCTCGCCCCCGGACCCCCCTTCGGCCCAGAAGGCCTCGTCCTCGGGCGCCGGACGGACGGAAAGGGGCCGCCTCCTCACGGGGGACTGCCCGCCCAGCGGTGCCTGTTGGAGGGGGACCGGGCGCGCCGCGGGCCGTTCCGGCGGAGGGGGTGCCTCCGCCGACACCGCGACGGCGGGCGCCGTCACCTTCGTCACCCCGCACGGCACCGACCCCGTCGCGTACGGCAGTTGGAGAACCCCCTCCCTGGTCCACAGGCCCGCGCCCGCCAACCAGCCTTCGGGGGCAGCGAGATGGTGGACCTGGCGTTCGACCGGCCGCCACACCCCCACCCAGCTGCCCGCCGGCCCGTCGATGCGCAGGGCCACCGCGCAGCGCTCCGGCGTCAGTACCTGCCCCGGCTGGATCGCGAACGGCGTCACCGCGCAGTCGGTGGCCCGCAGACAGTCGGGGAAGCGGATCGGCAGGGTGCTGCCGAGGACGCCCCAGCCGAGGCGGTCGTGGCCCGGGGACGGCGCGTCAGAGCGGATCAGCAGCAGTCCGCTGTCGGCGTCCGCGAGCAGCAGCCGGTCGTCGCTGTCCTCGGCGATCTGCAGCAGTGGCGTTACTTCACCGCCGCGCCCCAGGTCGACGACCACCGTCTTGGTGCGGCCGTCCAGGCGGCGGTCCAGGGCCAGCAGGCGCCCCGTGCCGTCCAGCCAGGCCCCGCCCGAACAGCGGCCCGGCACCTCGGCCAGGTGCTCGGGCCCGAACGCGCCGCCCGCCACCAGCCACACCGCCGTGGAGTCACGGCCCGCGGCGAGGGCGAACGCGTGCTCCCCGTCCGGCGCGGGCGGCAGCAACCACAGCCGGGTGTCCTCGTCGTGGCACTCCACCGCGCCGAGGAGCAGCTCCCCGGTGCCGGGCTCGGTCGGGTACAGCAGCGAGAACGTGTGCCGCCCGTCCGCGATGCGGTGGATCAGCACCCGCCCGTCGGACAACGGCAGCACCTCGGTGCCGGGCTCCTCCGGCTGGTGGGACGGCAGCGGTACGGCGTAGGGCTCGGGGCCGTCCAGCGTCCAGCGCTCCGGGAACCAGCACTCGCCGTCGAGGGCGAGGCGGGCCGCGTAGGTTCCGTCGGTGGCGATCACGCAGGTGGGGCGGGCGATCACATCCATGGGGCAGGCGGTCGCATCCGCGGGGTGGGCGGTCGTATCCGTGGGGCGAGTGGCCCGCTCGTCCCCGGGTTCCGCCGCAGGCTCGGTGGCACAGGCCGTCATCGTTCGGTCACCTCCGGCGACGAAGCTAGTTTTCGCACGCACAGACGTGGGACCGGCGGGCGGGCGCTTCACACATAAGGGTGGCCGTGCCGCGATTCGCCTGAGGGAACGCTGACGCGTGTGCTGAACGGTGCGAGGAGAAGGAGGTGGGGCCCCGATCACCGAGGGCCGCCCGCCGCCAGGACCCCTGGTCGCGCACCCCGGGACCGGCCCGCGACCGGTGGGGCACCGGCCCGAGCCAGGTAGCCTTTCCCCGTGCCCCGTCTGTCTGAAGTCATCGCCGCGCTCGACACCCTCTGGCCCCCCGAGAGGGCCGAGGGATGGGACGCGGTCGGCACCGTGTGCGGCGAGCCGGACCAGGAGATCACCCGCGTCCTGTTCGCCGTCGACCCCGTTCGGGAAATCGTCGACGAAGCGGTGAAGCTGGGCGCGAACCTGCTGGTCACCCACCATCCGCTCTATCTGCGCGGGACGACGACGGTCGCGGCCGACACCTTCAAGGGCCGGGTCGTGCACACCCTCATCAAGAACGACATCGCGCTGCACGTCGCCCACACCAACGCCGACCGAGCCGACCCGGGAGTCAGCGACGCCCTCGCCGGGGCACTCGACCTGCGGGTCGTACGGCCGCTCGTGCCGGACCCCACCGACCCCGAGGGCCGCCGCGGCCTCGGCCGCGTCTGTGAGCTGGACCACCCGCTGACCGTCCGTGAACTCGCCGCACGCGCCGCCGGGCGACTGCCCGCCACCGCGCAGGGCATCCGCGTCGCCGGCGACCCCGACGCGGTCGTACGGACCGTCGCGGTCAGCGGCGGCTCCGGCGACAGCCTCTTCGACGACGTGCGCGCCGCAGGCGTCGACGCCTTCCTCACCGCGGACCTGCGCCACCACCCGGCGTCAGAGGCCCGCGCCCACAGTCCTCTCGCGCTGCTCGACGCGGCGCACTGGGCCACCGAGTGGCCCTGGTGCGAGCTGGCCGCCGCCCAGCTCGACGAGATCTCCGACCGCAAGGGATGGGGCCTGCGGGTCCACGTCTCCAAGACGGTCACCGACCCCTGGACCGCCCACGCGGCGTCCACCGAAACACCTAACGCAATGGGAGCCCCCAACTGAACGCCGCGCCCGCCGACCAGATCCGACTTCTCGACGTCCAGGCCCTCGACGTACGCCTGCAGCAGCTCGCGCACAAGCGGAGGTCCCTTCCCGAGCACGCCGAGATCGAGTCGCTGAACAAGGACCTCACGCAGCTGCGCGACCTGCTCGTCGCCGCGCAGACCGAGGAGAGCGACTGCGCCCGCGAGCAGACCAAGGCCGAGCAGGACGTGGACCAGGTGCGCCAGCGCGCCACCCGCGACCAGCAGCGACTGGACTCCGGTGCCGTCACCTCCCCCAAGGACCTGGAGAACCTCCAGCGCGAGATCACCTCGCTCGCCAAGCGGCAGGGCGACCTGGAGGACGTCGTCCTCGAGGTCATGGAGCGTCGCGAGTCCGCGCAGGAGCGGGTCGCCGAGCTGACCGAGCGGACCTCCTCCGTGCAGTCGAAGATCGACGACGCGACCGGCCGCCGGGACGCCGCCTTCGAGTCCTTCGACGGCGAGGCCGCCTCGGCGACGAAGGAGCGCGAGGTCGTCGCGGCCACCGTCCCCGCCGACCTGCTGAAGCTCTACGACAAGCTGCGCCAGCAGCAGGGCGGCGTCGGCGCCGCGCGGCTCTACCAGCGCCGTTGCGAGGGCTGCCGCCTGGAGCTCAACATCACCGAGGTCAACGACGTGAAGGCGGCCTCCCCGGACACCGTGCTGCGCTGTGAGAACTGCGGCCGCATCCTGGTGCGTACGTCCGAGTCCGGGCTGTAAGGGGCGCGGGGCGTGCGGGAGTTCATCGTCGAGGCCGACGGCGGTTCCCGGGGCAACCCGGGACCCGCGGGGTACGGCGCCGTGGTCATCGACGCGGCCACCGGGGAGACACTGGCGGAGCGTGCCGAGTACATCGGCATCGCCACCAACAACGTCGCCGAGTACCGGGGCCTGCTGGCGGGCCTGCGCGCCGCCCACGAACTGGACCCGGCCGCCCGCGTCCGGGTCCGGATGGACTCCAAGCTCGTCGTCGAGCAGCTGTCCGGCCGCTGGAAGATCAAGCACCCGGACATGAAGCCCCTGGCCGCGGAGGCGGCCCGCGTCTTCCCGCCCGACCGGATCACCTACGAGTGGATGCCGCGCGAACAGAACAAGCACGCGGACCGACTGGCCAACGAGGCGATGGACGCCGGGCGGCGCGGCGAACAGTGGTCCCCCTCGGCATCGACGGCGGAACTGCTGACGCCGGGTTCTGCAACGCCCCTTCAGGGGCGCGGGGCTGTGACATCTGCGGCTCCGCCGCGTGGGCGCGACCAGCCCCCACCGACCCGCAGCCAGACGACTCCTGGCGGCGAAGCCGCGAAGTCCGAGGACGACGCGCGGGCCGCGCGCAACGTGGCCACCCCGGCACCGTCGACCGGCTGGGGCGCGACCCCCGACATGGGCGCCCCCACCACCTTCGTACTCCTGCGCCACGGCGAGACCCCCCTCACCCCCCAGAAGCGTTTCTCCGGCAGCGGCGGCACCGACCCGTCGCTCTCGGACGTGGGCCGGGAACAGGCCGAGCGCGTCGCCGCCGCGCTGGCCGCACGCGGCACCGTCCAGGCGATCGTGGCGTCGCCACTCACCCGTACCCGCCAGACCGCCGCCGCCGTCGCCGCCCGCCTGGGACTGGACGTCGCCATCGAGGACGGCCTGCGCGAGACGGACTTCGGCGCCTGGGAAGGCCTCACCTTCGCCGAGGTGCAGGAGCGGTACCCCGAGGACCTGAAGACCTGGCTCGCCTCCACGAAGGCCGAACCGACCGGCGGCGGCGAGAGCTTCGCGGCGACCGCCCGCCGTATCGCGACCACCCGCGACAAGCTCATCGCCTCCTACGCGGGCCGCACCGTCCTCCTCGTCAGCCATGTCACCCCGATCAAGAGCCTCGTACGGCTCGCGATCGGTGCCCCGCCGGAGTCCCTGTACCGGATGGAGCTGTCCGCGGCCTCCCTGTCGGCGGTGGCGTACTACGCGGACGGCAACGCCAGCCTGCGCCTCTTCAACGACACCTCTCACCTGCGCTGAGCGGCCTGGACCCGGAGATCACCCGCGCCGAGCGGCCCGGGCCCGCAGGATCTCGGCGGTCTCCCGGTCCGCCGGGAGGAACGCCTCCAGGTGCAGCTCGGCGAGCGTCACGTCGACCGCGGTCGCGAACGACGTCAGCGTGGTGAGCAGTCTCAACTCGCCCTCCGCGCACCGCAGTCGAAGCGGCACGGCGAAGCCGAGATAGTCGGCGCCGGGCTCACTCGCCGGTACGTGGTCCGCCAACTCCTCGGCCAGGGAAGCGAGTCGGGGATCGGGACTGCGCACGGCACGAGCCCGCAGGTTCTCCACGATGTGCTGCCCCCACGCGTCCAGGTTCACCACCCGCGAGCCCATCCCGCGCGGATGCAGCGCGAGCCGCAGCACATTGACGGGCGGCGCGAGCAGCGCGGGGTCCGCGCCCTCGGTGAGCACGTCGAACGCCTCGTTCGCCGCGACGAGTTCACCCCGCGGCCCCGCCACCACCGCCGGATACGGCAGATGCCCTTCGAGGATGCTGTCCAACGCCTCCCGTACGGGCTTCAGCGCGACCGCGTCGAGCGGTGACTCCGCGAACGCGGGCGCGTAACCGGCCGCCAGCAGCAGCGAGTTGCGCTCCCGCAGCGTCAGGCCGAGCGACTCGGCGAGCCGGATCACGATCTCCCTGCCGGGCACCGACCGCCCGCGCTCGATGAAACTGACGTAGCGCTGAGTCGTCCCCGCCCGCGAGGCGAGCTCCAGCTGACTGACCCGGCGCGCGGTGCGCCAGCGCAGCAGCTCCCGGGCGAAGGGCGGGGGTTCGGTCACCGAGGCGGCCGTGCTGATGGTCATGGCTCAGTTGTACGTCACGGGTACGACAGTCCGGCCATACCTCACGGGGAATTGAGCGGCGTACCCCGTCCGAGCAGCATGGACGCATCCACGGAGCACACCCCAGGGAGCCGACATGCGCGCCTACCACCTCGAAACGCCCGGCACCGTCGACGGCATCGCCCCGCGCGAGACGGACCGCCCCGAGCCCGGCCCCCGCGACATCCTCGTCCGGGTCCGCGCCGTCTCCCTCAACAAGCGCGATCTGCTGATCCTGAACGGTACCTATCCGCTGAAGGCCGTGCCGGACGTGATCCCGCTGAGTGACGGAGCGGGCGAAGTCGTCGCGGTGGGCGCGGAGGTGACCCGGTTCGCGGTCGGGGACCGGGTGGCGAGCACGTACTTCCCGAAGTGGATCGACGGCCGGATCACGCCCGCGCTGATCGACCAGCCCGGCGCCACCCTGCCCGGGATGCTCACCGAGTACGCGCGCCTCGACGAGAACGCGGCGGTGCGGGTGCCCGAGCACCTCGGCTGGGAGGAGGCCGCCTGCCTGCCCTGCGCGGGCGTCACGGCCTGGCACGCGCTGACGGGCGGTCAGGCGGTGGTCCCCGGCGAGACGGTGCTGACACTGGGTACGGGCGCGCTCTCGCTGTTCGCCGTGCAGTTCGCGAAGATGCTGGGCGGCGAGGTCGTCGCCACGACATCGAGCCCGGAGAAGGCCGAGCGACTCAAGGCCCTGGGCGCCGACCACATCGTGCGGTACACCGACCACCCCGCGTGGGGACAGGCGGTCCGCGACCTCACGGGCGGGCGCGGCGTGGACCTCGTCGTCGAGACCGTGGGCCCGGAGACGATCGAGCAGTCGGTCCGCGCCTCGGCGCTCTACGGCAGGATCGTCCTGGTCAGCGCCAACAGCCCGCGCAAGGCCTCCCTGGAGATCACGACGGACGCGCTCGCGTCGAGTCTGGTGACGATGCGGCGGCTCTTCGTCGGCAACCGGACTCACTTCGAGTCCATGAACCGCGCCCTCACCCTGCACGGCACCCGCCCGGTCATCGACCGGGCCTTCGGCTTCGACGAGGTCCACGAGGCGTTCCGCCACTACGAGTCCGGCGTGGCCTTCGGCAAGGTCGTCATCCGCGTGGCCTGAGCGCGGCCGCCTCGCGCGCGAGGCTCTCCACACGCCCCCAGTCCTTCGCGGCGATCGCGTCCTCGGGAAGCATCCATGTCCCGCCCACGCAGCCGACGTTGGGGAGGGCGAGGTAGTCCGGCGCGTAGGTGGGGCCGATACCGCCCGTCGGGCAGAACCTGGCCTGCGGCAGCGGTCCGGCGAGCGACCTGAGGTACGCCGTGCCGCCCGCCGCCTGCGCCGGGAAGAACTTCATCTCCCGCACCCCGCGCTCCAGCAGCGCCACCACCTCCGAGGTCGTGGACACCCCCGGCAGGAACGGCACCCCGGACGCCTTCATGGCATCGAGCAGCACGTCGGTCCAGCCGGGACTGACCAGGAAGCGGGCGCCCGCGGCCACGCACTCCGTCACCTGCGCCGGCGTGATGACGGTGCCCGCGCCGACCACCGCGCCCGGCACCCCGTCCGCGATCGCCCGGATGGCGTCGAGCGCGCACGGCGTCCGCAGGGTCACCTCTATCGCGGGCAGCCCACCCGCGACGAGTGCCGTGGCCAGGGGTACGGCGTCCGCGACCTCGTTCACCACGACGACGGGAACCACGGGGGCGAGATCCAGCACGGAGGCGGCGGGAACCGAGGGCAGCGGTGAGCTCATGGGCTCATCGTGCCCGCGCTCTGCAACATGCGCAAAGAGCGTTGCATATGCTGCAACAGCTCCCGCTCCGGTGCACCTGGGCCGCTCCAAGCAGGCCGTGCGAGGTCCACTGCGGTTCGGCAGCGCCCTGAAGGGGCGCGGGGAACTGCGCGACGAGCCACAACGGCGCCGCAGCAAAACGACGGCACATCACGGCACTTCCAGCGGAGCGCTTAGTGCACCTCGTTCACCAGCACATCCAGCGCCCAGGCCGTCCCCGCCCGCGCCGGCGCCTGCACCTCCACCTCGTACCCCAGGTCCCGCAAGGTCTCCACCAGCTCCGCCGGACCGGCGGGCGCGGCGCCAGCCGCCAGCAGACTCCGTACGATCCGCCCCTTCGTCGCCTTGTTGAAGTGGCTGACCACCTTCCGGGTGGGCGCGTGCAGCACCCGGACCGTCGCCGTCCGCCCGGCCACCTCGCCCTTCGGCTTCCACGCACCCGTGTACGCCGAGGACCGCAGGTCGAGCACCAGCCCGTCGCCGGCCGCCTCGGGGAGCGCGGCGGCCATCGGCGTACGCCAGTGCGCGCCCAGCGCTCCGAGCCCCGGCAGCCGCACCCCCATCGAGCAGCGGTACGACGGGATCCGGTCCGTCACCCGGACCGCGCCCCACAGCCCGGAGAAGACCAGCAGCGAGCGGCCCGCGCGCCGCTTGGCCGCCGTGTCCAGCGAGGCCAGGTCCAGGGCGTCGTACAGCACCCCCGTGTAGATCTCCCCGGCCGGGCGCGCGCCCGCGCTGCGCAGCTGCGTGTTCTTGGCGATCTCGCCGCGCAGGCCCTCGCTCAGTCCGAGCACCTCGCGGGCCTTCTCCTCGTCGCCGGCGCACAGCTCGGCCAGCTCGTCGAGGACCGCCCGACGCGCCTCGGTGAGCCCGGGCAGGGACAGCGACTCCAGCTTCAGCGCGGTTCCCCGGCCGGAGGGTGCCTTGCCCTCGGAAGGCGGCAGCAGCACGAGCACGGTGGTGTTCTCCTAACGGTGGGTATGGCCCGGCGCCAGCCTAAGGGGTGCGGTCGGGGTGCCCGCCGCGTGCGCGCGACCTACGCTCGACCCATGCCGTGCCGCCATATCCGCGCCACCTGCGTACCGGGGGCTCCTCTGCAGGCCGCCCTGTCCGCCCTGCGGACCGGTCTCGGTGTGCCCGCGAGCTTCCCGCCCGGCGTGCTGGAGGAGGCCGCCCGGCCACCCCGCCTGCCTCCCCACGACGCGACGGACATCCCCTTCCTCACCATCGACCCGCCGACGTCCACCGACCTCGACCAGGCGATGCACCTGTCCCGCCGCGAGAACGGCCGCGGCTACCGCGTCCGGTACGCGATCGCCGACGTCGCCGCCTTCGTCGCCCCGGGCGGCGCCCTGGACGCCGAGGCGCACCGCCGCGTGACGACCCTCTACTTCCCGGACGAGAAGGTCCCCCTCCATCCGACCCGGCTCTCCGAAGGCACCGCGAGCCTCCTGCCCGACCAGACCCGCCCGGCCGCGCTCTGGACGATCGACCTGGACGCGGACGGCCGCACGGAGAGCGCCGACGTACGCCGGGCCCTCGTCCGCAGCCGCGCCAAGCTCGACTACGCGCACGTACAGAAGTGGATCGACGAGGGTACGGCGGAGGAGCCGCTCGCCCTCCTCGAGGAGATCGGGACGCTGCGCGAGCGTCTCGAGGTGGAGCGCGGCGGGATCTCCCTCAACGTCCCCGAGCAGGAGATCATCGAGAAGGACGGGACGTACGAACTCGTCTACCGCGCCCCGCTCCCCGCCGACGCCTGGAACGCGCAGATTTCCCTGCTCACCGGGATGGCGGCGGCAGACCTGATGCTCGCGCACGGCACCGGCGTCCTGCGCACGCTGCCCGCCGCCCCCGACGGCGCGGTCGGCCGCCTTCGCCGCACGGCCAGGGCCCTGCACATCGACTGGCCGCACCACGTCTCGTACGCGCGGCTCGTCCGCTCCCTCGACCCCCACCTGCCGCGCCACGCGGCCTTCCTCCAGGAGTGCACGACGCTGCTGCGCGGCGCGGGCTACACGGTGTTCCGGGGCGGCGCCCTCCCGGACGTCACCTCGCACGCCGCCGTGGCCGCGCCCTACGCCCACTGCACGGCCCCCCTGCGCCGTCTCGTCGACCGCTACGCCTCGGAACTCTGTCTGGCCGCCGCCGCGGACGAACCACCCCCCGAGTGGGTCCTCGCCTCCCTCGACACCCTCCCCAAGGAGATGGCCGAGGGCTCCCGACGCGCGGGCACCGTGGAGCGCGAGTGCGTCGACATCGTCGAGGCCGCGCTCCTCAAGGACCGGGTCGGGGACATCTTCGACGGATGTGTCGTGGATGTGATGGAGCGTCAACCCTCGGTCGGAACCGTCCAGTTGGAGTCACCCGCGGTCGTCGCCCGCATCGAGGGCGGCACCGGGAAGCTGCCGCTGGGGGAGCGGTTGCGGGTCCGCCTCACCCAGGCCGACCTGGGGACGGCGAAGGTGCGGTTCGCGCCCGCGTGAGGGCCCGCGCGAGTTCGTCGGGGTGGTCCGCGTGCAGCCGTACGAGACGGATGTGACGTTCCCGGCCCAGGAAGGTGAAGTGCGGCACGGGGACGGCCAGTTCGAGGGTCACGTCGGTCTGGGCGCCCACGGCGAGGTTCAGTTCGCCCTCGGCGCGCTCGTGCGTGGTGCGCAGCTCGCGGCGCACCGCCGCGATGTCCGCCAGGGGTATCCGCAGATCCACGTGCGCGCCGTTGCGGACGCGCAGGTGCGTGGAGTCGAGGATGTGCGGGCGCGTCACGCTTGCCGCGTGTATGCCGACGACGAACAGCACGGTGTAGACGTCGAGGACGAGGACGACCGCGTGGACGACCGGCCACCCGTGCAGCAGCACCGCCATCCCGGCCGTCTCGACGACGCACACGAAGGCGAACCCCCACATCATGGCGCCCTGGCCCCGCGCGTGACCGAAGGGGCGGCCGTCGCCCGTGCCGTGCGTCCGCCGGGTCGCCCACAGCAACAGGCTGGCGAGCAGGCGCAGTTCATGCCGTACGAGGGCGCGCGCGATCCTCATCGCCCACGCTCCGTGAACATCCGCATCGCCCGCCGGATCGCCTCCGCCTGGGCCGGGGCGACGTCGGCGTAGAGGGCGCGCAGAAAGCTGTCGTCGAGGCCGGGCGCGAGGTCGGTCTCCGGGAGCAGGGAATCGGGCAGGCAGTCGGCGAGTGCCCGGGCCGCCTCGTCCACGCGCGGGTCGTCGGCGTCGGCGTCGTCGAGGTCGGCGTCGTCGAGGTCGGCGTCGGCGAGCGCGTCGAGGAGCGCGTACACCTCGTGCGCCCGTGCCACGGCGGCGGGCGTCTCGAAGGCGCTGCCCAGCGCCGCCATCAGCCGCTGCCGGCTCTCGGGCGAGGCCACGGTGTCGATCAGAGCGAGCACCTCGCGGTCCCTGGCGGCCATGGGGGACTCGGGACCGTGCGCCATCCCCGTGAGCAGCGCGGCCAGTTCGGGAGAGACGGGGCCCTCGGCGGGCAGGTCCCCCTCCCGGTCCAGCAGGGCGCGCAGCCGGTCCCGTCGCTCCCGGATCGCCGCCTCCTGCCGGGCGAGATCGGCGTCGAGCTCCTCGAGCACCTCGGTGAGATCGCGCCCCGCGTCGTCCGCGAGCACGTCCCGCACCTCGGTGAGCCCCAGTCCCAGCTCGGTCAGCCGCCGGATCCGGGCGAGCACGACGGCGTGCCGCAGCGTGTAGTCCCGGTAGCCGTTGGGGCGCCGCTCGGGCTCCGGCAACAGCCCGAGATGGTGGTAATGCCGTACCGTCCGCGTGGTGACACCGACGGTGACGGCGAGTTCTCCGATCCTCATGCCCTCAGTAGAAACGTTGACGTTGCGGCAAGGTCAAGCGAGGAGGTCCTCGGCGGCATGAAAACGCGGGCCGCCGGCGTTGCACCCCTGACGGGACGACCGGGGAGGCGGCCATGGGGGCACGACGTGAAGAGGCCCGCTGGACCCGGGCCACTCTCGGCCATGACGGTCCGCCCCTCGACCTGCTGACCGCACACTTCGACCAGCACCGCTACGCACCGCACGCCCACGACGAGTTCACCATCGGAGTCTGCGTCGGCGGCTCCGAGGTCATCGACTACCGGGGCGGCCGCATCCGCACCGGCCCCGGCTCGATCGTCGTCCTGGCCCCGGGCGAGATGCACACCGGCGGTCCCGCCGCTTGCGACGGCTACGCCTACCGGGCGCTGTACGCCGAGCCTTCCCTGCTCACCGAGGGAATCCTGGGCAGCCCCCCGCACTTCCGCGACCCCGTCCTCGACGACCCCGAACTGGCCGCCGCCCTGCGCATCGCCCACACGGACCTGAGCGCCTGCCCCGACCCCCTGGAGGCCGAGTCCCGCCTCCCCTGGCTGCTGGCCGCCCTCGCCCGTCGCCACTCCACGGCCCGCCCGGCGTGCGACACGGTCCCGGGAGCGGCCCACATAGCCCACGCCGTACGCGACCGCCTCGCCGACGAACTCCAGGCACCCCCGTCACTCGCCTCCCTCGCCGTCGACCTGGGCCTGTCCCGCTACCAGCTTCTGCGCGCCTTCCGTACGACGATGGGGATACCGCCGTACGCCTGGCTGGCCCAGTACCGGGTGAACCGGGCCCGCGCCCTGCTGGAGAGCGGGCTGCGCCCCGCCGAGGTCGCCCCGCTCGTCGGCTTCGCGGACCAGGCGCACCTGACGCGCTGGTTCCGCAGGGTGCTCGGGGTGACACCGGCGGCGTACCGGACAAGCGTGTCGCCGACGGCGTAGCGCAACAGCGTTCAAGACACCTGACCCCGCGGCAGCCGAAACTCCCCCCATGACTGCACGCGGCTGGTTCCTGTTCTCCCTGATGGGAGTGGTCTGGGGCATCCCCTACCTGATGATCAAAGTGGCGGTGGACGGCGTGTCCCCGTCGACGGTGGTGTTCACGCGCTGCGCGGTGGGCGCGGCGTTGCTGCTCCCCTTCGCGATCCGCCAAGGGAGCCTTGCTCGGACGGTACGGACGTACTGGCGCCCGATGCTGGCCTTCGCGTGCATCGAGATAATGATCCCCTGGTGGACCCTCACGGACGCCGAGCGCCACCTGTCCAGCTCCACGGCGGGCCTGCTGATCGCGGGCGTACCGATCGTTGGCGTGGCCGCGGCCCGCCTCTTCGGCGACACGGAACGCCTGGGCGCCCGCCGCGTGGCGGGCCTGACCCTCGGCCTGTCCGGCGTCGCGGTCCTCACCGTCCCGCACCTGACCGGTGGCGACGCCCGCTCGCTCGCCGAGGTACTGCTGACGGTGATCGGCTACGCGACCGCCCCCGTCATAGTCGCCCGCCACCTCAAGAACGTCCCCTCGCTCCACCTCACGGCCGCCTGCCTGACCCTGGCGGCCCTGGTCTACGCCCCCGCGGCAGCCGCCACCCGCCCCTCCGGGCTCCCCTCCCCGCAGATCCTGGCCGCCCTCGCCGGCCTCGGCGTCATCTGCACCGCGGTCGCCTTCGTGGCCTTCCTCGAACTGATCAAGGAGGCGGGCCCGACACGGGCGACGGTGATCACGTACGTCAACCCGGCCGTCGCCGTCGCCGCGGGCGCCCTCTTCCTCGACGAACGCCTGACCCCCGGCACCGTCGCGGCCTTCGCCCTCATCCTGGCCGGCTCCGTGCTCGCGACGGCCGGACCGAGGCGCGCCCCACGCCCGGTACCATGGTCCACACGGCAGACGAGCCGGGCGGACGGCCGCGTGGAGGTCCTTGTGGACCTTCCCGAGGAACGTCCGGGCTCCACAGGGCAAGGTGGTGGCTAACGGCCACCCGGGGTGACCCGCGGGACAGTGCCACAGAAAACAGACCGCCGGGGACCGTATTCGTATGGGCCTCGGTAAGGGTGAAACGGTGGTGTAAGAGACCACCAGCGCCTGAGGTGACTCAGGCGGCTAGGTAAACCCCACCTGGAGCAAGGTCAAAAGGAAGCACCTCGGTGTTTCTGCGCGGACGATCGAGGGCTGCCCGCCCGAGTCCGCGGGTAGACCGCACGAGGCCGGTGGCAACACCGGCCCTAGATGGATGGCCGTCTCCCCGGCCGCCGCGAGGCGCCCGGGCGACAGAACCCGGCGTACAGCCCGACTCGTCTGCCGCCACCTGCGGCTTTACCTCGGAAAGGGCCTCCGACCTGCATCGGAGGCCCTTTCCGGTCTTTCACGAGCTTGCCGCGTTAGGCGGCCGAAAGTCCCTCGGAAGTCCCTCAGGCAGAGCTGAAAGTCCCTGAGAAGTCCCAGGAGCGGAGAGCCGGGGACGCCTCTGAGCTGGTACGTCTGCGAAGGGTGCCGGGGATGCGATCAGTTCAGAGCCACTTGATCGATGGTGCGCCAGCGATAGGCGCGGTCTTCGCGACGCAGTTCGACCAGTTCCAGGTGATCGACCGGGACGCCGACGCTGTCCATGTCGCGGAGCGGGCGGATCGCTTCCCGGACAACGCAGGCATCCGTGGGGCGGTTGCAGTACGCGATGCCGATGTGCGGCCGCAGCACCGCGGTCGGCTTCCGCAAAGGCAGCTGGCATTGCGCGGTGGTGGCGGACAGCTTGGAGTGGAGGTCGAGCACGGGAGTCCACGGGGCGATGCTGTAGCGGACGGCGCCGCGGGATGCGGTCATCGGTATGGCCTGGAGCCGGAACCTGCCTGTAGGTATCGCGGCTGTGATGGCGAGCAGTGTGTCCAACTGCTCCAGCGAGACGTCGTCGGTGGTGCCGATCCGGCCGAGGGTCAGGTGCAGACCGTCCGCGTCGATGGAGTCGAAGTTCAGGTTTCGGATCTTGTCTTGGCAGTGTCGAGCGTGCTCGGCGAGCGCCGAGTCGGCGGGGAAGCTGAGCATCCAGTAGTAGGCCCGCGTCGATGGAGTCCACCCAGCCCGGTCCCAGTGGTTACTCATCTCCTGCACCCGGTCGAAGGCCGCCCAGTCGTGTGCCGCGATGACCTCGGGGTCATCGACGCTCGGCGGCGGGGCGGTGGGAAACGCGCTGGGATCCTCAGTCAGCAGCACTCGGTGCCCTTCTCGTACGGCTATCGCTCAAGCGTGCCACCTTGGCAAAATTGGTCACCGCTCGGGTTAACGGGGTGGTGTGCCAAGTGCGTAGCGCCTCGGCGTAATCCCTGACGACAGGTAGCTGGTGCCACGATGCCGCACGGGCGTGGAGTTCACCGGCTCGCTGGATGACCGATCGGATCGGCGGGCCACCCCCGGCTTCGAGAACCTGCCTGCCGAGCACCATGGCCTGCTCCACATCCGGCTGAGGCCCTGCGAGCAGAGCAGTGGCCACGTCCAGGCGGACCAAGGCCCGGCTCCAGTCGGAGTCGGACTGCTCTATGAGTTCGTCGACCTGCTCCGCGTACTCGATGACTTCCCGTGTGTTGCCGAGGGCGACATGGGCGGTAGCGGCGTTCGCCAGTGTGCGGGCGATGCTGTACGGGGCGAAAGAGATGCACGGTGTCAGCCCGCCCGGGAGCCGGTGGTTACTGCTGAGGTCCTCGGCCTCTGTGATGGCCCTCGTACTGGCTGCGTGAGGCGATGGTAGATGTCGTACCCCTGACGCCCCTGCCGTTCACTACCACCTGCTTCGTGAGGAGTGGGCCTCAGGTCGAGCACATCCCATGCCGGAATTCCCTGCCGATCTTATGACGAGGCCATGACGGGAAGTGAGGCCAGTCCGCGCACCAGGCGGGTGCGCCGCCAGTCCAGTTGATCAGGCGATGCGGCAAGCCGGATCCCGGGAAAGCGGGACAGGATCGCGCGCAGGGCGATGTCGGCTTCGGCCTTGGCGAGGGGAGCGCCGACGCAGCGATGGATGCCGTGGCCGAAGCTGAGGTGGCTGGCGGCTTCCCGGTCCAGGTTGAGCTGGTCCGGCGAGGGGAATCGCTCCGGGTCTCGGTTGGCGGCTCCAAGAGCGACCATTACCGAGACACCGGCGGGGATCTCTGTGCCGCCGAGCGTGACGGCTTCCGTGGTGAATCGGAAAGTGGCCGTGCTGACGGGCGAGTCGAAGCGAAGCAACTCGTTCAGCGAGGCAGGGATGTCCTCCGGATTGATGCGTAGGCGCTCCAGCTCGGCTGGGTGCTGGAGGAGCGCCAGGGCGGCGTTGCCGAGGAAGTTGGTCGTGGTCTCATGTCCGGCGACGAGCAGCAGCACGGCCAGGGAGACCAGCTCCTCCTCGCCGAAGTGGTCGTTGCCATCGCGCGCTGAAATGAGGCGGTCGAGGAGCGAGTCACCGGGCCGCAGGCGCTTGGTGGCGATGAGGTCGGTCATGTAGTCGGCCACGGCGTGCGAGGCCGCGTCGATGAGGTCGGGCTTCCCGGCTGCGAACAACTCGGCGGACCAGCGCTGGACCTCGGGCCGGTCGCCCTCCGGGACCCCCAGCAGTTCGCAGATCACGATGACCGGTAGCGGCACCGCCAGGCCGGCGACGAGGTCGACTTGTTCGCCGACGTGCCACTCGTCCAGCAGCGCGTCGGTCACCTGGGCGATGAACGGCCGCAGCTCGGCGACAGCGCCCGTCGTGAAGGCATTGGTTACCAGCTTGCGCAGGCGGGTGTGCTGGGGTGGATCGCTGGCCAGCATGTTGTGCGCGACCGCAGGGTGCAGACGGCGCCTCGACCCCTTGTCGGCGAAGAAGGCGGCCGTGTTCTTCGAGAGCCGCGGGTCACTGAGGGCTTGTCGGGCCTCCGCGTATCCGGTGACCAGGTAGCTGCTGTGCCCGCTTGAGCCGGTGGGAACTGCCTGCACGGGGCACGCGGAGCGCATGGCCGCGTAGGTGGGATAAGGGTCGCGCAGGAAGCGAGGGTCTTGGGCCGGGTTGTCCATGCTGTCAGGCTCCAACTGGTTCCGGGTGGCCGTCGTCGGCGACACGCGCTGGGACACGGTGGACGTAGGCATCGGTGACCTGTAGAAGCCACTGCGTGTCCGCGCGGAGGTCCCTCCGCGAAGCGCCGTCCACTGGCGACGGCGCAGCGACTTCGTCGACGAGGTGGCCGCCCTGCAGCGCGGCCAGCGCTGCCTTGACGACAGCGGCCTCGATGATCGCGGCACCCTCATCCGTTCCGGTGTCGACAGTTCGCTGGGCGGCCTCCTGGACGAGCTGGGAGCGGTAGGGCCGAAGGGCAAGGACGCCGTCGCTGATCTCGATGACACGCCGTTGAAGGCGAAAGTCGGAGTCGTTCGCCGCCTCCTCGTCGAGGCCCCCTGATGGCAGAACAATTTCTGGCATTACGGCCGAGAGGTCCTGCCAGAGAGGGCCGAGCGCGTTGAAGGAGCGCACCTCCCAGCGGTGGAGGCGGGTCTGACTGATCGGATAGACCACGGCGGGCAGTGTGAGGCCGAGGCAGATCAGCAGCACGGCGAGCGCGGGAGAGGTCACGCTGAAGACGCAGGGCGAGGTGACCAGCGAGGAGCACTGCGCGTGGTCGGGTATGAGGTGAAGGCCCAAGCCCAGAGAGAAGAGGACCGTGAGCTTGTACGCGGCGTAGACCAGGGCGAACGCGCAGCCCGCCGCTGCCATCCGGAGACCGATCCGAACGCTGCTTCTGCGGGTCGACTTCGACTGCCGCACGGCCTGCCGCAGAAAGTCGACGATGGCGAAGCCCAGGTAGGAGATGAAGAGGAGCAGGTAGAGCGCGTACACCTGCGGGGAACGGTGCGTCATCTGCTCGTACACGAACAACACCGTCATGCCGAAGACCGAGGCGGCGAGGAGGGCGAGGCGCAGGCGGATGCGGCGCCGCGCCTCCGCTCAATGGACCTGCTCCCGATGACGCGTCACGTGGACGGCTCGTGACCCATGAACGGCCACGAAAGGGCTCCTGTCCCGCCCATACACGGGCGACAGGGTGTCACCGAACCGCTGGCGACTCGAAGCTCAACAGAGTGGAGGAGCAGTCCGGAGTCCCACCGATCCCGGAACGATTCAGTGTCCCTGTCGGTCTCGCGCACAGCGGTGGCCGGATCTGAGCCGGAGTAGTCCGGCAGGCGCGCATCCAGGAGTTGCGGCCGAGTACCGGGAGCGATGCATGGATGTCAGCCCGTCCCACGACCAGCACACCAGTCGGAATACATGAACTAGTGGGCCAGAAGAGGGAGTTCGATCGTAGGATGTGCCGCGATCGATCCCCTCCCCGGTTGAAGGACGTACACGACTCATGAGCGACCCTGTGACGACGCCCGAGCCGGCGGAGCAGCAGAAGATCGACACGTCGGTGCCGCACTCCGCCCGTATCTGGAACTACTGGCTGGGCGGCAAGGACAACTACCCCGTCGACGAGGCGGCCGGTGACGCGTACACCGAGGTCTTTCCCGGGATCGTCACCATCGCTCGCTCCAGCCGTGGCTTCCTGCGTCGCAACATCGCGTATCTCGTCTCCGAGGCGGGCATCCGGCAGTTCCTGGACGTCGGCACCGGCCTTCCGACCGCGCAGAACACCCACGAGGTCGCCCAGGGGCTCGCTCCCGAGGCGCGGATCGTCTACGTCGACAACGATCCGATGGTGCTCGCCCACGCCCGCGCCCTGCTGTACTCCACCGAGGAGGGCGCGACCGCCTACATCGACGCCAACGTGACGGACCCGGATCGCATTCTTGAAGTCGCCGCCAAGACGCTGGACTTCGGTCGTCCCACCGCGCTCATCCTCAGCAACATCCTGGGCCATGTCGCCGACTACGATCAGGCCCGTTCCATCGTCACCCGGCTCATGGAAGCCCTGCCCTCGGGTAGTTACCTCTCCATCAATGACGGGTCGCGTGGCATCGACCCGGTCTTCGAGCAGGCCCAGGACGCCTACAACAGCAGCGGCGCCGTTCCGTACAACCTGCGCTCCATTGATGAGATCACCGCGTTCTTCGACGGTCTGGAGCTTGTCGAGCCCGGTGTCGTCTCGGTGACGGAGTGGCGTCCGGAGCCCGGTTCGGGCGTCCCGGAGGTCGTCGCCGAGCACGGTGGACTTGCGCGTAAGCCGTAACGACGTAAGCCGTAACGACAGGAGTGGCGCGGTCAGGCCGACGGTCGAGCGCGCTCACGCGATGTCCAGACCGAGGTAGAACAGCAGGAAGAACAGCGTCAGGCGGCTGCGCACGCGGAAAGCGCTGTGTTCTCACGGGGCAGTCGGTGCTGGAAGGGCCCCTGCGCCGCAATGGGCTGCTCCACCACGCACAACCTTCCGGAAGGCCGCCGGTCTGAACAGACACACACCTACGCGAGCTACCGGGGGGTAGTCATGCGACGGATAGGTACTGCACTGGCCGCGATGATGCTGGCGGGCGGCGGTCTGTTGGCCGGCACGGTTCCGGCGGTGGCCGCGCCGACGGCCGTGGACTGTGCCGTGACGTGGGGGAGCCTGGACAAGACCGGTGACTCCGTTGCCTCCAGGCGACTGGCCGACGTGAGGGCCGGACAGCACGAGTGCTTCGACCGTCTGGTCTTCGACGCCCAGGGCACGGCGGCCGACCCCATCGGCTACACCGTCCGCTACGTCGACGTACTGCATCAGGACCCGAGCGACGTCGTGGTTCCGATCAAGGGCGGAGCCATTCTGGAGATCTCGCTGTTCTCCCCGCGCTACGACCCGGCGACCGGACAGCCCTACCCGCCGCTTCCTTCCGTCAACGTCACCGGGTACCGGACCTTCCGGGAGTTCAAGTTCACAGGTGGGTCCGAGGGCTACACCCAGGCCGGACTGGGCGTCCGCGCCCGGCTGCCGTTCCGGGTCTTCCAGACGGCCAACCATCTCGTGGTGGACGTGGCGCACACCTGGTGATCCCGTACGGCCGGGGGTGCGCCCGCCTCTTGTCGAGCGGTACGTCGAATACGGCGATGCCCGCGCCTACGCCGACCAGGCCGGGCAGGCGGTATCCGCGATCGGGGCTCACCGGAGTGGCTCACCCTCGCCGAACAGGCCCGTGCAGTGCACGCCATCTGCACCGCCTTTCGTCACGCGAAACGTCCGCTGTCAGAGGGCGTCGACCCCGCTCACCTTCCAGCCGTCGGACGTAAGGGCCACCGTCATCCGCACCCGGTTCAGGTCCACACGGGAGCCCGAGACCTGGGTGCTCGTGGTCACCTGGTTGACGAAGAGGAGGACCACGGCCCGGTCGGCCGAGGCCGAGATCACGGAGGCCGCCGGGGAGCCGCCGGTGGGCTGCGCCACCGAGGCCTTCACCACCCCGTGGTACTTCCTGGCCGTCGGCCCGACCACCGTCGTGGTGGTCTTCCGGTACTCGTCGCGGAAGTGCCCGGTGAGCCGGGCGCGGGCCGCGGCGAAGTCGCGGTCCAGGTGCCTGAAGTCGTACGACAGCACGACCGGCGCCGCCTGGCGTGCGGCCGCGAGTGCCTGACCGCGTGCCTGTTCGGCCCGCACGCCCTCCCGGTAGCGCCACCCGAGCACGGTGGCCGCGATCAGGCCCGCCAGGAGAAGGACACACAGGGCGGCGGTGAGCAGCCGCCGCCGACCGTGTCGCGTAGCCGTACCGGGGCGGGGCTCCCCCTCCTTCTGCGGTGGGTCCTCCTCGAAGCACTCCGGTGAGGGCTCGGGCGGGTCGTCCCAGCCGTCCTCATCGGGGGCCTCGATGAGGACGGTGCGGCCGGCGGTCGGTGCCTCGGGCCGTCCCGGGGCCACCTCGTCGGTGGACGCCGGGTCCGGTTCGAGGTGGCCGCGCTCCGCGCGCTTGGCCGCCGCGCGGGCGGCCGCGGTCATGGTGTGCCGGGTGCCGGATCCGGAACCGGAGCCGCGGCTTCGGGTGGTCGTCTTCGCCACGGTCTTACTCCTCATGTCCTCATGGGTCGTATGGCGGGGAGGGAGCGGTCAGCCGACGAACTCGACGTCGGAGGTCAGCCAGCGGCCGTTTCGGTGCACCAGGTCGAGCTGTAGGCGGTAGGTGCGCGACTCACCCTTGGGGGCGGCGGTGTTGGTCACCTTGCTGTCGGCGACCACCAGGACGCGGGCCGAGTCCTCGTCGGAGCGGACGATGCCCGCGTCGAGGATCTGGCCCTCGGACACGGACTCGTTCGCCGCGACGAGCTTGGTCAGCTGCTCGGTCTGCGCGGCGAACTGCTTCTTGAAGTCGCCGGTGGCCCCCTGGAGGACGTTCGCGCTGTCCCTGTCGTAGTGCCGGTAGTCGAGCGAGGTGAAGTTCAGCGCCGACTGGCGGGCCGCGGCCAGGATGTCCTGGCGCCGCTGCGCCCTGTCGTGCTGGTCGTAGAGCCCAAGACTCAGCCAGATCGTCAGCGCCGTCGTGAGGACGGTCGCCACGGCGAGCCCCACCGACCACGCTCTGCTCGACAGGGCCTTGCCCGACACGGCCGCGCTCATGGTCCTGTTCATGGTCCCGCTCATGCCATCGGCCCGACTAGCAGCCATTGCCACGACTCCTTTCCGAACACCGCCTGTTGGCCGCCCGTCGAGCCGATCTCGACCGGTCTGCCGTCCGGGCCGGTCGCGGTACCGGTCTCCGGGTCGTACGGCGTGATGTACGCCGTTCGGTTCGCGCCGCCGGAAGCGGTCGACGCGCCGGGGGCGTTCTGCGCGCCCCGTACCGACGTCTTGCTTCCGCGCGGGGCCGTGCAGCGCGCGTCGGTGTTCGCCTCGCGCGTGCTGGTGTCCGAGGGGTCGCGCCGCGTTGTCCCGTATCCCTGGGTGCACGGCGGCGGGTCGTCGGCGTTCACCACCAGGCCGAAGTGGGTGGTGCCGTCGCCCGGGACGACCGTGTAGCTGCCCGCGACCAGTGCCGGGAAGGTGACCAGGGACTGCTCCACGCCGGGCAGGTTGGCCAGCGTGACCTGGCCGCCGCTGATCAGATTGGCCAGCAGGACCGACAGTCGCGGTGAGATGTTCTTCAGCAGCGAGTTCACCTGCTGCGCGGCCGGTGTCGCGTTGCCGATCAGCTTGCGCAGGTCTCCGTCGCTCGACTTCAGCTGTGCCGTGAGAGCCGCCAGGTCGTGCGCGAACGACTTGATGGACGAGCCCTGGTCGGACTGCGTCTTGAGGACCTTTCGCGAGTCCTCGATCAGCGAGATCGTCTGGGGGAGTGACGCGGAGGCCGACTCCACGAGCGCGTTGCCCGAGTCCACCAGTCGGCTCAGATTCGGGCCGGTGCCCGAGAAGGCCTTGCCCAACTCGTCCACGGTGACCCGTAGATCGTCCTTGCCGACCGAGTTCACCAGCCGGTCCAGGCTCAGGACCAGGTCCGTCGTGGGCAGTGGCACGCGCGTGCTGCCGCGCGGGATGGCGCTGCCGTCGAGGAGGTATGGGCCATGCGAAGTACGTGGCTGTAGATCTACGTATTGCTCGCCCACCGCCGAACGGTTCGCCACCACGGCGAGGGTGTCCGCCGGGATGCGTGGCGTGCCGTCCTTGATGTCGAGAGCGACCGAGACGCCGTCGGCGCCGGTCAGCCGCAGCGCGCCGACGCGACCCACCGGCACTCCGCGGTAGGTGACCTCGGCGCCGGGGAAGATGCCCCCGGAGTCGGCGAAGTCCGCTTGCACGGTGTAGCCGCGGCCCAGGACGTCGTCCACCAGGCCCGTGTACTCGGCGCCGACGTACGACACCCCGACGGCGGTGACGGTGGCGAAGGCCAGCAGCTGGGCCTTGACCGTACGGGTGATCACGGCTGAACCCCCTTCAGCATCAGCTCCGCGAGCGCGAGGTTGATCCCCTCGGGCAGCCCGCGTTGGGTGGTGTAGCTGCTGGTGCACACCGGCGGGCACAGCGGCCCGCCGCCGCCCGACGGGGTCGACGGGCCGGACGGCACCGAGGGGGACGACGGCAGGCTCGGTGTGCTCGGCAGTGCCGTGGGCGTCGGCACGCTCGGCAGATCGGGGAGATCGGGGAGATTGGGGAGATCCGGTAGGTCGGGAGTGTCGGGCTTGTGGGAATCGCCGTTGCCTCGGCCGGAGTTGCCGCCCGTCACGTTCCCGTAGATGCCGGCCAGGTCCAGATCCGCGGTGATGTCGAGGTTGACGTAGTCCCCCTTGACGGCGTCCACCGCGTTGCGCGGGAACGGGTAAGTGGTGAGCAACTCGAGGGAGTTGGGCAGATCGTCGCCCGCCTTGTTCAGCTGCTGCAGGATCGGCCGCAGCTGTTTGAGGTTCGCGACCGTGTCGTCGTGCGAGGCGTTGACCACCTTGGTGCCCGTCTTGCCCAGGTTCGACAGGGCGGTGAGCATCCTCGTCAGATCGCGCCGCTGGTCGGCCAGGACCTTCAGCGCGGGTGGCATCGTGTCGACGGCCTGGGCGATCGTCTTCTTCTCCTTGCCGAGCCGCCCCGCGAGCCGGTCGACGGCCTCGAGGGCGTGGACGATGTCCTTCCGCTGGTCGTCCAGGCCGCCGATGAAGGTGTTCAGCTCCTTGAGCAGCGATCTGACCCGGTTCTCCCGGCCGTCCAGGGCCTTGTTCAGCTCCACGGTGATCGTCTTGAGCTGGGCCACTCCGCCGCCGTTGAGCAGCGCGGAGAGCGCGGACAGCACCTCCTCGATCTCCGGGTTGCGGCCGCTGCGGGACAGCGGGATGCGGTCGCCGTCGCCGAGCCGGCCCATGGGGGCCGTGCCGGTCGGGGCGGAGAGCGCGACGTACTTCTCGCCGAGCATGCTGGTCTGCCGCAGCTCGGCGACCGCGTTGGCGGGCAGCTTCACCGAGTCGGCGACCCGCAGCCGCACGCGCGCGTGCCAGCCGTTCAGTTCCACCTTCTCGACCGCGCCCACGGTGACGTTGTTGACCTTCACCGCCGACTGCGGCACCAGGTCGAGGACGTCGCGGAACTCGACGGTGACGTGGTACGCGTGGCCGTCGGCGGCGGCTCCGCCGGGCAGCTGGACGTCGTACCAGCCGTTGAACTCGCAGCCGGACAGCAGCAGCGAGCCGACCGCGGCCCACGCGACCGCCCCGACCTTGCGCAGTGCGCTCATACGCTCGCCCCCAGAATTCCGCCGAGCGTCCGGTCGACCGTTCCCGTCACCGCGGAGCCCTGAGGCACCTTGGGCAGGGAGTCGAAGAGGTCTTTGAGCTCCTCGCAGTCGGGGTTCTTGCCGCCTTCGTCGCCGGTCGTCTTCAGTACGGAGCACAGCAGCGAGGCCGGATCCTGTGCCTGCTGCGCGTTGTTGCGGGTGTCGAGGGTGCCCGAGGACGGGTTGTAGGCGTTGTTCAGGTTCGACAGACCTGTGGGAGCGACCTCCAACAGCTCCGCCAGTGCCGCCCGTTGGGTGACGAGCACCTTGGTCACCTTGCTGAGGCCCTGCACGTTCGAGGTCAGCGACTTCTTGTTGTTCCTCACGAAGGCGGACACGTCGCCGAGCGCCGTCCCCAGGTTCTTGAGCGCGTCCGCGAGGTCCTTGCGCTCACCCGCGAGCTGTCCGGCGACCTCGGCGAGGCTGGTGTTGAAGGACCGCACGCTCTTGTCGTCGGCGGCCAGCGCAGCCGTGAACACCTGCAGGTTCCGCACCGTGCCGAACAGGTCCGTGCGGCTGTCGGACAGCGTGGTGACGGCTTGCGAGAGGTCCTCGACGGTCTGGTTGAGGTTCTCGCCCTGGCCGTCGAGGTTGTCCGCGCTCACCCCGAGCAGCCGCGACAGCGAGCCGTCCTTGTTGGCGCCTTGGGGGCCGAGCGCGTCGGCCGTCGTGTGCAGACTGTCGAAGACGCGGTCCAGTTCGACCGGTACGGCCGTCCGCGTCTCGGGGATGACGGCGCCGTTCCGCAGTACCGGGCCCTTTCGGTACACCGGCAGCAGTTGTACGTAGCGGTCGCTGACCACCGAGGAGTTGATGACGGCGGCCTTGGCGTCCGCCGGCACCTTGCGGCCTTCGTCGTACTTCAGCTCCACCCGCACCCGGTCGCCCTCCGGCGTGATCTTCTCGACCTCGCCGATCCGGACGCCGAGGACGCGGACGTCCGAGCCGGGGTAGATGCCGACGGTGCGCGGGAAGTACGCGGTGACGTGTACGGACGCGGAGCGCGGCCACAGCACGTAGGTGAGCGCGGCGACGAGGGCGAGTGCGGTGACCACGGCCACGCGCCTCTTCAGGTTCTTCACCGGGTGCCTCCCATACGCGGCACCACTGGAGCGGCGACCAGGTTCTGGACGTAGCTGTCGAACCAGCGGCCGTTGCCGAGGGCGTTGCTGAAGACCCGGACGTAGGGCGCGAGCAGCTTGACGCTCCGGTCGAGGCTGGATTGGTTCCGTTCGAGCATCCGCACCACGGTGTTCAGGCCCTTGAGCGCGGGCCCGATCTCCTTGTCGTTGTCCTCGACCAGGCCGGAGAGCTCGATGCCGAGCGCGGCGGAGGTCTTCAGCAGCTTGTGGATCGCCTCGCGCCGCTTGCTGATCTCCTTGAACAGCTGGTCCCCGTCGTTGACCAGCGCGGTGAAGTCCTCGGAGTGCTCGGCCAGTACGCCCGTGACACCGTTCGCGTGGTCGAGGAGTTCGCCCAGCGCCTTGTCGCGCGAGGCGACCGTACGGGAGATCTTCGACAGGCCCTTGATGGATGCCCGTACCTCGGCGGGCGAGTCCTGGAACGTGGTGGAGATGGTGTCCAGGGCCTTCGCCAACTGGTCGGTGTCGACCTTCTCCGTCGTGGTGGTGAGATCGCTGAACGCCTGCACGACGTCGTACGCCGGAACCGTTCTCTTCAGCGGTATCTCGCTGCCGGGCTTCAGCTGTCCCGGTCCCTTGGGACGCAGCGCGAGGTACTTCGCGCCGAGGATCGTCTTGACCCGGATCGAGGCGCCGGTCTCGGTGCCGAACCCCGGATCGCCCTTGATCTTGAAGGTGACCTTGACGTGGTCACCGTCCAGATCGACGTCCTCGACCTTGCCGACCTTGACGCCGGCGATCCGCACCTCGTCGCCGGGCTTGAGGCCGCCCGCCTCCGAGAAGGCCGCGCTGTACGTCTCGCCGCCACCGATCAGCGGCAGGCTGTCGGCGTTGAACGCGGCCACGGTCAGCAGCGCGAGAATGGTGAGGCCGACGGCTCCGATCACCACGGGGTTTCGCTCACGGAACGGGGCGAGGCGCGGACGGCGGATCCGTGGAAGCCGTATCCGAGGCGGGTCGATGCGGACTTTCACCAGGGGTTTGGGGCGGCGGGGGCGGGGGGCCCGGCGCGGAAGCAGCCGAATCTTCGGGAGCTTGGGCGGGTCGATGCGGACTTTCACCAGGGGTTCGGGGCGGCGGGGGCGGGGGGCCCGGCGCGGAAGCAGCCGAATCTTCGGGAGCTTGGGCGGGTCGATGCGGACCTTGACCAGCGGCTCCGGGCGGCTCTTACGGGTCCCGCGCGGAAGGAAGTGCTTCGTCATGCGCCGCACCTCGCCCTCGCCACGTGCAGCTCAGGAGTGAGCACCTGCTTCGTCTTCGGCAGCACGATCCGGCCGTCGAAGTCGCAGAGGTAGAAGTTGAACCACGAGCCGTAGGACGCCGTCCCCGTCAGTGCGTTGAGCTTGTTCGGCAGCCGCTTCAGGACGCCCTCCACGGTGTTCTCGTTCTTGTTCAGCGTTCCGGTGAGATCGGTCAGCTCGGCGATGTCGTCCTTCAGGGGCGGACGCGCGTCCTTGAGCAGCCCCGAGGTGGCGTCCGTCAGATCGCCGATCCCCACCAGGGACTGCCCGATGGGCTTGCGGTCGGCGGACAGCCCCGAGATCACCCGACGCAGCTGCTTGAGCAGCCCGGAGAAACGGGCGCCGCGCTTGTCCAGCGTCTCCAGCACGGTGTTCAGGTTGTCGATCACCGAGCCGATCAGCCTGTCGCGGCCGGCCAGCGTCGTGGTGAGCGAAGCCGTGTGCGCGAGCAGGCTGTTGACGGTGCCGCCCTCGCCCTGGAGGGTCCGGATGATCTCGGTGGCGAGCTGGTTGACGTCCTGCGGGCTGAGCGCCGAGAACAGTGGCTTGAAGCCGTTCAGCAGCGCGTTGAGGTCCAGCGCGGGCTGGGTGCGCGACAGCGGGATCGTGGCGCCGGGCTTCAGCCGGGTGCCGTCTCCCGCGCCCTCGGTCAGGGCGACGTAACGCTGTCCGACCAGGTTCCGGTAGCGGATGACCGCGCCGGTGCTGTTCAGCAGCGGCCGGTCCTCACCGACAGTGAAGGTGACCTCCGCCAGCGTCCGGTCCTCGATCCGGATGCCCTCGACCTGGCCGACCCGCACCCCGGCCACCCGGATGTCGTCGCCCTTCTCCAGGCCCGTCACGTCGCTGAACACCGCGCGGTACGTGTGCTCGGAGGTGAAGGAGATGTTGACGATGGTGGCGGCGAGCAGGGCCGTAGCCAGGATCGTCACCAGGGCGAAGAGGCTGAACTTGATCAGCGGGGCGGCGGCCTGCCGGGCTCCTGACGTCCTTGTGGTCCTTGTGGTCCTTGTAGTCCTGGCGGTCTTCGTGATCCTCATGCGACGCTCACCGCCGTCCCGCGCGCCATCGGTCCGAACAGCAGCGTCGCGATCGGCGGTACCTCGTCGGCGGGCACGCCCATGACGGGCGCGACGAGCGAGCCGACGGCGCGCTGCTCGGTCCGGGTGGCGGAGACGCCGCCCGGACCGGACGAACTGCCCTTCGCCGAACCGTCGTCGAGGTGGACCCCGGGCGCGGGCACCGACGGATGCGGCAGGTCACGGCAGTTGGGCCCCGACCGATCGTCGTAGCGCGGATACTCACCGGGTTCGTACGCCCCCTGCTGGCGGACGACTTCGAGCGTGATGTGCATCTTGCCGCCCCGGAAGGCCTGCTCGGATGCCTGCTCCTCGCGCACCAGGCCGGCAAAGAGGCACGGGTACTCGGGCGAGTAGCGGGCGAAGAGGTCGAGCGTGGGGCGGGAGACCCGGCCCACGGTGATCAGCCGGTCGCCGTTCGCGTCGAGGAAGTCGTCCGCGGTACCCGCGGCAGTGGCCGTCGTGGTGAGCGCGGACGCGAGCCTGTCCCGCTGTTCGACCAGGGTGCGACTGGTGGTGACGGTGTTGCGCAGGATCTCCATCAGATCGGGAGCCGCGTCGCCGTACACCTCGGCGACGTCGGCCAGCCGCGCGAAGTCCTCGGTGAGGGACGGCAGATGCGGATTGAGCCGGTGCAGGTAGTCCTCCACGCGCGTGAGGTTGTCGCCGATCCGGTCGCCGCGCCCCTCGAGGGCGGTGGCGAACGCGGAGAGCGTGGCGTTGAGCTTGCCGGGCTGCACGGTCCGCAGCAGCGGCAGCAGGTCGTTCATCAGCTGCTGGAGCTCGATGCCGACACGGGTGCGGTCCTGGGTGATGACATCCCCGGCGCGGATGGGCCGAGCTGATGAATGCGCAGAGCGCGCGGGCGCGACCAGGTCGACGTACTTCTCGCCGAACAGGGTCTTGGGCAGCAGGCGTGCGTGCACGTCGGACGGGATGGACGCGACGTACTCCGGCTTGAGCGCGATGTCGAGCGTCGCCTTCGTCCCGTCGGCGTGGACCGCGCGCACCTCGCCGACCAGCAGCCCGCGCAGCTTGACGTCGGCGCGGGGATCGAGCTGGTTGCCGATGCTGTCCGCTTCCAGCTCGATCCGTACGGCCGGGGTGAACACCTGCTGGTACACGGCGACGGACAGGGACAGCAGCAGCGCGAGCACGGCGAGGAACACGACGCCGTACAACCGCAGTCTCAGCACTCTCATACGGCTCACCCCGCAATCCGTACGGTCGTGTTGGCGCCCCAGATCGCGAGCGACAGGAAGAAGTCCAGGACGTTGATCGCGACGATCGAGGTGCGCACGGCGCGGCCCACGGCGACGCCGACACCCGCCGGGCCGCCGCTCGCGTAGTAGCCGTAGAAGCAGTGCACCAGGATGATCAGGACGGCGAAGACGAGCACCTTCCCGAAGGACCACAGCACGTCGACCGGCGGCAGGTACTGCTGGAAGTAGTGGTCGTAGGTGCCCGCCGACTGCCCGTAGTAGCCGGTGGTGATGGTGCGGGCGGCAAAGTACGAGGACAGCAGCCCGACCACGTACAGCGGGATCACCGCGACGAAACCGGCGATCATCCGGGTGGTCACCAGGAACGGCAGCGAGGGCACGCCCATGACTTCCAGGGCGTCCGTCTCCTCGCTGATCCGCATCGCGCCCAGCTGCGCCGTGAACCCGGCGCCCACCGTCGCGGACAGCGCGAGCCCCGCCACCAGTGGCGCGATCTCCCGGGTGTTGAAGTACGCCGAGAGGAACGCCACGAAGTTCGAGGTGCCGAGCTGGTTGAGCGCGGCGTAGCCCTGGAGGCCCACCTCCGTGCCGGTGAAGAACGACAGGAAGGCGATGACGCCGACCGTGCCGCCCACGACGGCGAGGGCGCCGCGTCCGAAGCTCACCTCGGCGAGCAGCCGCAGGATCTCCTTCTTGTAGCGGCGTACGGTGCGGCCCGTCCACGCCAACGAGCGGCCGTAGAAGGACAGCTGGCTGCCCAGTTCCTCCAGACGATTCAGCAGCGCCATGACTCAGCCCCTCTGCGGAACGACTTGGAAGTACACGGCGGTCATCACGAAGTTCGTCACGAACAGCAACATGAAGGTGATCACCACCGACTGGTTCACCGCGTCGCCCACGCCCTTCGGGCCGCCCTTCGCGTTGAGTCCCTTGTACGAGGCGACGATCGCGGCGATCGCCCCGAACACCAGCGCCTTGATCTCGGCCGCCCACAGGTCGGAGAGCTGGGCGAGCGTGGTGAAGGAAGCGAGATACGCGCCCGGCGTGCCGTTCTGCAGGACGACGTTGAAGAAGTAGCCGCCCGCGACGCCCACCACCGACACCAGGCCGTTGAGCAGCACAGCAACCACCATCGACGCCAGGACCCGCGGGACGACCAGCCGGTGGATCGGGTCGATGCCCAGCACCCGCATCGCGTCGATCTCCTCGCGGATCTTCCGCGCCCCGAGATCCGCGCAGATCGCCGTGCCGCCGGCGCCCGCGATCAGCAGCGCGGTGACGATCGGCGAGGCCTCCCGCAGCACCGCGAGGACCGAGGCGGCCCCGGAGAAGGACTGGGCGCCGAGCTGCCGGGTCAGGCTGCCGATCTGCAGCGCGATGACCGCGCCGAAGGGGATGGACACCAGGGCCGTCGGCAGGATGGTGACGCTCGCGACGAACCAGGCCTGCTGGATGAACTCCCGGGCCTGGAACGGCCGTCGGGGGATGGTCCGGACGACGTCCAGCGCCATCGCGAAGAGGTTCCCCGAGTGCCTCAGCGCCCCGGTGGGTGACAGTCTCATGCGCCGGTCACCGCCTTCCGGTGCAGCTCGGCCTCGCGTCTCGCGATCGCCTCCCAGCGGGGCGGACGGGCGATGCCGGGGCCCGGCATCAGGCGCGGCGTCATGTCGTTGCCGACGTGGCGGGGTTTGCGGTCCGCGTCGCCGAGCTGCGCCAGCTCCTGCTCGACCTGCGCGGCGTCCTTCTCCTCCGCCATCCCGATCGGCCCCTGCATCCGGCCGTTCAGAAATTGCCGTACGACGGGCTCGTCGCTGGTCAGCAGCTCCTCACGGGGCCCGAACATGACCAGCTCACGGCGGAACAACAGCCCGATGTTGTCCGGCACCTGGCGGGCCGAGGCGATGTCGTGCGTGACGATCAGGAACGTCGCGTTGATCTGCGCGTTGAGGTCGACGATGAGTTGGTTGAGGTACGCGACGCGCACCGGGTCGAGGCCCGAGTCCGGTTCGTCGAACAGGATGATCTCCGGATCGAGGACCAGCGCTCGCGCCAGCCCGGCCCGTTTGCGCATCCCACCGGAGATCTCGCCCGGCAGCTTTCCCTCCGAACCGATCAGCCCGACCATGTCCATCTTCTCCAGCACGATGCGCCGGATCTGGCTCTCGGACTTGCGGGTGTGCTCGCGCAGCGGGAAGGCGATGTTGTCGTACAGGCTCATCGAGCCGAACAGCGCGCCGTCCTGGAACAACACCCCGAACAGCTTCCGCACCTCGTACAGCTCGTGCTCGCGCAGCTTGGTGACGTCCCGGCCCGCGACCTTCACGGAACCCCGGTCCGGCTTCAGCAGTCCGACGAGCGTCTTGAGGAACACCGACTTGCCCGTGCCCGAGGGGCCGAGCATGACCGATACCTCCCCGGCGGGCAGCGTCAGCGAGACGTCCTGCCAGATGACCTGGTGACCGAAGGACTTGGTCAGCCCTTCCACACAGATCTCGACACCCATCCGGTCCACCCTTCGGCCGTGGAGCAGCTCCGACATCTGCTCTACGGGGAGGGGCCGGGCGTCCGTCGCGACGGAGGCGGATTTTTTTCGGGGGTCTTGCGGCCGGGTTTCCGGCGGCTCGACGGCCGCGCTCTTTCCGCTGGTTCTACGGCAGTCCTTTTTCCGGTTTCTCCGGTGGTTCTACGGCAGCGCGGTCGGGGTCGGTACGTCGACCGGGGCGGAGGACGTGGTGGGAGCCTCCGGGAGGGCCGGAGGCGTCGTCGGGACCGTGGACGTGGCCGGCAGATCGGGGAGGCCGGGCACGCTCGGCAGGTCGGACAGGCCGGGGACGTCGGGGACGGACGGCACTGGTGACAGCGAGGCGTCCGGCAGCGGTGGCACCGACAGAGGCAGCAACGACCGGTCGTTATCGCCGGGCGGCACCGTCGGCGTCGCCGCGTGGGACGCCGAGGCGGCCGACAGATCACGGGCGTTCGGGGCGGCCACCCGGCCGACGCCGTCGGGCCGGACGGTCTGCGTGGTCGCCTGGGCCATGCGGGACACGGAGGGTCGGGGAGCCGTGCCCTGCCTGACCCCGTCGTGGACGTACGGCAACACGAACCCCGCCACCACCAGGGTCGCGGCCGTCGAGGTCACCGCCACGGCCTGCGCGTGTCCGCCCGCGCGCAGCTTGCCGCGCCCCCACAGGAACAGGGCGAGGCCCAGCGTTCCGGCCAGCGAGTTGCGCAGCGTGCGCCGGGCCCGGGCGAGCAGCGACTCGACGGTGCGATAGCTCAGCCCCATGCGCACGGCGACCTGGCCGACGTCGAGGCCCTCGGACTTCAGCCGGAGCGCCTCGGCCTGGCGCCCGGGCAGCTCCCCGCTGCGCACGGCCAGCCACCTGGCCTCGGCCCGATCGCACACCGCCTCCTCGACGGGCACCGGACCCGGCGCGGTGAGCGTGGGGCTGCGGTGTACCTCGGCCTCACGGTTGACCTGGCGATACCGATCGACACACAGCCGCATGGTCACGGTCGTCAGCCAGCCGCCGAGGCGCTCGTCGTCCAGGTCGGGGCGCTCCGCGGCGCGCAGCATGGCCTCGTGCACCGCGTCCTCGGCGTCCTCCGGGCTCATCGACCTGCGCCGGGCCACCTTGAGCAGTTGCTCGCGGTGGCTCCACATGCGCTGCCAACGGTCGTGGGCCGCCTGTATCTCCGCAGGCATGTCCGGCATGTCCGTCGCCATGAGGGCCCCTTTGCGCTCACCCGCCGGTCCTGTGCCGTCCGGCGGGTGGTGACATTACCGCCCGGTAGTCGCGGTTGTGGAGGGGGCGGAGGCCGTCGAGTCCCCGCTGTTACTGGTCAGCGGACCGCCGCTGGGCAGCAGGTCGTCGCCGGGCAGTTCGATGTCCGCGCCGGGCGAGGGGAGTTGGGGCTTGTCCGTCGGAGTGGCCCCGCCCGCCGGACGGGACGTGCCGGGGGTCGGCGAGGGACGTGCGGACGGTGTCGGGGAGGGGACGGCGCTCGGACGGGCGGACGGTGTCGGCGAGGGCTTCGGCGTGGACGGCGGCCGCGACGGCTCCGGGTGTGCCGAGGGCTTCGCGGAGCTGTCCGGCACCACCCGGTATCCTTCCAGGAAGTACGCGTACCAGGCCCTGACCGTGCGCAGATACGCCTCCGAGTGGTTGTATCCGAGGACCGCCCGGTCCAGCTCGGCCGGGTCGGAGAGGTCTCGTCCGCCCGCACACAGGTAGCGCCCGGCGGCGAGCGACGCGTCGAAGACGTTGTCCGGGTCGGCCCGCCCGTCGCCGTTGGCGTCCGTGCCCCAGCGGGCCCAGGTCGACGGGATGAACTGCATCGGTCCGACCGCCCGGTCGTAGGCCGCGTCCCCGTCGTACGCGCCGTCGTCGGTGTCCCGCACGACGGCGAAGGCGCCGCCGTCCAGCCGCGGCCCGAGGATGGGCGCCACGGTCGTACCGTCCGCCGTCACCCGACCGCCGCGCGCCTGCCCGGACTCCACCTGGCCGATCGCGGCCAGCAACTGCCACCGCAGCCGGCAGCCGGGCGCGGTGCGTGCGAGTTCCGCCTCGGCGTGCCGGTAGGCGGCGAACACGCTCGCCGGCAGCGCGGCGCCCGCCACCGACGCCTCGCCCTTGCGTTCCCGGGTCCGCAGCGGCGGGAGGTCGGTGCGGTACCGGGTGTCGCCCGACACGCTCGGCCCCTGCTCGGCGGGCGGCTGCCGCGGGGGTGCGGAGGCCCGTGCCGGGACCGCCCCCGGCGCCTGTGACGCGGTCAGCGCCGCCATGACCACCGCCGCGATCGCCGTACCCCTGGCGCCCCTGACTCTGTGCCCTGCCACGTCGCGTTCCCCTCCCTGTGAGCTGATGTCGTCTGCTCTACGGGGAGGGGCGGCGGGTCCGTCGCACGGAGCGGGGCGATTTCGGGGAACGGGGTCCGCACGCGCGTCCGTCAAGATCTCCCCGGGCGGCCCGGGCGGCCGGGGCGGTGCGGTCTCGAGGACCCGGCGGACGCGTGGGTGATGACGCGAGGGCTTCACGGTGTCAGGCCAGTGGTTCCAGGCAGGTCACAGCGGCCTGCGGGACTTCGAGGCGGCGAATGGCGTGCGGGGACGAGGCGGCGAACGGCGTGCAGGGACACGGACCGGTCGGCGGGCCGGAGCGGCTGGACGCGACCGAGCGGCATTCGAACTGGTTGACCCTGGTTGACCGGGTTTGCGTGGTCCGGCCGAGGACTTGACCCCCGCAAGCCGCACCGAGCCCGGCTTGCTCGATGAGCTCCTCGGCCGCGCGTCCTTGATCGCGGATCCGGTGGACTGCCGTACCTGTCTCGAAGCCGAGCCCTGTTCCGGCCGGTGTGCACCCGATGTGCGCGGCCTCTGGTCACGCGGAACGACCGCGCATCTCAGCGGCGGCTTGCGCACGCCGTGCGGCCGTCCCCGGCGTACAGCCCGGCTCGTCCGCCGCCACCTGGGGCTTCACCTCGTACCGTGATCGGTCGGCCATGTCCTCGTCGGCGCGAGAAGCAGCACGACGCTCGGTGGAGGTCGGGGATCGGCGTGTAGTTCGACAGCGGCGACGTACTCACGGACGTCGATACCGTCGACCTTCGGGGTGTACGAGTGCCCGTTCAAGGACTTCTCGACACTGTGCGGGTCCGTTCCCGGCCGACCTGCGGCTGTCAGGACTCGTAGTCCTCGATCAGACGGCTGATGACCTGGTGCAGGACGTCCGCGCGACGCCGGTCGTCCCGCTGGTCGCGTAGGGCGCGCTCGGTGGCCCGGAGCATGCGCCAGGCATGCTCGTCCTGGTCCATCACCTCGTCGACGAGCGGCTCGGAGACCAGGGCTAGGCACTCGGCGAGCCGGAGCCGGGTGGCGGGCGAGGGCGGCGCTGTATCGGGCTCGGCGAAACCGTCCGTCAGATAGCGGGCGGGATCGGTGAGGCTCCAGCCGACCACCGAGCCGTCCTGGACCAAGAGGTCCACGTCAGGGGCGATGCCGATCCGGGCGTCCAGCGGCCCGTCGAGCGCGCTGAGGTCCCTGACGCACCTCAACTCGGTGGCTTCGGGGCCGCAGCAGAAGACCGTGGCCTGGGGCAGGTCGAAGTCCTGCGCAGTGTCTGCTCGCAGCCCGCCCGGAACCGTCCGCGGCCCGTCGGGCATGCGGTGACAGACCTCGGCGGGAACGGATTTCGGGGGTACGAAAAGCATGAGACTGCACAGTTCCCTGCTGCCCTGGTCGAACCGCACATGGTCGTTCTCCGACCACAGCCACTGCATGCTGCCGAAGGTGCCTGCCAGCTGCCGCTCGCGTCCTTCCGGGTCTGCGTATCCCGCGACGATCACCTGAGGGCCGGAGAAATTGAAACGTGGAGTGAACGCCAGCGGGTTTCCCGTCGTTTCGACACTCATGGTCTCGCCGACCGAGAACTTCACCATGGATGCCGCCTCATCGAATCTGCTTGGCGGGTGGCATGGTGCCACCTCTGCTACTTGGAATTTCCCCGTTCACGATAGCGTCGTGAGTCACCGGGGCCCCGGGATCGTCGACCGATCCGCCCAGTGCCTTGACTCCGCTTTCCCCCTTGATCCCGGACGGGCCGTAGCCGGTGATCACGTCGCCTGCGCCGGCTCCGGGCCCCTTCGTGATCACGATGTCCTCGCCCTGTCGGAAGGTGAGAGTTCCGCGGCCTCCCTCGGAGAGATACACGGCGTCCGGGTTCTTCAGGATCTCCAGCACGCGGTCGTCGCCGAAGTGCGGGTGATAGTCGCTGTCCTTCCTCATCTTGCCCTCTTGGGCACGCTCGATGATCTTGTCCGTGGCGCTTTTGGCCTTCTCCAACGGGCACTTGGGCGCAAGGCCGAGTGGGTCGCTCCACGTGTGCGGGTTGTGGACATAGGCGGCGGGGTTGGGTGCCGGAGTGAGGCCGAGGGGATCCGGTGTGAGGTAGCGGGCGGTTTCCGGGTCGTAGTGGCGGAAGTAGTTGTAGTGCAGGCCCGTCTCCGGGTCGTAGTACTGGCCCGGGAAGCGAAGGGGTGTGTAGGCCGGACTGCCGGCCGGCCACGCGGTGGAGCCCCAGAGCGTGGCGCGGGTGTGCCAGGCGATGGTGCTGTGTTCGTCGACGAGTTCGGTGGGGGTGCCGATCAGGTCGGTGATGATGGAGAAGAAGCGGGAGTCGATCTCCTCCTGCGGGGCGTCGGCGGCCGTGATGCGTTCGGTCTGGGCGATCGGACGCAGTTCCCGGTGGTCCCAGGTCAGGGTGACCGGATTCGACAACTCCTGGGACACGGAGGTCTGTTCACAGAGGGTTGTGCCGTCCCAGGTGAAGGTCACGCGCTCGACGACCGTCTCGCCGTCGGCGGCCAGGCGGAGTTTCGCCGTGCGGCGCCCGAGCGGGTCGTAGGTGTAGCGCCAGCGGGTGCCGTCGGGGGTGACCGTGGCGGTCAGCCGGTCCTCGGCGTCCCACTCGTAGCGCCAGGTGTCGGGGCGACGGGAGAGGCGGGTCTTCTGGCGCAGCACGATCCGGCCGAGTGTGTCGTGCTCGTAGCGGACGGCTCCAGCGCGGGTTATTCGGGTGCCGGTGTAGACGCGTTCGCCGGTGGCCTCGTGGCCGGGGTGGACGCCGGGCCAGTCGGCGTGGGTCTGGTTGCCGACGGCGTCGTAGGCATAGGTCTCTGTCCAGTTCGCGGCCTGCACGGCGGTGACGCGTCCCACCGCGTCGAGCTCGAACCGACGCTGCCCGGTCAGGAGGTCGTCGACGCCGGTGAGGTGGCCGTCCGCGCGGTAGGTGTAGGCGCGCTGCTGGACCGTGCGCGTGCCGGCCGTGGCGGTCAGAGCGGTGAGCCGCCCCACCGGGTCATACACCTGGTTCAGGGTGAGGGTGTCGCCGACGGTACGGGTGACCTCACGGCCGTTTCCGTCGTACGTGAAGGTGATGGGGCGGCCCGAGGCGGTCATCGACGTGACGTTGCCCGCCGGGTCGTAGGACCAGGTCGTGGTGGCGCCACCGGGTGTGGTGCGGCTGGTGCGGCGGCCCAGGGAGTCGTGGACCCAGTGCAGGGAACGGCCGTCGACGGTCTCCGTGCGGAGATTGCCCTGCTGGTCGCGCAGCAGCGTGAGCGTGCCGCCGTCGGGGCCGGTGGCCTGGGCGAGCTGGTCGGTCACATCGTAGGCGTACGTCGTGAGCCGCCCGTGGGCGTCCTTACGGACGATCTGGCCGAGCGCGTCGCGCTCGTACGTGATGACCTGGCCGAGATCGTTCGTGCGGGAGGCCAGGCGGCCCACTGCGTCGTGGGTGTAGGTGAGGGTGCGCTCGTCGAAGTCCGTCTCGGAGATGAGGTGGCCTGCCGGATCGTAGGCGTAACTCCACGTCAGGCCCTGCGGGTTGGTGACCTTGGTGAGGCGCAGTTCCTCGTCGTGCGTGAATGCGTGGCGGGCGCCGTCCGGGCCGGTACGAGCGGTCATCAGGTCGAAGTGCGTGTACTCGTAGCGGATCGTGCCGCCCAGCGGGTCGGTGTGGCTGGTGCAGTTGCCCTCGCCGTCGTACGTCCACGACTCGGTCGTGCCGGCGGGGGCGATGCGGCGGGCCAGGTGTCCCTCGACCGTCCACTCCAGGCGCGTGGTCACCCCGGTCGGGTCGGTGATCGTCACCGGGCGGCCGAAGGCATCGCGTTCGTAGCGGGTCACTGCGCCGGACGGGTCGGTGATCTGCAGCGGCAGCCCCGCGGGGTTGCAGCGCACCGTGGTCGTGTGGCCGAGGGGGTCGACGATCGAGGTGAGGCGGCCCGCTTCGTCGTAGCTGAAGGTGGTGGTCTGGGCTGCGGGGTTGGTGAAGCGGGTGCGGTTGCCGCGCTCGTCGTAGACGTAGCGCTGGACGGAGCCGTCGGTGCCGGTGATTTTCACCGGCAGGTCCTGCTCGTCGTATTCCGCGCGGATTTCGCGGCCGTCGACACGGACGGCCCGGGTCAGGTTCCCCCTGTGGTCGTACTCGTAGCGAGCCGTGTGGCCGAGCGGGTCGGTACGGGACAACAGGCGGCCATGGCGGTCGCGTTCGAAGCGGATGACGTTGCCGAGCGGATCGATCTCGGCGACCACGTGGCAGGTGCTGTTGACGAGGTAGCGGCGGGTGTGACCCTCACCGGTCGTGGTCGTGGTAACGCCGTGGCCGGTTTCCGGATCCGACCCGTCGTAGGACAGCCGCAGGCTCATGTGGCCCTCGGCGCCGCCCTCCGCGATGCAGCGGTCCTTCTCGTCGTACTCGTAGGTGTAGGAGCGCTCATTGGTGTCGGTCCAGGAGGTGACACGGCCGCGTTCGTCGTACGTGAACCGCAGAGGCAGGCCCGAGGAGTTGATGACCCCGGTCAGGTGGCCGTCGTCCGAGTAGCTGTAGCGTTTGATCTCCTGATCGCTGCCGCCCACCGTCGCGCCGGCCAGGTGCAGGGCGGTCACCCGCCCGTCCCGCGTGGTGATCTTCAGGTGGTGGCCGCCTGAGGAGACGATCGCGAGCGGGGTGCCCTCGGTGTCGTACTCGAAGGTGAGCCAGTTGCCGTTGCGGTCGTCGATCTGTTCCAGGACCGCCAGGTGCTCGGTGCGGTCGGCGAAATGCCGGACGCGGCCGGTGGCCGGGTCGGTGAGCGTGTAGCCGCCGTCGGTGCGGTCGAGTGACCAGCGTGGACCGTGACTTGGCAGGGTGGGGACGCCGGGTGCGGGATGCGGGTAGGCGAGCAGGAGGCCGTCGGCACTGACGAGGACGACGCCCTCGGCGTCGATCTCGAGTCGTTCGTCGACAGTGGAGGACCAGGAAGGGCCGAACCAGCGGCCCAGGTCGTAGCCGGACTCCACGCGCCGTGTGAAGGCCAGGGGCAGAGTGCCGGGCAGCGTGATGTCGGTCTGCGGCAGATACATCACGCCGGTGGTCAGATCGACCGGGTCGGTGGGGTCGCGCTCGACCTTCTCACGCGGGTTTTCCGCATGGCCCTCGGGCTTGTCCCGCAGGGCACGGCGTGCCCCGTTCTCCGCGGCCTCCTCCGCGCCCTTCTTCAGCCCGAGCCGCAGCCCGCCTCGGGCGAGGCCCGCGCCCTTGGTGCCGATGAGTTCGGGGATGAGGCGGCCGATGAACTCGGAGGGGTCCTTCTTGAAGCCGTCGACGGCCGCGGTCACGATCCGCTCCGGGTGCGCGGCTGTCGACACCAGCCCGGAGAGCGTCATGGAGACGTTCTGCGCGTACGCGGCCGGGTGCGTGAGGTTGTAGGGGTCCGTCGGATTGAGGCCGCGGACGAAGTTGAGCAGGCCTGCGGTGCCTTTGAGGGCGCCGCCGACGACGTGGGTGAGTTCGGTGTTCACCGCTTGGTAGCCGTCGACGAGGTCGTGGCCGAGGCGGTTCAGCGGCGGGGGTTCGGCTGGGGCGTGGGCGAGTGCGGCCTTGACCTTGGTCTGGGCATCGGAGGCGGCGGTGTTGCGCTGCTTGCGGGCCTCGGCGAGGGTCTCGTGTGCCTTCTTGACGTCGGCCTTGCCGGGGTCCTGGAAGGGCTCCGGCCTCGGTCCCGGGTCCTCGTTCGCCTTGACCTTGCCGTTGAAGGCGTCGACGCGCTTGTTGTACGCCTGCACGGCTTCGTCGGAGGAGTGCTTGCCCTTCTTGTACAGGTCGATGGCGTCCTGGGCTTTGCCCTGAGCCCACTTGACGGTGTCGGCGTACGACTCCAGGGCGCCGGCGGCGGTGTCGCAGGCATCCGCGGCCTGGGCCCATTTGGTGGGGTGGACGCCGAACTTCTCGCGGAAGGCGTCGCCGCCCTCGCCCTTCCAGCCGTCGGAGTCGACCTTCTTCATGCCCTGGCCGACATGGTCGAAGGCGGTGTGGAAGTCCTTGAGGTGCTTGGCGCTCTCGCGGATCTTGCCGGGGTTGCCGTGGACCAGTTCGCCTGCGTCCTCGGTCTGGCCGAGCTGCTGTTCGCCGGGCGTGGCGCCGAGGTCGGAGGCGACGTCGTCGCCCCAGTCCTCGACGGCGTCGGCGGCGTCGTGCAGGCCGACGTAGTCGAGCCCGTCGCCGATCTTGTTGGTGCCCCAGTCGACGCCCTCGCCGAGCTTCTGCTTGCCGTAGTCGATGCCGTCTTCGACCTTGCTCAGGCCGTCGTTGACGCCGTCCTTGATGTCCCCGCCGAGGTCCTTGAGGCCGTCGCCGATGTCTCCGAAGACGCCCATCAGCCTTCACCTCCGCCTTGCTGCTGTTGGGCGGCTTCGGCGCGGGCTTCGGGGGAGGGGCCGAAGGTGTCGTCGAGCATCTGGTTGTACTCGGCGTCGGAGACTCCAGCGGCGTTGTGGAGGTTCTCGGGGTTGAGGCCCAGCGGTCCGACGGTGTGGGAGGTCATGACATCGCGGCCGGCGTCCTTCCAGCCCTGGGCACTGTTGTCCATTGCCCGGTCGAAGGACTCCTTGCTGTAGTCGACGCCGCCGTAGGCGCCGGAGGTGGCGATGTCACCCCAGCCCTGCTGGGTGACCTGCTCCTCGGACGCGTACGGATTGCCGATCGCCGCGTTGGTGACGATCTTGAAGCTGCCTTCGACGTACTGCTCGGTCTCGTAGTACGTGCCCGCCGCCAGGCCGGTCTTGACGGCGAACCCGTTGCCCTCGTTGATCAGCGAGCGCACGCCCCACTCCCAGCGCTCGCAGAACGACTTGAACTCACCCGTCAGCCCCTCGTGCCCGAGTTCCAGCCCCGACAGGGCGATGTCGCCGAAACCGCGCCCGGCGCCGGCCGTGCCGACCATGCCCAGCTCCTTCAGCTCGCCCAGGGCCTCGGTCAGACCCTTGGCTATCAGGCCGAGTCCGTCGGCCTTCAGGTCCTTGCCACCGTCGCCGGTCATACCTCGTCCCCCTCCTCGCGGTCCACGGCTACCTCGTCGGGCACGATGCCGCGCACCGGCGGGAAGACCATGCCGTCCACACCGTCCGCGCAATCCAGGGCCACCCCGCACGGCACTCCGGCCGCCGGAACCGCCACGTCGAGCAGCCGGGCGCCGAGGATCGTCTGGTACGTCCACTCGCGCGCCATCTCGCCGCGCGCCTGGGCGTAGCGGGCCAGGGCCTGTTCGTCGGAGAAGGCGAGGATGAAACGGATGCCGCCCAAGTCCGCCGTCAAAAGGCCGCGTTCACCGTCGAGGCCGGGCTCGTCCCCGAGCGGAACCAGGACCGCCGTACGCCGGAACTCCCCCAGAAACGCCGTGAACTCCTGCCGACGCGCGGTAACTTCAGCGTCTTCAGGCGCAGACTCCGGCGAGAACTTCTGAACGGGCTCCTGCTGAGTCGGATCTCGACGCTCCTGCGAAGACGCCACCGGCAGCGGCGCGGCAGGCCGGTCCACCATCTCCGCGTAGTCCGCAAGACGTGACCTGGGAAGGTTGTTCTGCGGTGGCATGTCCGCCCCGCCCCCGTGCTCAGACATACGGCTATCTTCACAACCGCATTCAGAGGAAACAACACCGACCCCGTCACACCCTCGTCCCAGTGGGCTCGCCATAGACGTGCACTCGCAGCTCCTCGGTCGTCCCCGGCCTGAGCAGGTGCGGCCGGTCTGGCGGTCCCGAGAAGCTCGTCGAGATAGGCATACAGGTCCTTCAGGTCCTGCGAGGACTCGTCAAGGTACTGCTGCACCGACTTCGCAGAGCCTGGTCTGGAGGGGGAGCGTATTTTGGCAGGTCAGCTGAGTACCAACAGTTGGGACGCAGCGTGACCGTCCGCCGCGCGGGAGGCGGTCACGGTCTCCGGAGCTGTGTGCGCAACTCCACGCCAATCAGCCAGCGCTCCGCTCGCAGAGGGCTCGTGGTCCTGCCCATCTCTAAGCTGACGGCGTATCAAGTACGTAACCTGGGCAGGGTGGATAGAACTAGGCGCAGCCTCACCGAGGCCAACCTCAAAGCGCTGGCGGGCGCCCGTTCCTTCGAGCGTGGGCTCGGGTACCTCGATGCGGTGTCCGGGGTCGAGGTCGGTGACGGCTGGGTCACCGCGATCGTCCATGGGACGGAGCGGTACGAGGTAGAGCTGCGCTTGGACGGGCCCGGCGGCGAGTGTGATTGCCCGTACGGTCTGGAGGGCAACTTCTGCAAGCATTTGGTTGCTCTCGGTCTGACCGTGATCGCCCAGGCTGAGAGCCTGCCGCGGCAGCGCGAGGCGGCCAGGACCCGTGTGCGGGACCTTGACGTCTGGCTGTCCGGCCTTTCCAAGGACGAGTTGCTTGCCCTGGTGCGGGAACAGATCGACGAGGATCGGCAGTTGCGGCGTCGGCTGGAGCTGCGGGCCGCGAGTGTGCGCGGGGATCTCGCCGCGGTCCGGGCGCGCGTCCGTGAGCTGCTCGACATCGGCCCGTTCGCGCAGTACGGGTACGTCGAGTACGCCGATGCCCGCGCCTACGCCGACCAGGCCGGGCAGGCGGTGTCCGCGATCGGGGCGCTCACCGGCTCGGGGCGGGCCGCCGACGCGATCACCGTGGCGCGGGAGGCGATGCGGCTGCTGGCCGAGGCGGTGGAGAGCGTCGACGACTCCGACGGAGGGCTCGGGCAGGTCGGCGCGGCCCTCGTCGGCGCCCATCTCGACGCGTGCCGTGTGGCGCGCCCCGACCCGGAGGAGTTGGCCCGCTGGCTGGTCGGCCATGTGCTCGGCGACGTTGACGGCATCACCGATATCGATCCGCGCGACTATGTCGATGTCCTTGGCGAAGGTGGGATGGACGTCCTGCGAGAGCTGGCGACCCGGGCATGGCGGCGCAAGCGCACCGGCTGGGCGGAGAAGTACCTCATGGAGCGGCTGGCCAAGGCGGGAGGCGACGTCGACGCGGTGATCGCCGTGCACGCGGCCGACCTCGCGGCGAACGGCCATACGCATCTGGTCATCGCCCGCGAGCTGGACTCCGCGGGACGCTCCGACGAGGCGCTGCTCTGGGCGGAACGCGGCGTCCGGGAAGCCCGGGACCTCGGCGCCGTCGACACCGCCCTCGTCGACGATCTCTGTGAGCGTTACGCGCGGGCGGCCCGGCTCCCCGACGCCGTCAGCCTGCGCCGCGACCACTTCGGTGCCCGCCGCACCCTGCTGGCCTACCAGCAGTTGCGCGCCGCCGCGCGGGCCGCCGACTGCTGGCCGGCCGAACACGTGGGTGCGCTGGCGTTGTTGCGCGAGGACGCGGGGCGGCGGCACGGGGGTTGGTACGGGGGGCCCGTCCTGGTTGACGCCCTGCTCGACGACAAGGATGTCGAGGCCGCTTGGCAGGCCGCCGCCGAAGCAGGTGCTCATGACCGGCAGTGGCTCACACTCGCCGACCAGGCTTGCGCAGTCCGTCCCGCCGACGCGCTCGGCGTTTACCTGCGCCTGGCCGAGCCGCTGATGCAACAGACCGGCAACGCGGTGTACGAGCAGCTCGTCAGCCTGCTGCTCGGCATGCGCGACTGTCATCGCCGCCTGGGCACACCGGAGGAGTTCAGCGCGTATGTCACCGCCCTGCGCACCACCCAGAAACGCAAGCGGAACCTCATGCGCCTGATGGAACAACACAGTCTGTGAGGACTGACTGACCCGGCGCCGATGTACATGCGGGCGACGTGAGGGTCCCCGGCAGTACGCGACCAGCATGCCCGCGCCCTGGGTGGTGGCGTCAGCCCGAGGTGCCCCGGTCGGCCTCCTGGCCCCCCGCCGCCCACGACGCAAGGAACCGCAGGCCCTCCTCGGTGGAGGTGTCGGGGGTGGCGGTCCAGATGATGAGTTGTTGGTCGGGGTCGGTGCCGGCGGTGAGGGTGTCCCATTCGAGGACGAGGGTGCCGGCGATCGGATGGTTGAGGGTCTTGGTGCCGGTGGTGCGGGCGGCCACGTGGTGGGCGGACCACCAGCGGCGGAAGTCGGGGTCCTGCTCGGAGAGGTCGTTCACGAGGGTGGTGAGGCGGGGGGAGCCGGCGTTGTGAGCGGCCTCCATGCGGAGTTGGGCGACCGTTGTGCGGGCCGTGGTCTCCCAGTCCGCGTACAGCTTGCGCATGGCGGGGGTGAAGACCATTCGGGCGTAGTTGCGTTCCTCGGCCGGGAGTTGGGCGAAGTCGCCTATCAGGGCGGCGGCCAGGGGGTTCCAGGCCAGTACGTCCATCTGGCGGCCCAGGACCATGGCGGGGATGGAGATGAGGTCGTCGAGCAGGCGCTGCAACTGTGGTTGGACCTTCTGCACGCCTTGCGGGCGCGGGCGCGCGGGTTCCTTGCCGGCCAGTTCGAACACGTAGGCGCGCTGGTCCTCGTCCAGGTCCAGGACGCGGGTGATGGCGTCCAGGACGGGCTCGGACGCCTGGATGCGGCCCTGTTCCAGGCGGGTGTAGTGGTCGGTGCTGATCGCGGCCAGCATGGCCACTTCCTCCCGGCGCAGGCCCGGCACCCGCCGGACGGTCCCGCCGGGCAGCCCCACGGAACGGGGGGTGAGCTCCGCGCGCCGGGCCCTGAGGAATTCGCCCAGTTCGGTGGATGCGTTGCGCGTCATGGCCCCTATTTTCGCAACTTTCGCAGGAACCCGGGGGAGCGACCCTGGAGGGGGCTTCAGGAGTGGGGTTCGGAGAGTGCGTGTGTCGCCGTGGTCAGGAAGTCGGTCAGGTGTCCGTCGCGGCGGCCCTCGAGTACGGCTAGGCAGATCTCGGTCGGTGGGACGTCGGTCACCGGGCGGTTCACGAGGTCGGGGCGTGAGTAGGAGCGGGCGACGCTGCGTGGCAGAAGTGCTATGCCGCGTCCGGCCGCGACCAGTTCGAGTTTCTCCTCCACCGTCGCGGTGCGGCGCGCCTGGAAGTCCAGGATCGTCTCGCCGTCGAGGGCGGCCAGGGTCAGGCGGCGGCGGGACGCCAGGGGGTGGGTGGTGGGGAGGCATACGACCTTCGGTTCGCTGCCCACCGGGATGGTGTGTATCCCCTCCACGTCGAAGGGGTGGCGCAGGAACCCGACGTCGGCCCGGCCGTCCCGGAGCGCCTCGCCCTTCTCGTACCAGTTCAGGTGGAGCAGTTCGATCTCGACGTCGGGGTGGGTCCGGGTGAACGCGCGGACCGCGGGGGAGACGCTCAGACCGGGGGCGAAGCCGACGACCAGACGGTCCTCGCGGGCGGCGCCGTGCACCCGGCGGGTGGCGGCCTGCGCGGCGGCCAGTACGCCCGGCGCGTCTTCGTAGAGTTGTCGGCCGGCCGGGGTCAGACGCACGCTGCGGGTCGTACGTACCAGCAGCGCGCAGCCCAACTCCTGTTCCAGCGCCCGGATCTGACGGCTCAGCACGGGCTGTGCGATGTGCAGTTGTGCGGCGGCGCGGCCGAAGTGCTCGTGCTGCGCGACGGCCGTGAAATACCGCAGTTTGCGCAGGTCCAGATCCATGCCCTGAGGGTATCAATGTGCCCGAAGAGGTATTGGACGCGTGATGTGCCGCGAGCGCAGAGTGACCGGGTGTGGTGTTCGGGCAGCCCGTTCGCCGTTCCTCAGGAGGTTCCTTTTCGTGATCGTCATCACTACGCCCACCGGGCAGATCGGCCGCCAGGTTCTCGACATCGTCCTGGACAACGTTCTCGGTGGAGGGGAGTTGGTTCGGGTGATCGCGCGTGATCCCTCCCGGCTCTCGCCGCGGGTGCGCGAGCGGGTCGAGGTCGTGGTCGGCTCGCACGGCGACCCCGACGTCGTCGACGCGGCGTTCGCCGGAGCGGACAGCGTCTTTTGGCTGGCGCCGCCGAATCCGCGGGCCGCGCGGGTCGAGGACGTCTATGTGGACTTCAGCGGGCCCGCTTGCGACGCCTTCAAGAGGCGGGGGGTTCGGCGGGTCGTGGGGATCTCGGCCCTGGGGCGCGGGGTGCCCGGCAACGCCGGGCTGGTGTCGGCGTCCCTGGCGATGGACGACCTGATCGCGGGCACGGGGGTGGGCTATCGGGCGCTGACTTTGCCCTCGTTCATGGACAACCTGCTGCGCCAGGTCGAGGCGATCAGGAGCGAGGGCGTGTTCTTCCAGCCCGTCGCCGGCGATCTCAAGGCGCCGACCTGTGCCACCCGCGACATCGCCGCCGTGGCCGCCGGGCTGCTGCTCGACCACTCCTGGAGCGGACAGGGCGAGGTCCCGGTGCTCGGGCCCGAGGACCTGTCCTTCGAGGACATGGCGCGGATCATGTCCGAGGTGCTGGGGAGGCAGGTGCGGTTCCAGTACGTTCCCGTCGAGTCGTTCAGGGACACGCTGACGCGGCGCGGGATGTCCGAGGCGATGGCGCAGGGCATGGTGGACATGGTGACGGCCAAGGACCGTGGCCTCGACAACGCCGAGCCGCGCACCCCGGAGGCCACCACCCCCACCACGTTCCGACAGTGGTGCGAGGAGATCCTCAAGCCCGCTGTTCTCGCCTGACGGCTGCGACGCACGAGGGCCGCAACGCACAAGGGCCGGGCGGCGGCCCCGAGTCTTCGGGCGCGCCGTCCGGCCCTCCCGCGTCCGGCGGTCAGGCCTCGCGTACCTCCTCCAGGCGTACGGGACGGTGCTCGGCCAGCGAAAGGGCGCACGCCTCGGCGATCCAGCCGGCCTCGATGGCGTCCGCGACCGTGCACGGCGACGTGGCGCGGCCCGCGACGACCTCCGTGAAGGCGGTGAGTTCGGCGCGGTAGGCGGGGGCGAACCGGTCCATGAAGAAGTCGTGCGGCGGGCCCGCCGGGAAGGTGGCGCCCGGCTCGACGGAACGCAGCGGCAGCTTGTCCTCCAGGCCCACGGCGATGCTGTCGCGCATGCCGTGCAGTTCCAGGCGGACGTCGTAACCCCGCGCGTTGTGACGGGAGTTGGAGACCAGGGCGATGGTGCCGTCGTCGAGGGTGAGGATCGCGGACGCGGTGTCGACGTCACCCGCCTCGGCGATGTACTCGGCACCCCGGTTGCCACCGGCCGCGTACACCTCGACCACCTCGCGGCCCGTGACCCAGCGCACGATGTCGAAGTCGTGCACGCCGCAGTCACGGAAGATGCCCCCGGAGACCGCGACGTACGCGGCGGGCGGCGGCGCCGGGTCCAGCGTGGTGGACCGTACGGTGTGCAGCTTGCCGAGTTCGCCGCTCACCACGGCCTTGCGGGCGGCCACACAGCCCGCGTCGAAGCGCCGGTTGTAGCCGATCTGCACCTCGACACCGCTGTCCCGGACGCTTTCCAGCACGTCGAGGCTCTCCTCGACGGTCCGCGCCACCGGCTTCTCGCAGAACACCGGGATGCCCGCCTTGACCGCGGCGAGGATGAGCGCGGGGTGCGCGTCGGTGGCGGCCGCGATGACGATGCCGTCGACCCCGGCGGCGAGCACCGCTTCGGGGGAGTCCACCGCCGTCGCCCCGAACCGCTCCACCGCCGCCGCGGTGGCCGCCGCCACCGGGTCGCTGACGACGAGGGTGTCCACCGCGTCGAGTCCGGCGAGGGTCGCCGCGTGGAAGGCGCCGATCCGGCCCAGTCCCAGGATGCCGATACGCATGAGATTGCTCCTAAAGCCAGTGAGGGTGCGCCCGCCGAGGGAGGGGCGAGGGGGAGGAGGTGGGGAGAGGGGGAGAGGGGGAGTGCGGTTAGGGACAGGGGGTCAGTCGAGTCCGCCGAAGACGATCTGGTCCCAGTCGATGACCGAGCCCGTCACCACGCCACTGCGGTCGGAGAGCAGGAAGACGACGAAGTCGGCGATCTCGTCGACCTGGCCCAGCTTGCCCATCGGCTGGGTCTTCGCCGCCTCCTCGCGCCAGTCGTCGCCCGCGCCGTGGAAGGTGCGCTGGGTCTCCTCCTCGCCCTCGGTGTCCGTCCAGCCGATGTTGAGGCCGTTGATCCGGACCCGGTCCCAGCGGTGCGCGTGGGCGGCGTTGCGGGTGAGGCCCATGAGCCCGGCCTTGGCGGCGACGTACGGGGCGAGGAAGGACTGCCCGCCGTGCGCGGCGGACGTGATGATGTTGACGACGGTCCCCGGCGCCCCGCGGTCCACCAGGTGCTGGACGGCGGCCTGCATCGCGAAGAACGGCGCCCGCAGATTGATCGCCACATGCGCGTCGAACAGTTCCGGCGTGGTGTCCAGGAGCGTGCCGCGTGACGTCAGCCCGGCCGCGTTCACCAGGCAGTCGATCCGCCCGTGGGCGGCCACGACCTGCTCGACACTGCCACGCGCCTGCCCGGGATCGGTCAGATCGGCCCGTACGAACGTGGCGCCGGTCTCAGCGGCGAACTTCTCGCCGAGCTCGGTGCGGCGCCCGGTGAAGGCGACCGTGGCGCCCTCGCGCAGCGCCGCGCGCACGATGCCCGCGCCGACGCCCTGGCTGCCACCGTTGACGAGGACGACCTTGTCCTCGAGCAGTTGGTTCATGAGTGTGCTGCCGCCTTCCGGCGCGGAGACATTTCTGCCAGTGTCATGAGATCGGGACCGTCAATCAATCCGCAGAGAACCATCAAAAACCCCTCATTGATCTCCTCGATCTTGATCTCCCCGATCACGGGACGCAGCGAAGGAACCCATGGGACATCCGTATACGATCCGCGAGATCGCCCGGCAGGCCGGTCTGAGCGAGGCGACGGTCGACCGGGTCCTCAACCATCGCGGAGGCGTGCGCGAGAGCACGGCGCGGGAGGTGCAGCAGGCCATCAAGGACCTGGACCGGCAGCGCACCCAGGTCCGCATCGGCGGCCGCACCTTCATGATCGACATCGTGATGCAGACCCCGGAGCGGTTCTCCTCGGCGGTGCGCGACGCCCTGGAGGCCGAACTGCCGTCCCTGCACCCGGCGGTCGTCCGCTCACGGTTCCACTTCCGCGAGACGGACCCCGCGGCGGAGCTGGTGAAGGACCTCGACAGGATCGCCGCGCGCGGTTCTCAGGGAGTGATCCTCAAGGCCCCGGAGGTCCCCGAGGTCACCGCCGCGGTCGGCCGGCTGGTGGCGGCCGGCATCCCGGTGGTCACGCTGGTGACGGATCTGCCCAGCAGCCCGCGGCTGGCGTACGTCGGCATCGACAACCGGGCCGCCGGAGCCACCGCCGCCTACCTGATACGCCAGTGGCTCGCCGACCGTCCGGGCCATGTGCTCGTCACGATCAGCCGGGGGTCCTTCCGCAACGAGGAGGAGCGCGAGATGGGTTTCCGCAGCGGGATGCGCGGCGGCGGGCCCCTGCGCCGACTGGTCGAGGTCACGGACAGCGACGGGCTGGACTCCACCCAGCGGGCCCTGGTCCTGGCGGCTCTGGAGCGGGATCCGGAGATCAACGCCGTCTACTCCATCGGCGGTGGCAACACCGCGACCATCGACGCCTTCGCGGCGCTCGGCCGGGGAGTGCTGGCCTTCGTCGCGCACGACCTGGACCACGACAACACCCGGCTGCTGGCGGAGGGGAAGCTGTCCGCGGTGCTCCACCACGACCTGCGCCAGGACATGCGGCGCGCCTGCCAGACCATCATGCGGGCCCAGCAGGCGCTGCCGGACGAGGGTCCGTTCCTGCCGTCGGCGATCCAGGTGGTGACGCCGTACAACATGCCGCCGTACAACGTGACCGTGCCGTCGGTGTGAGAATCCCCTACCCGCGGGGGACGGATCCCGTACCCGCGGGGACAGGCGGACGTCTACGCCGTCGGGCCCAACGGCTGCCCCGCGGGGCCGCTCTCCCGCGCGTGCGCCGCGCCGCCGATGTCCGTGCCCGCCCAGGACAGCGCCGTCCAGCCGTCCTCGGGGGAGCCGTCCAGGATCACGATGTCGGTGTTGTCCAGCCGGTGTTCGGTCGCGAAGGACATGTCGACGTTGTGCGCCCGAGCCGCCGTCCACACCCGGATCGCGGCGCCGTGGCTGACCATGGCGACGCTGCCCGCGCCGGTCGCCGCGGCCTCCGCGACCACCGCGTCGAAACGGCCCAGCGCCTCGATGCCGTTCTCGCCGCCCGGCATCCGCAGTCCGGTGTCCCCGGCCACCCAGGCGAACGCCGTCGTGAAGTACGTCCTGGCCGCCTCGGTGTCGCCGCGCATCATCTCCAGGTCCCCGGCCTCCAGCTCACGGATGCCGTCCCGTACGACCACCTCGAGGCCGCGGGCGGCCGCCAGCGGGGCGGCCGTCAGCTGGGTGCGGGTCAGCGTGGAGACGTACAGCAGGTCGATGTCCACGTCCGCGAGCGTCTGGGGCAGCGCGGCGGCCTGCTTCTCGCCGAGGTCGGTCAGACCCGGTCCGGGGACGGCGGTGTCCAGGAGGAACGCCACGTTGGACGGGGTCTGGCCGTGGCGGATGAGGATCAGGCGCATACGGTCACCTTCTCAGACGGCGCTACGACGGACGCGGCGGCCCGGGCGGTCAGGGCAAGCCCTGCGGGGAAGAGTCGTGCTGCGGGGCAGAGCCGCCCCGCAGGACGGAGTGGCCCCACAGAGCAGAGCCGCCCCGCAGAGCAGAGCCGCCCCGTGCCCCGGCCGCCCGGCCCCGTGCCTCAGCCGCCGATCGTGAACCAGGTCGCCCGGGACTTCTTCCACTCGGGGTGGGTGAGGTCCTTGGCCTCCGTGCCGTCGCCGTACAGGTCGGCGGAGCCGTCGTCGGTGATCAGCTGGGCGCGGGCGCCGGGAACGGTGAGGTCCGGGACGTCGACGACCGACTCCCAGCCACCCGGGTCCGAGGTGGGCAGGTCGAGCCGCTTGACCGGGGCGTGCGCCGGGTCGCCGTCCCAGGAGTAGAGGGCGTACGGGTCGGAGTTGTCGTCGGCGGCCCAGGAGCCCGCGACGATCAGGTACTGGTTCGCGGCGTTCTTGCGCAGGTCACGCACGGAGAGGCCGCCGAGGTCCAGCTCGATCGGCGTCCCGAAGACAGCCGTGGCGCCGCTGCCGACCACCTTGTCGATGTTCGTGACGGGCACGAGGAGCGCCTTGCCGCCGACGACCGCCGGGGCGAGCGGCGCGCGGAAGCCGAGGTACGCGGTCGTCGTCGACCCCGGCGCGAACTCCAGCCCCTCCACGTTGAACCCGTCGATCTGCTTGGGGACCTGGCCGTCGGCGGTGCCCGCCGCGAAGCCGTAGCGGTCGCCGTGGGCCTCGTCCCAGGCGACGAGGTCGTCGCGGAGCTCGCCGTACGAGCCGCCGTACGACAGCACGGTCGCCGCGCCCGAACCGCTGACCTTGGTGGTGAAGACGGTGTTGCGGGCGGACTTGTACTCGCCGTCCTTGTTGTTGCCCGGTGAGCCCGTCCAGTAGATCGTGTCGCCGACGCGCGTGGCGCCCTCGATGTCGATCTCCTTCGAGACACCGAGGTTCGAGCTGAAGTCCCAGGTCTTCACGGGCGCGCCCGAGGCCGAACGGTCGTACAGGCGCAGGGTGTTGGACTCGTCGTCCGCCACCACCGCATAGCCGCCCCCGACGTCCACGGCGGCGGAGGCGTCGCTGGAACCCGTGAAGTACCTGCTGTTCGCGGCTTGTTGGACGGCGGCCGACGCGGCGTAGTGCAGGGTCTTGGTGGCGGTCTTGCCGTCCACGCCGGTGACCTTCACGGTCAGGTCGGTGTAGCCCCGGCCGCGCGCGGCGACGGCGACCTGGCGGGCGGCGCCGGTGCCGGTGACCGTGACGTCGCCGGTGGTCGCCACGGAGGTCTTGCTGCTCTTGGTCACCGTGACCGTCAGCGCTCCGGCGTCCGCGCCGCTCTGAGCGACCGTCACCTTCACGACCGGATCTCCGCTCGCCCCCACCGCGCCGGACAGATAGGCCGCCGACAGCGACAGCGTCGGCGTCCCGAAACTCGCCGCTCGGGCCTGGCTTCCCAGCCCCGTGACGGCGAGCGCGAGCACCCCACTGGCGACGGCGAGCGTCCTGCGGCCACGGGGGAGAAGGTAGTCCTGCACGGGGACCCTTTCGTCGGCGTGATGTCGACGAGAAGGCTCGGCCGTCCCCACCAACTGTCGACGGCCCGCACGCGTCCACGGGGTGAACAAGTGCGGGCGCGGCTCACGGAGTTGGATCCGTCCCGAGCGATCGCTCCGTGACGCCCGCCAGATGGGTCAGGAAGACCTCGCGCGCGTCCGGCGTCAGGGTGCGCAGGGCGATCAGCGCCGTGATGACGACGTCGCAGAGCTCGGACCGTACGTCGTCCCAGGTGTGGCTGGCACCCTTGCGCGGGTTCTGGCCGGTCGCGCCGATCACCGCCTCGGCGACCTCGCCGACCTCCTCCGACAGTTTCAGGATGCGCAGCAGCAGGCCCTCCTGGCCGCCGTGCGTGCGGTGGGCGTCCAGCCAGGAGTGCAGGCGGTCGATGGATTCCCATACGTCGTCATCAGCCATGGGGCAAGCTTCCCGCACCGACCGTGCGCCCCGGCCCACACGTACCCCCGCTCCTGCGCCTACTCCTCGAACAGAGCCTCCTGCTTGCCCTCGGCCGCCTGACGCACCCTCTTGTTCCGGGCGCCCACCACGGCCAGCGTGGCCGCCGCCGTCACGCCGAGCGCCATGGGGACCATCCAGCCGCGGTTCACGGTGTTGCCGAGCGCGTGGTCCAGCGAGAGGCGGCCGGGGCCCGCCACCGCGAGGCCCGCCGCCGTCAGGGCCAGCTGCGCGGCGTACTCGTAGCCGCCGTTCATCGCGAAGAACCCGTTGGGCAGATGCACCGCGGCCGCGCCCACCATCCCCCCGGCCGCCGCCGCACCCGCCGCGGGGGTCGCGAGGCCCAGCGCCAGCAGGGTGCCTCCGCCGGCCTCGGCCAGCCCCGCCGCCACCGCGCTCGCCTTGCCGGGCGTGTAGCCCATGGCCTCCATGGCGGTCCCGGTCCCCTCGAGGCCGCCCCCGCCGAACCAGCCGAACAGCTTTTGCGTCCCGTGCGCGGCCAGCACGCCGCCCGTGCCCAGACGGAGCAGCAGCAGTCCCAGATCACTTCGGTCGTAACAGGTCACGGTGGCTCCCAGGGCAGACGGACGGCGGCGACGGTCAACGGTCCCTCCCGTGTCTCCACCGTCGCACCGATGACGTGTGACCGACGTGTTCGGGGTGTCGTTCGGGTGGCGGGCGCCCGGGACCGGTGTGAGGGTGACTCCCATGACGATTCAGGTAGCGAAACTCAGCGACCCGGCCGTCCGGGCCTTCGTCACCGCTGTGAACGCCCATGACCGTGACGCCTTCCGGGCCGTCCTCGCACCCGACGCGACCATGTCCGACGACGGTGCCGACCGCGACCTCGCCGACTGGACCGATCGGGAGATCTTCTCCTCCCGCGGCCACATGGAGGTCGACAACGAGTCGAACGGCGGCCGTGCCCTCATCGCCCGCTACAACAACGACACTTGGGGCGAGATGAAGACGAGGTGGAGCTTCATCGTCGACGACGGCGGCAGGATCACCCGCTTCGAGACCGGCCAGGCGTAGCCCGACCGTCCAACTCCATGGCAATTGCGAGGAGTTCCGACCTCGCGAGCATCAACCGCAGCCTGCTGGCCATGGGGCCGCTCACCGTCGCGCAGTCGGCCGAGGCCGACCGTGTGCTGGGACGGGGAGCGGCCCCGGGGCGCGCCTACTGCTGGACGTACTGCTGCTGGGACAGGGGGCGCCGACCCCCTTGCTCGGTCAGGGTGATCTGCCCGGCCTTGATGGTCGCCAGGCGCGGCGCCCGGCGGGCGATCGACGAGTCGTGGGTGACCATGATGAAGGTCAGCCCGTACTCGTGCCACAGCCCTTCCAGCAGACCCATGATGTCGTCGCGGGTGCCCTCGTCGAGGTTGCCGGTCGGCTCGTCCGCGAGGAGTACCTTCGGCTTCTTGACCAGCGCGCGGGCGATGGCGACACGCTGCTGCTGACCGCCCGACAGCTCGCTCGGCGCATGGCCGACGCGGTCGCCGAGGCCGACCGAGCCCAGGGCCTCGGCGGCCCGCCTGCGCCGCTCCGCGGGCTTCACCCCGAGCGGTACGAGCGCGGTCTCGACGTTCTCCTGCGCGGTCAGCGTCGGGATGAGGTTGAACGACTGGAAGATGATGCCGATCTTCTCGGCGCGCAGCCGGGTCAGCTTGGCCTCGCTGATGGAGGCGAGGTCGACGCCGTCCAGCTCGACGCTGCCGGCGGAGGGACGGTCCAGGCCGCCGATCATCTGGAGCAGGGTGGACTTGCCGCCACCCGTGGGGCCCTGGATGACGAGCTGGTCGCCGTCCTCGATGGTGAGGTCGATGCCACGCAGCGCCTCCACCGTGTCCTTGCCCCGCGTGTAGCGCTTGGTGACGCCGGTGAGCTTGTACATGAGGTTCTCCGAAGATGAAGCAGGCGTTGAAGTGGGAGGGGAGAGAGGAAGAGGAGGAAGAGGAGGAAGAGGTAGGGCGCGAACGGGGTCGCCCGAGGGGACTAGGAGACGCTGCGCAGCGCGTCCGCCGGACGCATCCGCGAGGCGCGCCAGCCGCCCATCGCACCGGCGATCAGACCGCCCGCGATGGCCAGGCCCGCGGCGAGCGCGATGGTGGTCACCGAGACCGGCGCGGAGAGCGCGATCTCCATGGTGTTCTTGACCGCCTGCTGCCCGGGACCGCCGCCGCCGGGGCCGCCGCCCATGCCGCCACCGCCGCCACCACCGGTGTTGCCGAGCTCCGCGGTCAGCTTCGGGCTGATCGCCGTCACCGCGTACGCCGCGCCGAGGCCGATGGCGATGCCGAGCGCGCCGCCGATCAGACCGTTCACGACGGACTCGCCGACGACCTGCCGGGTGACCTTGCGGGAGGGCCAGCCGAGCGCCTTGAGGGTGCCGAACTCACGCACCCGGCGGGACACGGCGGAGGAGGTCAGCAGCGCCGCCACCAGGAACGCGGCCACGAGCACCGCGATGGACAGCCACTTGCCGACGCTGGTCGCCAGGTTCGAGGCGGTCGACAGGGAGCCGGAGACGGTGGAGGCGAGGTCGGCGGAGGTGGTGACCGTCGTACCCGAGATGTTCTTCTGGATGGTCGTCTTGACCGTGGTGATCTGCTTGGAGTCGGTCGCCTTGACGTAGATCGTGGTGACCTTGTTCTTCGCGTCGCCCAGCGTCTGCGCCTGCTTCAGCGGCAGGTAGACGTCGGTCGTCGACTCACTGCTGTCCGGCGTCGCGATACCGATGATCGTGTACTTGGTGCCGGAGATCGTGAGGGTCTTGCCGACCGTGTACTTGTTCTCCTTGGCGTACGACTTGCTGAGCACCGCGACCTTCGCGTCGGTCTGCGCCGCGGTGAAGGTCTTGCCCGTGGTGATCTTCGAGGTGGCGAGCGGGCCGAGGTCCTGGTTGGTGACGTCGACGCCCGCGACGGAGTAGGAGTTCACGTCGAAGGAGGCGCCGCCGCCCTGCACCTGGGGCGCTCCCGTGCTGCCGCCGCCCTGGCCGCCGCCGGGGCCGCCCTGCTGGGAGGAGCCGCCGGACCCCGAGGAGGTCGAGGACTTCGCGGTGCCCTGGGTGAAGGAGCCGTCGACCTTGGTGACGTTCAGGCTCAGCGCGCCCACCGCGCTCGCCACGCCCTTCTGCGCGGAGACCTTGGTGACCAGGGAGGAGGCCAGGGACTGTCCGCCCTGCGTCATCACGCGGTCCGAGCTCTGCTTGGTGGAGCTGCTCGACTTGGCGTCGAAGTCGAACTTCGGTCTGCCGGACGAGTTGCTCGAAGGCGCCGCCTGGGCCTTGGTCACCGTCATGTCGGTGCCGAGCCCGTACAGCGACTTCAGGACCTTGTCCTGTGCCTGCTGCATGCCGGCCGACACCGAGTTGACGGTGATGACCAGCGCGATACCGAGCGCCAGACCCATGGCGATCACCAGGGCCGCCTTCTTGCGCCGGCTCAGCTCACGCTTGAGATAGATGCCAAACATCCCGTTCCCCAAAGGTTCTTGGCGCCCGCTGTGGGCGCGGCCACAAGCTATGGAGGAACCTTTGAGCGGGGCTGAGTAAGAGATGTGTGAGAGCTGAGAAAGTAGGGCCCGGAATCAATATTCCGTAAGACAGCTGATTCCTAAGGTCCGGAGGGGCTATTGCCAGGAAACCCCTGTTGGGTGGGGTGCTGAGGGCAGGAGTCGGCCGGACGTACGGGCAGGGGTGTTCCCTTGTCCTGCCTTTGGGTGCGCTGTGGCCTTTCTTTGGGACCCCGACGCGTGGCGACTTCGAGACCCCGGCGTACGGATCCGTGAACTTCTTTTGTACGGTCCCGGGATGCGTGATTCCTCTCCCGTCCCCCCGCGTGCCGCTCGGCTGTCCCGCCGTGCCGTCCTCGGCCTCGCCGCGGCGGTCCCGCTGGCCGCGGCCTCTCCGGCGTCGGCCGCCACGCCCGTGATCGGCGGTGAGCGGCTCGTCCGCGCCGGCGTCCAGGTGCGCGGCGCCGCGGGGCTGCCCAAGCGGCTCACCGCCCGCTCCTGGCTCGTCGCCGACCATCAGAGCGGCGAGGTGCTCGCCTCGTACCACGCGCACACGCATCTGGCGCCCGCCTCCACGCTGAAGATGCTCTTCGCGGACACCGTGCTGAAGAACTTCGAGCGGACCGAGCGGCACCGGGTGACCGACGCCGACCTCGCCGACATCCCCGCGGGCTCCAGCATGGTCGGCGTCAAGCCCGGCATCACCTACACCGTCGAGCAGTTGTGGCTGGGCGTCTTCCTGCGCTCCGGCAACGACGCGGTGCACGTCCTCAGCCACATGAACGGCGGCCTCGCCAGGACGGTCGCCCAGATGCAGGCCAAGGCGCAGGACCTGCAGGCCCTGGACACCCATGTGGTCAGCCCCGACGGCTTCGACCACAAGGGGCAGGTGTCGTCCGCGTACGACCTGACGCTCTTCGCCCGCCACGGCCTCGCGGACGCCGACTTCCGCGCCTACTGCCACACGAAGACCGCGAACTTCCCGGCGGGCGACAAGAAGACCTTCCAGATCCAGAACACCGACCGTCTGCTGACGGGGGCGTGGGGTGTGCCGACGTACGACGGACTCATCGGCGTGAAGAACGGCTACACCAGCAACGCCGGCAACACCTTCACCGGCGCCGCGACCCGTGGCGGGCGGACCCTCCTCGTCACCGTGATGCACCCCAAGAGCGGCGGCAGCGGCGTCTACGAGGAGACGGCCGCGCTGCTCGACTGGGGGTTCAAGGAGGGCGCGAAGGCCCGGTCCGTGGGCACCCTCGTCGATCCGATCAGCGAGGGCGGCGCCTCCGCGGCCCCCACCCGGAAGGCGGCCAAGGCGGCGGCCGGAGCGCCCGCGACGGCCGCGGGCGACGGCGGCTCGTCGTCGTGGGGGCTGGTCGGCGGGGCAGGGGGAGCGGTCGCGCTGCTCGCGGGCGGGGCGTACGCGTGGCGCAGGCGGCGGCGTGTGGTGGGGGACGAGATCGAGGCCCCTGAGGGATGCCGGGAACGTCAGGACGGTCAGGAACGTCACCAGGGCTGACCGCGGTGGCCGCTGGGGGGCGGCCGTTATTGGGACAGCCGTTCCGAGGCCCGGAGCTCACCTCGCGGTCCCACGCGAGGTCCACCCCCACCCGGGCCGCGGAACGGCTGCCACCACCCCCCTCGGTGTGGACCGTGGTCGTACCGAAGTCCTCCACTCCAAGTGTGAAGCTCTGGTGGAGAAGCCACGAGCATAAGCCCGCCACCGGCCCGTACGGTACGGAGGTTCAGCTTCCGTTTGTGTAGGTTGAGCCGTTGACGAGCCGTCGACGAGCTGTCCGGGGCCCGTCAGCCGCGCCCGACGTACGGCATCGCGGTGGCCAGTACCGTCGCGAACTGCACATTCGCCTCCAGCGGCAGCTCGGCCATGTGCCGCACCGTGCGTGCCACGTCCGCCACGTCCATCACCGGCTCGACCGCCGTTTCCCCGTTGGCCTGCAACGCTCCGGTCCGCATGCGCTCGGTCATGTCGGTCGCCGCGTTGCCGATGTCGATCTGACCGCAGGCGATCCGGTACGGACGCCCGTCCAGGGACAGCGACTTGGTCAGCCCCGTCAGCGCGTGCTTGGTCGCCGTGTACGCCACCGACAGCGGGCGGGGCGTGTGCGCCGAGATCGAGCCGTTGTTGATGATCCGGCCGCCCCGCGGGTCCTGCTCCTTCATCTGCCGGTACGCGGCCTGCGCGCACAGGAAGGCGCCGTTGAGGTTCGTGTTCACGACGTGCAGCCATGCCTCGTACGGCAGTTCCTCGACCGGCACACCGCCGGGCCCGAACGTCCCCGCGTTGTTGAAGAGCAGGTCCAGCCGCCCGAAGCGCTCGCGCGCGGCGTCGAACAGGGCCGCCACGTCGTCGGGGCGCGAGACGTCGGTGCGTACGACGAGGGAGGGCGCCTCGGGGACGAGGGCGGCCGTCTCCTCCAGCTTCTCCGGCTTGCGTCCGGCGAGCGCCACCGACCAGCCGGTGCGCATCAGTTCGACGGCCACCGCACGGCCGATGCCGGAGCCCGCGCCGGTCACCACCGCGATCTTCGCCTGCGAGGCGGGCAGGGCGTTCGAGTCGTTGAGGGCATTCATGGGCCCGCAGCGTAATCGGGAGGGGCTGCCGTGCGGTGTCGGCGCCGTGGTCGGACCGTCCCGGGCGGACCGTTCTGGTCGGACGTTCTGTTGGACCCTAGTTGGACCGTCCTAGTCGGTCTCTCCGGGGTAGCGGACGCCGATCTGGGTGCGGATCGTGTCGAGCGTCCGCATCACGGCGAGGCTGCCGTCCAGGGGGACGAGCCGTGACTCCTTCTCGCCGGCCCGCAGGGCGCGCATCACCTCGGCGGCCTCGTGCTTGAGGCTGGTGCGCGGGCCGTGCGCCGGGTCGGCCGTGAACTCCTCGGGGTCGCGGCCGTCGCGGTGCAGCACGAGCCGGTCCGGGAAGAAGAAACCGCCCGGGATGTCGATGCGGCCCTGGGAACCGGTGACGGAGGCGGAGACGGGGGTGCCGCCGTTGACGGAGCAGTGCACCGAGGCGAGAGCGCCGCTCTCCCAGGTGAGCAGTGCTCCGGTCTGGAGATCGACGCCCTCGTCGGAGAGCACCGCTCTCGCGGTGATGCCCGAGGGCTCCCCCAGCAACAACTGCGCGAACGACACCGGATACACGCCGAGATCGAGCAGCGCGCCACCGCCCTGCGCGGGATCCCGCAGCCGGTGCGACGGCGGGAACGGGCCATTGATTCCGAAGTCGGCCTGAATCGTGCGGACTTCACCGATCACGCCGTCGTCGACGAGGTCCTTGAGTCGCCGGACCAGCGGATTGCAGTACATCCACATGGCCTCCATGAGGAAGCGGTCGTGCTCCTTGGCGAGCGCGACCAGTTCCTCCGCCTCGCGCACGTTCAGCGTGAACGCCTTCTCGCACAGCACATGGCGCCCCGCCTCCAGACACATCCCGGCGGCGACCCGGTGCGCCGAGTGCGGAGTGGCGACGTACACGACGTCGACGTCCTCGTCCGCCGCGAGCGAGGCCCAGTCCCCGTACGCCCTCGGAATCCCGAACCGCTCGGCGAACGCCTTCGCCGAGGCGTCCGTCCGCGAGGCCACGGCCACGACCTCGGCGTCCGGCATGTCCACCAGATCCGCCGTGAAGGCCGCCGCGATCCCGCCGGTCGCCAGAATCCCCCACCGCACCCGTTCGCCCACGCCCGTCATTCCCGGCCCTTCGCTCTGCCACTCGCTCTGCCACGTGAAGTTCTGTGACCCCGAACACTCCGTTCGAACTGAGAGCATAGGTGGCGGATTACTCGAAGAGGGAGGGGCTCATGCCCGAGCGCGGGCACACCAGGCGGGACCCGAAGGGCCCGGAGGCCCCGGAGGGGCACATACCGAACACGGCGGTGACCGACGCACCGGCGGTGGCCGACGTACCGGCGGCGCCCGAAGCGCCGGACCCCGGTGCCCTGCGCCGCACCGGACTCCTCGTCACCCTGATCCTCGGCGGACTCACCGCCACGCCCCCGCTGTCGATGGACATGTACCTCCCGGCCCTGCCGGAGGTCACCCGCGCACTGCACGCCCCCGCCGCCACCGTCCAGCTCACGCTGACCGCCTGCCTCGCCGGGATGGCGCTCGGCCAGCTCGTCGTCGGACCGATGAGCGACAAGTGGGGCCGCAGACGCCCGCTCCTCGTCGGCCTGATCGTCTACGTCCTCGCCACCGCCCTGTGCGCCCTCGCCCCGAACGTCGAACTCCTCGTCGCCTTCCGCCTCGCCCAGGGCCTCGCGGGCGCCGCCGGCATCGTGATCGCGCGAGCCGTCGTACGCGACCTGTACGACGGCATGGCGATGGCCCGCTTCTTCTCCACCCTCATGCTGATCTCCGGCGTCGCCCCCGTCGTCGCGCCCCTCATCGGCGGCCAGATCCTGCGCGCCACCGACTGGCGGGGCGTGTTCGTCCTCCTCACGGCGGTCGGCATCGCACTCACCGCGCTCGTCTGGACGAAGCTCCCCGAGACCCTCGAGCCCGCGCAGCGCCACGGCGGCGGCGTCGGTGAGGCGCTGCGTGCCATGCGCGGACTGCTCGCCGACCGCGTCTTCACCGGCTACACGCTGGCGGGCGGCTTCGCCTTCGCGGCACTGTTCGCCTACATCAGCGCCTCTCCTTTCGTGATCCAGGAGATCTACGGCGCCTCCCCGCAGACCTTCAGCCTGCTCTTCGGGATCAACTCCGTCGGCCTGGTGATCGTCGGCCAGATCAACGGCAAGATCCTCGTGGGCCGGGTCAGCCTCGACAAGGTCCTCGCGGTCGGCCTCGCCCTCATCGCCCTCGCCGCGACGGCGCTGCTCCTGCTCTCCACGGGCGTCTTCGGCAGGGCAGGCCTCGTCCCGGTGGCCGCTGCCCTCTTCGTCCTCATGTCCGCCATGGGCCTCGCCATGCCCAACACCCAGGCGCTGGCCCTGATGCGGGTACGGCACGCGGCCGGTTCCGCGTCCGCGCTGCTCGGCACCTCCTCCTTCCTCATCGGCGCCATCGCCTCCCCGCTCGTCGGCATCGCCGGTGAGCACACCGCGGTCCCGATGGCCGTCGTCCAACTGGCGGCGGTACTGGTGGCCATCGCCTTCTTCGTGGGACTGTGCCGTCCCTGGCAGACGGGACACACCGTGGACGGAAAGGCGGCGGGCAGCTGAGCGCACCGAGACTGCGCGTGGACACCCCGGAACGGGCCGGACTCGACCCGACGGAACTGCGCCACCTCGTACGAGACGTCCGCACCCTCACCCGTGGGCCGCGCCCCTGGACGGCGGGCGTCGTGCTGGTCGCAGGCCGCGGCCCGGTCATCGCCGTCGAGGAGGCGGCGGGTTGGGCCGTGCGCTACTCCTCGTACGACGAGAAGACCGACACCGGGGTCGAACTGCCACCCGGGGACCGGCGGCCGATGACCGTCCACACCCCCTTCGACCTGGCTTCCCTCACCAAGCTGTTCACCGCGGTCGCCGCCGTGCAGCAGCTGGAGCGGGGCACGCTGGGGATCGACGCGCGGGTGGGGGCGTATCTGCCGGAGTTCCGCGCGGCCTCCGCCCACGACATCACCGTACGACAGCTGCTCATGCACACCTCAGGGCTGCGCCCCGAACTCCCGCTGTACGACTGCCCGGACGACGCGGCGCGCCTCGCCCTGCTGCGGGCCGAGGCCCCGTCGTCCCCGCCGGGCGAGTACGTCTACTCCGACCTGAACCTGCTCCTCCTCCAGCACGTCCTGGAACGCGTCACCGGACGCACGCTCGACGTCCTCGTCCGCGACGGGATCACCCGGCCGCTCGGGATGACCGCCACGTCCTTCGGGCCGTGCGCGGGGGCGGCGGCGACCGAGGACCAGCGGCGGCCGTGGGCCAAGGCGGACCGGGGGATGCTGCGGGGGGTCGTGCACGACGAGAACGCGTGGGCGCTCGGTGGGGTGGCCGGGCACGCGGGGCTCTTCTCCACGGCCCACGACCTGGCGATCTTCTGCCGGACCCTCCTCGCGGGCGGCTCCTACGGCCCCGCCCGCATCCTCGGCCCCGACCTCGTCGAGCTGATGCTCACCCCGCCGGGCCTCGGCTTCGCCGTCGACCAGCCCTGGTTCATGGGTGCGCTGGCCGGGCGCGGCGCCGCGGGGCACACCGGTTTCACCGGTACGTCCCTTGTACTGGACCCCGCGACGGACACGTTCCTGGTGCTCCTCGCGAACACGGTGCATCCCCGCCGACACGCGCCGGACAGCGCGCCCCGGGCGGAGGCGGCGACGCGGGTGGCGCGGGCGGTACGGGGTGCGTGAGCCGGGGGTTCTGTTCGCCTGCGGGTGCGTTGTGGCGGGTCGGTAGTCGTTCGGCTGCGGCCCGGTGGGGGCTGGTCGCGCAGTTCCCCGCGCCCCTAAAAGCCCTGGGTCGGCCGGCGTTCCAGGGCGAGGCCGGTGACCGCACCCCACCCACCCCGGCCCTCGTTTTCAGCCCGTCCGGCGTTTGAGGACGAGGCCGTTGAGGCCGATCGGGGGTTTGGGGGCGGAGCCCCCGGGTCGGGTTGGGACGGGTAGGGGCGGCGGGGGCGAGGGACCCGTTGTGGCGACCGTAGAATCGGTGGGTGAACGTCCCCGTACATCCCGCCGAGACCCTGCGTACCGCCCTCGCCGGACTCCTCGACGGCCTCCCGCCGAAGGCGGCCACACAGGCGGTCGACCGGCTGATCGCGAACTACCGGGGAACGACCCCCACCCACACCCCGGTCCTCCGCGACCGCTCGGACGTGGTCGCGTACGCCGCCTACCGCATGCCGGCGACATTCGAGGCGGTGCGATCGGCGCTGGAGGCGTTCGCGGACGCGGTCCCGCAGTGGACGCCGGCGAGCCACGTGGACGTCGGCGGCGGCACGGGCGCCGCGACCTGGGCGGTGAACGCGACCTGGGAGGGCGCCCGCCCCGTGACCGTGCTCGACTGGGCCGAGCCCGCCCTCGCGCTGGGCCGCGAGATCGCCGCGGCGAACCCGGAGCTGAAGTCCGCCGCATGGCACCGCTCTCGTATCGGATCGGCGCTCACCATCGAGAGCACTGATCTCGTCACCGTCTCCTACGTCCTCGGCGAGCTCACCGACGCCGACCGCGCCTCCGTCGTGACCGCCGCCGCGACCGCCGCCCAGGCCGTCGTGATCATCGAGCCCGGTACGCCCGACGGCTACGCGCGTGTCATCGAGGCGCGGGACCGTCTGATCTCCGCCGGGTTCCACGTCGCCGCCCCCTGCCCGCACAGCGCGGCCTGCCCGATCGTCCCCGGCGAGGACTGGTGCCACTTCTCCGCCCGGGTCGCGCGTTCCTCCCTGCACCGTCAGGTCAAGGGCGGCTCCCTGCCGTACGAGGACGAGAAGTTCAGCTACGTCGCCGCCACCCGCTTCCCGCCGACCCCGGCGCCCTCCCGCGTCGTACGCAAGCCGCAGATCCGCAAGGGCCAGGTCCTCCTGGACCTGTGCGGCCCCGACGAGGCCCTGCACCGCGAGACGGTGACCAAGCGTCACGGGCCGCTGTACCGGGCGGCCCGCGACGCGGACTGGGGCGACGCCTGGCCACCGCCGCCCACGGAGGACTAGCAGCCGGGGCTCAGCTCCTCAGCTCCTCAACACCTCAGCTCCTGTGTGCAGCACTTCACGCTGCCGCCGCCCTTGAGGAGCTCGCTCAGGTCGATGCCGACGGGCTCGAAGCCACGTTCCCGCAGCGGACCGAGGAGCCCCGTCGCGGCCTGCGGCAGCAGCACGTGCAGGCCGTCCGAGACCGCGTTGAGGCCGAACGCGGCGGCATCCTCGGCACCGGCGATCAGCGCGTCGGGGAACAGTCGCCGCAGCACCTCCCGGCTACCGGGGGAGAAGGCGGGCGGGTAGTACATGACCTCGTCCGTCGTGTCGTCGAGGACGGCGAGGGCGGTGTCGAGGTGGTAGTAGCGGGGGTCGACCAGGTCGAGCCCGATCACCGGTCGCGCGAAGAACTCCTGGGCCTCGCCGTGCGAGAGGGGGCTCGCGCGAAAGCCACGGCCGGCGAGGACGTAGGAGGCGGTGACCGCGAAGTCGCCCTCGCCCTCGTTGACGTGGACCGGCTCGTGGACGTGCGGGAAGCCGTGCGCGCGGAACCACTCCAGGTGGGCCGCCGCCTCCGGTTCGCGCTCGCGGTGCGCGAACCGGGCGCCCAGCACCCGGCCGTCGACGACCGTCGCCCCGTTCGCGGCGAAGACCATGTCCGGCAGGCCGGGGCGCGGGGTGAGTTCCTCGACCGTGTGGCCGAGCGCGAGGTAACGGCTGCGCAGGTCCTCCCACTGGGCGACGGCGAGCGGCACGTCGACCGGCTTGGCGGGGTTCATCCACGGGTTGATGGCGTAGGTGACGTCGAAGTGTGCGGGTGGGCACATCAGGTAGCGCCGGGGTGTGGCGCGGCGGGGAGGCTGCAAGGAGGGCTCCTCACGTACCGCAGGGGCAGGTGATGCCCATGGTGCGGTCCGCGGGGCCCGTCGGCCCCTTGGCGAACGGGTGGACTTCGCAGGCCCACGACGGTTCTCGCCCCCGCCGCCCCTACCCGTCCCATCCACACCTGGGGGCTCCGCCCCCAGACCCCCGGGTGGGTTCGTCGGCTGCGGGCCGGTGGGGGTCGATCGCGCAGTTCCCCGCGCCCCTGAGCCGGGGCTCCGCCCCCGGCCCCCGATCGGCCTGAACGGCCTCGTCCTCAAACGCCGGACGGGCTGAAAGACGCGCGCCAGCGCCCTTGAGGGGCGCGGGGAACTGCGCGACCAGCCCCCACCGGCCCGCAGCCGACCGCGAGACGTCCCGTCTTGTCAGCCTGTTAAATTCGCCCCATGGCCCACACGCCCCGCCCCTCCGCCAAACCCATCCCTGCCAAGCCCACCCCTGCCAGGCCCACTCCCGACTCCACCCGCCGCAGCGAGAGGTCCCGTCGTGCGATCTTCGACGCCGCTCTCGCCCTCGTCGGCGAGGTCGGCTACCCCAAGACCACGATCGAGGGCATCGCCGCCCGCGCGGGCGTCGGCAAGCAGACGATCTACCGGTGGTGGTCGTCGAAGGCCACGGTGCTCCTGGACGCCTTCATGGACCTCGGCGAGCGGACCGCTCGTGAGGCGGGCCACGAGTCGTATGACATCCCCGACACCGGCGATCTCGCGGCCGACCTCAAGCAGGTCCTGCGCGCCACCGTCGACGAACTGCTGGACCCCAGGTTCGAGATCCCCGCCCGCGCCCTGGCCGCCGAAGGCCTCGTCAACGAACCGCTCGGCGCCGAGTTCGTGGCGGGGCTCCTCGAACCCCAGCTCCAGCTCTACGTGAAGCGGCTGCGGTCCGCCCAGGACAGGGGCGACGTGCGCCCCGACATCGACCCCCGCATCGCCCTGGAACTCTTCGTCTCCCCGCTCGCGCAGCGCTGGCTCCAGCACACCGGCCCCATCTCGTACGCGTATACGGACACCCTCGTCGACTACGCGCTGTACGGCCTCGCTCCACGGGGATGAATCATGCCAAAGCGCCCCGGATGGGGGGCTCTGTCCATTCGGGGCGCGGGAGGGTGGGACCATAGAGGTTGTTGAAGGCGTTCGTCGGCACGATTGACTGACGTGAACGTGAATGACGTGAACGCCGCGACACGACCGCTGTCGGCACAACTGCTTGGCGAGGGGATTGATGAGCGCAGAGTTCGGCCGCCGCTCCGGTGCGCAGGGCAGGATCTCCCAGTGGCTGCGTGGTCGCCGTCCGAAGGGTGCGACGGAGATCGCTGCCGACGGCGGGCGCGAGGCCCTGCTGATCGCCGCTGCCGCCGCGGGGCTGCCGCTCGCGCAGGCCGCGTACCCCTCCGGCTACCGCTGTTCCTGTGACCGCGTCGGCTGTCCCACCCCCGCGCGCCACCCCGTCTCCTTCGCCTGGCAGACCCAGTCCACGACCGACCGCGCCCAGATCGAGCGGTGGGTCCGGCATCAGCCGCAGGCCAATTTCATCACCGCGACCGGCATGGTGCACGACGTCCTCGACGTGCCCGTGGACGCGGGCCGCGAGGCGCTGGAGCAGCTGCTCGCCTCCGGTGTGGAGGTGGGGCCCGTCGCGCGGAGCGGCGACGGCCGCATGTTCTTCTTCACACTCACCCGCGGTACGCCCGAGGACGAGGACGAGTGGTGGCCGTGCGAGCTGGACTCGCACCCCGAGACGACGGACGAGCACCCCGGTCTGCGCTGGCACTGCCGAGGCTCGTACGTCCTCGTGCCGCCGGCCCAGCTCCCCGGCGGCCTGACGGTCGACTGGGTACGGGGCCCGGAACACCCCCTCCCCGACCCCCTGAGCCTGCTCGAGGCCCTGACGGACGCCTGCGCCCGTTACGCGGGCGAGAACGAGTCGGACGACCAGCTGGCAGCCTGGCCCCACCGCAACTAGCCCACCGCAACTGGCCCACCGGCACCGGCCTCACCGGCACCGGCCGAGCCCCCGGCTATCCGCCCTTCGCCCCCGTCAGCCCCTCGATCCGCCCCAGCACCGCCACCTGTTGCTTCTGCGCGCTCTTCCCGGGGTCCAGGACCGCCTGGTTGGAGACGAACTCCAGGGTGAGGGACTGCTTGATGTCACCGGTGGTCAGGGCCTTGACGTCCGCGCTGGGGGCCGGGATCTCGGTGCCCTGCGCGGCGGTCTGCTTCTCGAAGCGGCGGGTGGTGAAGAAGACCAGCGCGCCGCCGTCCGCGGTGCGCAGCCCCACCGGGGCGTAGTCGCCGGAGGCCAGCGGCTCGTCGAGGTACTGCCGGGCGAGACCGGGCTTGGTGGCGTTCTTGGCGCGCTGGGTCCGCCACTGCGAGGTGTGCAGGCCCGGTGCGAAGGTGTCGCCGCCGCTCTTCAGATACGTGGTGTACGACTGGCTCAGCCTGTTCGGCTCGACGGCGAGAGCCGTGTCGTCCCCGGTGACGGGCTGCGCCCAACCGTCCTTGTCCTGCTGGAACTTCGGTACGTCGGCGGCGGCGAGGACGGTCAGATACGAGGCCTGCCACACGTCGTTCGCGCTGCCCCGGGTGAAGACGAGCAACCAACGGTAGCCCGCCACGCCCTTGTTGGCCGCGGCGTCGGCCACGAACCAGCGCGGCCAGCCCGCCTTGGCCGGTATCGAGAACTTCGCGTCCGTCAGCGACAGCGGCGAATAGGACGGGTTGCCGCCCGGATTGTTCTTCTGCCCGGCCGTCAGCTTCGCCCCGTCGATGGCGCTCAGGGCGCCGGTGACGCGGTCCGCGTCCAGGGAGCGGTCGTTGGCCTTGTCCGCCTTGTTGTAGGCGGCGGTGAAGTCCTTGAGCGCACGGGTGGCCTCGGTCCGGGTCGCCGTCGGTACGACCTCCCGCTCCCCGTGCACCACCACGCAGCCGCTCGCCGTCAAGGACAGAACGGCCACCGCCCCCGTTGTCAGGACGAACCGGTTGAGACTACGAAGCCTTCGTGGGCTGCGACCCGCGCGATCCCTGCTCATCAGGTACCTTCACCTTCCCCTTCCCGGAGGCGAACCCTACCGGGGCGAGGAAGATCGCGAGTGTCGGGACCAGGTACAGCGCCCACACCGTGACCTGAAGGACCGTCGGGTCGGGCTGGAAGTTCAACACGCCCTTGAGGAGCGTGCCGTACCAGCTGTCCGGCGGGATCGTGCCGCTGATGTCGAAGGCGAGATTCCGCAGCCCCGGGATCCAGTCGGCCTCCTGCAGGTCGTGGACGCCGTACGCGAGCACACCCGCCGCGACCACGACCAGCATGCCGCCGGTCCAGGTGAAGAACTTCGCGAGGTTGATCTTCAGGGCGCCCCGGTAGAAGAGCCAGCCGAGGAGGACCGCGGTGGCCAGGCCCAGGGCGACACCGATCAGCGGGCGCGGGGTGCCGTCGCTCGCCGCGTGCACCGACGCCCACACGAACAGCGCCGTCTCCAGACCCTCCCGGCCGACGGCCAGGAACGCGGTCGCGACCAGCGCGCCCGTGCCCATCGCCAGCGCCGCGTCCAGCTTGCCGTGCAGTTCGGACTTCAGATGCCGGGCGGTGCGCCGCATCCAGAAGACCATCCACGTCACCAGGCCGACCGCGACGATCGACAGCGAACCGCCGAGCGCCTCCTGCGCCTCGAACGTCAGCTCCTGGGAGCCGAACTCGAGCGCGCAGCCGAAGCCGAGCGCGATCGCGATCGCGACGCCGATGCCCAGCCAGATGGGCTTCAGGGCGTCCCTGCGGTCGGTCTTCACCAGGTAGGCGATGAGGATGCAGACGACGAGACTGGCTTCCAGCCCCTCGCGCAGGCCGATCAGATAGTTGCCGAACACCGACTACGCCTCCTTGGAGAACAGCGCGCGCCCCCACCAGTCGTCCTTGTCGAGGACGCCGGGCGGGACGGCGAAGACCGCCGAACTCACGTGCTGGATGTACTCGTTGAGCGCGTCGGAGCGCGCGAGGCTGCGCTGCACCGGGATGAACCCCTTGCGTACGTCACGCTGGTAGGCGAGGAAGAACAGCCCGGCCTCCAGCCTGCCGAGGCCGTCCGTGCCGTCCGTGAAGGAGTAACCGCGGCGCAGCAGGGTGACGCCGTCGTTGGAGTCGGGATGCGCGAGCCGTACGTGCGCGTCGGGCTTCATCGCCTTCAGGAACGGCTCGTCGCGCTCCTTGGCCTTGCCGACCGGCGCGCCCTCGCCCTTGTCCCGGCCGAAGACGTCCTCCTGCTCCTGCAGCGAGGTCCGGTCCCAGGTCTCGATGTTCATCCGGATGCGGCGCGCCACGAGGTACGAGCCGCCGGTCATCCAGGCGGGACCCTCGCCCTCGCCCACCCACACGTACTTCTTCAGCCGGTCCGGCTCGGTGCCCGCGATGTTGCGGGTGCCGTCCTTGAACCCCATGAGGTTGCGGGGGGTCTGGGCGTCGGGGGTCGTCGAGGAGGTCTTGCCGAAGCCGAGCTGCGACCAGCGGACGGCGACCTTGCCGAAGCCGATCCGGGCCAGGTTGCGGATCGCGTGCACCGCGACCTGCGGGTCGTCCGCGCAGGCCTGCACGCACAGGTCGCCGTCGCTGCGCGTCTTCTCCAGGTTGTCACCGGGGAACGGCGGCAGGTCGACGAGGGCCTCCGGCCGCTGCCCCGTCAGCCCGAACTTCTCGCCGTACTTCTCGAACAGCGAGGGCCCGAAACCGATGGTCAGCGTCAGCCGGGACGGCTTGAGGCCCAGGGCCTCGCCGGTGTCGTCCGGCGGTGCCTCGGCCAGTCCGCCGTACGCGCCCTCACCGACCGCGTGCCCCGCGGTCATCCGGCGCGCGGCGGCCGTCCAGTCCTTCAGCATCTGGACGAACTCGGCGCGGTCGTCCGTCTTCACGTCGAACGAGGCGAAGTGCAGCCGGTCCTGCACCGGCGTCGCGATGCCCGCCTGGTGCGCGCCGTGGAAGGCGACCGCGGCGCCGGTCTCGGCACCCGCCGGGTCCACGTCGTTGCCGGTACGGGTCATCGCCACCGCGCCGCCGGCCGCGGCGGCCCCGAGCGCGAGCCCGGCACCGCCCCAGCCGATCAGCGAACGCCGGGAGGGCGAAGGTCCACCCGCTGCTTGTGTGGTGTCGTTCGTCATGGTGTGTTCCGCCTACTTCACAACGACCGCGGCGAGCTTGGACAGCGGCTCGGCGAGCGCGTTGACCGCGTCCGAGAGCTCCTTGCGCTGGTCCTTCGTGACCTTGTCGTACGACACGAAGCCATCAGAGGTCTTGTCCGTGCGGTACTTCTCGAGCAGCGTGTTCAGCGCCGTGAACTGCTTGTCGAGCTCCGTGGTCAGCGCCTTGTCGTTCTGCTGTGCGACCGGCTTGAGCAGCTCGTACGACTTCTGCGCGCCCTCGACGTTGCCCTTGAAGTCGCTGAGGTCGGTGTGCGAGTAGCGGTCCTCCTCGCCGGTGACCTTGCCGGTGGCGACCTCGTCGAGGAGTTCCTTGGCGCCGTTGGCCATGGAGGTCGGGGTGATCTCGGCCTTGCCGACCCGCTTCTGCCAGTCCTTCAGGTCGGTGACCAGCTCATCGGCGAGGGTCTTCTGCTCGGCGCCGACCTTCTTGTCCACCCAGAGGGCCTTCTCCAGCGCGTGCCAGCCGGTCCACTTCTGGCCCTTCTCCAGGTCGTTGACGCGGGTGTCGGTCTTGGGGTCGATGTCCCCGAAGGACTCGGCGATCGGCTCGGTGCTCTCCCAGCCGAAGCGGGAGGGGGCGTAGGCCTGCTTGGCGGCCTCGATGTCGCCCGCCTTGATGGCGTTGGCGAACGTCTCCACCTTCGGGATCGTCGCGTCGGCCTGCTCCTGCGCGTACTCGCGGTAGGCGGCCACGGCCTTGTCGAGGCGCGGGTCGCGCTTGGCGACCGTGCCACCGGTCACGGCGAGCTTCTGGCGGACGCCGAGGCCCTTCATGCCGGGGCGGCAGGCTATCTCGTACGAACCGGCCTTGACCTCGGCGGTCAGCGTGTACTTGGTGCCCGGGCCGATGTTCTCCTTCTCGGAGACGATCCGGTCGTCCGGGAAGAGGATCTCGACCTCGGTGGCCTTCGAGCCCTTGTTCTCGATGTTCAGGGTGACCTGGCCGGCCGGGACGGACTTCGAGGAGGTCTCGCACTTGGAGTCGGCGGCGGTCACCTGGATCGCGTCACCGGACCCGGCGTCGCTCTTCTCGGTGCAGCCCGTGACGGCGGCCAGAGCGGCCGCGGTCGCGGCGGCGGTGACAACTGAGAGTCGGACGGCTCGCATTCAGGCTCCAAGAGAACGACGGACAAACCAGGCGGAAGGTCCCCGCTGGCATGGTGAGGCTGGCCTAACTTACCTGAGGCTTACCTCACTCCTACCCACCCCTACGGTGATTCAGCTCTCACAGTTGACACACAGACACGGCCTGATCACGGTGGCTCAAACTGGACCCCATGGGAAGGTCAAGTGATGGTCAAGCGTCTCGTTCGGTGGTCGCGGCGCCCCGTTCGGGAGTCACCAGGACGGCACCCGTCCGGGGGTGCGGAAACACTTCAACGGGCTGGCGATAGACCTCAGTCAGCAACTCGCCCGTGAAAACCTCGGCCGGCGGTCCCTCGGCGGCGACACGACCGGCGCACAGAATCGCCACCCGGTGCGCGTACGCGGCCGCGAGCCCCAGATCGTGCAACACCACGACCACCGCGTCACCGGCGTGCGCCCTTGCCCGGCACACCCGCAGCACCAACTCCTGGTGCCTGAGGTCGAGGGCGGCGGTCGGCTCGTCGAGCAGCAGCAGAGGAGCGCGCTGGGCGAGCACCCGGGCGAACGCGACCCGCGCCCGCTCACCCCCGCTGAGCGCGGAGAAGGGACGCGGCGCGAACCCGGTGACCTCCGTGGCCGCCATGGCTTCGGCGACGGCCACGTCGTCGTCCTCCCGGCTCGTGCCCGCCCAGGGCGCCCGGCCCATCCGTACGACCTCCTCGACCGTGAACGGGAAGGAGAGCGTGGCCGACTGGGGGAGCACGGCCCGGCGCAGGGCGAGTTCGGGCACGGACCACTGAGGGGCGGGGCGACCGTGGATCCGTACCACTCCCTCGGCGGCGCGCAGATCGGCGGCCAGGGCTCCCAGCAGCGTGGACTTACCCGCCCCGTTGGGACCGACGCGTCCGGCGGCGCGACCCAGGCCACCGGCAACGGCGCCTTCACCTTCCCGGACGCCTCCGGCACCTATGACACCGACGCCGACACCCTCTCCGCCTCCTTCGCGGGCGCGGTGAACTTCAAGGGCCATGAGGACAACGGCAGTTACGGCCTCGACCTCACCCTCAGCGACCTCAAGGCGGAGCTCGACGGCGGCTCCGGCGAACTGACCGCCGACGTCGACAGCCTCGGCGAGAAGTCCGAGGACGTGGTCCTCGCCGACCTCAAGGCCGACTCCACCGAGCTGACCGTGCGGGACGACGTGATCGCCTTCTACGATGTCACCGCCACCCTGACCAAGGCGGGGGCGGAGGCGTTCGGCGGCTTCTACCCGGCCGGCACCGGGCTGGACCCGGTGAATCTGTCGCTGGCGGTGAGCGAGGACGCCCAACTGCCGGGCGATGACGGCGCATCGGACAACAACGGTTCGGACCCGTCCTCTTCCTCCTCCTCGGGCACCACGGGCGGCACGGGGGCGACCGGATCCACCACGGGCGGTGTGAGCGGGGCACTCGCCTCCACCGGCTCGGAGGTACCGCTCGGCGCGCTCGGTGCGGCGGCCGCGGTGACGGTCGCGGCGGGCGCGGGTGTGGTGGTCGCGGTGCGCAGGCGGCGCACGGCGTAAACGAGTGGGCACGGGTGATGTTTGAATGCGCGGGTGACTGATTTCGACGTACTGCGCGTCTTCTGCGGGCCCGGTGGTGAACACGGCAACGAGCTCGGTGTGGTGCGCGAGGGTTCGGTGATGCCGGATCCGGGGGAGCGGCAGGCGTTCGCCGCGAAGCTCGGTTTCAGCGAGACCGTGTTCGTCGACGACCCCGAGCGCGGGGTCGTCGACATCTACACCCCGACCCTGCGGTTGCCGTTCGCCGGGCATCCCTGTGTCGGGGTGGGGTGGCTGCTCGACGTACCCGAACTGGTCACGCCCGCCGGGGTGGTGGGGGTGCGGCTGGACGGGGAGTTCAGCTGGATCGAGGCGCGGGCGGAGTGGGCGCCGGGGCGTACGTTGCGGCAGTGCGGGTCCGCCGACGAGGTCGACGCGCTGGCCGTGCCGGAGCCGGGGGAGTGGGTGTACGCCTGGGCCTGGGAGGACGAGTCGGCCGGGCGCGTGCGGGCCCGAGGATTTCCCGGACGGGACGACGGCATCGTGGAGGACGAGGCGACGGGGGCGGCGGCGCTGCTGCTCACCGACCGGCTGGGCCGGGCCCTGAACATCGTCCAGGGCACCGGCTCCCAGATCCTTACTGCGCCGCAGCCGGGTGGGTGGGTGGAGGTGGGGGGCCGCGTACGCCTGCTCCGAGCCTGAACGTCCCCCCGGTGCGGTTGTCGGCTGCGGCCCGGTGGGGGCTGGTCGCGCAGTTCCCCGCGCCCCTAAGGGGGGCTTCGCCCCCGCGTCCCCCGCCCTCCCGGATTTGGTCGGCTGCGGGCCGGTGGGGGCGGGCCGCGCAGTTCCCCGCGCCCCTGAGGCGGGGGCTTCGCCCCGCGTCCCCGGCTCGCCCGAAGTCCTTTGGCTGCGGCCGGGTGGGGGCTGGTCGCGCAGTTCCCCGCGCCCCTGAAAGCCTCGGCTCGCCCTCGTTTTCAGCCCGTCCGGCGTTTGAGGACGAGGCCGTTCAGGCCGATCGGGGGTTTGGGGGCGGAGCCCCCAAGTACGGATGGGTGAAGTCGTCCGGGGGTCGGGTCAGGCGGTGAGGGGGAACTCCTCGCCCAGGGCGTGGAAGACCGCCGTGTTGAGGGCGAACGCCTGCCTGCACTCGGCAACGATCCGCTGCCGCTCCAACTCGTCCGCCCGCACCCCGTCCAGCAACTCGCGATACCCCCGCTTGAACGCGGCCGGATTCCCGATGTCCTCGAAGACATAGAAGCGGACGCCGTCACCCTTCCGAGCGAAGCCCCAGGTCTGTTCCGCCTTGCCCCGGATGATCTGACCGCCGGAGAGGTCGCCGAGGTAGCGGGTGTAGTGGTGGGCGACGTACCCGCCGGGCCACTCACGCGCACACTCCGCGACCCGCGCCGCGTACGCCTCGGTGGCGGGCAGCGCGCTGAGCGTCGCCCGCCAGTGCGCACCCCGCAGATGCGTGAGGTCACGCTCCAGCGCACCGCGACGCAGCAACTCCGGCCGGACGAACGGCCCGGCCACCGGATCGGACGCCAACCGCTCGGCGCCCGCCTCCAGCGCCTCGTACACGAACCACAACTGCTCGGTGTAGCGCGCGTACGCCTCGACACCGAGCCTGCCGCCGAGCAGGTCGCTCATGAACGTCGAGGTCTCGGCCTCCATGTGCTGCTCGTGCGACGCGGTGCGGATCAGCGTCGAGAACGCCGTATTCATGGGACCTCCGGTGCCGAAGAGGACGAGAACCAGTCAGAATCTTGTATGGTTAGGCTTACCTAAGTCAATGGGTTCTCGATAGGTTCCCGACATCCTGTCGGTAAAAACGTACCCCGCCGGGCGACAAAAATGCCCGCCCTGTGACCAGGGCGGGCGATGAACCACGGGTACGAGCTGTGCGCACGCGGCTACGGCAGCGTGAGGATCTCCGTACCGCTCTCCGTGACGACCAGCGTGTGCTCGAACTGCGCCGTCCGCCTGCGGTCCTTCGTCACGACGGTCCACCCGTCGTCCCACATGTCGTAGTCGTGCGTACCGAGCGTGAGCATCGGCTCGATCGTGAAGGTCATCCCGGGCTGGATGACGGTCGTCGCGTGTGGACTGTCGTAGTGCGGGATGATCAGTCCTGAGTGGAACGAGGAGTTGATCCCGTGCCCCGTGAAGTCCCGCACGACCCCGTATCCGAACCGCTTGGCGTACGACTCGATCACGCGCCCGATGACGTTGATCTGGCGGCCCGGCTTGACCGCCTTGATCGCGCGGTCGAGGGATTCACGGGTCCGCTCGACGAGCAGCCTCGACTCGTCGTCCACGTCCCCGACCAGGTACGTCGCGTTGTTGTCGCCGTGGACGCCACCGATGTACGCCGTCACGTCGAGGTTGATGATGTCGCCGTCCCGCAGCACCGTGGAGTCGGGGATGCCGTGGCAGATGACCTCGTTGACCGAGGTGCACAGGGACTTGGGGAAACCGCGGTAACCGAGGGTGGACGGATAGGCGCCGTGGTCGCACATGTACGCGTGCGCGACCCGGTCCAGCTCGTCCGTCGTCACGCCCGGCGCGATGAGCTTCGCCGCCTCGGCCATCGCCTGCGCGGCGATCCGCCCGGCGATCCGCATCGCCTCGATGGTCTCGGGGGTCTGTACCTCCGGACCGGTGTACGGCGTGGGGGCGGGCTTGCCCACGTACTCGGGGCGCCTGATGTTTCCCGGAACGGGACGGGTGGGAGAGAGCTCTCCTGGTACGAGCAGCGACTGGCCAGACATGCCAGGGAGTCTAACCAGCGGGCATGGGGGCACTATGTCCGTGGCGAAAGGAGCAGGTCATGGCCCTCTTCAAGAAGCGGACCGTAGGGAAGCCGGGCGAGTGGTACTACTGCCTCGTCCACCAGAAGGTGGAAGAGGGTCCCGAGTGCCCCGCGAAGGACCGCTTCGGCCCGTACACCAGCCGTGAGGAGGCCGAACACGCGATGGAGACCGCCCAGGAGCGCAACCTCGAGTGGGAAACGGACCCCAAGTGGCACGACGCAACGGGCCCGGCCCCAGAAGACGACTGACAAGACCCGCGACACCGGCCACCGAGCCGCTGGGCACCGAGGCGCCAGGTGCTCAGCCACCGGGATGCCGGGGCGGCGTGAGGGCGCTGAGCCGTGTGGTGGCGCGCGGGCGCCGACGGTTGCCGGCCCCCGTGGGCGACCCGCACCACCCGAGCGACCGTCACGGGTGGTGCGGGTGGGAGAGCATCGCCTCACCCCGAGCGGAGCGCATCCGTACCGCGTGGTCATTCGTCCGTACGTCGTACCTCATCAGCTGCGGCAGGCAGCACGCCAACACCCCCACCGCTCCCACGCAGATCGCACCCCCGGCCCAGATCGACGCCCGTACCCCCGTCCAGGCCGCCATCCCGCCCGCCCGTACCTGCCCCAGCTGGGGCCCGACGGAGTACGAGAGCAGCTCGATCCCGGCGAGTCGCCCCCGTAGCTCGTCCGGAATCGTCTGGTTCCACATCGCGCCCCGGAAGATCCCGCTCACCATGTCGCAACAGCCGCCGAGGACCAGGAGGAGCAGCACCAGCCACACGTTGTGCACCGCACCCGCCCCCACCATCGCAAGCCCCCAGCACGCCGCCGCGAACGCCACCATCCGCCCGTGCCGGTGCACCCGCGAGGTCCACCCGCTGGTCAGCGTCACCAGCATCGCCCCGGCGGGCAGCGCGGCATACATCAGCCCGAGCGACCACGCGGCGTGGAGCTCGTCGGCGAGGAACGGCAGCACCGCGAGCGGCATCGCGAAGAACATCGCGGCCAGGTCGATCACGTACGTGCCGAGGAGTTCCTTGCGGTTCCACGCGTACCGCGCGCCCTGGGCGATGGAGGCGAGCGACGGCTTGGCGGCCTCGTGCGCGGCCGGTGACGCGGCGAGTCCGACGATCAGTACGACCGACACCACGAAGGTCCCCAGGTCCACGGCGTACGCCCAGCCGAGCCCGGCGTACGCCACCACGACGCCCGCGAGCGCCGGCCCCGCGACGCCGCCGACCGACCAGCGCAGGGAGTTGAGGGAGGCCGCGGCGGGCAGGTGCTCGTGCGCCACGATCCGGGGGACGAGCGAGTCGAGCGCGGGCCGCTGCACCGACCCGAGCGCGGAGGACAGCGCGGCGACCACGTACAGCGGCCACACCGCCGGACGCGGCATCAGCGCGTTGACGAGCAGTCCGCCGCACAGCAGCCCCTGCCCGGCCTCCGTGTAGAGGATCAGCTTCCGTTTGTCGAGGGCGTCGGCGAGTGCCCCGCCGTACAGCCCGAACACGATCAGCGGTACGAGTTCCACGGCCCCGATCGCCCCCACGGCCACCGCAGACCCGGTCAGCACCTTCATCTGCACCGGCAGCGCGACGAAGGTCAGGAAGCTGCCGAAGTTGGTGATCAGCCCGGCCAGCCACAGCCGCCGGAAGTCGGCCGACGCCCGCCAGGGCGCGAGATCGGGCAACAGCGACCGCAGTCGCGCACCGGCACCGGCATCGACACCGGCACCGGCGGGTTCGGCGTGCGCGGGCAGCGCGGCGGGGGACACGGGGGCGTCGTCGGTCACGACGGCTCATGCTGAGCGGCCGCCCACCACGGCGGCAACTGCTTTTCAGCCGCCCAGCCGCACACTGTGTCCTGCTGGCGCCCCCCGCCCGCCGTGTCCTGCCGCCGCCCGTCGGGCTCGTCGGCCGCCCTCGTCCTTCCCGTCAGCTCACCGCCCGCCGCGGTCTACCACCGCGCCGCGGGCGGAGCCGTCAGCTGGTCCGCGAGGCGGGAGAGCCGGTCGCGGAACCGGCGCCGCCCCCGCGGTGAGGGCAGGGAGTTCTCCCCGGCCGCCGCGCTGACGAGGTGCTGCACGGTGTCGAGGTCGAGTTCCTGATCCGGCGGCACGGTCAGCGACTCGTGCGCCATCGCCCCCAGCTCCCGGTCACCGGCGTCGAGCGCGAGCACGGTCGCCCCGGCCCGCCGCGCGTCGTGGACCCGCTCCAGGAGCGGCGCCCCGGGTTCGGCGGGCGACACCACGAGCAGCGTCTCGCCCCGCCGCGCCGCCTCGATACGGCCGAGGCCCACGGCGAGATGGGCCGGGTCCGAGGCCCGCGCCCCGTGCCGCACCAGCGTCGGCGACAGCTCCGGCGTCCCCGACCAGGCCGCCTCGTCCACCAGATGTGCGGCCAGGTGCCACGGCTCGTACTCCGCCGTGCCCACGAGGAGCAGCCCGCCCCCGTACGACACCACGGACCCCCGCAGGCCCTCCGCGAACCGCCGCGTGGCACCCAACCACTCGGTCCCGGCGAGGACTTCGCGCAGCAACGCGACCCGTACGGCATCCATGCGCACGCATCCTGCCGCAATCGACAACTGATCAGGCGGAGTTCACCATGAATTCGCCCAAGTGGGGCAGATCCCGGCGCATGACGGAAACAACCGGAACCACCACGGCAACAACCGCGGTCACCAGCATCCCCTTCCACGCGGGCCGCGAAGGCTACGCGAGCTTCCGCATCCCCGCTGTCGTCACCACCCGTACACCCACCCTGCTCGCCTTCTGCGAGGGCCGGGTCGGCTCCGCCGCCGACCACGGCCACATCGACATCGTCCTGAAGCGGTCGACGGACGGCGGCCGCACCTGGGGCCCGCTCCAGGCCGTCGCCCGGAACGGGAGCGACCTCGCGGGCAACCCCGCCCCCGTGGTCCTCGACACCGGCCGGATCCTGCTCGTGCACGTCCGCGCCGCCGCCGGCGCGACCGAGGACGCCATCCTGCGCGGCAGGGTGAAGCCCGCCGACGGGCGCCGCGTCTGGGTGCAGCACAGCGACGACGACGGCGTCACCTGGTCCGCCCCGAAGGAGATCACCGGGCAGGTGAAGAAGGCGGAGTGGCGGTGGTACGCGACCACGCCCGGGCACGCCGTCCAGCTCGGCACCGGCAGGGTCGTCGTCCCCGGCAACCACACCCTGCCGCCCACCGGTACGGACACCGGCACCGAGGCGAAGTACAACAGCGGCCACTGCCTGCTCAGCGACGACCGCGGCGAGACCTGGTCCCTCGGGTACGTCGATGAGAACACCGACAGATACGTCAACGCCAATGAGACGACCGCCGCCGAACTCCCCGACGGGCGCGTCTACTTCAACACCCGTAACGACACGGGTAGTTCCCGCCCGCCCGCCCCGTCCCCCGGCAACCGCGCGGACGCCCACTCCACGGACGGCGGCAGGACCCTGGTCAAACCCTTCCGGCCGCAGGCGGGCCTGGTCACCCCCGTCGTCCAGGGCAGCCTGCTCCAGCTCCGCGACCCCGACCTGCTGCTGTACTCGGGGCCCGCCGACCCCGCCGCCCGCGCCCTCATGACCGTCCGGGCCTCCGCCGACGGCGGCACCACCTGGCGGCCCGCGCACACGGTCGACGGACTGCCCGCCGCCTACTCCGACCTCGTCCGCGTCGACGGGGCGACCGTGGGGCTCCTCTACGAGACGGGCGACTTCGGGCCGTACGAGACGATCACCTTCCGCCGAATCCCCGTGACGGCTCTCACCTGAGCGACCGAAGCCCCCGAGGCGGGAACCGCGCCACGTAAAGTCGGCCCATGACCTCTACTGACAGTGCACAGAAGGCCCCCGCGAAGGACCCCTGGGACCTTCCCGACGTGTCCGGGCTCGTCGTCGGCGTGCTCGGCGGCACCGGCCCCCAGGGCAAGGGCCTGGCCTACCGGCTCGCCAGGGTCGGCCAGAAGGTGATCATCGGCTCGCGTGCCGCGGAACGCGCGCAGAGCGCCGCCGAGGAGCTGGGCCACGGTGTCGAGGGCGCCGACAACGCCGAGTGCGCGCGGCGCAGCGACATCGTGATCGTCGCCGTACCGTGGGAGGGGCACGGCAAGACTCTGGAATCGCTGCGCGAGGAGCTGGCGGGCAAGCTCGTCGTCGACTGTGTCAACCCGCTCGGCTTCGACAAGAAGGGCGCCTACGCCCTGAAGCCGGAGGAGGGCAGCGCCGCCGAGCAGGCCGCCGCCCTGCTGCCGGACTCCCGGGTCGCGGCCGCCTTCCACCACCTGTCGGCCGTCCTTCTCCAGGACCCGGAGGTCGACGAGATCGACACCGACGTGATGGTCCTCGGCGAGGAGCGCGCGGACATCGAGATCGTGCAGGCGCTGGCCGGCCGCATCCCCGGCATGCGCGGTGTCTTCTCCGGCCGGCTGCGCAACGCCCACCAGGTCGAGGCACTGGTCGCGAACCTGATCTCCGTGAACCGCCGCTACAAGGCCCACGCCGGCCTCCGGGTGACGGACGTATAGCGGGCGTACGGGCATGGGGGACATGAGGGACACTGGACGCCGTACGACCTCGTAGATCTCGTACGACCTCGTCCGAACCCGTCCCGACAGGAGCCGACCCCCATGCCCCTCTCGCCCCCACCCGACCCAACCCGGCGACTCGCCCTCTACGCCCTCGCCGTCTGCGTCCTCTCCGTCGCCGCGGCCGTCGTCTCCTTCGTCCAGGGCAGTTGGCTGGGGATCGTGTGGGTGTTGCTGGCAGGACTGTCGTCCAACATGACCTGGTACTACGCGCGGCGCGACAGGTCCGTCAGCTGACCGAGCAGAACTCGTTGGTGCCCTGCCAGAAGCGGTAGAACTCCTGACCGCAGTACGTCTGGATCTCGTTGATCCCCAGGCTGTCCAGGATCGAGTGGATCACGTCGAAGAAAGCCGTGTTCACCGACGGGATCCACAGCACCGCGAACACGAACAGCAGACCGAACGGGGCGAACGGCTCCACCTGGCGCTTGACGTTGTACGACAGCCAGGGCTCGATCACGCCGTAGCCGTCCAGGCCCGGGACCGGCAGGAAGTTCAGCAGCGCGGCCGTGACCTGGAGCAGCGCGAGGAACGCCAGCGCGAACTGGAAGTCCCGCGGCACGCCGTCCAGGGCGTGCAGCCAGAACGGCGCCGTGCACACGACGGCGAACAGCACGTTCGTCAGCGGACCCGCCGCCGAGATCAGACTGTGCTTCCAGCGGCCCTGGATCCTGTTCCGCTCGATGAAGACCGCCCCGCCCGGCAGACCGATCCCGCCCATGATCACGAAGATCACCGGCAGCACGATGCTCAGCAGCGCATGCGTGTACTTCAGTGGGTTGAGCGTCAGATAGCCCTTCGCGCCGATCGAGATGTCGCCGCTGTGCAGGGCGGTGCGCGCGTGCGCGTACTCGTGCAGGCACAGGGATACGATCCAGGCGGCCGTCACGAAGAGGAACACGGCCACACCGGGCTGCTCGGCGAACCCGGTCCATGTCGCCCACCCGGTCACCGCCATCACGGCCACGATCCCGACGAAGACGGGGCTGATCCTCCGGTCGCTGCTGCGACGGGAAGCGGCGGTGGTCATGGGGCTCCTCGGACTGGTACGCATGGTGCTTGGCCTGCCCGACCGTACCGGGCTCGCGGGGAAAACGTCTCGCGATCGGGCATTGGTTCCGGAGAGGGTGGGGGCCTGAGACAGTCAGGCCACCGGAGACAATGGCCCCCCATGCCACCGGAGACAATGGACCCCGTGCGCTACCGCATCCTCGGCACCACCCAGGCACTCCGCCCCGACGGCACGCCCGTCGTGCTCGGTGGGGCGCGGCTGCGCGCCCTCCTGACCGTGCTCGCGCTGCGGCCCGGACGGACCGTGCCCGCGGCCGTTCTGGTGGACGAGGTGTGGGACGGCGATCCGCCCGCCGACGCACCGGGCGCGCTCCAGGCCCTGGTGGGACGGCTGCGCAGGGCGCTCGGGCCGCAGGCGGTGGACTCCGGGGACGGCGGATACCTGCTGGCCGCGGGCGCCGACGACGTCGACCTGCACCGTTTCGAGCGGCTCGCGGGGGAGGGCGTACGCGCGCTCGCCGACGGCGACCCCACGAAGGCGGCCGAGGCCCTCGACGACGCCCTCGCCCTGTGGCGCGGGCCGGCCCTCGCGGACCTCCCGGACCGGGCCGCCGAGTCGGCCCGCTGGGAGACCCGCCGTCTCGACGTACGGCGCGCCCGGTTCGCGGCGGCCCTCGCCCTCGGCCACGCCGAACAGTCCCTGCCCGAGCTCACCGCCCTGTGCGACCTCCACCCCCTGGACGAGCCCCTGCACGTCCTGCGGCTGCGCGCCCTGCGCGACGCCGGCCGGCCCGCCGAGGCCCTCGCCGCCTACGAGTCCGTACGGGGGCTGCTGGCCGACCGACTCGGCTCCGACCCCGGCCCCGAACTGCGCGCCCTGCACGAGGAGTTGCTCCGCCCGGCCGACGACGGCGGCAGGGCGCACGCCCAGCGCCCGCGACCCCGCTCCGCGGACCGGACCGAGAGCCGGACCGAGAGCCGGACCGCACCGGCCGGGCGTGGCCGCCCTGCATCCCCGCCCCCCGGCAACCTCCGCGCCCGGCTCACCTCCTTCGTCGGGCGGGCGGCGGACATCGAAACGATCCGGGAGGATCTGGCGGCGGCCCGGCTCGTGACGCTGCTCGGGCCCGGTGGGGCCGGCAAGACGCGGCTGTCCCAGGAGGCGGCGGAGAGCGTGGCGGACAGCGCGCCGGACGGGGTGTGGCTGGCCGAGCTCGCGCCGGTCGACGACCCGACCGCCGTGCCCGAGGCCGTGCTCACCGCCGTCGGAGCCCGCGAGACCGTGCTGCGCGGCGCCGGTGCCGAGGAGATGCGGGCCGCCGCCGACCGGCACGACGACCTCCATCGGCTCGCCGAGCACTGCGCCAAGCGCCGCATGCTGATCGTCCTCGACAACTGCGAGCACGTCGTGGACGCCGCCGCGCGTCTCGTCGAGGAGCTGCTCGAGCGGTGCCCGGGTCTGACGGTGCTGGCCACCAGTCGCGAACCCCTCGGCGTACCGGGGGAGTTGCTGCGCCCCGTGGAGCCGCTGCCGGAGCCGTTCGCGCTGCGGCTGCTGGCCGACCGGGGGGCCGCCGCCCGCCCGGGATTCCGGGTCGAGGACGACCCCGCGGCCACCGCCGAGATCTGCCGCCGCCTCGACGGACTGCCCCTCGCCATCGAACTCGCCGCCGCCCGGCTGCGGATGCTCACCCCGCGGCAGATCGCCGACCGGCTCGACGACCGGTTCCGCCTGCTGACCTCCGGCAGCCGTACCGTCCTGCCACGCCAGCAGACCCTGCGCGCCGTCGTCGACTGGTCCTGGGACCTCCTCGACGAGCACGAACGGGACGTGCTGCGGCGGCTGTCCGTCTTCGCGGGCGGCTGCGACCTCGCCGCCGCCGAGGCCGTCTGCGGACCGGCCGCCCTGGAAGCGCTCGGCTCGCTCGTCGACAAGTCCCTCGTCGTGGCCGCCCCCTGGGGGGACGGCGAGATGCGCTACCGGCTCCTGGAGACCGTCGGCGAGTACGCGGGCGAGCGGCTCGACGAGTCGGGGCAGCGCCCCGCCGCCGAGCGCGCCCACCTCACGCACTACCGCGAAGTGGCCCGCACCACCGACCCCCGGCTGCGCGGCCCGGGCCAGCGCGCCGCCATCGCACGGCTGGAGACCGAGTCGGAGAACATCCGCGCCGCCCTCCAGCACGCCGTCGCCGCCCGCGACGAGCAGGAGGCGCTCTGCCTGGTCCTCTCCCTGGCCTGGTACTGGCAGATGCGCGATCTGCGGCAGATGGCCCGCCACTGGTCCCGCGAGGTCATGGCCCTCGGCCCGGACCCCTTCGCCGAGCCCGTGCGGCCGGCCGCCCCGCTGCTGGAGGGCTGCACCGACACCCCGCCGCCGATGCGCCCCGAGGTCCTCGAAGAGGCCCGCCGGGGTGTCCACCTCGTCGATCTCTCCTGTATGGACATGGACATGGCGACCTGGGACTCCCCGCAAGCCAAGCGGAAACTGCACGTCATCAGCGAGACCTACCGCCCGGGCCAGCCGCAGACCTGCCGCAGCCCCGGCAACCTCTGGTTCTACGCCGTGATCCTGACCGGCGCCATCGAGCGGATGCGCTCCGTCATCGACGCGACCGTCCAGACCTGCCGCGAACTCGGCTACGAGTGGGAACTCGCCGTCGCCCTCCAGATGCGTGCCAACATCCTCGCCAACCGGGCCACCTGGGCGGGCGACGCGACCCGGGACGCCGACGAGGCACTGGAACTCTTCACCCGGCTCGGGGACGCCTGGGGCGCAGCCGAGGCGCTCTCCGCACGCGGTGAGGCCCACGAGCGCCAGGGCGAGTTCACGCTCGCCGCCGCGGACTACACGGAGGCCATGACCCACGCCGAAGGGCTCGGCGCGCACGCCCAGACGGCCGTCCTGAGCACCCGGCTCGGCGGTGTGCTCATCGAGTCAGGCGACACCGAACGCGGCGAGCGGTTGCTGCTGGAGGTCCTGGAGCGCGGCGACGGCGCCTACAACGAGGCCATGCCCGCCTCCCGGCTGTTCCTGGCGATGTGGCTGGCCCGCAGCGGCCGGGTCGCCGAGGCACGCGAACACATGCGGGTACTGCGCGAGAACTTCGAAGCGGTCACCTTCGTGGTCTTCGACGGCTTCGTGGTGGGCGTCGAGGCCTGGCTGGACGCGCTCGAGGGGCTGTACGAGTCCGCCCTGGAGAAGGTGCGGCAGGCGCTGGCGCGGGCGGGAGACCCGTTGTCACAGATCATCGCCCCGCACATGCCCTCCGCGCATCTGACCACCGCCGCCATCGCCCTCACCGGCCTGGACGGCGGCCGCCGCGTCCGCGACGCGGCCGTGCTGCTCGGGGCCGCCGACCATATGCTGCCGCCCGGCCACTTCGTGGGCCCGATGGAGGACCAGGTGCGCGCACAGGCGGAGGCCGACGTACGCGCCGTGCTGGACGACGCGACGTACGAGGCCGCGTACGCCGAGGGCGGCGGGCTCTCCCTGGAGGAGGCCGCCGCCCTCGTGTGACGCGGACCGGGGGTGACGCGGACCGGGGTTTGCGTGGTCCCGTGCGCCAACGTCAGCTCTTGGTGCGGAACTTGTGGATCGCGATCGGCGCCATGACCAAGGTGAGTCCTGCCGTCCAGGCGAGGGTCACCATCAGGTTGTGCGTGACCGGTCCGCCCACCATCAGGCCGCGTGTGGTGTCCGCGAGCGCGGACAGCGGGTTGTAGTCGGTGAAGGCCTGCAGCCAGCCGGGCATGGTTCCGGTCGGCGAGTAGATGGACGAGCCGAACTGCAGGGGCATCAGCACCAGGAAGCCCATCGCCTGCACGGACTGCGCGTTCTTCATCGTCACCCCGAGGACCAGGAAGATCCACATCAGGGACGAGCCGAAGAGGATGGAGAGCCCCACGGAGGCGAACAGACCCGGCCAGTTCGTGATGTCGAAGCCGACCAGCACGCCGACGATCACGAGGATCGTCGTCGCGACGAACATCCGCATCAGCTCCACCACGATCTTGGCGAAGAGCACCGAGCCCTGGCCGATCGGCAGGGTGCGGAAGCGGTCCATCACTCCCTTCTGGAAGTCCTCGTTGAAGCCGGTGCCGACGGCTGTGGCGATGTTCATCGCCGTCATGGCCATCAGACCGGGCACCACGTACTGGACGTACGCGTCCTGTCCGCCGCCCAGCGCCTGCCCGATGGAGCCGCCGAAGACGTACACGAACAGCAGGGTGAAGATGACCGGCATCAGGACGGCGTCGAACATCGACTCCGGGTCCTGGCGGATCCACAGCAGGTTGCGGCGGACGAGCGCACCGATGTGGCGCGCGTGCGCGCGGGGCGAGATACGGGGGTCGCCCTGCGCGGCGAGGGGGGCTTCGACAACGGCGGTACTCATGCGGAGACCTCCTCGTAGACACGGGCGGGGGTCTCGTCCTGCGGGGCACTGGCCTTGTGGCCGGTGAGGGACAGGAACACCTCGTCCAGACTGGGCAGTTCGGTGGAGATGGAGCCGATCGTGATGCCGCGCGCGGTGACCGCGCCGACCACGGCGGTGAGCTGTTCGTCGCTGAGGATCGGGACCAGCACGGTGCCGGTCTCGGTGTCCACGACCGAGGCGGCGAGACCGGTGAGCCCCAGCTCGTCGAAGAGCGAGGCCAGCGGGCGCAGCTCCAGCGGGTCCACCGGGCGGATGCGCAGCGTGCGGCCGCCGACCCGGGCCTTCAGCTCGTCGATCCGGCCGCTGGCGATGACCTTGCCGCGGTCGATGACCGTCAGCTCGGAGGCCAGCTGCTCGGCCTCCTCCATGTACTGGGTGGTGAGCAGCACGGTGGCGCCGTCCGCGACCATCCGCTTGACCTCCTTCCACACCTCGTTGCGGGTGCGCGGGTCGAGCCCGGTGGTCGGCTCGTCCAGATAGAGGACGGACGGGTGGCCGATCATGGAGGCGGCGAGGTCGAGACGGCGGCGCATACCGCCTGAGTACGTCGACGCCGGGCGCTTGGCCGCCTCGGTGAGCGAGAAGCGCTCCAGGAGTTCGTCGGCGCGCCGGCGGGCGTCCTTGCGGGGCAGGTCGAGCAGGCGCCCGATCATGTACAGGTTCTCCCAGCCGGGGAGCTTCTCGTCGACCGAGGCGTACTGACCGGTCAGGCCTATCACGCGGCGCAGCTGGCGGGGCTGCGTGAGCACGTCGTAGCCGGCGACGGTGGCCCGGCCGGCGTCGGGGGTGATGAGGGTGGACAGGATACGGACGAGGGTGGTCTTGCCGGCACCGTTGGGACCGAGCACCCCGAGGACGGTTCCCTCGCGGACGTCCAGGTCCACGCCGTCCAGAGCCTTGGTCTCGCCGTAGTGCTTGACCAGCCCCCGCACGGAGACGGCGCTGCGGGCGCCGCTGTCGGGGTTCTTGTCGATTCGCGTCATGCCCATCAAGGTGCCAGCGCCCACCGACAAACCACCTACAGCTCGCCTACAGCGCCGTACGCTCGCCGATATATCGCCGACAGACGTTCGCGCGTATCAGCGTGGTGTGTGCGCTTCGCGCACGGCAACAGCCCGCCGACGGGGGAAATCGGCGGGCTGTCTTGGTGCCGCAGTGGCTCAGTAGGCCTCAGGTGTTTTATGAGCCTCAGGTCCAGGCGCTCAGTGGACCGAGTGCTCCTCAAGAGGGAACGTTCCGCTGACGACGTCGTCCGCGAACGCGCGCACCGCGTTGCCCATGACCTCGCGCAGATCGGCGTACTTCTTCACGAACTTCGGCACCTTGCCGCCGGTGAGGCCGAGCATGTCGGTCCACACCAGGACCTGCGCGTCGGTCTCCGGACCCGCGCCGATGCCGACGGTCGGAATGTGCAGGGTGCGCGTGACCTCGGCGGCGAGCTCCGCCGGGACCAGCTCCAGGACGACCGCGAACGCGCCCGCGTCCTGGACCGCCTTGGCGTCGCGCAGCAACTGCTGGGCCGCCTCCTCGCCGCGGCCCTGGACGCGGTAGCCCATGGAGTTCACGGACTGCGGGGTCAGGCCGATGTGCGCCATCACGGGGATGCCGGACTCCACGAGCAGCTCGATCTGGCGGTGCGAGCGCTCGCCGCCCTCCAGCTTCACCGCGCCGACCCCGGCCTCCTTGACCAGACGGGTGGCGGAGCGCAGGGCCTGGACGGGGCCCTCCTGGTACGACCCGAAGGGCAGGTCGCCGACGATCAGGGCGCGGCTGGTGCCGCGCACGACCGCGGCGGACAGCATCGTCATCTCGTCGAGGGTGACGGGGACGGTCGTCTCGTACCCCAGGTGGCAGTTGCCCGCCGAGTCGCCGACGAGCATGACCGGGATGCCGGCCTCGTCGAAGACGGACGCGGTCATCGCGTCGTAGGCGGTGAGCATCGGCCACTTCTCGCCGCGCTCCTTGGCTGTGGTGATGTCGCGGACCGTGATGCGGCGGGTGCTCTTGCCTCCGTACAGCGCCTTGCTGCTGTCGGTGGTCGCCCGCGCACCCTCCGCGGGCTGCTTCGGGGCAGCCGAAAGCTGCGTCATCGCAACGGCTCCTTCTGTCATCTCGAGGCGCCCTGACGGCGTCCCCGGACCCCCTACATGGTGGCACCTCGTGCCACCGGGGGCCAGACCGGGGCGAGCGATGTACGTCTCGGGTGGACCCGCGACATGCGGCTCAGGTGGACCGTAGACCCATCTCTTCGTAAGGTCTCTGTAAAGGATTTACGATACGAGACGGTCCCGTATCGGAAATCGATAGGCTCCGGCCCATGACAACTCCCGCAGCCCACGTCGAACGGCGCGTGCCCGAAGCGGTCCATCGGCGCCGCTGGGCCATTCTCGGCGTGCTCATGCTCAGCCTGTTGATAGTGGTGCTGGACAACTCCATCCTCAACGTCGCGATCAAGACGATCTCGACGCCGGCGCCCACCGGACTCGGCGCCACCCAGAGCGAGCTGGAGTGGGCCATCAACGCCTACACGCTCGTCTTCGCGGGGCTGCTGTTCACCGCGGGCCTCCTCGGCGACCGGCTCGGCCGCAAGAAGGTCCTGCTCGCCGGGCTCGCCGTCTTCGGCACCGGCTCCGCGCTGGCCGCGGAGGCCGGCTCGCCCGTCCAGCTCATCGTCTTCCGCGCGCTGATGGGCTTCGGCGCCGCCTTCGTGATGCCCGCCACCCTCGCCGTCCTCATGAACGTCTTCGAGCGTGAGGAGCAGCCCAAGGCCATCGGCATCTGGGCCGGCGGTGTCGGCATCGCGATCGCCATCGGCCCGATCACCGGCGGCGTGCTCCTCGCCCACTTCTGGTGGGGCTCGGTCTTCCTGATCAACGTGCCGATCGTGCTGCTCGCGCTCGGCCTGATGTTCTGGCTGGTCCCGGACTCCCGCGACCCGAGCCCCGGCCGCATCGACCTCGTCGGCGTGGTCCTGTCGGTCATAGGGCTCGTCCTGCTCGTCTACGGCATCATCAAGGGCGGCCAGCTCGCCTCCTTCACCGACGCGAAGGTCCTCGCGACCATCGGCGCCGGAATCGCCGTCATCGTCTGCTTCGTCGTCTACGAGAAGCGCAGCGACCATCCGTCCATCGACATCTCCTACTTCAAGAACAAGGTCTTCTCGGCCGCCATCACCGCCATCGCGCTCGTGTTCTTCGCGATGATGGGCGTGACCTTCTTCTCCGTCTTCTACACCCAGAGCGTGCGGGGCTACTCGCCGCTGAAGACCGGCGTGCTGCTGCTGCCGCTCGCCGCGGCCCAGCTCTTCTTCGCACCGCGCGCCCGCCTCGTCGTCGACCGCTTCGGCAACCGGGCCACGTGCACGGCGGGCCTGCTGCTGCTCGGCGCGATGCTCGGCGCCTTCGCGACCCTGGACGCGGACACGCCGATCTGGCTCCTCGAGGTCATCTTCTTCCTCATGGGCACCGGCATGGCGCACATCATGACCCCGACCAGCGTCGTCATCATGCAGGCCCTGCCGCGCGAGAAGGCCGGCTCCGCCTCCGCCCTGAGCAACGTCTTCCGCCAGGTCGGCGGCGCCCTCGGCATCGCGGTCCTCGGCTCGGTCCTGTCCTCGGCCTACCGCAACGGTATCGAGGACAAGCTCACCCTCCTCCCGGCCGGCCTGCGGCACACCGCGGGCGAGTCCATCGAGGCCACCCTCGGCGTCGCCGCCAAGCTCGGCCCCCGGGGCGACGCCCTCATCACCCCGGCCAACGACGCCTTCCTGCACGCCATGCACGTCACCGCCCTGTGCGGTGCGGGCATCGCGCTGGTCGGCGCCGTGATCGTGGCCCTGTTCCTGCCGGGCCGCAGTTCGACCCCGCAACAGGGCAAGGAGGAGACGGAGTTGGTGGCCGCCGAGCACTGACAGGGCGCAGCAGGGAGAATTGCGCCAGCACCACCGAGGAAAGGAGCGACACGTGAGCCTCGCGGACAGCCCAGCCAGGCAAGAGGGGTCCCCCCGGGGGCGGCCCCGCAGCGAGGCCGTGGAGCGCTCCATCATCGAGGGCGCGATAAGACTCCTGGAGGACGGCGTCCCCCTCGCGGAGATCTCCATCGAACGCCTGGCCAGGACCGCGGGCGTCGGCAAGGCGACCATCTACCGCCGCTGGAGCGGCAAGGAGGAACTCTTCGTCGACGTCATGCGCGCCACCGAACCCCCGGACACCGAACTCCCGGGCACCTCGATGCGCGACGACCTGATAGCCCTTCTGGAGCCGCTGCGCCAGCGGGGCCTGGCCAGCCGCTCCTCGGCGCTCCTGCACAACGTCTACGCCCAGATCAAGTCCAGCCCCAAGATCTGGGCCGCCTACCAGGCGATCGTCATCGAACCGCGGCGCCTGACCACCTTCGAGGTCCTGCGCCGCGGACAGCGGGACGGCGAGCTCCGCGACGACGTGGACATCGAGGTCATCAACGACCTTTTCGTCGGCCCCATGCTGGTACGAGCCGTCATGCGCCCGGATGCCGAACTCCCCGAGGACCTGGCCGAACAGATCGTCGACACGGTACTCGCGGGACTGCGTCCCGACCGCCCCTAGTTCGTCCTCTCGTTCCTCTCATTCATCCTCGCATTCATCCTCTCGGCCGATGCGCCGAATGTGCGCGTTTCGTCACAGAGGCCGCGCTCCGCCCCGTATTCGGAACTCCGAACGCCGAGTTGTTCGTCCTCGTGCCCGTACGGCCGTCCCCGGACGGCGAGATCGACGCCGATCATCCCCTAGGGTCGTAGCCGAGGGGCTGACGGTGTGCACGGCAGGTTGTGAGGCGAAGGTATGGCGCAGGCGTACGTGACGGAGACGGGCAGCGGCGGCTCGGGACCCGAGCGTCGAGGTCCCCGGCTTCGGCGCCTGCTGGACAAGCTCCGGCGCTCGCTGGGCTCCTGGCGCGGTGACCGCGGCATCTGGCGCCGCGGACTGGTCCTGGCCGCGCTCGCCCTGATCCTCGCCCTGGTGATGCTGCTGCACGCGCAGATCCCCAACAGGATCGGCAACCTCGGCAGTCTCACCGAGACGTTCCTGCCGTGGCTCGGCATCCTCATCCCCGTCCTGCTGGTCCTCGGCCTCGTACGGAAGTCCGCGGGCGCCCTGATCGCCGTCGTGCTGCCCGCGATCGTCTGGCTGAACCTGTTCGGCGGACTGCTCACCGACCGGACCGGTGCCGGTGGCGACCTGACCGTCGCCACGCACAACGTCAACGCGGAGAACCCGGACCCTTCCGGTACCGCCCGCGACGTGGCCGCGTCCGGCGCCGACGTGGTGGCCCTGGAGGAGCTGAAGGCCACGGCCGTCCCCACGTACGAGAAGGCACTCGCCCCGACGTACAGGTACCACTCCGTGGAGGGCACCGTCGGGCTGTGGAGCAAGTACCCGATGACCGGCACCGCGCCCGTCGACATCAAGCTCGGCTGGACGCGCGCGATGCGCGCCACGGTGACGACCCCGAACGGCCAGGTCGCGGTGTACGTCGCCCATCTGCCCTCGGTCCGGGTGAAGCTGCAGGCCGGGTTCACCGCTCGCCAGCGCGACCGGAGCGCCGACGCGCTCGGTGAGGCGATCGCCGACGAGTCGCTGCAGCAGGTCGTCCTGCTCGGCGACCTCAACGGCACCATGAACGACCGCGCGCTGAACGCCGTCACCTCGCAGATGCGCTCCACCCAGGGCGCGGCGGGCAGCGGCTTCGGGTTCAGCTGGCCCGCGTCGTTCCCGATGGCCCGGATCGACCAGATCATGGTCAAGGGCGTCGAGCCGGTGACCTCCTGGACCCTGCCCAGGACCGGCAGCGACCACCTCCCGATCGCCGCCCGGGTCAAGCTCACGGCAACCGGGTCTTAACCTCCTGGAATACTGGGCCTGCCAGACTTTGTTCCACAGGTGAACTTACGGAGCCCGTGCACACCGGTGTGCACGGGCGTGTCCGTGCGCTCATGCGCCCCAGGCCACTGGGGCGCACGCCCACGAACCCGGGCTCGTCCCCGCCCGTCCTGTTCTCCTCTTTGCACTCCGCTCCCCTGAAAGGCCCCTCATGCCTCTGGCCCTGCTCGCCCTAGCCGTGGGCGCCTTCGGCATCGGTACCACCGAGTTCGTGATGATGGGCCTGCTGCCCGACGTCGCGGACGACCTCCACATATCCATCCCCAGCGCCGGACACCTCGTCTCGGCCTACGCCCTCGGCGTGGTGATCGGCGCCCCGCTGCTCGCCGCGGCCACCGCCCGGATGTCCCGCCGCAAGGTCCTCATCGCCCTGATGGGGCTCTTCGTTGCCGGCAACGCGCTCTCCGCCTTCGCCCCCGACTACCACTGGCTGCTCGCCGCCCGCTTCGTCAGCGGTCTGCCGCACGGCGCCTTCTTCGGCGTCGGTGCCGTCGTCGCCACCAACCTCGTCGCCCCCGAGCGCAAGGCGCGCTCCGTCTCGCTGATGTTCCTCGGCCTGACCGTCGCGAACATCGCGGGCGTCCCCGTCGCCACCTTCATCGGCCAGCACTTCGGCTGGCGGGCCACCTTCCTCGGTGTGAGCGCGATCGGTCTGGCGGCGATAGCCTCGCTCGCGTTCCTCATCCCGCGCGACCACACGCACGGCCCCACGGGCGGCCTGCGCGGCGAACTGGCCGCCCTGCGTTCGCTCCCCGTCTGGCTGGCCCTCGGTACGACGGTCGCGGGCTTCGGCGCCCTCTTCTCCGCGTACAGCTACATCACGCCGATGCTCACGGACTCCGCCGGGTACGCCGACTCCAGCGTCACGCTGCTGCTCGCGCTGTTCGGCGTCGGAGCGACGGTCGGCAACCTCGTGGGCGGCCGCCTCGCGGACCACTCCCTGCGCGGCACCCTCTTCGGCGGGCTCGCCTCGCTGGTCACGGTCCTCGCCCTCTTCCCCGTCCTCATGAGCGCCCAGTGGAGTGCGGCCGTCGCGGTCACCCTTCTCGGCGCCGCCGCCTTCATCACCGGCTCGCCCCTCCAACTGATGGTCATGGAGAAGGCCTCCGCCGCGCCGTCCCTGGCGTCCTCCGCCAACCAGGCCGCGTTCAACCTCGCGAACGCAGGCGGTGCGTGGATCGGCGGCATCGCGCTCGCCGCGGGCTTCGGTACGACGTCGCCCGCGCTGGCGGGGGCTCTGCTCGCCGTCCTCGGCCTCGCGGTCGCCGCGACGGCGTACACCGTGGACCGCCGCCGCGCCGAGGTCCCCGCCCCCACGCCGGGCCGCCTGGTCGCGACCCACGTCCCCCCGCACGCGGAACACGCGAATCACTGACGCCGGACGAGCGCAGGCTTTTAGGGGCGCGGGGAACTGCGCGCCCAGCCCCCACCGGCCCGCAGCCAAGGAACTCACCCGGGGGTCTGGGGGCGGAGCCCCCAGGCAGGGATGGGATGGGTAGGGGCGGCGGGGGCGACCCCCGTTATCTTTTTTGCGGTCCTGCAAGAGGACCGCTGGCCTTCGGGCCCGGCATGGCTGTTCCCCCCTGTCGAACGCATGACCTGGGGGGTGGTGCCACCGGGCCCGAGAGGCGCCGTTGGAGACGCTGATGAGTGCCTCTGTGTGTCAAGCGGCCTCAGCGAGGGCCGTGTGGCGGTCGCGTTTGAGAGT